>CAWAJP010000005.1:0-296990 GCA_963782455.1 uncultured Methanosarcinales archaeon
CGGCGCAATTACTGGCACGATGAATATTATAGTTTCATGAAAAATGAGTCCTACAATGGGTTTTCAGTAATCGGACACACAACGAAAAGCACTTTGACACAGCAGTCGATCATTTGCCCGAGATCGTGGCCCTCAGTCGCATCATCGTATGATGATAAGAGAACTTTATTATAAATTTTCCTGCAACCGATCCTGATCAAAGAAGCAATTTGCCTGTCAAGGTTGTTCGCAACTCTTTCGTCTTGCCTTTCTGGGAGACTTCCAACGCTCGTAGATCCGCAAGCCTTGCCACCTGCCTGGATATAGTGCTCTCAGAGATGGAGAGCCGCACCGCAATGTCGGAGATAGTAGTTGGCTGGTTCTCGATTATGTCCGTCAAAATCTTCTTCTGCTTCTCTTCGAGTACCGCAGCAATATTGGGCAAGATGATTTCATTGAGGCTTCTTTCGATATCACTGAAGTTGGTTGCCTTGTAGATTTTCCCAGATTGAGAAATACAGGCGATTGTGAAAGCGAGGAAGATCTCCCGCGGGCCGCCTGAGAGGTTGGTGACTACCTTGCCCTCTGCATTCTCCAGCAAATTTTTCAAAGATAACACCATCCCCTCAAAATCCCGATGATTGACGCGATGGATCTGAAGATCTATGGAGCTGTCGATCTGCCGGGAGAGATCACGGACGGCCTGTACGGTCAATTCGCCGCGTGTATCCAACTCGACTTCAGGGCGAATGAGTACGATTCGATCTCCTCCTCCAATTCCGTATTTCACTATAAGGGATATTATTTGGGATGAATCGAAACCTGAAAGGGAGATATAAGTCTTCATTATCCATTATTGAAGATTGGATGCATAAATTCTTTTCCTTTTCAATTTTAGGAATTCAAAGAACGAAATATGCAAAAGAATGACATTACTGCAAGTGAATGCTGAAAGTCTTCATGAGCCTTGCAGTGACTTCGAGTTCAATTCGTCCACCGGGCATTCCCATTTATGGATGCTATCGCTGACTGCTCTGCCTGGAGTCCGCGCGCGAAAAAAACGCGCGGGTCGCACTTGGGCGCCCTCAACGCCGGGCGGGCTTGGAGATATAAGAAGAGCGGTTGATGTTCTTGTGCACATTCTATGATGAGAATTTTAAATCGACGATCTACATGCAGTTTTATCTTATTTGCGTATATTGAGGTGCAGAATCATTTAGTTGCAGAAAAATGAAATTATTGCAATAATCGACAGATTTAAATGTAAGGGAATGTAATCTCTGCCTGATGCCGCAAAAGATCACACTTATTCTCAGGCCAGAGACTGGATTTGAGGTTCCTTCCAGTGAAGGCTACCAGCTCTACTCTGCCCTGCTGGGTATCATGCGGGAAGGGGACGAGGCCGCAGCCACTCACACGCACGACTCGCCCATCAGCTCGATATCCCTCGGCCATCTGGAGGGCAAGTTCCTGCGCTCGAAGAGGCTTCACCACAAAGCGGTCGATCCGGCGGAGCGATACGGTCTTACGATAGGGATAACCGACTCAAAGGAGACTGAGATCTTCCGCGCCATCATTCAGCCTCTGATTTTGAAAGAGAGAAACCTTTCCTGGGAAAAGGAGAGCTGCGGGTAGAAGAAGTCGCCAGCTCCACGGCCAGCTTCGAGGATCTGGTAAAGTCTGCCGGAGGAGTTCAAAGTCCGTGCCTTGATTTTGAGTTCAAGTCTCCGACCTGCATCCCGTACAGGAACAGCAAGGTCTATGAGATGTTCCCGCACCGGGAGGCGGTCTTTCACTCTCTTTTGTCGAAGTGGAACTCAGTCTCTCCGGAGGAGCTGAAGATGAATATTGAGCGGGATGATATGGCGCGCTACATGATAGAAAAGCCGCTGGCCTACGAAACGCACAGCGTGGTTGTGAATACGGTCTTCGATAAGGTCAAAAGCCATCCAAGGCCGATCATGAGGCAGGGATTTGTGGGGCGCTGCCAGTACACATTCACCAGGGACGCGCCCGAGGGCATGAGGAACGGGATAGTGGCCCTGGCCAGATTTGCGGAGTACTGCGGCCTCGGGAGCGCGGTCGCGCGCGGATGCGGGGCGGCGAAGGTGACGGTGGGGGAGGGGTGAGGTAATGGCTTCGGATGCATATCAAGACATTAGTAGGGACATTAGGGACAATGAACGAATATCGAATTTACTGGACAATCTCAAAATTGAAAGCAAAGAAGATCATCGAGATGGACCTAAATTCGAAATATTCCAAGAGTACCTCAAGGCCATAGATATCCATCTCGTAAAAAGGGGGATGGCATTCAAGCCTGCCAAGAGCATTGAATTCGGAAAGACCGACCAGAGCATGCTTAACCACATTCGAAACGGCATACTATTTCTCCTCCGCTTCAACGATGCACTAAAGCAGCTCGATGTGAGATCGCTTGACGAGAAGGCCCTCCGAGAATGCATTGCTCTTTTCGTGGCGCATGAACTTCACAAATTGGAATCAGGGGAGTGGATGGAGGATGAAGAAGCGATTGAAAGACCAGACTCGATGGTGAATGCATTCGATATACCTGAGGCTATGGTCAAGGGGTTTGTCGGGGAGATGCATCTCAGAGATTTTGCACCTGAATTGGAGGACGAAGATTACTTTTCGGTTGCCGTTGCACTCCACAAGAGCAGGTTCTCCCGTTCAGGGGCACGCACTTCACACTTCATGGATTTGGAGCCGTTTTTGTATCTCATGGACAATATGGCGAGTTGTGCGTCTCCGGAAGAGGCGGTCTCGGCTAGATCACTGACTGCGCTTCGAGATGGTTTCCCGCAAGATTCGCCGGAATCTCAATTGAATTTACAGTATCACAGGCTGGATGATGTCAAAGGCATACTTTCAGGGATTATCAACAAGTCTGTAGCTGATGTTCTCCAAAGACAAGGCTTGATTATGCTCATGGCATATCAGGACGGCTGCGTATATCTTGGAAAAGGGACGCAGAAGGTGACGATTTCAAGGGATTTTATTGAAAGAGTTTATCAAGTTCTGGAAAAAAACATCCGTGAGTCGTCTACGGCTCTATCGGAACCAAGTCGAATTGTAAACAACCTCAAAACGCCGAGACTTGGATACTATGGACTGAGCGATGAGTACTACTTTTTCAGTGGTGCAAATAGGATGCTACGATCGTTTATTGAAAAGTCCATTACATCGGCTCATTTAGAAAAAACCACAGGATTGACCGATTCGATGACAGATGGAATCGCACGATGTGGAGAAGTTGTACCTTTAGAAATGGAGAGCTCGAAAGAAGGGCAAAAAATTCTGTTAGGATTCGCCAGGGCAGTGGCAACAGTTCATAAGTCCTTCATATCCGAGATCATTTCAGATAACAAACAATCGCTCCAAAAAACATGCGAGATTTGGGGTGTTCCTGCAGAAGTCTGTGATGCACTGCTTGACTCGATGGAAAAAGACACTACCTATCTAGCTAACGGTGGAAAATGGGACTATTCTTATGCGATAGGCCAGTGTGTTATGGACCGAGAGTATAACGGCATAAAGCTCAGAAATATGTCATCATCGAACGCCGTAGATATTCTATTTAACGAAATATGGAGCAACGTTTCTCAAATAGATGGATGGGACGATTTTGTAGCGAACAAAACCGACACATATCGCAAGGAACTAATTGAATACCTCCATGATG
Source organism: uncultured Methanosarcinales archaeon (assembly GCA_963782455.1). Lineage (GTDB taxonomy): Archaea > Halobacteriota > Methanosarcinia > Methanotrichales > Methanotrichaceae > Methanothrix. The sequence goes on from CAWAJP010000005.1 coordinate 3,683, forward strand.
TGCTGACGATAAATGGAACTATTTCCCATCTTGATAAGTCCAATCTCAGCGATACTTACAAAGAGTATGAGTTGAGCGGAAAGACGTGCAATCTGTGCAATCGCGGAACACTGCTCAATAAAAACGAGATGGAGAACTCAAACTCATTCTTGTCCTTCAACTTCACAAACCGAGTCTTTGTAGGGAAATCAAAGCCGACTAACATTTTTACCTGTGTTCCGTGCGGCGTAGAGCTTGCCTTGAGGATGAATGGTTTCAATCTTCCCAAAGGCAAGGGCTCGAATAACGAGGTTCTCTATTTCCATTTCATTCCAGACTATTTCTTTACATCGGAATCCTGGGAGCTGGTCAATTCTATCCTCTCAAGATTTTCGGATGAGGCCCGAGTGAGAATGGCGGCACTTGCTGAGATGATCTTCGACTCAAAATATGTGGGCACCTCTACTGAAACAGAAATCAATGTTGATGTCTATAATTCCTGGATCAAGGATCTTGCTGCTAGGGAGGGAGATGAGGGCTCCAAAGGCATGAGCATGGCTCAGTACATGGCCCAAGGATTCGATAATGTCATCGGTAATGCGAGCATGATCTTCTACAAACCTTCTGAGAATACGACGGAATTTCACTTCTTCGGCGTCTACATTGCCCTTGTCATTGCCGCTTACACCGGTATGCGAGTAGTAATTAGTCATTCGCCCATCACAACTATGCGTGGCCGAGATTTCAAAGAAGTTGTCGCGCTGGACTCCATCAATTCACATGTGATCGACTTCTATGGGAAATTCATACCCCTTTCACGACTGGAAGATACAATAAAAATGGCCAGTGCACTGATACGTCTCGGCTACAATACACGCACAGATTTGAAGGACTCTCTGTTCCCAAAGTACCTGAGAGCGATGAGAGATGAAGTGCTTCCGGGATCGTATCTCTTGAAGATGGTTTACCGGGGATCTGAGAATGAAAATAAAGTGCGGTACCTGCTCGATGAAGCTCTCGTTCTCGATAAGTTGAAAGGTGATCGAAGATGAACGAATCCGATAAAATATGTCATTTGGCGGAGCTTGGTTTTAAGATTGCTCAGCCGAAGGGTTACAAGCCTCATGCCGTGGAAAGGCTGTTTCGTGAATCGGTGAAAGCTATTACCGAACTTCGGGGTGTTAATCTCTCGAAGTGTGATTACAGAGCGACGGTCTCCGGACGCATCCAGAAGACTATAGACCGGATGGGCGACGATCAGGCATTTGTTCCAGGAAGAATGGGTCTTGATGCCAAGGCAGATGAGTTTGCCGATTACTTTGTGGATAATATTCTGAATAATATCTGCGAGGGAAAACCGGGCAGGCTCAAGAAAATGTCAAACAGTCTTGCAGACGGCTTTTATTCAGCGACTTTGAGCATTAGCCGCAGATATTGGGATGAGAAAAATTCAAACAAGAAGAATCAGGCTGAGATGGAGGAGATAAAATGAGCGTCGATGAAATCAAGAGCAAATTGACTACCGGACTGGTAGAGGACCTAATAAACGAACCCAGTGCACATTACATTCATATTTTGCTGCTAAGAGAACTGCAATCGAGCGCCATCTTCACGACAAATGGGCAGGATGCGGACATCACCACCGTGGGAAGAAGTGCCTGTGATGGACTGGTTGATTATTCGCCTGTGATGATGTTCAAACGCAAGCAAACCGGAAGCGATCGCCGGAAGGGAAAGGAGCTACAAAGGAACCTCATCAATGTCCAGGACACAATGAATGTGAACGAGATGAACCAGAAATCACCGGAGTCAATTCTCTACGGGAGCGCGGCTGGTGATGATGCGATCTCTGTTACCTCCCGAGTCATGTACGACACGGCTTACTCGATAAGAGATTCCAGCGTCATCGTTGAGGAGAAGTTCCAGAATGCACCAGGCGATGCATTCGCCAAAGGTGCGACAACTGCAATTCGTGAGCCAGATTTCATCATGCCTGGAACCCTATTCCCATGTGTGGTTACACTAAGGGATGCGACCTTCCAAGAACTGATTTTTGTCTTGGGCGTGACCAAGATGAATAAGCGTTACGGCGCAGCGACTTCAAGGATCGGACGGATGGATAACCACATACTGGGAATCTATTATGGCATAGAAGAAGGGCCTGCAAATCTGTTCCTCTCCCAAGAGGTGGCTAGGCGTTTGGCAATAGATAACGGCGGGATGAACTCCGAGAATCTGAACAAAGTACTCTACAGTCATGTGCTAGATATCGAAAAAGTAAAAGGGCTTGTAAAGCAGGCCTTTGACGAGGAAATTCAGACGCTGAATATCAAGGCCCTTACGGACAAAGAGGTTAAGGAGTTTGTCGATAACATCAAAGAAGATGAAATGAAAAAAGCTCTGAAAGAACAGGAGGGGAAGGCCTTAGCATTCTTCCAGCGCGTGAATGAAAAACCAAAAGGAAAGAAAAAGGAAAAGGGGACAAAAGAATGAGTGAGAGTTTCCCGACAGTGGAATGTTCCATTGAAACCCTGGATCGCACGCTCTACGCATCAAGAGAAGTAGGTGATCTGGTGGATACGGGAGACTACATCCTGAGCACTGCGCTTTATTATGCCTTTGGCTTTGTATCCGGGAAGTACATCAACTTCGGAAATAAACCGAATTACATTGAAGAGACCTCAGAGATCTACAAGAAGTTCTACATAACTCCGGCAAAGCCCGAATCCGTCACAGAGTATGTGTGCAAAATTCTTGGGGTCCCGGCCCCAAAGGGCAAAGCAAAGCCTTTACCATACTTTGGCGGACATTCTGTGAGCCATTGGAACGCTAGGCCACATCACTATGCTGTAAAGAATTATAAAGCAGCAGATCTTCCCAAAGATCAAAAAGGAAAGAACCTGCCTAAGTTTGGACGGGAACGGGTTCTTGATCAGCAGAACCTGCTCACCGCTTACATTTTGCCTTATGAAGGTGATGCAGATTCAATTGCTTCACGAATTCCCAGATACATCCGTCTCGGGAAAAAACGATCGAAAGCAAGGATTCGAACCAGTGTGGTCGATGGCATGATCGAGGAAGGAGAGTTCCTTACCAACCATCCCTTTGGAATATACGATTATGAAGATGTGCCGTTAGGCGATCTGATCTCGGTTAAAATGCGTCCTGTACCTCTGATTATCCAGGGACGTTACAGAGGGAAGTTCATACGCATACCTCGTGCCGGAAAACGTGAAGACACCGTGCTTCCTTACAAATTAGAATTTTTGAAGGCGAGACGATGAATTCAAATGAGACCAATCCAAAGGATAATTCGGATAGGTTCGTGATGGATCTTGACGGACTCCGACTGATGCAGATGGAACAAAACTATCTCAGGGATTTCGAGAATCTGAGAGACCTCAAAGCATTTGAACATCAGATCGAGAGTGAGCATCTGATTAAAGCCGATAGATCACTTTTTCTTTTCAATCATAGTCCGACCGGCTCAGGAAAGACGATCTCGTGGCTGAAGCCAGCGCTCGATGCCAAGATGAAGGTAATTGCAGTCTATCCAACAAATGCTCTGGTGATCGATCAGAAAAAGCAAGTGGACAGCGCAATTAAGCGATTTGGATATGATCCACGAGATTGCCATGTTCAGGCAATCACGAGCGAACTATTGGCTAAAGAGAAAGAGCTATATCCTGACGAGATCGGCCTGCGAAAGGGACAGCTCTTAAACCGTATCATACGCAAAGGGCGTGGTCGCGGGCTCATTCTGCTAACAAATCCCGATATACTCACGCTCGCCTTAAAAGATGCCTACTACGAGCATAATATCCGAGAAGCTATCCGGAGCGTGGATATGATCGTAGTAGATGAGTTCCATCTCACCTCCGTTAAGCAGAGTGACATGTTGCTTTTCATGATGCATGAGATGAGCACGGATACAAGAAGTCACCTGAATAAGTTTGTATTTTTGAGCGCTACTCCCAACCAACAAATTGTCGAAAGAGCGAAAAAAGTTGGATTAAACGCTATTGTATTCGACGACAAAAGCACTCCGCTCTCGTGTTCCGAGGGACGTCCTGTTCTGCCCAAATTGAAGCTGGAAATTCGAAGTGGGGCGATTTACAGAACTTATGAGCTGATCAAAGAAGACTTGAATTACTTTGTGGATCTTTGTAGTCGTCCCATCAGCAAAGATCGGAGTGCAAAGACGGTTTTCATCCTTGATGGTATCTTCGAGGTGGAGGAGATATTCCAAGTGCTCAGTGATGCACTATCTGGTCAGAAGATGAAAATTGAACGCGTAGATGGTCTGCATCCTGCCACTCCTGATAAGCTGAAGAACTTTGATGTCCTGATTTCAAATTCATCTGTCGAGGTAGGCATCGACTTCAATGTTGACCGTCTCGTCTTTTCCGGCTATTCGAAAAGCAAGCTGCTGCAAAGAATTGGGCGCTTAAGAAATAAACCCGAGGGTGAGATATGCGAAGCGGTCTGTTTTGTTCCCAATGTCCTTTATGATCATCTCAAAGTACTTTGTGCTAGAGCAGGTAAACTAATGTTAACGCGAAAAGAGCTTGTGGAGCAGTTAGAAAAAGTTATGGAATCGGGGCTCGATCTCACCTCTTACTCTAAGAGATATTCGCCAATGGAAGCCTACCTCTATTTGAAAGCAAGGATAAAAGGCAATACGGGAAGCGACGATTCAAGAGATGAATATCCTGAGAAAGGCATGCCCAAGGCGATACAAAGAGGCGAATGGTTAAGAACGCTCAGGCTTATCGAGATGCATTTTCTCGAACAACAACTCGATGGTAGAACGTGCGAAGACCTGAGAAGTGAATCCAAGCAAATGAAAGAAGGCCTGCTCAGCTATCGCGGGTCTCGTTTCCAGGCATTGATGTTCGACACGTCCGACAATCAACTCAAGCTCTATGATCTGATGTATCTCCTCCGGCGCGGAAAAGTCGAGTTCATGTCATCTCAGAGATTCGCCATCAGGCTGAGAGAGACTTACGGCGAAAATTACGATGCCGAGATGAAGCCCAGATACGAATCAATGAAAAAGTTTGCAGCAGGCTTTTGTTGGTATGGTGGAACTTTAGGTGATGAGACCCGGAAGGTGCTGTTCAAGGGAGAAGGAGCGCATTACAAAAAGATAATGCTAAACGCCGCAGACCATGCCAGAAAACCGCGCATGGTTGATGGATTCAAAGTAGAGACCGAGCCCAATATCCCAACGCTTTCCTATTTGAACGACACATTGACAGAATACAAGATCTTTGCCAGGCTGATCGATCAGAGCGGTTCATATCTCAAGGCCAAGTTTAATTTGGGCGATTTCTTTTACCTCTACCCATATTCAGGAATGAGAAGCGTAGCCTTCGGACATGATGCTCTTTACATTGACTGCCTTGTAAGGGATGAGCATGAAAGAAGGAGATGAGCTTGTAAATGCTGGTCACATAAATCAGTATCTTTACTGCCCTCGCAGATTTTATTATATTAACTATTTTGATACAATCGAGATGAACTTTTATCTGAAAGACGGACAGCTAAAGCATCAGAACCAATCGAGAAGAGGCGGCTGGATTCGGGAATTTTATATAAAATCTGAAAATCTCGGCCTGCATGGGAAGATAGATGTTTTGGAGTCGAAGAACATAAAGAGCGTCGGCACTACCCTGACGCCGATCGAACGCAAGCGCGGCTCTTCTTATCACGACAACGACGAAGTCCAGCTCGCCGCCTACTGCATGCTCCTGGAGGACTACCTGGGCGAGCCCGTGCGCATGGGCTACCTCTACCTCTTCGGCACCAACGAGCGCTATGCGATTACTATTACCGACTGGCACAGAGATAAAGTGTTGCAGGTGGTCCGGGCCATCCGGGAGATGAGTCTCAACAAGATCCCGGACTTTGCCGATAACCCCAAGAAGTGCGAGAAGTGCAGCACAGTGCAGTACTGTCTGCCCGAGGAGACGAAAATGCTGGAAGGAGAGAGAGCAAAGGAGAAGCGAGTTACATGAGCAAAGCCAGTGAAGGCATATTCGACGACAGCGTGGTTTATGTAACCAAGCAGGGCAGCCAGGTGGGCGTGGACGGGGGCAGGATCACGGTTTACATGAAGGACGAGGGCGAGATCGCCTCCTTTCCCATGGGCCAGGTGGACACCATAAACATCTTCGGCAACATCAACTTCACCACGCCTTTTGTGGCGAGGGCCAACGAGCACGGCATAGTTCTCAACTACTTCACCCAGAACGGCCGCTATCGAGGGAGCTTCGTGCCGGAGCGAAACACCATTGCGGAGGTGCGCCGCTGCCAGTATGCCCTTTCTGAGAAAGAGAGCCTCAGAATCGCAAAACAGATCATCCGGGGAAAGATCAGGAACTCACGCACCCTTCTCAACCGCAAAGACGTTAGCGATACAGGAAAGCTGGCGGCACTGGAAGCGGAGACCGCCAGGCCCCGGGATCTGGACGGGCTGCGGGGAATAGAGGGAGAGGCGGCAGAGATCTATTTCGGCCTGCTCAATGGCTGCCTGGCAGACGGCTGGACCTTTGAGCGTCGCACCCGGAGGCCTCCGGAGGATCACATCAACGCGCTGCTCTCCTTGACCTACAGCATGATGAAGAATGAGGTCCTCAGTGCTCTGCGCCAGTATAATCTGGACCCGTTCCTGGGAATCCTGCACGCGGACAGGCACGGGCGACCCGCGCTCGCGCTCGACCTGCAAGAGGAGTTCCGGCCCATATTCTGCGATGCCTTTGCCCTGCGGCTGATCAACAAGACCATGCTGAAGCACGAGGACTTCCAGGCCGACAATCACCTCAAGGATTATGCCTTCAAGATCTACCTGGAGAAGTTCGACGACTACATGCAGGAGGAGTTCACTCATCCCAGATTCGATTATATCGTGTCGCGCCGCAAGGCTGTGCGGTTACAGGCCATTTTGCTCAGAAAAGCGATAACTGGAGAGCTGAAGGAATACTATCCACTGGAGTTTCGAAAATGAGGCTGGCAATCACATACGACATCAGTGATAATCGTACTCGCACACGGGTCTTCAAGATCCTGGAGAGTTACGGAGCCTGGAAGCAGTACAGCGTCTTTGAGCTGGAGATCAGCGATATTCAACGCCTGCAGATGGAAGATGAGATAAAGGCAGAGATCGATTCAGGGGACAAGGTGCGCATCTACGAACTATGTGAGCGGTGTGTGGGTGCCATAACCGATCTTGGACTGAAGACGCCTGAGAAGAAGTCGAACGTGATCTAGTTTTTCTTGGATCTTTATTAAGGCCTGGTACGGAAGAGGTTCATTCCTGGAGGCCCATTTTTCCGGCTTTTAGAAAGGATTATAGCCCAGAAGGGCCATTCCAGGGGTGCCGTTGCAGCGAACCAGAAAACCCGATAGGGATTGAAACCTAGGAATAGACGTTGGCCTGTTGTCTTATATCACTGTTGCAGCGAACCAGAAAACCCGATAGGGATTGAAACCGGATCTCCGGTGCTGCAGCGATCACATCCAGGAAGTGTTGCAGCGAACCAGAAAACCCGATAGGGATTGAAACTTCAATCTCCAGCAAAAGCGGTTCTGTCGCCTGCCGTTGCAGCGAACCAGAAAACCCGATAGGGATTGAAACCTGCTTATCCTTTGAGACGATTGCGCAAGCACGCATCGTTGCAGCGAACCAGAAAACCCGATAGGGATTGAAACTATAATTCCGGGCTCAAGCTCTATGAGGCTTTTGAGGTTGCAGCGAACCAGAAAACCCGATAGGGATTGAAACCGTTCATCTCCGAGATTGCCGCGAGAGAGGCTGCAGTTGCAGCGAACCAGAAAACCCGATAGGGATTGAAACTTCGCCCGCATACGTGGCCATGCCCCAGTCTATGTAGCGTTGCAGCGAACCAGAAAACCCGATAGGGATTGAAACTCTTGATGCCACGGGGCGGAAAGGCCGATAATCAAAGTTGCAGCGAACCAGAAAACCCGATAGGGATTGAAACTGGTCAGCACTCGCGCAAGCCGAAACTCATGCAAAATGTTGCAGCGAACCAGAAAACCCGATAGGGATTGAAACAGATCCAATACGATAGCTCTCGATAACGTGCAGAGCCGTTGCAGCGAACCAGAAAACCCGATAGGGATTGAAACGCAACCTCCCTAGCGTCAGCTCTCGGACCTGTCGGGATGTTGCAGCGAACCAGAAAACCCGATAGGGATTGAAACCATCCGAGAAGGTGGAGAGCAGATGCAGAGATCACAAAGTTGCAGCGAACCAGAAAACCCGATAGGGATTGAAACCTATCTCCGAGGCTTTGGTGAAGCCGTTCATTGGCTGGTTGCAGCGAACCAGAAAACCCGATAGGGATTGAAACTCTTCGGCGGCTGCATCTGCGGCGGTCTTGGCGGCGTTGCAGCGAACCAGAAAACCCGATAGGGATTGAAACTTTGGGTCGTCTTCATTTCAAATCATCCCTTTTGAGGTTGCAGCGAACCAGAAAACCCGATAGGGATTGAAACTCGGAAGCGGTCCTTCTCAGGTGACCGTCGCGAAATCGTTGCAGCGAACCAGAAAACCCGATAGGGATTGAAACTATGATCCACACCATGGAGGCAATCCTGGATCATCGGATGTTGCAGCGAACCAGAAAACCCGATAGGGATTGAAACAAGAAAGATGCAGGAGAGTATGGTGCGGCTACAAATAGTTGCAGCGAACCAGAAAACCCGATAGGGATTGAAACTTGTCGGTGCTGGCAGTTACCAACTCCACTTGCAGGGTTGCAGCGAACCAGAAAACCCGATAGGGATTGAAACTGCATGGGCAATGAAGATGATATGCAAGATTGGAAGGGTTGCAGCGAACCAGAAAACCCGATAGGGATTGAAACTGCTCCAGCTTGGTTTTAATTTCATCTTCTGTCATTGTTGCAGCGAACCAGAAAACCCGATAGGGATTGAAACTATTGAATTCCGGCTTTTTCAGTGCCGAAACCACCGTTGCAGCGAACCAGAAAACCCGATAGGGATTGAAACCAGTTGCTGCTCGACCTGCTTATCGATCTGCTCTTTGTTGCAGCGAACCAGAAAACCCGATAGGGATTGAAACTTGGTATCCAGGATCGCTCTGAGTGCCCGGACCTTTGGTTGCAGCGAACCAGAAAACCCGATAGGGATTGAAACCTTGGCCCGGCGCTCGAACTTCTGCATAGCCCCGAAGTTGCAGCGAACCAGAAAACCCGATAGGGATTGAAACCCGTTCGCGGAATTTCTTCCGACCGTAAAATCAATGTTGCAGCGAACCAGAAAACCCGATAGGGATTGAAACCTTTCGAAATTGGTCTACAGAAATTTAAGCTTTTGGGTTGCAGCGAACCAGAAAACCCGATAGGGATTGAAACAGAATAGGGGGCATTCCAAGGGGGTTGTTCACATGTTGCAGCGAACCAGAAAACCCGATAGGGATTGAAACAGGTTGTGCGAGAGGCGAATAAAGCGAATGAACCGAGTTGCAGCGAACCAGAAAACCCGATAGGGATTGAAACGTCACTGTTAATTAACTGATACGCAACAATTGACTGTTGCAGCGAACCAGAAAACCCGATAGGGATTGAAACGCCCATGAGCCCAGGCAGGGGCTCACACGTGACGGATGGAAAACCACATATTTTAGTCCCGGTCACGTTAAGTCTGATATGGGCAGTGAAGGCTGACAAGTTTATGGGACACTTGATCCCGTGATTGAAACCAGCCAAGATCCCCCGAATACGGGACTGCGTCGTGGAACGCGTATGGGAAATTATCCCATCTCAGGGAAAGATCATCTGCCCATATCAGGCAGAGACGTACATGAAGAAACGAAAAGAAAGAGTTTGCGGTGCAGATGTCCATAAAGATCTGATCGTTGCCACGATAACTGGCGATGACGTGCTGCCAATTCAAGAGAATTTTGGGACAACAAAATCTGAGCTTAAGAGATTCCGGAACTGGCTTGTTGCCAACAAATGCGAACAGGTGGCATTTGAAGCTACAGGAGTCTATTGGATTCCGATTTATGATGCCTTGAGCCAAACCATAGACACAATCGTAGCCAATCCGTTGCAGATAAAAACTATTCCAAATGACAAATCCGACTCTAAAGACTCAAAACGGATCGCAACCCTTTGCTTGAACGGTCAAATCAAAAGGTCTCGCGTATTTACCGAAGAGGACCGAGACCTTAGGATGATGACGCGAGCCAGGTCTGGATATGTCAAGACACAAACTCAGTTCCGGAATCGGATACATAAATATCTTTCATCAAGCGGCATTAAACTCAGTTCTACCATGGACGACATATTCTGCAAGTCCGGCAGGTATATCCTGAACGGTCTGGCTGAAGGGAAGTGTATCGAAGAGATCTTGAAAGGCATACCCTCCGGAAAGATAAGGAAAAAGCAGGACCTGATCAGAGCAGCACTTGAAAATGGTCTGAATGATACAAACAGAATGCTCGTAAGAGATGCGCTGGAATTCCTTGACAATCTCGAATCCAAAATGGAGAAGCTAAGCCTTGAGGTCCTGAAAAAGGTTCAGCAAAAGAGCAAAGATCTGGCCATAGTTATGTCGATTCCTGGAATTGGATTCATATCAACATCGGTCATATTGTCAGAGATTGGAAATTACCGTGATTTTCAGACTCCGGACCAGCTCGCAAAATGGTGTGGCCTCAATCCTGGAGAAAATGAATCTGCAGGCAAAAAGAAAAAATGTGGAATCACAAAGCGCGGTTCTAAGCACATCAGAGTTGTGCTTGTCCAGGCTGCGCAGACCATATCAAATATGAAAAACACCATGTTGTCCAGATTCTTCCAGAGATTGATAAAAAAGAAGGAACACAATGTAGCGATTATCGCCGTGGCCAGGAAACTCATCTGTCTCATTTATCATCTTCTGATCAACCAGGAGTTGTATCAAGAAGATGAATGCAAGAAGAAGAGATCGAGTGAGGATAAGTCCTGCCAAGAACCTTCTTTTCAAGAGGAGCATTTGACTGATAAGGTCGCTGCAATTGTGGATGCCTTCTATGGATTGAGCGATAGTAACCGGAAGAAAGTTCTCATGCGGGCGCTTGGAAATATTTCTGTGAACAAGCTTGACCAGAAAAGGTCATCTCAGGGAGGTGAATAATCGCCTCTCGTTTTCGGTTTTATGTGGTTTTCCATGGGAAACGCGCCGCTCGATCCATAGCGGACTATGCCCGCCAGATTCAAGAGCAAGTTCCACGAAAACAAGGATTGAAACTCATAGCCCACGGAGGCAGATTTTGCCGCGTCTCCATTCAAGAGCAAGTTCCATGAAAACAAGGATTGAGATTCATCGGACCGCTTTGATAGGCCGATGGCCGAGGAAGCCCACGAGCCAGCTTACAAAAGCAGGGATCAAAACCCGAACCTTCTCTATCGTTTTCACCAAGCCTGCCCGGCGTTGAGGGCGCCCCTGTTGCCCGCGCCCGACACCCGCGGCGGTTCCCTCAAAGTAGTGAGCCGCAAGCAAAAAGCAATTATCTGAGGACAAGTTACACAAAGACAAGATTGAAACACTTACCCGAGATTTTCCGATATTAATTGGTGGTTTAGATTTAAGCGTCCACCAGATAAGGGATTTAAATATTCTCCACTTACATGTAACATGATGAAGACGGTAGTTCAGCCAGTTCCAATGAAGGACGAATCAGGCCTGGAAGAACTTCAAGCCAATGAGTTTGCATCAGGGGTTTTAAGAGGCATAAAGGAGTTTAAGGCTGGTAAGGGGAAGACCTACAAAAACAAAGATGAGTTCCTGAACTCTCTTGGAGACCTGTAGCCACTCTTTTATTATGAACTATATTTACCACAGGTTCCTGAGTTTGACAAACAATTCTCTAAGTTGGTCTTCTCTATCATTTTCGCCAAGCCTGCCCGACGTTGAGGGCGCCCCGCTTTCACCCGCGCGTTCCACCGCGCGCGGTGCCCCAGCGCAGTGAGCCTGCAAAAGAAAACTCTATAGTTCCAGGGGCAAGTTCCAGGAAAGCAAGAATTGAGACGTAAAGATTGGACCGCAAAAAAGATTAGCCAAAATGTCATAGGGCAAGATCCAGAATGCAAGTATTGAAAACGGGAGATGGTCCGGCATGGATGACGATACGGTAATAGTTGCTGATTTCGACATTGTAAAGAGAAAAAGAATCGCAAGAGAAGCTATACTTATGTTGCTTATAAAGTCCGTTGAAAATCCAACGATGACAAGGGACCACGTAATTGATGAGATTGATTCGATATTAGATACCCTATGAAACTCCAGGCGTCCTAGGGCAAGTTTACGAAAACAAATCTAAACAGGAAACGGAAACAGACAAATAGCCCAACGAACATATTCATAGACAGGCATGAAGTTAAAAATCAAGATTACAGGTAACAAGGTACATGACGTGGGCTATCGTGTATTTCTGATGAAACACGCTATGAACCTTGGTCTGCCAGGATTGACCACCTACAACTGGGAAGAGAACGGACAACAAGAGGTAATCGTCCTGGTGAGAGGAGATGAAGAAAGGATTGCAGCCTTCCGGCAATCAGTCGAGAAGAACAAACCGGAATTGGCTGAAGTGTCCAAAGTAACTTTCGAGGATTACGACGGTGAGGTTGGACGAACCAGTGAAGTCGCCATGTTTTGCTCTTTCGTTCAAATGGATAAGGCTATACCGCTTCTGCTGGATATGAGGGATGATCTGAAAGAGATAAAGGGCGACATGAAAGAGATGAAAGGTGATCTGAAAGCAGTGAAGAAGAACACCGATGTAATACCCCAGATCCACGAAGATATCAAGGGTTTGAGAGAAGACATCCAGCCAGGCTATGCATCCAATTTCAGGCAGGTGCAGGCAGATGTCAAGGCCATAAAAGAACGCTTGGGAATGTCCTGAGACCTATATCGTTATGATGTTCAGGGATTTGATTCAAGCAATAACGATAATAGGAATATCATAGCCATAGCTACATCAATCTATTATAAAAATCTAAATAAAAATATAACTGTAAAGTAATAGTGATAGAATTTAACGGTTCAATATTCATCTATGAGCAGTATCCGGATAAGGGCGAGATTAAGGAAACAACCAAATAGTTTTACAGACCTATCATAGACAGCCATGAAGCTTAAAATCAAGATTACAGGTCCCAACGTGCATAATGTAGGCTATAGACCCTGCCTCACTGAGTTAGCCATGCGCCTGGCACTCAGAGGCTTTGAGGTCTATAATGACGATGAAGAGGGACAACAGACAGTTATAGCCCTGATCGAAGGCGATGAGCAGAGAACCACGAAGTTCTATAACTCTGCCATGAAGGAGAGACCCCCGCTCGCCACGGTGGATAGTGTGAGATCCGAAGATTATGCAGGCGATGTCATGCCGTTGTGGCAATTTGCATCGATAAATACGGCATCTCAGATGAACAAGGCGATTCCAATCCTTTTGGCCGTGCAGAAGAATACCGACGTAATCAAAGAAGATGTCAAAGGCATCAGAGAAGACATCCAGCCAGGCTATGCATCCAATTTCAAGCAGGTGCAGGCAGATGTCAAGGCCATAAAAGAACGCTTGGGAATGTCCTGAGATTCGGGGTAGCTTAGGGACAGCAGTCCAAAAGAAAGTTCTGCGAAAATAGAGGCCCCAGAAATACCAATATAAAGAAAGCGAATGCAGCAGACTCCGTCTTGCTGCAGGCGCAAGAATTAAGAATTCGCAGCCTGGCACTTTTGTAGTTCACTTGAAGCCTTCGATAAAGCTCTTTATGCAGTACCTCAAATCCGGGTGATATCCGCCCTCCAGCACGGCAAATCTCCGTCCACCACATCTCTCTGACCCTTCCCGGATGGCTTTGCCGATCTTCTGGTAATCCTCCATCTTCAGCAGCTTTCCCCAGTCCTCCAGGTAAGTGTCAAAACCCGCCGAGACGCCCACAATATCGAAATCAAATCCCTGTAATGCTTCCTTCACCTGCATAAGGTAGCGGCTCTCATCCATGTCAAGGTACTCGAAGTTCTCATCAACCGACCAGGGATTGACGATCTTAACATCCGGGTCTCCTCGAAAGATGGTCGCCGTGCCGTCTCCATAATGAAGGTCGATGTCAATGATCAGGACCCGCTTTGCCTTTGGCCTGATCTTCTGCACGGCTATGGCCATATTGTTGAAGTAGCACATCCCCCAGGCCCGGTTGGCTGAAGCGTGGTGCCCGGGCGGGCGAACGAGTGCGAAGGCTGGCTCTCCCAGCAGGGCCAGCTCAGCAGCGGTGATGGCTCCTCCGGCAGCGAAGGCGGCGGCATCGTACAGGCCCCTGGATTTTTCACATCTTTGATATGCCCCAGCCCGTGTACTCTGACGATATCCTGCAGACTGGCGGAAGGGCTCAACAAATTCGTAACCTCATCTAATAGCACCTGAGCAGGAAGTGCAACCCTATCTGGATCCTCTACAGGATTTGTTGAATACCTTTCCCTGAATGCTCTGCTATATACTATCTTCACGGTAGTATGCATATTCTCTGACTGCTTTAAATCGATCGGTAAGAGTCATGAAGATAGATTAGTACGAATTATTAATACTAAAAATTATACATATTCACGTTTTAATAACAGATCAAAACAGATAAATACTACTATTAATCATATCGGTATGTCGAGTTATTCAAGTAATTGCATTCCTGGAGCGAGCACCTGGGCGATGAAACTCCTTCTGAATAGCATGTCGTTTTCTCCAGGTTATCTGAGGAATCGTTTGCTGCCTATCATGCAATGTATGAAAGTCATAAGATCATTGAAGGTTGCTGAAGGTAAGATGCTCGATATTGGACCGCTTAAACCCATAGAGCAACACTGAAATGGGATAACTAGCTTCTTGTCAACAAAGAATTTCATTAGTACCATTAATCTTAGGACAGGAATAGTCCAATTCGATTGCTCCCCATATGAAATTGCGAAGAACCTGTATCGTTATTACAGCCCAAGAGATTCGTTTAAAAATGATGGTGATAGCCGGAAGAAACGAGCATGAATGTGGGCAATGCTCTTGGAAAATCGCCCTGATAGTAAGTAAATATGAATCCCCGAAGAATTCATAAATATACAACCTGACTACCTGTCAGTACCTAATTTTATAGATATATTGATATAAATATTATTTTATTATGTAAAATACTGCAAAAGTCTTCAATATGACAATCATATTTCAATATAATTTTGGATATAAGGAGGTGAATGAAAAATATTTGCATAAATGGATATTAATTGGTATGATAATAATCCGCCATCCCAATCCTATGAATTGACTATGCAATTTGAATGGCATTGAAATTCAGACTTTTTGCCATTTTTGAGTTTGGACCGCATGTTAGAAGAATTGTACGAGAAGGTGCGAAAATGCCAGCATTATTAACCTATCCTGGAGTTTATGTTGAAGAGATTCCCAGCGGTGTTCGAACCATTATGGGAGTGGCAACTTCCACTGTAGCTTTTATTGGCAGAACTCCGAAAGGCGAAGTAAATGAGCCAATTATTATAAATAGCTTTGGCGACTTCGAGCGTATTTTTGGAGGACTGAGTGTTGATTTCCCAATGAGCTATGCCATAAGGGATTTTTATCTAAATGGTGGCAGCCAGGTAATAGTAATCCGACTCTTCAAGGAAAAGAACAAAGAGGCCAAAATTGCGCTTTGAATGCAAAATGAGGAAGAGAAATGTCGGATGAAGAAGTCCCTGCTGATGGCATTATTGGTGAGGAGATTAAGACCAAGACTGGTAATGATATTGAAGTCAGCAAACCACAAGAAAAAAGAGCTGATTTATTACCAGCAAATGATGAGAATATAAAAGAGCGCGAAAAAAATGTAGAGGCAAAACAGAGCGTAGCGGCAAAGAAAAAGAGCAAACAAATTGAACCGGTGAGTGAAGTCATGAGTGCAGATCAGCTTCTTATCAAGGCTGCCACGCCTGGCAGTTGGGGGAACAATCTATCGATAAAAGTTGATAGAGAAGGCATCGATGACGATGCGGCCAAAAAATATGGTCTCAAAGACAAAGACCAACTCTTTAATTTGACTATCTTTGAGCAGGGAGTTCAGAAGGAGAGGATCCGGAATATCTCCGTAGCAGAAGGACCCCGTCGCGTCGATAGAGTTCTTGAAGAAGAATCTCAACTAATTCGCGTACAAGAAAAAGGTAAATTACCTGAAAATCCACCCCAAGATATATTGGAAGGAAAGGTCCTGGAAAATGGCGAGGATAGCGGACCACTAGCTGCTGAGGATTACATCGCAAACGAAGCCGACAAGGGGGGGTTGTATGCCCTTGAAAAGGCTGAAACCTTTAATATGCTCTGCATCCCGCCGGATAAGCGTGACGGAAACACGCCAAATGAAGTCTATCAAGCAGCTATGGCATATTGTAGCAAGCGACGAGCCATGCTCATCGTAGATCCTCCTGCAGAGTGGGGAGTGATAAAGGAAACGGCAGCGGCAAAAGCCAAGAGCGGATTTGCTGATTTGGGACTCTCAGGAGATACAGCCAGGAATGCGGCCATCTATTTCCCGCGGGTACTTCAGAGAGATCCATTACGTTCGAGACAGATGGATGTTTTCGTCCCTTGCGGAATTGTTGCGGGCGTCATTTCCCGCACCGATCGCACTCGAGGGATTTGGAAGGCTCCTGCGGGGCTTGATGCCAGCCTGAATGGCGTTGAAGGTCTGCAGGCCAATCTGACCGATGCAGAAAATGGGATGCTGAACCCAATGGGCATCAATTGTCTCCGTTCGTTCCCAGTTTCGGGTCGGGTGATCTGGGGCGCAAGGACCCTACGAGGTGCAGACCAGCTTTCAGACGAATACAAGTACATCCCAGTTCGCCGTCTAGCTCTTTACATAGAGGAATCCCTATACAGAGGAACTCAATGGGTTGTATTTGAGCCAAATGATGAGCCTTTATGGTCACAGATTCGCCTTAATGTAGGCGCCTTCATGCAAGGCCTCTTCCGTCAGGGTGCCTTCCAAGGCACTAATCCTAAAGAAGCATACTTTGTCAAATGTGATAGGGAAACAACAACCCAGGATGATAGGAATAAAGGAATCGTGAATATAGTCGTGGGATTTGCGCCCCTCAAACCAGCTGAGTTTGTAGTGATTAAACTCCAACAGATGACGGGACAGATCCAGACATAGGAGGTAGATAATCATGGCACAATTTACTGTCAACTCTCACCGCTTCGACCCTTACAAAAATTATAAATTCAGAGTCAAGTGGGATGGGAAATTTGTAGCTGGGATAAGCAAGGTCGGCGCCCTCAGCCGAAGTACCCAAGTTGTTGAGCACCGCGAGGGAGGTGACCCCAGCACATCCCGCAAATCCCCTGGCCAAACCAAGTACGAGGCCATCACGATGGAGAGAGGGGTAACGCACGATAAGGACTTCGAAATATGGGCAAACAAGGTCTGGAATTATGGTTCAGGTCTTGGATCTGAAGTCTCCTTAAAGGACTTCCGGAAGGATCTCATAATTGAGGTATACAATGAGGCGGGACAACTGGCAATCGCCTATAAAGTATTTCGATGCTGGGTTTCAGAGTTCAAAGCTCTTCCTGACCTGGATGCCAAGAGCAATGAGATTGCTATTCAGTCTATAAAGCTGGAAAATGAGGGCTGGGAGAGAGACTACGAAGTCGCGGAACCCTCAGAAGAAAGCTTCAATGAGCCAGAACCCTGAACTGAAGCATGCGCTCCCTCACCGTACCCGAGCTGCTTGATATTTGGGAGAAAGGAACGGGTCGACAGCCTGTTTACCATGGTTTAGCAATGCTGGCTGCTCTATGCCCGAATGTATCACAAGAACAGCTAGCAAGGCTTACCATAGGGGAGAGAGACTCCTGCCTGCTAAAGCTGCGGGAACTTACCTTCGGCTCACAGATGACGGGTTTAGCCACATGCTCTGCTTGCGGAGAAAACATGGAGCTAATGTTCAGCACAAGGGACATTATGGATCCCAGAGAGGTTGAGAGAAATGAGATAGAGATCTTCAGCTTCAATGGTTATGAGCTACAGTTTCGACTTCCTAACAGCATAGACCTCGTTTCAATCTCCAAATGCTCAGATTCAGAGAAGGCCAGAGATATTTTGCTGAGTCGGTGTATCCTTCTCGCAAATCATCAAGGACATGATCTTTCCCGGGAAAAGTTACCGCGCGAGGTATTGGATGCCGTTGTGACACGGATGGAGAGGATCGATTCCCAGGCAGATGTTCAATTGGAGCTAATCTGTTCCAAGTGTTCTCATAGATGGCTGATGGCCTTCGATATTACCTCTTTCTTTTGGAAGGAAATTGACCATTGGGCAAAAAGCCTTCTCCAGGATGTTCATGTACTGGCTACGGATTACGGATGGAGTGAAGATGATATCTTGGAGATGAGCCCCTGGCGGCGGCGCATCTATCTAGAGATGATTGGCAGATGAGCGACTATCTGATCCGTTTGGCGGCTAGGAGTCTGAGGCTGATGGAAGTGGTATTGCCGCGCTTGGGATCAATTTATGAACCGTCTTCAATTGATGCCAATGATGCATTTGACATGGAGTTGCTGCAATCTTCAAGCTTGAATAAATCGCCGACAGAGTTTTTTGCTGCCTCTGATATGGATTCTCCGAATTCTTTGAGACATAGCGAGAACCCTAGAGCCAAAATAGCAGATAACATGGTAGATGCACCCATAGTAGATGCACCAAGACCGGCTTCTCCAAATCCGCCCTTGACACATATGCCTGTGACTGCCTGTTCAACAATAGAAGATGGAAAGGAAAGCCAGGAAAACGAGGTACAAACCCTCTCGACAAAATCCATTATTGATTCGAGAGAAAAGCTTGGAGCAGTTGCGAAAGAGGCTCTCAGTGATTCACCTATTGAAGAGAAATTACCTGAATTACTGGATGAGCCAACTTATGACCCAACAGTAAATCAGTCAGAACCTCAATCCAAAAAGTCTGAGTTCCAGAACAAGAACTCCGATTCTAATTTATCCAAGCCATCTCCTAGGCTCTCGGCAGCAGATAAACAACCATCGATACGGACAAGCGATGAAAGATTTTCCATAAATCCTGGCAGTGAAAAAATTTCTAAAATTAAAGGAAATCATTACAGGGAGAGGTCAAAGGAAGACCACTCGACTTCGATCTCTTCTGATGACGGCAAAATCATTGAAAGAGCTCTTGATGCAAAAAAGGAAAATATATCTGAAAGATTATTATTGAAATCATCAGACGCCAATGAGAATCTGCAAAATGATAGATATCTTATAAATTCTCCCGCAATGAAGCTTTTTGATATGGGCACTCACATCCTCGAAAAAGATGCGATAAGGGATGGTGCTGGCGCTAAACCTTCTCCCGCTTCAGCGTCACTTCCTGGAGATTCGATGAGACAGGTCATCAATACAGATAATAATGACCAGAAGATATCAATTGCATCGAACGAAGCCGAATTTTCGATTCAAATACGTCAGGGCGTAAGCAAAGAAGTCCACAAGAAACTACAATCGGCTGCACAAGGGTCCGAAGACTATGGACTGCAACGAATCCCTCCTGAATATTCGTCTATCATCCCAAATGCGATAGCATCTGCCTTCGTAAATGAAAGCACGGATCCTGGGCAAAGACAGTACCGCTCCATTCTCCCATTGGCAAGTAAGCCTTTGGCAACAAAAACTGCCAGTATCGATGCCTTGGAGAACCAGGATAACGGCAAGGGAACCCCTCAGAAGGATAGTTTGAGTGATCCTAAAAAAAATCTTTGCGCAATTGTAGAAAAGCGCATAACAGATCCTACTTCTGATGAAATGGCAACTACCTCGCATAAGGAAGAAACCTTAAGTTTAGAGACGAATCGGCCCGAAAATCAATCGAATATTCCTGAGCTCCAGGAGCAAAATTCCGAACATCACACAACCAAACCCATTCTGACGACTCCGATAGCGTCTGAGCCGCCGTTGAGGCAAGGAATGAGTGAGAACCCCTTCTCAGAGATAAGCGATGATAAACCATTTAAGGTGACAAAGGGTCAATCAGAAGAACAGCCTGGGTCAATTACTCTCACTTTCATTTCATCGGATCACGGGCAGATCGATGAAAAAATATTCTCTGCCGCTGAAGAAGAGCCACCATTGGTGAGTATTAGGGAACAATCCATCGCCAATGAAGTGGATCAACAAGACGAAAGACAATCATTATGCAGGCCTTCTATATCACCTCATGCAGATGACACAAAGGTTTCAGAAAAGAACGCAATAGAAGAAGATTCTGATCCTATGAATCCATTTCTCAATAGAAATCCAGAGATATCGACGGAAAAGGTCCTTGATCCAGGGATCGACAACAAGGTTACAGCAGGAAATGAGGCTCCAATAGAATTGCTCCAGTGCCAGTTAATAGAATAATCCTCAATTCTATGCTGAGTAAGGCCGAAGATCAATCGGATATGCCTGGGTGCTGGGAACAAGACTCTGGACACCGAGAAGCCAAACCAGTTCTTGCGACTTCAATAGTGGTTAAGCCATTGTTGGGGCAAGAGAAGAAAGAAGAGTCTTTCCGAGATCCAAGCGATGATGGAGCATCCAAGGTGACGAAGGCCTGTCTAGAAGGGCAGCCAGGGCCAATAACTCCTCCGGCATTCGTTTCATCAGATCAAGGACAAATCGATATCGAAAGGTTCTCTAGCTATGGAAAGGAGACGAAGTCCTTAAGGCTTCAAGAACCCCTTGTCGCCAATAGAGATCAGCAAGACGAGATATTTCCATTGCATCCGACTAAAATACCTCTTTTCGAGCTAAAAAAAGATGGTTCAACTAGAATCCAACCAAGAGAGACAAATTATCCCGAAATGAAACGAACGAGTCATCTGCTTCGGGCATCAATGGCATCAGATGATCAAGGAACCGAAACAAAGATTCTTAAACCCAATAATAAAGCCGGCATTGAGCCTCATCCAGAGCAAACGAGTTTAAATAAGATACCACAGAATGCTGCATTCGTATCATCTCGCATTCAGCCATCTTTATCTGAGAGTCATCCGGGCAGGAGTTCAATCAGAAAAAATATTGCCGTTAAGGGCATTCGATCTCCGGCTGACTTTCACTCAAATGAGATGAAGCTTCAGAATGAGTTAGATATTTCGAGCAAGGATCAGACACGACCAGATCAACAAAATCCTCCAATATTTCGGCCTGCTCAGGAGCATGCACCTCATGAAACCTTCTCCATCAATACATCGCTCTTGCGAAATGTATTGCAGAGAGAACAGGACAACACAGAATCATCGACTAATAAAGCGCCTCCGAGCATAAGCATTGCCATAGGTAGAGTCGATGTTCGCTCTTCTCCGATGGAGAAAACAATCGTAGTAGAATCACCATTCTCATCAGTCAAGAAGCTCTCTTTAGATGACTATCTCAAGATGCGAAACGAAGGACGTCTATGAGCAATTTTCTGGCTATCTCTACTGTCACAGAGGTCTTGAGGCAGATGCTGGACGCAGCAGTGGCCAGAGATCTTCCGGAGGCTCGAGGTGCACCGCAGTCAGGCCCATGGGCGATTGTTCTTCGGATGGCCTTCCCGAGATCGGAGTGAACCTTTATCTTTACCAGGTGACTCCGAATGCCTCGTGGCGCAACAATGATCTTCCCACCCGAAGAAATGATGGTACAGTGATACAAAGTCCCAAAATGGCAGTGGATTTGTATTACCTTCTGACCTTTTATGGAGACGAAAAGCGTCTTGAGCCACAGCAGGCTTTAGGAAGCGTCTTGCGTGCTATGCATTCTAATTCTGCGCTCACCAGACGACAGATTATCAACGCGATAAAAGCAGTAGACTACTTATCCCTCTCTAATCTTGCTGATGAGGTCGAGCAGGTTAAATTCACTCCGGTACCCTTATCGGTTGAGGAGCTTTACAATCTCTGGTCAGGGCTCTTCCAGATACCGTATAATCTATCTATGGCCTATCAAGCATCCGTGGTTTTCATTGACAGTGAAGAGTTGCCTCAAAGCGCTTTGCCTGTTCGCAGCCGCAATTTGTACGTATCACCCCTAAAGCATCCGGTAATCGAGAAAATCATATCCCAGGAACCCTCTGGAAAACTCATCCAGGATGATAAACGGATCATGCCAGGCAACAAGCTAATCATATTAGGCAAGCACCTTCGTGGAGATCGGGTCCTCGTGAGGATTGGTGGTTTTGAGGTCGAACCTCAAAGGGTCGAAGAAGGAAAGATTGAGATCATTCTGTCATCACCGCCCTTTCCCATTAAAGCCTTAAGAGCAGGGCCTCAGGGTATACAGGTTGTTCATGAAGCGCTATTGGGCACGCCGCCTGAGCCTCATATGGGAAACGAGTCGAATGTGGAAGCTTTTGTACTTCGGCCAATCATCACATCTACAGAGATATCTAACGTCCGGAAAACCGGATCTCTTCTTTCAGCTGAACTGCGCCTGGAGTTGAGTCCACCGGTCCATGCGGGACAGAGGCTGGTTCTCATGCTGAATGAGATCTCCAGCTCTCCAGAAGCCTATTCATTCTATCCGAAACCATTCAAGGGCGACTCGAGATCGATCAATGTGTCTTTGAAGGGAGCAAAACCCAGCAGATATTTGATTCGCATACAAGTTGATGGTGCAGAAAGCCCACTTCTGGTAGATATAGATGAACATGCTCAATACGCTGACTTAACAGGAGTCAATATCTCAGCCAGCCTGGGCAGGGCAAACGATTTTGAATAAATATCCCGCATATATTGGAAGAAGTTAACATCGAGTTTTCTGCAAGTATCCTTGATCGATAGTACATTTTCCCAAGCACACTTTCCCAACTCTGATCTTGTTCCGTAGCTGATCTTTCGTTTAATGACAGGTTCGCGAACCGCGATTTCGGACTCATTGTTGTGCAGCGGTATACAGGGATGATCCAGAAATTGGAGCAAACGATCTCGATTTTTCCAGGTAACTGCCAATCGTTGCTCAAGCTCGCTATAACCGTAAGATTTGAAAATTAGTTCTTCAAATTTCGATCTGACTTCTGCCTTGATGTCATCACTAGGATTAATTTTATAAAGTTGCATGAGTCCGTAAAGATTATAAAGATCACCCAGAAATGATTCAAGTATCTGCTTATGGTATCCAAGGTAAGGATTCAACTTTATATAATGACGAATTTCATGAATCCAACAAAGACAATCTATTTCTGATAATTTATAATATTGTTTTGCGTCATCAGTTATTAGAGGTATCTTGAGACGATCCTCCTTTCCAAGTCCGAAAATGCCTTTAATGGTCTCTCTTTTTTTATCAGGTTTTATGAAATAGCATGAGAAACTGGGATTACATATCACATGCATGTAGTGGTTCTTCCCTTGATGCCTTGCACCAGTCTCATCAGTCTGAACAAATGATGCGTTATTCATTCCGGATTCAAATATTGCACGTTTCTCCGATGCTAGTTCTTTATGCATAATCTTGGTAATGATATTAGAGATTTGACCCTCCGATATCGATATACCTATGTCTTTGCACAGTTGCCATATCTTGTTCTCAGTCACTCGACATGAAAAATATAGGACGACGATGAGCGATTTGAGGTTGGCACCGAACTGCGATCCTCTGACGCTATTCGGAAGCTTTGCATCGTAATATTTATTTAGGGATGGTGAATAATATCGCTCCAACAGATACTCGACATTATCCGTTTTCAGTAATATGTCTTGGATTAGCACTTTCCGGTAGCAGGCAAAACGGGCGTCTGCTGGCAGAGAGCAGTTTACTGGAATCGTAACTTGTCGATCTGCCTTTATCTTATCTTTCTTGGAACCTTTTGACCATCCTTTGGATTTGGGCTTTGGGATGAATGATTCTCTGGCAGGAACATTTGGCCTAATTTTGGGTTTGCCTTTTTCGCCTTTCAATCGTGCTATCTCATCCTTTAGCTGTTGATTCTCCTCTCCAAGCCTAGCATTTTCCTGAACGAGATGCTCGATAGTGTTTAGTAGCGCAATGGTTAGCTCTTTGACCGATCCCTTGTCATCGAAATTGATCTTATCTGGATCGATGTTTATTATGCTTTCTTTAATGATGCTAGCCATCATCTAATATATTGAAAGATTAGCCTAATATATTTTTTGGTCTATTTCCTATGTGAGATTCAAGGGATTGAGCATATTCATATAGATCGTAATAGTCGCACATATAATCAATATATTGGCCCGGTTGTGGTCCTTGAGGAGGAGTCTGCCAGTTGACGGCCCAGGATACTAATTTTCACGAGGATGCCAATAAGCGATATTTAGAAGCTACCCTGGAGATCATTAAAGCCAGGATTAACAGAAAGTTGGCCACAATGAAGGAGAATCAGGATTCGATTGACTCCTCTGATGAATGGATAGATAAGGACCAGGCGGATCTCAGAAAAGAACCGGACGAAGAGTCTATATCATACCCCCTCGACCTGATATGCAATGCCTTCGGCCTCAGCGCATTCGAGAGGAATATCCTGCTTTTGTGCGCAGGTGTGGAACTGGATTTCAGTATAGGTCAGCTTTGTGCATCTTTTTTTGGCGATCCCCGCAGGACAAGGCCGACCTTCAGTCTGGCGCTTGCAGTCCTGGAAGATCCTCATTGGAGTGCCCTCAATCCATCAGCGCCCTTGCGTTACTGGCGCCTTGTGGAGCTAGGACCCGGAGATACTTTGACCTCCAGCCCTCTGCGCATAGACGAACGGGTGATGCATCAGATGCTCGGGGTGTATCAGTTAGACGAGCGGTTGAGGAGCATAGCAGAGCCGGTTGTGAGCCGGTACGAGCTGCCGCTCTCTCATCAGGAATTAGTAAAAGCGATAACGGACCTGCTCTCTGAGCATGCATCAGCATCTGGTTTGCCCGCTATCCAGCTCTGGGGAATTGAGGCTGAAGGAAAGAGGGCGATCGCCAGAGAGGTATGTTCCCAACTGGGCTTGATGTTATATGTCATTCATTCCTCTGCAATTCCAAAAGATCCTGTGGAGAGAGAAAGTCTGACACGCCTCTGGGAGAGGGAGACAATTCTCCTTCCTACTGCCCTACTAGTAGACTGCGATGATCTTGATACCCGTGAAATCGGCTTCTCAGCCATTCAATTCATGGAAAGGGTACAGGGCATTCTGTTTGTGAGCAGCCGTTTACCTCTGCCTTTATCCCAGAGAAATACGCTCCGCTTTGAAATAAAGAGACCCGAGACAGAGGAGCAGGAAGAACTGTGGAGAAGAAATTTGGGCTCTGCTGTAGCCGATGATCTGGATGGACAGCTAAAGGTGGTAATCTCCCAGTTCAACCTGAGTCTGGAGGGAATCAGAGGAGCGAGTGCTGAAGTGCTTAGCCATCATAGGGATGAAAGCTCTATTGATCCCAATATGAACGAGAGGACCGTCTCTCTGCTCTGGGAGGCATGTCGCCGCCAGGCACGACCCCGCATGGATGATCTGGCGCATCGCATCCGGCCCGTTGCCACCTGGCACGACCTGGTTTTACCTCCCAAGCAGCTTCAGATCCTGCACGAGGTAGCTGCACACGTCAGGCAGCGCTCCAAAGTATATGGAGAATGGGGATTCTCAAGTAAGAGCTCGTCAGGCCTCGGAATCAGCGCTCTTTTTGCCGGGGATAGCGGGACAGGAAAGACCATGGCTGCAGAGGTGCTGGCTAACGACCTTCGGCTGGACCTCTATCGCATCGACCTCAGCCAGGTGGTGAGCAAGTACATCGGTGAGACGGAAAAAAACCTTCGCAGGGTATTTGATGTCGCTGAGGATGGCGGAGCGATTCTATTATTCGACGAAGCCGACGCTCTCTTCGGAAAACGAAGCGAGGTCAAGGACAGCCACGACCGCTATGCCAATATTGAGATCAGCTATCTGCTGCAGCGCATAGAAGCCTACCGGGGCCTTGCCATCCTTACTACTAATATGAGGAGCGCCCTGGACAAGGCCTTCCTGAGAAGGATCAGGTTCATCATGCATTTCCCGTTCCCTGGCTCTGCTGAGAGAGAGATGATCTGGAGGAGGATATTTCCACAAAACACGCCCATAAAAGATCTCGAATTCGATAAACTGGCCCGGCTTAATGTGGCTGGTGGCAACATCCGCAACATTGCTCTCTACGGAGCCTTCCTGGCAGCCGAAGGAGGAGAGTTTGTGAGAATGGAGCATCTGCGCCGGGCAGCTCAGATTGAATACGCCAAGATGGAGCGGCCACTGACTGAGAGCGAGATGGGAGGGTGGTCATGAACCTGGAACTGAAGATCGATGATCTGGTCTTGCATGGTTTTCCGGCATTCGATAAGGATCGCATCGCCAAAGCCATGCAAGGAGAGCTGGAGCGCATTTTTGCCGAAAGGGGGGTTCCGGCCTCACTGCAAAGTGGAGGATCTGTGGCCAGCATCAATGGCGAGAGCATCCAGGTGGCGCCGAACTCCAGCCCTGAATCGGTTGGTGTACAGGTAGCCCGGGTGCTGTATGGCGGGATGAGCGAATGATGATAAGAGGACAATCTCGGGGCAGAGACACACGAGATTCGCATTTTGCAGTGCTCGCACCTGCAAAGACTAGTTTGCGGTGGTGAGGCTGGGGCACAATCGTCCGAAGATCAAATCGTTAATCACAGCCACAGCAGTTGGATTTGAACGAACTCCTTATCTTTTTTGATCTAAAACGACGAAACGATATGATTCGGTTACCATCATATTTCACGAGCAATAAATATGTCAAGCTTCTCCAATAACCCCAGACTCCGAAAAGGAAGAATCGACGTCGTAGAGCCGGACGGCTCAAAGATCCTTTACAGCATAGCCTTCCAGTTCAATCCGGAACGTCTCACTCGAACGCTGAGTCCTCGGTGGATGCAGGAAGGAAGCTCTGGAGCCAATAAGAGCCATGCTTTGCGCCTGAGCAACCCTCCTGAGGAGACCATTAGTATGGAAATTGAGATAGACTCTGTTGATCAGCCTGAGGATTATCCGGAATATGGGATCTATCCCCAGCTGGCCGCTCTGGAGGTTCTCATCTATCCGTCAAGTGAAAGGATAAAAGAGAATAATAGATTGCTGAATGATGGAAATATTGAGATAGTTCCACCAGAGGCTCCTCGCACTCTCCTGGTCTGGGGAAAGAATCGAGTCATACCCGTTAAGCTCACCAATTTCACTATCAACGAGGAGAACTATGATTTGGATCTAAATCCCATCCAGGCAAAAGTCTCCATTGGCATGAAGGTTCTGAGCTATAGTGATGTTCCCCAAAACCATCCTGTTTCTAATGAGTTTATGAACTATCATGAAAATTTAGAGTCTATGGCCAAAAAAGCCAGACGAATATGAAATATGAGGCAAAACCATGTTTGATTCCCGCAGCCGTTACGCCAATATAGAGACCGATGAGTACATATCGCCGGATGGGAGGAGGATTCAGTACAAACGCCGACGTTTTCTTCCCAAAGGAGATGAGCTTTCTCTCCTTGTTGAGGTCACTGTTGCAGAGGGAGATCGGCTTGATCTCATAGCAAATCGCATTTTGGGAGATCCAGAGCATTTCTGGCTCATCTGCGATGCCAACGATGCCATGAATCCCCTCCACCTTAGCGAAGAATTGGGCAGAATTTTGCGGGTTCCGGTTCCAGGGGCTTGAGAAACCATGTTTTCCCAGGGCATTCGACTGGAGATCAGGATTGGAAAAAGCGTTCCTGAAGCAGTTCCCCTTATGTTCGCCGAATCTGTTCAGGAGGTGGAGGTCACTCACAGCGAGGAGGGCCGCTCCGGCTTCCAGATCACTTTACAGGGTGGACGATACGGTCCAGGAAGCCGGCAAGATTATCCCTTGCTGGAAAGCGAGCTACTTAAACCCTTTAACCGAGTGATAATGATAGTGACCATTAGGTCCTCGCCTCAGATCCTCATGGATGGAATCATCACACGCCACCAGCTTTTGCCCGATGAACAGAGCGAGGAATCGGGCATAGTGGTCACCGGGGAAGATGTCGGCGTAATGATGGATTTGGAGGAAAAGTCGGTTGAGCATTCGGGAATGGATGAAGCCGCCATAGCCAAGAGAATACTTTCTGGATCAGCTTATTCGCAGTTCGGCCTAGTCCCCAAGGTTTCCAACCCTCCCGTAATCGATGTGCCTCATGTTGATGAAAGAACACCTGTGCAGCAGCTTTCCGATCTTGAGTATCTGAAGGAAATGGCCGGACGCTATGGATACGTCTTCTACATAACTCCAGGGCCGACAAAAGGCCAGAATACAGCCTATTGGGGACCTCCACAACAGGAAGGTCATCCTCAGGAGCCTCTGTCCGTGAATATGGGTCCTTACACTAACGCGGAAAGGATCAACTTTCAATATGACGGCCTAACTCCGACGGCCGTGACCGGAAGCTTGCAGGATAGAAGCTCCAATGAGGTAAGCACTTTGGGCTCTTCTACTAAAAGTCCGGCGTCGTCCAGGAAAGGAGCAAAAGAACAGCCTTATGTGAGACAACGCAAGCATCGCGAGCCGGGACTGAACACTGCACAGGCCGCAGGCCGCATTCAAGGTAGGGCTGACTCATCCTCAAGTAAGGCTGCAATTGCGGAAGGAGAACTTGATGCAGTGCGTTATGGTGGTCTTCTGTGGCCTCATCGCCCGGTAAAGGTTAGAGGTGCCGGAAAAAGACACGATGGCCTCTGGAATGTAAAAAGCGTGACCCATCTCATTCGAAGGGGCGAATACTACAAGCAGCGCTTCACTCTTGGCAGAGAAGGCATGGGCGCCACAGTCTGAGAGGTTTAGCCGATGAGCCGTTCATTTCTTGGAAAATATCGTGGAAAGGTAGAGAACAACCTCGATCCCCTGAGCCAGGGTCGGCTTCAGGTGAGCGTGCCCACAGTTCTTGGTGAAGGCAAGAATAGCTGGGCTATGCCATGTGTGCCTTATGCCGGGAGAAACGTAGGCTTCTTCATGCTACCGCCAAAAGGAGGAAATGTCTGGGTGGAATTTGAGGGGGGAGACCCGGATTATCCTATCTGGAGCGGCTGCTTTTGGACGATTAAGGACGATGTGCCGGCGAAGCCTGCCGAAGAGTGGATGAAAGTTCTAAAGACAGAGAAAATCACCATGACACTCAACGACAAACCCAATGAGGGTGAGTTCATCCTTGAAGTGGGGCAGACTCCCCTAAAGATGAGTCTCAATTCAGGAGGCATCGAGATCAGCAACAGCAACTCGAATGTGAAGATTGAGGGTTCAAAGATCACAATTAAGAGCGGCAATATCGAAATAAAAAGCGGACCTTTCAACATCAAAGTCTCTCCTACTAAAGTAACCATTAACGATGGCGCCTTGGAGGTAATCTGATGTATCTCCAGCACGTGGGTATCACAGCGATGTGCCCTCATGGAGGCCAGGTTACGATCATAAGCACCAATACCCGAGTTAAGGCGAACGGACAGTTCGTGACCGTCTTGGGGGATATATACACAATTGCAGGCTGCGCTTTTACGGTACCACCAGGAAAGCCTCAGCCTTGCATTAAAGTCCAATGGATAGTTCCCTCGACACGAATTAAAGTCATGGGCAAACCCGTGCTCCTAAAAAGCAGCATGGGGCTATGCCTGAGCCCCGAACAGATTCCACAAGGACCACCATCAGTAATAGTCACCCAGATGAGAGCAAAGGGGATTTGAGATGGAGATAGCCTATCCTTTTCATATCGATCGTAGGGGAAAAACCGCTACAGCAACCGAGGATGAGCATATAAATCACTTGATCCAGCAGGTTCTTTTCACGATGCCAGGGGAGAGGGTCAATCGCCCGGACTTTGGCAGCGGATTGATGCAACTTCTTTTCACCCCTACTAGCAGAGAGCTTGCTTCGTCAACTCAATTCCTGGTACAAGGGTCTTTGGAGCATTGGCTTGGTGAACTGATACAAGTGGAGGAAGTATCAGTGGAGAGCGATGAATCCACCCTCTTTGTTATGGTAAAGTACACTAACCGGCGAAACCAAGAGCGTCGGGTTGCCCGTTTCTCATATGAGGTTTGAAATGCAGTACCGTTGCAGGACATCCAGGCGAAAAGCCATAGTCTGGGACCAGAAAGGAATCGAAGGAACGCTATTGAACGGCTTCGATTACCTGGAGGTTGGTTCTGACCAGAATACTCTGATATTGCACTTCATTCACAATCTTCCTGGTCAAGATAGCGGCATCCCCGCCGATGCGGAACCTCTGAATAATAGTAATTTCCTGATCTCCGGCGGAGTCAGGATTAAAGATATCAGCGTCATATCTGTCGAAAGCAACGGAAATATCGCTACCCTAAAGGTGAGTACACCTGGTGATTTTTCCATCTACAGGTTAAGTTTGGCCAAATTGCCATCTGAACCGACTGTCCCTGAAGGCTTTGATCCCCATCTCTCGAGTATGGAGTTCTCCTTCAAGGTGGAATGCTCCAAGGATTTGGACAGCATCTCAAGGAATCTATTCTCCGCTGAACGTTCAGAGGAACCGCAGATCGAATATCAGGCCAAAGATTATTCCAGTTTCCTGCGACTTATGCTTGATCGACTCGCAACAACAATCCCCGACTGGAAAGAACGAAATCCATCTGATATAGGCATAGCTCTGATAGAACTTCTGGCCTATGTAGGGGATTACCTTAGCTATTATCAAGATGCCGTTGCCACTGAAGCATACTTAGGAACCGCTCGCAAGCGGTGCTCCCTTCGTCGCCACGTCCGCCTCATCGACTATAATATAGATGAGGGGTGCAACGCCAGGGTTTGGGTTTGCTTCGAGGTGGACGACCTTGGCGCGCCTGTATCGTTGAAGAAAAAGGATGATAAAGAAATGCAGCGCACAAGACTACTTACTCGCTGCCACGATAGAACAGTCATAGAGTGCACTAAATATTACGACTTGTTGGCACTCTATCAGCCGGAAGTCTTCGAACTCATGCATGATCTCACCCTATATCCTCAACATAACCTCATTTCTTTCTACACCTGGAGCGAGCAGGTCTGCTGCCTTCCCAGAGGATCTAAAAGCGCGACACTTTGCAGCAATCCTAAAAATCCTTTGCTCTTAAAGCCGGGGGATATCCTGATCTTTGAAGAGCTAAAAGGAGTCGCCACTGGACTGGAAAATGATGCAGATCCATCAAAACGACATCCAGTACGCCTTATTCGTGTAGATCCAGAGGCTAAGGCTGATCCAGAGGATCCTCACCTTCGCCTGTCTGGCAAGCCCAAAAAAGATCCGCTCACCGGACAGAATATCGTAGAGGTTGAATGGCATTCTGAAGATACGTTACCATTTTCACTCTGCATTTCTTCTCGCATAGGTGGAAAAATCTCAACCGATATGAGCTGTGCTCGAGGAAATGTAGCCCTGGCAGATCATGGTTTTACAATAGAGAATGAGATGCTTATTCCTCCTGTGGCTTCTGCCAATGGCGCATATTACCCCAAGCTGAAACAAAAAGATCTTACCTTTTGCACCCCGTATGACCATGAGAAGGCAATTAAGATTTCTGCGACATCGGTTATCTCCCAGAAATCATACCAAGCCCGTCCTGCAGTTCAGCTAAATGGAGATGAAGACCTTTGGAACGTGAGAATGGATCTATTGAATAGCGATCGTTTCTCCCCGGACTTCGTGGCAGAGATGGATGATGATAGGACCGTTCATTTACGTTTTGGTGATGATGTGCAGGGTAGACGACCTTCTGCCGGCGCGGTCTTCAGTGCAACATACAGAGTTGGATGTGGCTCCAACGGAAATGTAGGAATTGAGGCATTAACTCACATCGTTCCCTTAGAAGGTGCTTCCTTTGAACACAATAGTATATTGAAGGTACGAAATCCTCTTCCTGCGTGTGGAGGAAGAAATGCCGAATCGACTCCCCAAATAAGTCTCCATGCGCCAACTCTATTTCGCAGCCAATTGCGCGCCGTTACCGAGGAAGATTATACCAGGATGGCACTATTGCATCCGGAGATAATGAACGCTCAGACAACCATGCAATGGACAGGGAGCTGGCATACTGTTTTTATAGCTGCGGATCGAAAGGGAGGACGCCCCATAGATGCCGGATTTGAGAAAGAGCTGCGTGGGTTTCTGGAGCCCTTTCGCATGGCTGGCCACGACCTAGAGATAATGGGCCCTGTCTTTGTGGCTCTAGATCTCACCTTGGCCGTAAGTGTGAGGCCAGATTATTTGGCTGATGATGTTAAGCGAGGGCTGATGGAGGTCTTTTGCAATGTAGATCTTCCAGGAGGGAGAAGAGGATACTTTCACCCTGACAACTTTACATTTCATCAACCCTTGTATCTTAGCCATCTAATAAATGTGGCTATGAGCGTGCCGGGCGTCCAACTTATTGAACCTCTGCGGTTCCAAAGATACGGAAAGCCGTCTCAAGATGAGATCGAATTGGGTATGATCGTGACGGGCAGGCTTGAGATCTGCCGCCTGGACAACGATCCTAGCTTTCCTGAAAATGGAAGAATAGATTTCATCATGGAAGGGGGTTACGGTAATTTCAACAGATCACCAGGGTAATGATGATGTATGTAGAGGGGTTGAATCTCGCCCTGTCAGATATAACAGGCCAGGCCTGAAAGAGATTTCCTATCGACTGGATACGCACGCCGGCTTTATGCGCCGTATGCTAAATGGGCTCTATTCAGAGAAGACTCCTGGCGAAAGCATCAAAAATTCTCCTTTAAGGGCGCTTAATACCCAATCAACTGGAGATCCGGCAGTGGCCTTACTGGATGCTTGGTCTCTGGTTGCAGATGTTCTCACCTTCTATCAGGAGCGAATCGCCAATGAAGGATTTCTTCGTACTGCCACTGAGAGGCTCTCTGTCCTGGAATTGGCACGATTTCTGGGATACGAGGTGAAGCCAGGAATGGCCGCGAGTGCATTTCTGGTCTTCAATGTCGACAATGCGCTTTCCCCCTCTCATACAGTAGAAGTGCCGGCCAACACCAGAGTTCAGAGCATACCAATGCCTGGTGATCAGCCGAAAACCTTTGAGACTCGCAATTCCTTCCAGTCTCGCGTAGAATGGAACCTGCTCCGTCCTAAGTTGACTCAAGCACAGAATATAGTTGTGGGAACGAGGAATCTGCTGATCAAGGGCATGGGTTTCGGTCTCAGTCCTGGAGATACCATTCTCTTGATAGATGAGGAGAGAGAGAGAGATCCAGAGAGCAATGCCTGGGAGATTCGTATCCTGGATAATGCAATTCCCCATCCCGAAAAGGACGCTACTTGGGTGGCTTGGACCGAGCCTCTAAAAAAGACAATGAAGCCTAAGGTTTTTGTTTTAAGGGATTCTACAGGTCTCTTTGGATGCAATTCCCCAGACGTGAGGGCAAAGCTTCAAGAAATTGAGCATAAAAACAGCTTAGAGGATAGTGATCAGCACTTAAAATTGCCTTCTATTGACGGATTATTGCTGGTAGATTTGGATAGAATCTATCCCAGATTGCTTCAAAGCAGCTGGATTGTTCTCTCTGATCCACATGCAGGAGCAAGAACATACAGGGTCATTGAGACCTCCATAGTGTTCAGATCAGATCCTGCCGTACAATCAAAGACAACCCGTATAAGAACTGATACCCAAAAGGACCTTCATATCTTCTCTATTTGTGACGCAATTGTTTACCTCCAGAGCGAACCTCTTTCCCTGGCAGAAGTTCCCCTGGAAATGCTGTTTGAAGGGGACGGGATAGAGTTTGATCGTCATGTACCCGATCTTGAGAAAGGCCATGTCCTCATCGTCAGCGCAAAGCGTATGCGTGCCCAGGTTCGTGGATCAAAGATAAAGATGGCCCTACCAGACGGAACAGAAAGGACGCTCAATCAAGGCGACTATGTTGTGGTCATGAGACGGATCTCAACAGTTGATGAAGACCTTAGAATATCCTGGAACCTAATGGATGCAGATGGCTACAGTGGAGTTGTACATTGCGATATCCAAGACCTGGATCTGATGGGAGCTCTGGCTGAGGATGACACCATCAGTGAAGCGGTATCCGTCAAAGGAGTCTTCAGCAGGGATGGAAGAACCGTTGTGGTATTTGAGGAGCCGATGAGAAACACGTACGACCGGGCCACATTAATGGTCTACGCTAATGTTGTGGTTGCCACTCACGGTGAGACTGTCCAGGAGGTGCTTGGAAGCGGTGAGAGTACCCAAATTAATCAGAGGTTTTCGTTGAAAAAGACACCGCTCACCTTTGCTCCTTCAATAAACCACAGCTTTGAAAGTACTCTTGAGATAAGGGTAAACGATACAATCTGGACAGAGTCTCCATCTCTCCATAATTTGAATGAGAGAGACAAAAGCTATAAAGTGCAAATAGGAGACGATGGAAAGATAACAATTATCTTTGGAGATGGAAAAAATGGAGCGCGCCTTCCAACGGGGGTGGAAAATGTCAGAGCAAACTATCGTTGGGGAATAGGTCCAGAGGGAATAGTTCCCGCAGGCAGTCTGACACTTATGCAGGCGCGACCTCGAGGAATTCGCAGTGTAACTAATCCTATTCCGGCTTTTGGAGCCGAGTCGCCTGAGAGCGTACTTGATATTAGGCAACATTTGCCTCGAACTATATTGACTCTGGATCGAATAGTCTCTCTTAAAGATTATGAGGATTTTGCAAGCACATTTCCGGGAATTGCTAAAGCTCAGGTCAGGATTTTTCATTTGAAAAGTGGTCGATTGATTCATGTAACTATTGCCTCCTCTGAGGGAACGGTCATGGATCCTCCCACAGAGTTGATCAAAAACCTTTTAAAAGCTATTGAGGGAGCAGGCAATTCTTTGAACAGAGTGGAGATAAGAAGCTTTCAGCTGAGGACCTTCAGCATCGAGGCAGGCATTCTTGTAGATGAACGCTTTACCCCTCAGAAAGTCCTCGATCAAGTAAAAGCGCTTCTCAGAAGGGAGTTCTCTTTTGAAAATCGCGCTTTAGGTCAAAGTGTCTCCGATTCCGAAGTGATAAGCTGTATGCAAAGAGTAGAAGGTGTGGTCGCCCTGGATCTGAATAGAATGGAGCTTGATCCAGAGAGGATGGCAAGTAGTATCCAAAGAGCACCTTCAATTGAACATGTAAAGCTAAAGTCTATGCTGCATCGATCGCTGCCACCAACAAATCAATTTTTGCCTCCAAAGAAGATGATAGCCAGAACCTCGGATAAAAACCGTTTCATAAAAGCCGAAGCCGCTCGATTGATTACAGGAAATGGAGCAACGGAGATTCTCCCTGCTGAATTGATTTTGATCAATCCCGATATTAGAGGAATTGTCTTGAGAGACATGAGAGCATGAGCAAAGAAGTGAGTGATCGCCTGTACCATCTTTTGCCTTCTATCTACCGCATTTTGGACGTTCAGAAGGGAGAACCTCTACGAGCCCTTCTGCGGGTAATAGAGGATGAGATGCTGACCATAGAAGAAGACATCGAGGGATTATACGACGATTGGTTCATTGAAACCTGCGCTCCGTGGGTTATACCTTATATAGGCGATCTTCTGGGGGTCAAGAATCTGCACCCCATGTCCAATGATATTTGTAACTTACGCAGTTATGTGGCAAACACAGTAGCTTATCGAAGGAGAAAAGGTACCAGCGCTATCATGGAGCAGATTTCAAAAGACGTCACTGGATGGCCAGCCCGTACTGAAGATCTTTTTGAAAAGATTACAACGACTCAAAAGCTGAGTCATAAACGGTTAAACAATCTGCAAAGTCCTGACATACGCGATGCAGCTGAGCTCGAATTGCTTGGAAGCCCTTTCGAGAAAACGACTCACACTATAGATATTCGTCAGGATGATAGTAGAAAGAGATACAACATACCTGGAATAGGGATTTATCTATGGAGGTTGCAGAGTTATCCGCTGATTAAAGTAAATGCTCGCAATAATTCGGGCAAAGGCTACTATTTTGATCCCACTGGGAAAGACATTCAGCTATTTAATCGACCAAAAGAAGATACAAACATGGCCAGCACGTCGAGAGAAATAGATCTTCCATGTCCCCTCAGAAAGCATCCTCTTGAGGAAGAACTGGAAACGATTCGTCGTGAATCTATCGATGGGCAGGCCATGACCAGAAACTATTTCTCTCCGCCCCCTGTTTTTAGCGTTGCATTAGAATCTGATGGCGGAAGTATGGAGGAGGTGCATCCCGAGGAGATGATGATCTGCAACCTCCAGTATTGGAGCTTGCCTTCTAATCTTGAGATGAGGCTTTTAGACTTTAACCAGAAAATGAAAGTCGCAGTCGATCCAGAGAGGGGTAGGCTGATGCTAATGGAAAATGAGGTCGCAGGACAGCTTTCAGAAACGGATCAAGATCTTTCTAACCTCCCATCCCCTCGAAAGGTGGTTGTAAGCTATTCATATGGTTTTAGTGGAGATATTGGTGCAGGTCCTTACGATCGTTCTGCCTTTATTCGAAAGTCCATTGACCGAGAAGTCGGCTGGCAGGTTGGAGTCAGCCAGGAGGAAGAAGGAGAAAGAATATTCAGGACCATCAGCGATGCTGTGGAGGAATGGAAGAAACAACCAAGGGATACGACGGGCCTCATCGCTATTATGGATAGCAGAACGTACAAAGAGAGTATTGATGTTGAGGTCTCGGAAGGGAGTTTGCTCTTAATAGCAGCTGCAGGATGGCCTACCTCAAAAGATTCTCAAAATGAGAAAGGGACTCGACATAATGGACTTTTTACAGCCAGGATGAGACGGCCGCACCTCCTTGGAGATATAAGTGTAAAAGGATCAGCAAGCCCGGCAAGCCTTGAACCCGGTGAGATCCTTATTGATGGTCTGTTGGTAGAGGGCAAGGTGAGCGTTATGGAAGGAAGGCTTGGGAGTCTTAAGATATCTCATTGTACCTTTTTGCCGAGGAGATTTAGCTTGGAAGTCAAATCAGAGAACCAAAGAGATAACGACTCATTGATTCTGGAGATCAGGCAGAGCATCTGCGGCGGAATAAAGCTACCAAAAAGTGTGCCCAGTCTGTTGGTGCTTGAAAGCATCATAGACCATCCAAAAGACGATCACGCTGTTGATGCATGCGGATCGGAAGTTCGTTTTGAAAAAAGCACCATTTTAGGCAAGGTTAGGGTGCTCTCTCTAAAGGCCAGCGACTCTTTATTCACAGATACAGTGACCGCCAAACAACTGCAGAGTGGCTGGATTAGATACTGCTATTTGCCCTCAAATTCCCGTGTACCGCATCACTACCGCTGCCAGCCAAATATGGCTTTAAAGGATAGAGCAGAGCAACTGGGCTTTTCGTCCGCCGACAGACTTTCAGAGGGAGATAGGAACGTGTTGGAGAATCGGATAAGGGCGGTCTTCACCTCCACTCGATATGGGCACCAAGGTTACGCTCAACTTGCGCAGGTGTGCGCTAGGGAAATTAGAATGGGCGCGGAGAACGGTTCGGAAATAGGGGTCTTTTGTTCACTGCAAAATACTCAGCGCGAAGCCAACTTGCGTTTAGTATTGTCGGAGTATCTGCCCTCTTCATTGGACGCGGGCATCTATTTCTTAACTTAAACTGATAAGGAGATATGCGATGAAGGGAGATTTTACGCGTCTCACATTTGATGCCAAAAAGCACTATAGCAGCGTGAGAATGCAGCAGGGGCGTGTTCAGCTTGATGCGGACTGGAACGAACAGGTAGATATCGCACTGCATCGCGAAAGGTTAATTACAGGTGATATTGTTGGAAAATGTGGGGCGCCCATTCGTAATCCTGGTTTCGCCCTCATTTTTGAGGAAGATGGGCTGGATGGAAAAGCCACTTCTGATAAAGAGCAAGCTCAGCTTAAGGATACCCTAAAAGATAAAAGAAATTTTATCATAAGCCATGGATGCTATTACGCAGATGGCATTCTATGCGAGAATGAGGAACTCGTTCCCTATTCAAATCAACCGGACTATTTGCCGTCCTTAGACGAAATAAAGGATGGTTTTTACATCACCTACTTGAAAGTCTGGGAACGACACATCACCTTGATAGAAGATCCTGATATTCGGGAGATTGCGTTGGGTGGGGCAGATAGCGCGACTCGCACAAAAGCTGTCTGGCAGATAAAACTGAAGGGGCCGTTCGATCCGTCTCGGAATTGGGATGACGTTTGGAGAACTGCTATCCCAAAACGTATCGCGAGCATCGCTGCAAGGATCAGGAAAGGTGGAATACAAAAAGAGCCGTGTAGCTTTAACCCTGATGCAAGCTCTGGAAACCTGGGCAACAATCTCTACCGCATTGAGATACATGATGAAGGTAAAATGGGAGAAGCCACCTTCAAATGGTCTAGAGATAATGGCTCCTTGGCTTGGCCCATAAGCAAGATTGATGGGAACGTCATTACTATAGAATCTCGCGGGATAAATCTATCAACCATATTTAAACCTGATCAGTGGGTAGAGCTCACAAATGACATACTGGAACTGAATGAACAACCTGGGATATTCTCACAAATAATATCTGCAGATAATTTCCATCTGGTCCTGGATCCAAAGATCGTTGAAAGCGTATCCAATGACATTTTTTCGTTGAAATGGAAGCCGAAAGCTCGTTGCTGGGATTCTCAGGTCATGATCACAAGCACGTACGAGAACAGCATCAATATCGAGAAAATAGCAAAAAACAGCGTCATAATCCAAAATCCAGGACAGGAACTCTTAAGATCCTTTGCCCCCGGGCGTTTTGTGGAGCTTACAGACAACTTACATGAGCAAAGAGGCAAAAATCGGAAGATCGCAAAGGTGGAGTCTCAGAAGATCAATGAGACGACTGTCGAGCTGATGCTGAAACAGGAAGAGCTGGATAAAGCAAAGAACCGTTCCCTCGAGGAGGACTTACTGCTTCAGAATGAGCCCAGGATCCTGCCATATGATCCTGAGAAGTGGATCGAGCTGGAGGAGGGCCTGGAAGTGAGATTTGCGAAGGGGGATAACCATTACAGAAATGGCGATTACTGGCTTATCCCGGCAAGGTCGGCCGGGGGATATATAGACTGGCCAGCAGACGAGAAGGGAATCCCGGAATTTCAGCAGCGATTCGGAACAAAGCACCACTATTGCCGCCTTGCGATCTTGCAGTACTCAAAAGCCGGCTGGAAGATTGCACAGGATTATCGACGCCAATTCGCTCCCTTAACTGAATTGGAGATAAGAGGAGAGCCTCTACCCAGAGAAGAGCCCAATCACAGAATAAGAGATGCATTAAACGCTATGCTTAAAGGCAACATGCCCTCCGATCTGGAGTTTCTCGATCTGATGGAGGATAAGACTTATTTCCATGCTTTTGGAGATTCCACAGGCAACATATGGCTGTTTGGAAAAAATAAAGATCAGACTGAACTATGGGCCACAATGTATAGAAATGGCGTCTGGAAAAATTTCGGGAAAGATGGACCCCTAGTAGATAGAATCAACAGCAAATGCGTACCGGTTATATTTGAGGATTCTAAATCAGACTTGTGGATCTTTTGGTGCAGTGATAAAAATATATATTATAAAAAGTACATATCAGGGGATTGGAGCCAGGAAGAACCACTCACGGAGGGCAATGTTCAAAAGAGCAACCTTGAAGCCTTCGAGGACTCTCGTGGAGATATTTGGCTGTTCTGGCAACAGGGAGAGGACTTCTGGTGTATGAGAAGCAGCTCCGGCCGGTGGATAAAGGAAGATCTACCGCTTATAAAAGGGCCGGTGGACGAAGCCCCTGATATTATCGAGGATTCCCTGAAAAATATATGGATATTTTGGCGACAGAATGATAATATATGGCCAATGCGCTTCAACGGTGAGGCGTGGCATAAGGAAGAAATGATCAGTAAGGGAGATGCAAAGAAGGAGGACCTCAAAATTATAGATGGTCCTAATGGGGACGTTTGGGCTTTTTGGCTTCAAAAAAACTCCTCTCAAGAAATGCATATCTATTTTGCGACTTACATAGCAGGAAAATGGGTAACAAACACACAGATTCCATCCGAGGGTATAGAAAAACAATTCCTGAACATATTCAGGGATTCACATGATACCATTTGGATATTCTGGAAACAAGAAAATGACATATTCTATAGAAATTATAGTTACAGATCAGACGTCTGGGATGAAGCGAACTTAACAGATAATTCAAAAGAATCGACCAAAGACAAAAAAAAGTTGGGGGAAGCTGCAGAAAGAAGACAGTATCTAGAAGCGGTTGAGGATTCAAGAGGGACTATCTGGTTGTTCTGGTGGGAGAGAGAGAATATATTTTTCAGGAAGAAGGTCTCAGATGGTTGGAGGGAGAAAAAGTTGCTGGCAGAGGCCCCAGAAAAGCCGAAGGTTTATGCAATTAACCGGAAAGATGGGGGTTTATGGATTCTTTTCGAAAGACTCGATTCAGATAACTTTTGGTGCAAGAAGTGCATTGATGGGAAATGGCTATCTGAAATGCGCATGACCAGCGAAATATCTAAAAAAAATTATTACAGCACTTTCGAAGACAGCAATAGAAATCAATGGTTATTTTGGAAACCTGACGGCTTGAACTATTTATCTTGCAAAAGATTTTTTGATGAAGTATAGTTTGAACTTTTGACTTTATATATCCGCAAATGAGGGATTAAATGGAGACAATAGAAATATACGGTAGAGTCAAAGATGGCAGTGGAGCGCCTGTGGAAAAGGCCAATATAACGCTGATGATAGGCAACGATGTATTGAACATCTGTATATCGGATAGTGAAGGCAAATT
This sequence comes from uncultured Methanosarcinales archaeon, assembly GCA_963782455.1. Taxonomy (GTDB): domain Archaea; phylum Halobacteriota; class Methanosarcinia; order Methanotrichales; family Methanotrichaceae; genus Methanothrix. The sequence goes on from CAWAJP010000005.1 coordinate 44,548, forward strand.
TGATCATAAAGTAGTAAAAGACCCTCATTTTCTCGGGTCGGAACTGACCTATATTGTGAAAAAAGAAGGATACAGACCAGAGACAAAAACCATCAAGATTGAAGGAACAAAGGTGGTTTTGGGTGATATTGAATTAACGAAGGATATTCAGTCTTCTCCTTTCATCATAATCTCCGGAAACATCAAAGACGCTGAAGGAAGATCCATAGCCGATGCCAAAGTAAGCCTTTTTGTAGGAAGCGGAGAACCGGTTATACTACGCACTGACGTCAAAGGAGAGTTCAGACACGAAGTGAAAAAAGAGCAAGCAGGAATGGAGTTTAAGTATAAAGCTGAAAAAGATGGGTATAATCCAGAAGAAGGCTCGGCAAATGTTCAGGAAGCGGGCACCAGCCTGGCAATAACGATGGATCCCATACCACCTGCTCCGCCCCAAAAACAGGTCGAAAAAAAACCGGATGACAAAAAGCCAACAAATCTTATCCTGGCAGGTGTAGCTGTAGCAGTAATACTGATCATCGCTGCATGGCTAGTTTGGCCAAAGGGAGCTGTGACAATCGATCAATTCGATGCATCTCCGAAGATCATAGGACTTGGAGAGGGATCAAGACTCACATGGGCAACCACTAATGCAGATAGCGTATCCATAGACGGAGAGAACGTTAATCTCTCTGGAAATAGGCCGGTAAATCCGACGCAAAACACAACATATACCCTGGTTGCTCAAAAAGGCAAGGAAAAAGTTGAAGAGAAATTAGATGTAATAGTCAAGAAAATCGACACACCCGAGACAAAACCCACAAGAATTGAGAGTTTTGAAGCTGATCCCGACGAAATCATCAGTGGTGAAAGCTCCATATTGAAGTGGATAGTCAGCAATGCGGATAAAACCTCAATTGAGCCAAAACCCGTCAAAACGCCTCAAGAGACATCTAGCGGAGATAAAAAGATAGGACAGGTATCTGTTAATCCGCAGGAGAGCACTACATATACTTTGACTGCCTGGAATGAAACCAATAAAGAAGCAGCTGCGACAAAGACCGTAAGAATCAATGTAACCTTGAAGGAACCAGCGAAAATCGAGAGTTTTGAGGCTGATCCAAGTGAAATCGTCAGTGGCGAAAGCTCGACATTGAGATGGTCTGTCAGCAATGCAAATAGCGTCTCAATTGATCCCAAACCAGCTGAAGCGCTTCAAGGAACATCTATTGGTGAAGGGATTGGTGGTGATGTATCTGTAAATCCCCAAAAGAGTACCACATATACTCTGACTGCCTGGAAAGATGCCGATAAAGAAGCAGCTGCGACAAAGAGCGTCAGAATCAATGTAAGGGAAGAACCTATCATAGAGCCAACGATGTCAATTACCTTTGATGCTTTCCCTGACGGCACTCCGATAACGAATGATATTATTTTGAAGGGGGATGAATTTTCTGCTAAGGGTATTCTTCTCGCAGGATCGCCTGAATCCAGCTATTGCAGCAATGCAAACGCAGTCGCTATTCATGGACCAGTGAGCACGTATAACGTTGACTTCAACTATTTGTCGTCCTCTGATCCGCAAGACATCAATCGATGTGATGGGGTCCCGGTGGCCATCACTTTCATCGAACCTGTTAGAGAAGTTGCGTTGACTTTTGCAGGAGCTAGTGTTCCCTATACCTTGAATGCATATGATGAATCAAACAGGCTCTTGGGTACAGTGACGGAAGATGCGATAATCGGTATAGGAACTTTCGGGATAAATTACAGCAATGCAGACCCGATAATTAAGCGTGTCACATTCGGCAAAGAAAGCGCTTTAACAATGATCAAGGAGATTTACTATGAGCGATGATGCAGTTTGAATCGATCTTAAGAACCTGGGATTAGTGTCTGATAACACCAAACATTACTGAAAGCGAATAACGGCAGGGTTAGAAATCCTTAGGATTAGAGATGGCAGCAGACTGATTTTGAATCAGGCAAAGGTAAGAATATCCGCCGATCAAAGGAGGAATCTCATGAGCCGTGACGCGATGATAGTGGCTGCTACTCTAACCTACACATTGTAGTCCAATTCGAACTAATAAAGAGAATCCGTGGTGGTAAGATTGCCTCAATTTGCACAAAATGCATGGACAGATAAGAACGATCCCTCAGGAAGCTCTATCAGGAATAAGCAAGCGAAGAGTCTCTCTTCCAGCCATTCCTTGCCAGGCCAGACCCTGAGCCCGGTCAGTCACGAGGAACCCGACCAATCATCGGCGGCAGAAAGCTGGATCTCTGAAAATCAAAGCCAATCACCCGGATTCTCTCTTGCCGATATCCGTCTCGTCCAGGACCCTCACCAGTTAAGCGGGCTTTTGAATCCTGGAAGGATGCCGGGAGAGAACCCGCCGCCCATTTGGCCCGTTCAGGCAAAGCTTGCCATCGGCCAGCCTGGCGACAGGTACGAGCAGGAGGCGGACAAGGTGGCGCCTCAGTTTGTGAGGACCATCTCGCCCTCTTGTCAGTGTCCGGTCCAGAGGCAGGAGTACAAGGATTTGCAGGAGGCCGCGAAGCTGCGGCTAAAGGTCGCAGGAGCCGGATTCGCTCATGCTGCCGGGAGCGCAAGCATCGATCCGGGCCTGGAATCGGCCATCCAGGGAGCGCGGGGCAAAGGAAAGCCACTCTCGCTCCAGGCCCGGGCTTTCACCACTGGCCAGGACATATTTCTCAGACAGGGGGAGCATCAACCGGCAAGCGCCGAGGGGCAGGGGCTTCTGGCGCACGATCTGACGCATGCGGTGCAGCAGGATGGAAGTCGATTCCAGCAAATTCAGGCACAAGCGATGGGGCAAGTGATCCAGACACCCAACTCCCTTGAACAGGATGGTTCGGCCGAAAGGGAATCGAGGAGTTCGGGCGGGGGCATCGGCGCATCCAGGGTTCATCAAGTAAACAGAACCGGTCTGCCTGATCAGTTGAAAGCCGGAATCGAATCGCTCTCAGGGATTGATATGTCGGACGTGCGGGTGCACGCCAACTCGGACAAGCCTGCTAAGCTGAATGCCCTGGCCTACACCCAGGGGAACCAGATTGATCTGGGGCCGGGGCAGGAAAGGCATCTGCCCCATGAGGCCTGGCATGCGGTGCAGCAGAAGCAGGGGCGGGTACGGGCAATGATTCAAATGAAAGAGCTTGTTATTAACGATGACCTATCGCTGGAGCATGAGGCGGATTTGATGGGGGCAAAGGCAGCGCAGTTCACCCCTGCTCCCAAGGAGATGCTGCGAGGAAAGTTCGGCGAGGGAATGGCGCAGAAGATGGATATTCATGTGGGGCAGGAGCGGCATCTACCACATGAGGCCTGGCATATAGTGCAGAAGAACAAAGGATGGGCGCGACCTCTAGTGCAGATGAAAAATGAGATCACAGCAAAAGATGCCCCACAGGTCGAGTCTCCAGGGCAAAAGCTAAATAAAGAATTTAATGCAATTTTAAAAAATAAGAACTTGAATACTGGTTTTGGCATAAGTATCAGTAAAGACTTGCAGGTCTCTATAGCCGACATCATTAAATATATTTATTTAAAACCAAAATCGGTCACAGCAAGAATTACCGATCCAGCAAAAAAGGGAGTGAGTCGAAACGAAACAACAATTAGTAAATATGGGGACTTAGGCGAACAAGAGAGGGCGATCTGCGGACGTGAAAGGAAAGGAATACGTACATACAACGGAGGTCATTTAATAGGGCACCAGTTTTTGGGAAATGATGCGGACATTGACGGGAATCTCGCCCCTCAAGAAGCGGGTTTCAACCAAGAGACTTATCGAATTATTGAGAATCAAGTGGAAAACGGTTATTACTTGCCAGGAAGTCCGAATCGAGTCCCCGGTGTAATGAAAGTCACGCTTTATTACCCGGCTGATAAGTCGTCCACATTAAATGAGTTATATGATTTTAAAGTTATAACAGAAGATCAATACAACGAGATAAAAGCGAATGGTTTTGTGGATGGCTCAAAGATTGATTTCGAATGCTGTGTTCCGGATAAATGGATAGCTGAGTTCACCCCTGACGATCTAAATGCACGAACAGCAGTACAAACTCTCCCGGTAGGGCGAGGCTTTTCCCATAATTTAGTCGATTCAATGACGGATCTAGAAGCAAAGACCACAGTACCGGGAGGGCTTAGGCGATCACCTTCGCAGCAGAGTTTTACGCATATCCTGGGGCGAAACGGCAGGGAAGTACGTGGAAGATTTCAGGGAACCCCCCATTAGGTTAGTAGCGCACCCGTATGCCCCGATTAAGGGTCAAGCCCCGGCTCCACCTGGGTTGAGCAAGGCAGAGAGAAATGCTATAGCATCAGGCAATCCGGTGGTCTGTAAGGCACCGCCTTACATAGATACTAATCTCATCTTACCAATGAAGCTGTCAGATCTGAAAGAGATTGACCTGAAGGTGAATCCGACAAATTTCAATGCTCTTCCCCTGGTGGTGAGGCTGTTATCCGTAGGACTAACTTTAAAATCAATAAAACTTATAATAGAAACGATCCAAAAATCTAAGTCATACACTATCCCTTTGAGTATAGATAATAAGATCAAATTCTTTGATTATGTTGCAGGTAAGGCAGGAGATCAACAAAAGAAGTTAATAAGGGGATTAGGACATGATATCCAAATGGAAACAAGAGTCTAGTACATCTGGGCTTAAATAAGCCCAATTTTACTTAGTGTCCTATAAGTATTAATAACAGGTTGTGTGATAATCGCCTCCTAAGGGAATATTTTAGGGAGGAGATTATGGCAAGGAAGGCTAAGAATGAACCATACCATCAGATGATGAAATCAAGAGCTTCAACTCTTTTCTGTCCATATGAAGACTGCATCGATCACAAAAATAAAGCTAATGGAAATATAATATTTATCCGGAGATATGGCAAAGGAGAAACACAGAACCTGTTCAAGTGTACCTCATGTAAGAGAACATTTTCGGAGAGAAGAGGGACTCCATTATTTGAATGCCATTTGCCGGATGAGAAGGTCTATCAAATCTTAAAATGCTTGAGTGAAGGCAATGGAATTCGCGCAACATCTCGCATTGTCGGTGTAAGTAAAGTACAGTTGGATCGATAATAAATCGAATTGGAGATCACATGGCGGATGTTGCTGCGACTCTTATGACTAATTATCATCTTGAGGAATGCCAATTGGATGAATTATGGGGGGAATTTTTAAAAAGAAAAGAATTTAACAGAACTTGAGTGCTTGTTGAAGGAGATGGGAATGCCTGGATCATGATCGCATTTGATCCTGTCAGCAAAGTTGTAATGACATTCGTTGTTGGAAAAAGAAACCAGAAAGAGATAAACCTGCTTATAAGAACAGTAAAAGAAAGGACTGATAGTAATATCCCTCATTTTACATCGGACGAATTGGATTTAATGCAGAAAGCCATCCTGAACTTATATGGAACTAGAAAAGGGATAAAGCAAATCGAAGTCCCACCTGGGCGCGGGGCCCCGAAACGTCTGCCTCTTCCAGATTTAATTTATACCAGAGTCGTCAAGAAAGGGTAGGCCGAAGGGTTGTTGGAGTCGATACGGAGGTCGTTTTTGGGGAAAAGGATGCTGCAATTAGTGGCAATTTGAGCACTCTCCTGTTAGCAGTCATATTAATATTGCCTTCATCGAACGAAATAACCTCACAATACGCGAAAGAAATCGAAGGTTAACAAGAAAGACACTTGGTTTCTCCAAAAGGAAGAAGCTACTTATCTCTTCATTAAATATCTATTTACTATCCGTCCAAATGTCCCCTACATTAAAGTATCTTCGCGTGCAAATTCAAGCATTGGTGGGACAGATGGTACAAGTAGATGAGACGGATCTGGTTTACAAAGGCCCCTGGGTGAGAAGTGCTCAGCAAAGGTTATTCCAAACACTTGAAGCAGACTACAGCTTCCCGAAAGCTACCTGCCGATCCCTGGTAAATCTGATGTGGGATTTTCTCAATGAAACCTTTGGTGAGAAGCTTCATGAAGGCCAGATAACATTCTATGCTGCCTCTGCGTCAGAGCCTCCTGGAAAAAGGCTCTCGGAGATAAAATCAGTCCCTGTCCATCTAACGTTTCATGACAGAAACGATATGAACATCCTAACCGAGAAAGGCACTTCCGGTCTGCGAAAGCATAAGATTCTTCGCATGTCAAGCGAGGCTTTGGATCAAGACGGTCTTCTGACGCAAGAGGATCTGGCGGTCCTTCTCTGCAGCTCCAGAAGAACGATTCGGCGTGATGTCAAGGAGCTAAAACAGCAGGGAATTGATGTTCCTACTCGTGGAACACTTCAGGATATTGGTCCAGGAGTAACACACAAATCGAAAGTAGTGAAGATGTGGCTTGAGGGTTACGAGTACACAGACATCGAGCGCAAGACTGGCCACTCTGGCTTTTCTGTTCAAAGGTATCTCACGGGCTTCTCCAAGTCAGTCCGATTCTACTGTCGTGGATATTCTTTGCCTGAAATACGCGAACTGACTGACATGTCCGAGAGGCTCGTTAAGGAATATCTTGATCTCTACGAGACGTGCAAGGATCATCCTGAATCTCAAATCAGGCTTCAGCAGATTCTCGCTGAGCCGTTGCCATTGAAAAAAAGCTCAATACCTTGGAAAGAAAGCAACGGAGTGATGAACCCATGAGAGATTCAAATGCAGAACGAATGCTCCGGAAGTACAAAGGGTTCGCTAACTCCGTAAAGCAGATGCTCAACCAGGAATACAAGTTTCTTGGAGGTGACAAAATCCAGGATATGTTCATCAAAGACTTGCTGGAAGAGTTCAATAGGCATCTGAAAGATGGATGGAAGCTTGATGCCGGTCAGGTTGTATGGTGGGCGGCACATAAAGACGAATATCCCGGCCGGAATAAGACCATCGAGAACACCAAGATGGTTCCGGTTATTTTGTCCATCGCTAATCAGGATGACTTGAAGCTGAGGCTTGATGGTTACTCTGCCAAAGAGATCCGAAAGTGCAAGGTGGCTAGGATACTTCGTGAAGCATATGAGCAGAATGGAGTTCTGAATCAAGCCGATGTGAGTCTCTTGATTGGAGTGAGTGCAGGCACTATCGGCAAGGACATCAGAGAATTCCAATTAGAGCGGGGCGTTATCCTGCCGTACCGTGGGACTATACATGATATCGGTCCGACACTAACTCACAAGAAGATTATCATTCAGCAGTTTGTCAGGAACATCCCAACGCCTGAGATCGCGCGGAGAACTTCCCACAGCGAAGAAGCATGTGACCGGTATATCAAGGGTTATAAAAAAGTTCTAAAGCTTCATGGCGATGGGATTCCGGCAGAGAACATTGCTTCTGAGCTGGAGATGAGTAAATCCCTGGTCCGGCAGTACGTCGAGATTATCAATGATCTAGCTGAGATGAAGAAGGGATAGAAAAGATGATATTCAAGAAAATCGGTAACATGGAGAATGTAGAGGCCATTTGCCACTATTTCGCAATATATCATTTCGTTAAGACGCATAAAGGTTTGAGGACCCAAATAGACCAAAAGGAAAGAAAATGGATGCAGAGGACACCCATGATGGCGGCAGGAATCACAGACCATGTATGGACTCTTTCGGAGTTGATCAATTTCAGAGTATAATGGAAAAATATTTAATAATTCTAGGACACTAAGCAAAAAGATGACTTCAAGAAACAACTTCAAGATAACATCATTTGGACTATATCTAATCCTTCCTCAACCCAGAGCTACATATTTGCACAGGGAGTTCCCATATGGGCTCGAGAAATTATGAAAACTGAATTCGATCGGTATAGAAATGACTTCCCAGACCTCACCAGTAATATAGATAACGTGGAAGGGCATATGCCTCAATCCGAAAGACAAACTGAAGAATGGGTAATCTTTCAACTGGAGCAAAGATAGCAGGAGGGGACGGCGGAGAGGAAAAGTCATTCTCAAGAGGAAGTGCCCAATCATTTCCACGAAAGAAAAATTTGCGGAGTTCTTATAGGGCTTATAAGCAAAGGGCCTAACGTTTTCAGGGCTTCGCCTGTAGAATATTATCTGAATATAATCAGACGATTAACCTCAAGAGCAGATCTATCCTAGCCCCCCCAGCGCTTTGGGGAACATGAGCTTCAGCGCGGGAGGCCCGCAGGCCGACTCGCGGCACCCCGGAAAAAAGCACGAATGCTGATCGACGAGAGACTGATCAATCACTAACCGATCATCCGCGATAGCCAATTTAACCAAGACTTCCCGGCACTCCAGAGAGCCAGGGTGGCCAGAACACGTACCCTGAGCCGGACCCCGCCAGCGCCTAACAGTCGCCCCGGCGTCCCGCAGCAGCTGTACAGCGACATCATCCATATCAGGACAGCAGGACAGAAATACTTAAATTAATAGACTCGCAATACTTAGGATCATGGGCCTATTTATCAACAGAGAAGAAGAACTTGCCTTCCTTGAATCCGAATATGCAAAGGATTCATCATCGCTTGTGATAATCTATGGACGGCGGCGAGTTGGCAAAACCGAACTTGCCCTTAAATTCAGAGCAAAAAAACCATCGGTCTACTATCTATCCCAAGAAATTCAACCTTGAGCACCAGGTGGAAGACTTTCTGGAAAAGGCATCTCTACAGCTTAACAATGTTGTATACCAGCCGAAGATCACAAAATGGGATGAAGCCCTCAAATTCATAGCCCACAGATAAAAGGCAAGCCTGTTATTATTATAGATGAGGTTCCATACTTAATCGAGGGCCATAATGCGACAATGTCCTCATTTCAATCGGCATGGGACCTGCATCTCAAAGATGCCAATGCCATGGTAATGCTTCTCGGCTCAAGCATAGGGATGATGGAAAATGAGGTTCTCGGATATAAATCTCCTCTGTACTATCAGCAACAGACCGGGGAAGATTAAAAGTGGAACCTTTGAAGTTCGCCCATGTAACTCATTTTTGCCACAAAAAAATGCAGAAGAAATGGTGCAGATCTATGGCTGTCTTGGGGGGGTGCCTGCATACCTTAACAAATTTGATCAAAACCTCTCGTTTATCGATAATGTAAATAAGAACATACTGCAAAGAGCGACTTTTCTTTATGATGAAGCCACTTTTCTTTTAAAGGAAGAACTGAGGACCCCGACCAACTATGAACTGATCTTGGAAGCAATCTCAAAAGGCAAGAGACGAATATCTGAAATCTCGGACGAAACCGGCATACTTGTCCAGAATCTCCATTATTGCGTGTTCTCATAAATCTTGGATTTGTAACCAAAGAGTGGGCCGTAGTTCTTAAAAAATCACGAGTATAAAGACAGGCTCCATCTATGCCCTGGCAGACAATTTCATGAATTTCTGGTATACATTTGTGTATCCAGTAAGATCCATCCTCGAAATAAACAGGGATGCAGTAGTTTCGCGAATAGTCACCACATATGACCAATATCTCGGTCGTATTTTTGAAGATATTGCAAAACAGTACTTAATGGATCTGAACATAGCTGGAAAATTGCCCTTTGCTTTTGAGAGAATCGGGAGGCAATGGGGCAAGATTCCTGGAAAGCAAAAAGGGATAAATACATATGAGATCGATGTTGTTGCATTGAATGAAAACTCAAAAGATATTATGTTTGTTGAGTGCAAATGGCAGACTCTGACGGCTAATAATACAAGGCGAATATTTGATGATCTAAAAGAGAAATCAAAATACGTGCGCTGGAACAATGAAGAACGTAAGAAATATTTCGCAGTAGTTGCCAAAAAAATAGAAAGAAAAAGCAAATTAAGAGATGAGGGGATGATTGTTTTTGATCTGGATGATATCTCTGCGTAAAATCGAAAGAACAGAATGGTGCTGACTCTCCTCACTCGCTAAAAGCAAATAAAGATTACGTTTTAAATCATCCGGCGACAGACTTCTACATAAAGGGTAAGAGGCAAGCGCAATGCCATTGACAGCGTGGGAGGCTTGGGCTAAATCCAAGTCAGGAGCGACCTACAAAGCGTCAAGCGGCTGGCTTTGTCTACGGCCACGCTCCAGAAGCCATCCCATTCTTCGCTCCACCCTCTCCCATATTCTGAAATAGGCACGATTGTCTGCCGACCAGTTCATTGAGTTGTTATGACCGCAGACAAGCTTTCTGGCCGTGTGGCTGAGCTGCTACCGCTGAAAGAGAGGATCACAGGCGCATAGATTAGCTAATCTGCACCGCCGTATACTGGCTGTACTGGAGGACCGAAAGGAGTCGGGATCATAGAGGAACGGAGCCAGCGATGGAGATATTGCTGATTCGCCATTCTTGGCATTGGCCATGCTCCTCGATGCACCTATCTCGAGCAATGACTCTCATTTCAAAAGACAAAATGCCGCCAGGGTCTTAACCACGAAATATATTCTTCCCCTGCTTGGGATTTGATATGGCCTCCTGACTTTCTGGATGTTCTTCTATTCCGTTACATCATCCGAAACCCAGCGCTAGAGGATGCCACCAAAGTATCCAAGCCTGCCCGGCGTTGAGGGCGCCCCCGTTGGCCGCGGCCCGCAGGCCGACTCGCGGCACCCCGGAAAAAAGCACGAATGCTGATCGACGAGAAACTTATCAAATCACTAACCAATCATCCGCTATATCAGATCTATGCGGGCCTCGCGGCGCTAAGGAAGATCGATGAAACAAGCCTCAGGGATAAACAAGTCGTCCGTCAAAGATAAAAATAGAATTGATCAATTTTGAAGCTTAATGCCTTCTTCCTTGCAAAACTCCTCAAAAGGCATAGATTCCTCGCTACCGCCTTCATCAGCGTTCAGCTCATCGATCTCCTCATCAGTCAAGGAGTCTATGAAGGCATCAAGCTTTCTGGAACTCTTATCCTTTATGATTTTAACTAAAGAAGCCATCTTTTATAAACTCACATCTATGATATATATCTTCATCGATAGTCAGATTTACGCTTTTTTATAAATATCTTTGTGATGTTTATCACGTTTTCAATTATAGTATATTCGGCCCTGGCCCTTCCCATCCTTAGCCGATAATCGTTAACGCGGCCTATGACCTTACGATATCACATTTTGGGCGTGGTGTTCGAGGATCATTTTTCAGCTCAAGTATATTCATCGCCATTGCTGACGCTGCATCCGGATTCTTCCTTTTTAGCTTCTTCAGGAACCGTTGTGCTTTCGGCTCGATTTTAAGCTCAAAGGCCATGCTTCATTCAGTGTTCATACACCTTATTAAACCCGTTCGCAGGGCATAGAGAATACTGGCCTGAATACCCCAGAGGACCATCAACCCGCTGAGGCATATCCGCCAAAATCCCCCTTTGTGCTCTAGGGAGCCCTGTTGGCCACGGCCCAAGGCCGACTCACGGAGCCCCAGAAAGGGGTGCGAATGCTGATCGACGAGAAACTGATCAATCACTAACCAATCGTCCGCTATATCAGATCTATCCAAGCCACCCCAGGTCTTGTGGCAGGCTCCAGAAGCGGCTGCCCGACCGAACAATAGTGTTTGCAGTCCCGGAACTAGCCCTGCCCAGAGAAGAGCACCTGCTACAAATCCCGGCTACGGACTCTGTCAAGGAGCGTAAATACAGCTTGCTACTTGAACAGAAGCCGCGCTGAGAGGTTCGTCAATATTTTGACCTACTAATTCCGATATCGAAACCCAAGCCATCTACTGCAGATTCCCGGCCTAACCCAAATCCCTCCACGAAGCTCTTCACACACCACTTCAGATCCGGGTGATACACTCCTCCAGCACGGCGAACCTCCGTCCCCCCGCACATATCTTCCTCCCCTTCCCGGATGGCCTTGCCGATACTTCCGATAGTCCTCTTCTCCAAGAGGCCGCCCCCGCCCTTAAGATAGGCGTCAAACCCCGCCGAGACGCCCACGGCATCGCAATCAAATCCCCAAAAGGTAGTCCTTCCACTTGCCCGGAATAGCGGCTCTCGTCCGCGTTAAGATACTGGAAGTTCTCATCAACGGACCAGATGGTGACGATCTCCACACCAGAGTCACCCCGAAAGACGCTCACTATGCGTCTCCAAAGTGCAGGTCTATGTGGATGATCAGGGCCTTCTTCGCCCCGGGCCGGATCTTTTTAGGGCTATGGCCATGTTATTGAAAAAGCACATTCCCCAGGCCCGGTTGGCCGAGGCGTTGTGCCCCTGGCGGGCGCAAAAGTACGAAGGCGGGCTCGCCCTGCAAAGCCAGCTCGGCGGCGGCGATGGCTCCGCCTGCAGCAAGAGCGGCGACATCGTATAGGTCTTTATTCTTCACGTGTTTGATGTTCTACATGCAGCATACTCTATTGATGTCCTTTATACGGACGGTGAGGCAAGACGAAATCGTGCTCATCCGCTGCGATCTCCGGAAGAGACACCTGTCCAGAGTCTCAATTGTTTTTTGAAAATATAAAAATATATCTTTCCTAATTCTCAGGACACTATCCGACCAAAACGAAATGGACTTTCAAAAGACTTAATTCATTCGATCTTAAATATAATACATTCATCTTACTTGAATAATAATGCAGAAATTAAGTAAACCCGGTCCGAATAATTTAAGCTCGATCGCGATCTTCCTTGCTCTTTGTAAGTCAGGAATTTGCAGGCATTTCAGGATATTGCCTTTTTTGAATCTTAACATCAGGAATCAAATGAATCAATCTTTGCCTAATCACCTATTTGCAACAAGAGCCGATATTCTCCTTCCAAATTACCCAATTTCTGTAATTCAATTTTTGATAACGAAACTGGAGAATTTCAAGCATTAGATCTCAGAAATTCGTCCGTTTTGCAGAGTTACCCGGGATCAATTTATTATCTAACCACTTAAATAGTAAGTTTAGAGGAGGGAAACTTTTCTCTTTAGCATAATAGATAAATACGGATATATTGGGCTATACATAAGAAAGAGAAGTTATTGCATCAAAGAGAGAGCGCCAGAACTGTAAGCTCCATCAAGTCGGAGGTTTCTTTCGAAACTAATCGGGAGGGGTTCAATGCTTTTGTGCGAGTGTGGAGAGATCGTCGATGGATGTACGTTTAAAGATTATATCGAAACATCAGCAAATCCATCGACATCGACTATAGGACACAAAAAATGTGGACACATATTCAACTTCGTCGACGGAAAGATGCCCAAGAGATATTCTTCAAAGATTGAACTGAAGGGCATCGCCATGAGGTTCGCAGAGAAAAACAAAATGAGCACTGAAACTATTGAAAGCCTGCTCATCGAGGTTGACAGGATGAAGTCCTCCGGGAACCTATCCGATGGCGAGATACTCAAAACCGCAATCAAAAAATGCTGTAAAATATAAGAGATCGTAATCGACGGCTCGAACGGTTGAAAATCGTGAAAATGTATACGAAAATCTGACCGGTGCGCCCCAGGATCACGCGCGTGCGGCTGAGCAAGAAGCAGTATTCAGCATGGCGGATTTGCGAAAAATGGTAAACGGGAGGAATGAAAGATGAGTCTTCTGCAATACGCCTCGGCTCAAAAGTCGTCGCAAAGTATTACACAGACGTTTAGCGGTCTTCTGCAACGCAAGTGCGACAAGTGTCGCAAGAGGAAGCCCATCTTGCAGCGCTCAGCAGAGAACTCAACTTAGCTAAAACGCAAAAAAAGAGATTGGGACAATCTATTCTATACGCAGGGCAACCAGTCAACGCTTATGGCTCCACAGGTGGAGTTGCCCCAAAGCTGGATAAACTTCTCAATGGAAAAGACGCCAGTTAGGTCTTCCACACTGCGACCATACTCAGCATGACGGCCTTTCAGTTGTGGGTCAGCGATGGGATCCCTGGAGATCCACCCGATATGAGCAACGCCGATGACATTGCTATTCAGGTTTGCTTCCAGTACTCCTGTGCAGCAGGCAGGGCAGCCATCTTCAAATATAGCTACGTCCGGGTCGTTCAGATTTAAGGTGCCGTATCCCCTGGTCTTGACCTCCGTGGTCTTCTGCAGGTGCTCAGCATGGGTGTACATCTCAGTCAACACGGAGCCGATCCTGTAGTTCTGCACGCATAGCTTCTCAACCCACTTCTGGTCGTAGGTGCCGGTCTGGTAAGAGACGGGCATGTACTCGAACTCAGCCTCCTTGGTGAAGTTTATATAGTCCATTGGGCAGAGAGATCCGGTGGGCCATGCACATGCACACCATTGTCTTGGAAGTCCATCTGGGAATAATTCCCAGCCGATAGCGGTGTAGTTCCTATTGAGCTGCCTCTCAGCCTCAAGCTCCGTTCTCTCGGTGATGACGTTTCCGGAGCCCGATTCCTTCTCAACCAGCTTCTGGCCGTTAAAGCCAGTCTGGGTAGAAATAATCATCTCTACGTTCTTGTATCCTACACCCTTAACCGATGCCTTTTCGTACATGTAGTTGGCGGCCCCTGCCATACCTACAACAGCAATAGCTAATACCGCCAAAACGATTAACCGTCTAATCATTCAATTCCCTCCTTGAATTCCCTGGATGCTTGTCACTACTTAACTAGATTTTGGGTGGAAGCCGAGTTTAGTCAGAATGGCTTTAATGATAGTTTAGATTTCTGCGAAGCCAAGATCTGATTGATCAAAACGCCCAATGATAAGCAAGCTAATCGATATTTTTAAAAAAAAAATGCACAGAGCGATTATCATCGCCCTTGCATCATTTTTGCCCTTGCATCATCTTCTTGACCTGCTTTTGGAGTTTGTCAAGCTCTCCTGTCTGATGCAGATAGAATCCGGCTCCGATGGCGATAAGAAGCACGAGAATCAGGGCGATCAGCCAGTTGCTGCTCTGTGCCTTCTCCACATTCACCGTCCTTGTAACGTCATCCACGCCGAATCTGTACAATCCCGGTTCCATTGGCTTGTAGCTGAAGTCGACAGTGGTGTTCTTACCGGCATTCACAGTCACATTCTTGCTATCCACAACTGTGTCATTTACCTTAAGCTCCAGCATGCGGGAGTCGTTCACGTTCCCGACATTCTGCACCAGGGCCGAGATCTTAATTGCTTGCGAGACGTATCCGACCTCAGGAACTGTCAGGTTCACCACCTTCAAAGAAGATGTCACCGTAATCGTCCTGGTGGTGGAGTTGAAGCCCTCCTTCTCCGCCTTCAAGGCGTGCTCGCCTGTGACTTTGGCAGAATAGGTCAGCAACCCTTCGACATTGGTGTTTCCTATGCCCACTCCATCCAGGGAGATCAAAGCGTTGTCCACAGGCGTCTGGTTGATTCCCTCAACAACCGTTATCAGGAAGTTTTCGCCTTTGACAACCTCTGCAGGCGCATTGAGAGTCAGCTGCTTGAATAGAGTTGCATTTGCCTCCTGGATTGCAGCCAGCGTCGTTGCTTCAGATGCCGTTGTTACGGTCATGCTGGCTGTGCTATCGAGATAACCGATCTTCCTGGCGATTATGGAGAAAGTGCCTGTGCTGTCTGGCGTATAACTGATCGATCCTGTGATGTCCGTGGTTCCAATGTTGCTTCCATTGACTGAGATCTGAACCCCGGTCAGAGCCTCGGTTCCAGATTTGGCGCTGATGGAGACCGGCCTGTTCACCACGGCGACAGGAATGCTCAGAGTTATTTGGCTTCCCTCTCCTGCCTTGGTAGCGATGGGCGCCATCAACCTCCTGGCGTTATCGGCAACCTCGATCCTCAAGTTCTCCATGATATCGACCACGCGGCCGCGACCGAGGCTGATCGTGCCGTCGTTCTTCATGGTGATTCCATCGCTACCGAGAGAATCGACCTTCATCTTGCCGTGAACCTCGCCTTCTTCCACAGACTCCGGGCTATCGGAGACCTGGAATATGGCATCCACCGTGGCCAGGCTGGACTCGGTGCTCTGGAAGACGCTCTGAATATGGGCCGTGATCATAGGCACATCTTTTTCCGAACCCATGTCCACCTTGTACATGTAGTTGGATGTCTTGGGATCGCTGGAAGGAGTAACGACCTTGCTGTCTATCTCTTTTCCGTCCCTGGCGAGTGCCATATAGACCTTATTTCCATTCAGATCCACCTGCTTGATGCGAAGCTCGTATCCTTCTTGCAGAGATAGAACCGATCCGCTGGCAATGGTCTGGCTGTCGTCGCTATCCAGCAATACCTTTCTTAGCTGGCCTTCATTGATGCCGCTGGCCGCATCCGTAAATTCGGTCAGGTCATTATAGCCTGCAAAGAATTTATCGGCCATGAAGCCTATTACATCATACTTGCCCCAGTCCGCGAACTTGAACTTCACGGGCTGAGGGTTAGTGGTGTAGACCAGATCCTTCTCATTGATTTTGTTTCCACCGGTGATTGTCGCCGTCAGGTTCTCTGTCCCGACATCATCGTCGATATCGTAGTAGAATCCTTCAAAGTTGTAGGGAGACCATTTGAACTCATCGGTCAGAGATGGGTCTATTACAGTGCCCCTCACATCGTAGCTTCCCGTTCTCTCCACCACGGGAGCAAAGCGCAATACATCGGCATCTGCAACCTGGAATCCAACGTTTCCGAAGATACTGGTGGTGCTTCCTCTCCGAAGAGAGAACGAATCTTCGTTATCCATCTCCACTCCCGTTTCAGAGAGCGAAGTAACCTTCATCTTACCGTACTTATCCCCACTTTCAACGGAGTTATATGTGTCGGATATCTGGAAAAGGCCGTCAACCGTCACCAGGTCAGATTCTGTGCTGGCAAATACATTAGAGATATGGGCCAGGACAATGGGGGTTTTTTCTCCAGTGATGTCCACCTCATACTTGTAGGTCGAGCTCTTGGGATCACCCGATTCTGGTGAGACTACCTTGCTGTCCACCTCATCACCATCCTTGGCCAGGGAGAGGAAGACTTTGTTTCCGTTGATGTCGATCTGCTTTATGCGTAGCTCATAGCCCTCGTCGAGGGGCAAAGCTGATCCAGTGGTTAAGGTGCTCTCATTATCGCTATCGATGAGAACTCTTCTCAGCTGGCCGTCGTTTATCAGGCTTCTATCCGTGTCAGAGACATCGCCTGCCTTATAGCCTGCGAAGTACTTCTCCGCCATGAAGCCAATGACCTGGTACTTCCCCCAGTCGTTGAATTCAAAGTCGGTATCATTTACATCTGTGCTATACGTCAGATCACCTGAGTCAACAGATCTTCCCGTCTTCTGAAGCTTTATTGTAAGTCTTTCCGTGCCTACATTGTTCTTCAGGTCGTAGAAGAATCCTGAGAAGCTTTGAGGCGTCCAGGTGTAATCAAGCGGATTTATTCCTTCTCTCCAAATTCTGTCCGTCCCAACATTATTCTCTTCAGACGTCGCTTCGCTGGACTGTGTTTCGGTTGAATTTTCAGAGGCATTTTCCGGCGGTAACTGCAATGCAGTTCCATTCTGGGAGACGTTCTCGAAAGTCGTGGCATTGCCGGCAGTTTCGTTGCCGGAGACGACAGTTCCTGGAGATACATTTTCCGGAGGCGTAACCGTCGTGCTCGGAATTACAACACTTTGACTTTCGGCTGCACTCCCTGAGCTTGAGGGCACCGCAGCAGGCTCCTGGACTATCTGGGCCGGGGTCACCGAGGCAGCGGCAGCAGTTGAGCTGCTGGTTTCCGCTGGAGTGGACGTTGCCTGTGATGTGGATTGCGTCTCTGTTGCCGGGGAAGAGCTTGTTGGGGCAGAGCTTTCTGTAGACGGCGTAGCGGTTACTGTGGTAGCAGAAACTACCGGTGCCGTTGCTGCAGGAGAGGTCGAGATCGGGGCTTGGGACTGCCCGGATGTCTGTCCTCCAGAAGCTGCACTGCTGCTTTTTGTCCCGAGAGGCTTAAGCCCACTGTTCCGCTTCGCCAGTGTCTCTGCTGAAATTGTCTCTCCCTGTGCAGAGCTTTCAGAAAGCAGGCTCTGGCTTATGATTGGGGCCGCCCCATTTGCTGATTCCTGTGGGGCTTGCGCCAATACATTTACTGGTAGAGCTGCAGCTATCACCATGAGAAGCAGACACACTCCACCGACCCTGACGTAATCCATAGAACTCCTCCTAAACCTGAAACGTAATAAGCTATTTAATCAAATCATTCTTATTTATATTTTTGTTTTTTGGATTTGTTTTCATTTCTTAGTATCTTACGCCGCCCATTTATTGCAATCCCATCCAAACCGATCCAAATTTACCCCTGTCTTTGCTTGAATGTACTTTACGTTTATAAATTTGATCACGATAAAGACATATATCTGGGCATAAAATCTAAGGACAAATACATTCATTCCTCAAGTATTTCTGTCTATTCCATGATGTTCGAATTTAACCGAAAGAACTGAACTACAAAATCACACTTAAATCTTGTGGTTCATTTCGATTGGTAGTGGCGAATGAAGCCTTTTATCGAGAGCCGGTTACACGTCAAAACAGCGGACTCTTTGCTAGCCGGGGATAGGGAATTGATGGAGCAGAAGGCGTGATTAGACGCCAAGATAGTATGAGCCATTCATATCGAACTCATAGATTCCTCTATTTGAAAACTCTTAGATTCTTCTATTCGGATCCGAAACACATTATCCGAAGGCTTTTTATATCAACTACTGACTTGCATCAAGTCACTGACTTGCAATCAGTCATTAGGCGATAAGATGACGAGGATAGTAAAAGAGCCGGAAGAGAGAAAGAATGAGCTGATAGACACAGCAGAGCAGTTGTTCGTGGCATATGGCTATGAGCAGACGGCCATTAGCGACATCGTAAGAGCGGTCAATGTATCTCAGGGCGCCTTCTACTACTACTTTGAATCAAAGGAAGACGTTCTGGTAGCAGTAATAGAGAAGAAGATAGCCATGATGGAGAATGATTTTCTCCAGATCGAAGATAGGAGCGACCTGGATGAAGCGGCAAAGCTCAACTCCATGATCAACAGCTTCATAGGCATCTCTGCATCCGGAAAAGCGATTCACGGCTATATTCATCAGGCAAAGAATGCAATACTTCAAAAAAAGCTGATGAAGGCGAGGCCCTTTGCCAGGATCGCCCCTATAATGGCCAGGGTTATCTTCACGGGATGCGAAAAGGGTCGCTTCAATGTTCTTCGCCCTTTGGAGACCTCTTACCTCCTCCTCATGATGATCGGATATGCCGATCATATGTTCTACCAGAATGAGGCTTTTCGCGAATCGAATGATATCGATCAAAAGAACAAGGAGTTTCACGAAAGCATGCGCGGTGCCATGGAAGATCTCATAGGCAGAGCGCTTGGAGTTAGCGATTACAAATTTGTGCTCCCGCAAAAACCATCAAATGAGACAAAATGTACACAAAATGTACAGCTCAATCATGAAAAACGTCATTGTGAAATGCGAGATTTGAAAAAATATAGGAACAATAGAAGGTGAACAATATAACAGACGGAGTTAAGCCTGCAAAGGTCATCCAGGATGCGGCAATCTCCATGCACGGGCTTACCAAAAAGTTTGGCGAAATGATCGCCGTAAACCAAATCGACCTGGATATAAAGAAAGGTGAGCTCTTCGGCCTTCTCGGAGCCAATGGAGCCGGCAAAAGCACAATCATCAAAATGCTTACCACCATGATTACGCCCACTGCGGGTGAGGCGCGCGTATGGGGCTACAATGTAGCGAAGGAGAGAAAGGAAGTACGGTCCTCAATAGGTGTTGTCTTCCAGGATCCGGCAGTGGACAGCATGTTGACCGGCCGTGAGAACCTGGACTTCCACGGAAGAATGTATGGAATGGACGCGCCACTGCGCAAATCCCGGATCGCAGAGGTTCTGGATCTTGTAGACCTGACTGAAAAAGCGGATGTGAGAATGCAGGACTATTCAGGTGGGATGAAGCGCAGGCTCGAAATCGCCCGGGGGCTGATGCACTACCCTCATGTTCTCTTCCTGGATGAGCCCACCATTGGTCTGGATGCTCAAACCAGGCGTTACATCTGGCAGTACATTCGCAACATGAACAAAGAGCTGGGGATCACAATCATTCTCACTACTCACTATATGGAGGAGGCGGATTTTCTGTGCGATCGAGTGGCCATAATGGACAGCGGCAAGATCGTAGCCCTGGACACACCAGAAAACCTTAAAGATATGATCGGGTCGGAAACGATCACCCTGGAGACTGTTGAGGGCAAAGATGTGCTGATGCAGATCTTGCAATCCTTCCCCTGGATCAAGTCCATGAACGCCAGCAACGGACCCATTGAGCTTCAGGTTGATCATGCTCAATCCAGAATACCTGAGATCATGCTCGAAGCAAATAGGAACTCTGCCGTGATAACTTCAGTTGGTCTGCATAAACCAACATTAGAGGACGTTTTTATCAAGTATACGGGCAGGAAGATTAGAGAGGCGCCCGGCAGCGGCGGTTCAATGGCGAATATGATGTTCAGGAGGCGGGGATAGATGAGAAGAGATCTCTATGCCATTTACAGCATCTGGCTTCGTGAGATGCTGCGCTTCTTCCGGCTCAAGAGCCGCCTCTTCGGTTCCATTGCCTCGCCCTTCTTCTTCCTGGCGTTTCTGGGCATGGGATTTGGCAATGGTGCGAGCCTGCCCGGAATTCCCCCCGGAGTGGGCTACGTCAGCTTCCTTACGCCCGGAATTATTGGCATGACACTGCTCTTCTCAGCTACCTTCGCGGGTCTGTCCGTCCTCTGGGACCGTGAGTTCGGTTTCCTGAAGGAGATAATGGTCTCCCCTGTGAGCAGAATTGCTATCGTCCTGGGACGCACCGCAGGCGGCCTGACCACCGGCATCCTCCAGGCGATCATAATACTGCTGTCGGGAATACTCCTGGGCATGACGGTGCCTAGCCTCGAGGGGTTCCTGCTCTCTCTGGTATTCATGATCCTCATAGCGGCAACATTCATAGGCCTGGGCCTTGCTTTTGCCTCCAAGATGGAGGATATGTCGGGATTCAGCCTGATCATGAACTTCCTCATCTTCCCCCTCTTCTTCTTATCCGGGGCTCTCTTCCCTCTGGACCGCTTTCCAGCCGCCATCAAAGTTCTGGCCTATATCAATCCTCTCACCTATGGAGTAGACGGCTTGAGGTACTGCCTGATAGGCATAAGCGCCTTTTCGCCAATCACGGATTTTGTAGTCCTGGGAGCGGGCTGCCTGGCCATGCTGTTCCTGGGAGCGTATCTCTTCGAGACCACAGAGGTTAATTGAAAGAGGTGAAAAATATATCAAATGTGATTGAGCTGGATGCAATCCAGAAGACTTATCGCATCGGAGACAGTGAGTACCCCGTTCTGAAGGGAATAGACCTGAAGATAGATGAGGGCGAGTTCATAGCCCTCATGGGCCCTTCCGGCAGCGGCAAGTCCACTCTTCTCAACATCATTGGCTGCCTGGACCGGCCCACGAGCGGCCGCTTCATGCTTTTAGGTCAGGATATCAGCCGGACTTCGGATGACGAGCTGGCTCGCTTGAGACGGGAGGAGCTGGGTTTCATCTTCCAGACGTTCAACCTTATCGGGCGAATATCAGTCCTGAAGAATGTGGAAGTGCCCATGATGCTTCACAATGTTCCGCGCGTGGAGAGAAAGGCACGAGCTATGAAGCTTCTGGAAGGCATGAATATTGTGAACCGCGCTGACTTCAGCCCCCCGAACATCTCCGGGGGAGAGCGGCAGAGAGTGGCCATAGCCCGGGCCCTGGCCAACGATCCCAAGATCATAATCGCTGATGAGCCCACGGGCAACCTGGATCTCAAGAACAGCGATGAGGTCATGAAGATCCTCACCAACTTGAATAAAGACGGTCGAACCATCATCATGGTTACCCATAACCCCGAGATAACAGAAAACTGCAGCCGCGTCATCCGGCTCAGAGACGGACGAATCCTGGAGAATGCCTAAATGAAGAGAATGTTTCAAATCTTCTTACTGCTGCTGCTGGCAACAGGCATTGCAGCAGCCTATGAATATCATATGCCCGTGAATATCCAAAATACAGTCACGCCAGCCGTGCTCATGCCCGGCGATGAGGGCTTGCTCGCGATAGAGCTCCAGAATGGTGCGGCAGCCTACGGCGTGGGCGGGAATGCAGGAGCCGGCAGCACTGCCCAGGATGCACTTCTCTCCACACCCATCAACAGAACGAAGCTGACTGGAACATCTGAACTGCTGGTCATCACTCCCGATTATCACGATCTGGGCATGATAGGACCGAATGATCTAATCACCCTTTACTACAAAATAGGAGCCGGACAAAATATCACCAGCGGCACCTATCTCATGGACTTCCAGGTCCAGGGAGGGTATGATATGCTCACCATCAACCGCCAGATTCCCATCAAAGTGGATTTGGCGACCGTGAACATGGCCAGCGCCGATTCATCTACATCTATCAAGCCGACTCTAAACCTGAATGTGGCAAACCCCAGGGAAAATACTCTCAACGCTGTGACTATTGTGCCTTCTGCCCCAGGGATCAGCTTCTCACCGGATCAATACTACATTGGCACTATGGACCCGGATGAGGTCTTCACCATCAGCTTCACACTGGCTTCCGACGATCCTGCTAAACCCATTCGCGCGACAAATGTCAGTTTCGTCGCCAAATTCAAGAACGGCGATACCTGGCACGAGTCGGAGCCCTATATCGCCAAGTACAGCCCGCCTCTGGATAACACCGGACAGAACAATTACCTGCTGCCCCTGGGCCTTCTGGCACTGGTGGTAGTCATCGTAGTCGGCTATCTGTACCGCAAAAAGAAATTGCTCTCGAATAAGACTCTGAATGAGAATAAATGAGAATAAAGATAATCGATCCCCACAAGATTGGAGGAGGAGCAGATGAATCTATCTGATATGCTGGAGTTCATCGCTGTCGGCTTCAAAGCCGACCGCTTCAAGACTCTTATGTCTTCTTTGGGCATCATTATAGGCGTCATGGCCATAGTGGTTATGCTCTCTGTGGGCGAGGGCCTCTACTCAGGCGTATCCTCTCAATTTTCCACCCTCAATCTGGACGTAATACATGTGATCCCCGGGTCTTTCAACTTTGGCGGCGGTCAGCCGAGCTTCCGCACCCCGCAGGAGCCTGCCAAGTTCACGGATAAAGACACCAAAGCCATAGAGAATGTGGTAGGAGTTACGAATGTGGCTCCGGAGACATCCGCAGGCGTTGTGATCAATTTCCGGGATAAGAACGCATCTGCAGGACTCACAGGAATCGATCCCAAAAAAGAGAACGACCTCAAGAGTAAAGTCGGATCGGGCCGGTTTCTCACCAGCTCCGACTACAAATCGATAGTAATCGGCAGCGGTATCTCACAGAGCCTATTTCGTATGATGATCACTCCGGGCAACAAGATCAGGCTCTACTATCAGGATCGCTACCTGGACTTCACGGTAGTCGGAGTCCTCGAGGAGCAGCAGCAAACGGCACTTGGGGGTCAGGGCAGCAATCAGAACAATCAGATGTACATAACTCACAAGGCCATGAAGGAATTGTTGGGAAGGGAAGACTACTATTATGGCAGTTTCCAGGTCACAGTTGACGATCCGGCTCAGATAGACGACATTATTGCGAGGATTAAGAGTGCCCTTATGAGATATCATAAGAATGAAG
Organism: uncultured Methanosarcinales archaeon; assembly: GCA_963782455.1. Lineage (GTDB taxonomy): Archaea > Halobacteriota > Methanosarcinia > Methanotrichales > Methanotrichaceae > Methanothrix. The sequence continues at coordinate 68,125 of CAWAJP010000005.1, forward strand.
CTTATGATGCTACAACCGCCCGTGATCTTCTATCCTCCCTCATGAGCATTCTCTCCATGATCAAGTATGCGCTTGCGGGCATCGGTGCCATATCCCTGGTCGTAGGAGGAATCGGCATTGCCAACGTTATGATGCTCACCGTAAAAGAGAGAATTAGAGAGATAGGGGTTATGAAGGCCCTGGGTGCGACCACGCGCGATATCCGCGTGCAGTACCTTCTTGAGGCCGGAGTTCTGGGTGTGGTGAGCAGCATAATCGGCATTGTGATGGGTGTGGGCGTCTCTCTTGCTATAGGCACTCTGGCAGGTCTGCCTTCGGCCATAACTCCCCAATCCATCCTGCTCGGAATACTGTTTGGGGTGCTCACGACCACAATCGCCGGTGTCTATCCTGCCAACAAGGCGGCTCAGCTTGATCCCATTGAAGCGTTGAGGGCGGAATAGTCTCTCAATCGCTTTTCAATTTTTTCAATAGATTTCAGTTTCGTGTTACTCGTTTTTCCATAACCTTTAAGTTCTGAGTGATCGATTCATTTGTGGGGAATTTCAGTATGGGGAAGACTCGCATTATAACAGTGGGATTGATACTTGTCCTATTTTTGGCAGGACTTGCATCCTCGCAGGGCATGGGCAACTCTAAAAGCTACGATCAGAACGGCTACGACTGGATGGGTTCGCCCGTCATAAGCGATCAAACTAACACGATTATACCGGATTATCTGAACCCTTACGGAGCCCAGAGACCGGAGTGGGATCCCTACGGGCCGGGAGCCGTTCCTGAATTAGGCAGGCCGGAATGGGATCCCTATGGCCCAGGCTCGGATCTATTCGGTTTAAGCCTTGTGCCCGCAGACCCTGCGCTTGAGGGATTGGCGATCGAAGGAGGCATCAAGCTATCAAATCAGCTTTACGTGCAGGCAGGTCCTCAGCTCCTGAGCCGGGCAGAGGTGCCTCTGGGTATGCCGTATGTGCTCTGGGCAAGGGTAATCGGTAAGGGCAGCTTCCTTCTCTATGATTACAACCGTCAAATCTTAAACCAGGGCTATGTCACTCCGGGCTGGTATAAAATAAACGGAGCCTATGCGGATTATGCTGGCGAGCACGTCTATCACTTCATTTCTGCAGGAATGGTCAGCAACAATCTATCCCTTACCGTCGATTCTGGAGGTTATCCCACCTCCTTCAGCCTGACGGGCCAGGTGTTGGACCGGAATGGTCAGGGCATGCCCGGAGTGAGAGTAACCGTATCCAATAATGATGGCGGAAGATTCTCAACCATGACGGGATCCGGCGGATACTATGCTATTGATGTGGCAACAGGAATCTATCTTGTTAATGCTGAGGCTCCCGGATATGTATTCACTCAGACCCTGGTTCAGGCAACGAGCGGCATGGTAACAGCCGCGAGGCCAGTGGTCGCAACCCCTGCCGACAGCGCTCCTCCTGCCATCTGGCAATGATTGCATTTGGCAGTGGCAGTAGTATATTCTACTTTTTTTGGTAGTATTTGTATCTTAGTAATTCTGTATAATTGGAAATTGGAAATCTTGCGCGACATGGGAGACCTTCTCAGGCGGAGATTCGAAACTCAGTCTAAACCGCCTGATCATCTTTTCAGGTTTTTAAAAGAGCCGACAGAGAATGGCGCCAACAAAATTAAAATGGTGCGAGCAAAAATAGATAAGTAATTCCCGTCTCTTTGCGGTACTTACCTTGGCGGCGTCATATAATTCCAGCGCCAGACCTTGAAGCTCGTCGCCAATATCCCAAAGAAGATAACCAGTATCAACAGGGACTGAAGCCACTCAATAATAGTAATCGCGTCCATACCTACACCACTATGTCAGCCATCTCTTTTATCTGATAAAGGTTTTGATGCAAAAGATGATATGGAGTGAGGTTATCTCACCCCCGATAAATGCAGCGAGGCCAAAGATGCTCAATGTGACCTTTCTTGGAACCGCCGGATCGCTTCCCACGCCCGAAAGAAATCCCTCAGCCATCCTTATCAACCGCGAGGGAGATATGATCCTCTTCGATTGCGGAGAGGGAACACAAAGACAGATGATGTGTGCCAGAACCGGTATGATGCGCCTGAACTACATCTTCTTGACACACCTGCATGCCGATCACATCCTGGGTATCCCCGGCCTTCTGGAGACCATGGCCTTTCAGGGTAGAGTAGAGCCAATCACAATAGTCGGTCCCATGCATACCGAACGCCTCCTGGAGAGCTTTAAGGCAGTCTGCTACTTTTCCAGGAAATTCGACGTCAAAGCAATCGAATTGAAGCCGGGAGACGTGCTGAAGATGGACGGCTTCCGGGTTATGGCCATCGAAACGCATCACAGCGTGCCAAGCCTCGGCTATGCTCTGGAAGAAGACCAGCGTTACGGCAGATTCAATCGCGACGAGGCCATGTCCCTGGGCATACCTCCTGGACCGCTCTTCGGAAAGCTGCAGCACGGCCAGACTATCGAAGTAGACGGCATTACGATTCAGCCCCATCAGGTAATGGGCCCGGCCCGGCCAGGCAGAAAGATAGTCTACACGGGAGACACGAGGCCCTGCAAATCGATAGAAATCGCGAGCTATGGAGCGGACCTTCTCATTCACGACTGTGCTCTGGCCAATGATATGGCAGATTGGGCCAGGGAGACAAAACATAGCACTGCAGGAGAAGCAGCAGAGGTGGCCAGACGCGCCAATGTCAGGCTGCTCGTCTTAACCCATATAAGCTCCCGCTATTCCGAAGACACTACGCCACTTTTGAACGAAGCAAAATCAATTTTTGAGAGAACCGTAGTGGCAGAGGATCTGATGTCTCTGGAAGTCAGACTCCGAGACGAGTGAAGCCCCCGGGATTGGAGAGCTAAAGAAAGAGAATAAAGGTATGGGTGCAATGCATCAAAACTTCATCCGGCCCGGATCCGGACTCGATCGTGCGATTAATTCCTATCTTCATCCCCTTTCGCTATTTTTTCTCGTTCCTCGGTCAGTGCCGACAAGACCTGCCGGGAGACTTCATCGTCCCTCCCGATGAGGGCAATATCCAGCGATTCCAATGCGCAGTCGATCATATCTCTGGCGTGGGCAAGGTCCATATCCTTGCTTTCCGAGGCAATTCCTCTCCGGAAGAGTGCATCGACATCATCTGGAGGAAGACCGAGAGCGGTCGCTGCGGAAATGGCCCGTCCGAACATCTCCATGTCGATGTAATACTGCAGGCCTTCCCTGTAGAGTCTCTCAGATTCGCCATCTCTATTCGCGTTCTTGGCGATCAGGGCCGCCCAGAGGTAGTCTCCTGCATCTACCAGAATCTGGATGGCTCTGTCGATCATCCCTCTGTCTCTGGCCAGGACAACGGCATATTCTATCTCACCAGCCTGGGCTAGCACCTTAACACCATCTGCAGCCATCTCGTCAGGCAGGCTATTTCGGTTCGCTATCAAGTAGGACAGCTTATGATCGAAGGACATTCTCTCAAATTCTTCATTCAAACTCGAATTCCTCAGAGAGAATAGAAATCTGCATACCAAATAAGGCTTTGGTCAGCATTTGCCTTTCTTATCCGCACCATTCCTGTTCACCACTTCTGCTTATTCTCTCCCTGAGGTCAATCTTGCCTCTTTGATCTTCATTTTCAACTTTTTTCCTATAAAGCAATTAATTTATATTTTTCATTTTGGGTGTGGGGCACAATCTAAATCGGTCAAGCAGCCAATCATTAAATAGATATTATTGAATAAATATAAATTTGAAGACTCGGGCACTGCCGACATATCTTTAAAAATTTATAAGAAATTTGGTAGTGAGTATATCGAATCTGGCAGAACATCTTGATAAAATAATCACCTTACTTAAACCGGCCGGGATTATCTAATCTGCAAAAAGATATATAGATGTAGTAACATATCTGAAGATACATATCTGAAGATACGAAACCAATCATAATTAGGGGGACAATAGAGGATCTGGAATTGAACGCATGCGTAATTAGATTTCTGGAAGACTGATTTAGGACCGCTCTGAGTCGAATATTATTGCGGCTTAAACCGATCCCCACATAGCAGATAATTGGATATCCGGATAAGGGAACAAATTCATTAAAAAAGTGATAAAGATGGTGAAATCTGCAGCGATAATAAACGCTTTTCGAAGTAGCAGCTTAAGTCAATATCTGAAAGGTGTTGGACAGGCTGACGCAATCAAACAGGTTTCACCATTCTTCCATAGTCAAGAGCCAAACAAAGCTGGAAAAGGGGATTCGAAGCTACTCGGCTATTCCGTTATTGCAGCATTAGGCATCTATGTGGCTTATCTATTCGTAGGATATCTCTTAAGGGATAACCCAAAAGACATCATATTTTACACCGATTGGATCCCATTTCCCATAAACATACTGGCGACTATCTGCCTGTTTTATGCAGCTCGATTGTCCCTAAATGTAAACCGAAAAGTATTCCTCGCCTGGATGATGATGGCAATGGGAGAGCTTTGTTTCACTCTGGGGGACGGTCTTTGGGCCTATATTGAGACGGTTCAGAATCTGGATCCATTTCCGTCCGCAGCCGATGTTGCCAATCTCATGACCTATCCCTTTCTAATGATAGGCCTGCTTCTTATGCCATCGACTGTTCACTCGCAGCGAGATAGAATTAAGATGGCGCTGGACACGAGTATTATTATAATAACATCTGCTCTCTTTTTCTGGCCGATTATAATTGAGCCTACCATCGATCAAAATATCAAAGCCGATGCCCTGACAATAGTCCTCTCACTGGCCTATCCAGTTCTGGATCTGATACTGCTCTTCTTTGTGGCCCAGTTGCTCTTCCGCAAGATGAACCTTCCTGGTCATGAGACGCTCAAGCTCCTGGTCCTGGGTTGTTGTGTCTTTATTGCTACAGATACTGTTTTCTTGCGCCAGAATCTGGATGGAACCTATATTGCAGGTAGCATCGCTGATAGCGGCTACATCGCAGTCTATCTTTTCATGGGCCTGGCAGCTATTGCCCAGGTAGGGGCTGTGAAGAGTGGCGCCTTTGGTTCGTATCATCACCAAGAGGCGCGATATGATCAGAATGCCTGGCCCTCATATTTGCCTTATCTGTGTGTGGTGGGAGCCTTTATTATGCTCATCTGGAGCCACGACCATGAGATTGCCTTATCCTTTACCGTCCTTTCTGCCAGCGTAGGAACGATTGTGGGACTTGTAATTGTTCGGCAGATCCTGGTATTGAATGAGAATGCAGAGCTTTACGGCGGCGCGCAACAAGAGATAATGGAACGAAAGAGAGCAGAGCAGGAGATTATCCGTCTCAACGAGGGCCTGGAAGAGAGAGTAAGGCTTCGCACTTTTGAACTCGAGGCCGCCAACAAGGACCTCAAAATAGCCAAGGAGAGCGCAGAGTCGTACACCAGAGCGAAATCGAAATTCCTGGCCAATATGAGCCACGAGATCAGAACGCCCATGAATGCCGTCATAGGCATGACCGGACTGCTCCTGGGGACCGAACTGAAACCGGAGCAGCGCGACTTCCTGGAGACCATTCAAAATAGCGGAAATGCACTACTATCCATCATCAATGACATCCTGGACTATTCCAAGATAGATAGAGATAAGCTGGATCTGGAACACCATTCTTTCGATCTAAGAGCTTGCATCGAGGATTCCATGGATCTGGTGGCAACAAAAGCCGCTGAGAAGGGACTGGAACTGGCGTATTTCCTGGAGGACGGTTTTCCGGAAAAGGTCGAGGGAGATGTAACCCGTCTGCGCCAGGTTCTGGTCAATCTCCTGGGGAACGCGGTGAAGTTTACGGAGAAGGGTGAGGTGACGCTCTCTGCCAGCTCTGCTCCGGCTGATAACGGAAAAATCGAACTTCATTTTGCGATTAAGGATACCGGGATTGGCATATCTAAGGAGGATCAAGGCAAGCTATTCCAGTCCTTCACTCAGGTTGACTCCTCCATCACAAGAAACTATGGCGGAACTGGCCTGGGTCTGGCCATAAGCTGGAAGCTGGTGGAGCTGATGGGCGGCAAGATCTGGACGGAAAGCGAGGAAGGAAAAGGAAGCACCTTCCATTTCACCATAATGGCAGAGTCGCCTACCTTTAAAGAGAAAGTCTCCAATTCAAAACTGGCAGGGAAGAGGGTGCTTGTAATTGATGACAGCAATTCGGCCCGAAAGATGTTGCAGGAAGCCGCCTTATCCATGGAGCTTGTCACCAGCCGGGCCACGAGCCTTCGGGAAGCGAGGATCAAACTCGCAAAAGGAGCTTTTGATTTTGTGATTCTGGATGCCATGATGCAGGATACGAACGGCCAGGATGCAGACGGCCATAACAATGGCGGCAAGGATCTCGTCCAGGAGATCAAGAGCGGCAAATACGGCCAGGTTCAGATACTGCTCCTCGCGCCTGTGGGCTACCGTTTCACCTCAAAGATGCAGGCTGACAGTTGGCTGACGAAACCGGTCCGGACTCTATTGCTCCGCAATCGCCTTTTAGAACTGCTATCCAGAGGTTTATCAGAGAAGACGGGGGGCAAGATCGTCACTCCCGTTGTCGCGGATACGAAACAGCAGCAGCAGCTTCGCATTCTTATGGCTGAGGACAACATGGTTAACCAGAAGGTTGCTTTGAGCATGCTTAAGCGTCTGGGATACAGGTCGGATGTGGCAAACAACGGACAGGAGGTAATGCAGGCACTTAAAGAGAAACATTATGACGTGATTTTAATGGATGTGCAGATGCCGGAGATGGATGGACTGGAGACAACGCGACGCATTCGAGGCTCCGGAATGGATACTCGTATCATTGCTATGACGGCTCATGCACTGGAAGGAGATAGAGAAGAGTGCTTGCGTGCAGGCATGAATGAGTACATCAGCAAACCGGTCCAGATTGAAGAGCTACGAAAAGCTCTGGAGGTTTGCGGAGAGATATGTGCGGCTGCAGGATAGTATATGCAGGAGTCTTTTTGGCGCGGACCGTTCTGATTAGCAAAATTTGGGAACCAAATAGAAGGAGAGACACTGCGAGGGAGCGGTCCTTGGAAAACGAGATCAAGCTATGGTGACCACGAGCGCAGAAGGATGGGCGAGGTCTGATAGACACATCAGAACCGCTTCAAATTACCCGTCACTACCAGAGAGTCAAAGATATTGGGCTGTATCCGCCAGGTTAGCCCAATATAGAACTAAGGGTCTCAATGACGACCCAGCTCACAATTACCGCCAGCATATCTCCAAATTGTGGGCAGTTTGCGCACCTTAAGACCGGGCTCTACCTGCGCCCATGCCGAGTTCATCGCCGATCGCTTCAACGCAAATTATCCGCACTACAGAGGTGAGTTTGCGCGCGTTATCACCTTCAAGGCAGAGTATGCCCAGAGCCTGATTGAGGCCTTTTCGGCAAAGGAAAAGCCCCCGCACATCGCCATTTCGGTGGACATGCTCGACACAGGCATCGACGTGCCGGAAGTCGTGAACTTGGTCTTTTCTTCAAAATGGTACGTTCCAAGATCATGTTTTGGCAGATGATTGGCCGTGGCACGAGCTTGTGTCCTGAACTGTTAGGCCCTGGGCAGGATAAGCCTTCTTTTCACCTATTCAATTACTGCCAGAACCTCGAGCACTTCAGCCAGAATCCTGAGATGATAGATGGTGCACTGGGAGAATCACTGAGCAAACGCTTATTTAACACGCGACTCGACCTAATAGAGCTCAAGAGCTTGATCGCCTCAGAGAGGGGGAGAGTTAACGGACGAGCCGATCACCGCCTGCGCAAACTATTTCGCTAGGTGGGATAGGTACGCAAAATGGAGGAAGGATCATTAAAACGAAATCTGCCTTTGTATTGATAACATTGGCTATTCTATGTGCCCCGACGCTTGGCCAGATGACGGCAATAGAATGGCTCCATAAAGGAGTTTATTCTTTCGGCCAGGGCAATTACAGTGAGGCCATTGAGGCCTATGACAGAGCTATAGAGATAGATCCACATTATGCTGATGCCTGGTCCAATAAAGGATTGGCTCTCAATAGTGAGGGTAGATTCAATGAATCCATCCAAGCATATGACAGGGCCATCGAGATAGATCCACAACTGGCAGAAGCCTGGAATAACAAGGGCACTGCTCTCGGTCAACTCGGCAAGTACGATGAGGCACTTATTGTATTCAAAAAAGCCATAGAGATAGATCCACAATCGGCAATGACTTGGTCCAATGTAGGAAATGCTCTCTATGGCCAAGGCAAGCTCGATGAGGCCATCCAGGCATACGAAAAAGCCATCGAGATCGATCCAAATTATGGAAATGGCTGGAACGGCAGAGGCATGGTCCTCTATGATCAGGGAAAATACAATGAGGCTATCAAGGCATACGATCGAGCCATCGAAGTTGAACCGCAATCGGCAGTCTTATGGTACAATAAAGGGAACGCTCTCAATGCTGAGGGAAAGTTCGATGATGCTATCCAATTTTATGATAAGGCTATCGAAATATATCCTCAATATGCTGCAGCCTGGAGCAATAAAGGCATTTCTCTCGGTCAACAAGGCAAGTATGACGAGGCTTTGTTGGCTTTAGAAAATGCCATTGAGATTGATCCACAATTAGCGGACGCTTGGTGCAACAAAGGCGTTGCTCTTGCCTCGAAAGGTGACTACAATGAGGCACTGCAAGCATTCGATGTGGCCATCGAGCTCAATCCGCAATTCGCCAAAGCTCGGGCCGGGAAAGCCTTCGCTCTCCAGTTGCTCGGTCGCACTGCAGAAGCCGATGCAGCCTTCGCCAGGGCTAGCGAATTAGGGTTCACGGGCTGATTCCATCTGCATAGCGCGTGCTAACTGTACCCTTCGTCCGCCTGCCCGCCCAGGCCCAGACCCGCATGCGCGTGCGCCCGTAGGCACGGGAGGCTCGCTGATGATGATCCGCGGCACGGTCACCTCCGGCGATGGCCGGGACTCAAACTAAACCATCTCTATCGTTTGTCCAAGCCTCCCCGGCGTTTAGTCCGGTCTCTGACGGAAGCAATGTATCAGGGACTGGAATCTTTAATGCAAATTCAGACAAAGTAAAATCGATGATGGACGAGGATTCCGGAGCTAAAAAAAAGGCGTCTTCGTCTACGAGATTCATGCGTGCAGAAGCTTTCCAGGCGACTGCCTGCCGGAGTGGAAAATCCTGCAGTCTATCGAGCAGACGATCGGGATGAAGAGACTCCTAAAGACGGAACGGATTTATTCGAATACTTTGGCGCTCTCAAGGAAGATCCATTGCGGGACAAGTTTGAAGCTGAATGAATTGAATGAGGTATGCTAAAAGAGGATAAATGGCCGAATATGGTGAATGGAACCGGAAGGGCGCGACGCTCAGCGATATAACCGCAAAGAAAGAGTACAAGGTAGATCGGGATTTCATCATCAAAGGCATAGAAGAAGGCAAACTCGAATATCGCTACGCTTCCGTATGGGGAAGCCCTTTTATCAAGATTTTGAGGCGCCAGCTCGAAGATTATATCAAGGCAGAGCTCGGGGAAGAGTACCTGGAGAAAGCCAGGGCCAAAACCGAGCTTCGAAAGATCAAAAAAGAGACGGCTGAAATCAAAAAGAGACTGGGCGAACTTGAGGCCAGGAAGGCAGAGCTTGAAAAAATAATGAATAAGTAAGATCAAACGATAAGTAAGATCAAACGATAAGTAAGATCAAACGATAAGTAAATCAGAGGGAAAGATGACAACATTCGACGAGATCCATAATGCGTTCCTGTTCGTGAGTTCAGATGGGTACGGAATGAACAGGGCCCTTCTCTGCCTCGATAATGGCGAGATATTCTACCATTCTGAGAATGGAGATCTCGATGAACTGAATGAAGACGATTTTGACTGTGATCAATTCATAGAGATCCCTCACAAGAACGATCTCGACCTCGGCGAAAATCTCGTATTCGAGTTTTCAGAGCAGCATTTGCCGAATGAGCTTGATCTCGTCCAGCGGATCTTCAGCAGGCGTGGGGCGTATGGACGGTTCAAGATCCTCCTGGAAGACAGGGGACTCCTGCAGAGCTGGTATAATTTTGAGAACCAAAGAGATGAAGAAGCACTGCGGGAGTGGGCCAGGGAAAACAAGGTCGAGCTTGAACCTCGAAGGACTGTACACGAATGACTAAACCTCATAAGTCTTTTATACGAGAAGCATAACTTCACTTTGGCTCAATGGATTTAATTCGCCCCACAAAGTGGTAAGCGGGCGGCGTCGGGCTCTGACCCGGGGCTGATCCAGAGGACATAAAATTCCCTGGAGGACTAACTTGGCAAGACCAAATGCAGGAAAAGAAAAGCCTAAAAAGGCTGAAGAGAAGCCTACCAAAAAGAATGTTGACGAAGATCTCAGGCATATAGTTCGCATTCTTAATACAGACTTGGCCGGAAAGAAGCAGGTTCACATGGCCCTGACGGGCATTAAAGGTGTGGGCCGCAGATGCGCCAAGCTCTTTACAGATAGAGCAGGTGTAGATCCCTTTGCCACACTCGGCTTGCTCCCTGATGCGGAGATCGATAAGCTGAAGAAGGTCGTCGAAGAGGATGCCACCAAGATTCTGCCCGTCTGGATGGTAAACCGGCGTGGCGATATCGAAACCGGATCCGATATTCATATCATGGGCATGGACCTCAACATGACCCTTCGCGAAGACCTGGACCTCATGAAGAAGATGAGGAGCTACAAGGGCATCAGGCACGAACGTGGACTGCGTGTCAGAGGACAGAGGACCAGATCCAGTGGAAGAACAGGCGCAATCGTTGGCGTCAGCCGAAAGGCAATGCCAGCCACTGCACCCGCATCCAAGGAGTAGGTGGTAAAAGATGGGATATCCAGGCAAGAATCGTAAGATGTATGCCAGGCCACGCACTCCCTGGCAGGCGGAACGCATCGCTGGTGAAGTAGAGGTCGTCAAGGCCTACGGACTGCGCAACAAGAGAGAACTCTGGAGGGCCCAGGCTGTGCTGAGGAAGTACAGACAGGCCAGCCGTAATATGCTTGCAGCAGTATCCATAGGACAGGCGCCTCCCGAAGCGGAAGCCATTCTCAACCGTCTCAAGAGGCTGGGAATGCTGAAAGAGGAAGGAGATCTTGACGCCATTCTCTCCATGAAGGTCAACGACGTTCTGGAGAGGAGACTGCAGACTCAGGTCTACCGTCAGGGGCTCGCCAATTCTTTGAAGCAGGCCAGGCAGTTCATCGTTCACGGCCATGTCCAGGTATCCGGGCGCAGAGTAGATGTGCCGGGCTATCTGGTAAAAAGGGGCGAGGAAATGAGCATTGACTATTACGCGGGTTCCCCCATGGCCAAGGAAGGCCATCCAGAGAGGGCATCCAGAACACCCAGGGTGGAAGGATAAATGGCAGAAGGAAAGTGGGGCATTGCCCATATATTCTCGTCCTTTAACAACACGATTATCACTATTACCGACCAGACCGGAGCCGAAACCTTGGCGAAGATCTCGGGCGGCATGGTGGTAAAGGCAGCCAGGGACGAGAGTTCTCCCTACACAGCCATGCAGATGGCCATGCAGGTCGCTGACGCTGTGAAGGATAAGGGAGTTGTCGGGGTTCACGTTAAAGTGCGCGCACCCGGCGGAAACAAGCAGAGGTCTCCAGGACCGGGCGCTCAGGCGGCCATACGCGCTCTGGCCCGAGCGGGACTCCGGATAGGCAGGATAGAAGATGCGACCCCCATACCTCACGATGGAACGAAGCCCAAAGGAGGAAAGAGGGGTCGAAGGGTGTAAAGCTTGAAGTTCGAATTGCTTGAGCTGAGGGAGGACCGCATCCGGTACCTCCTCAGCGGCGTTACAGCCGCTTTCGCCAATGGCATTCGCCGGGCCTGCATGAGTGAAGTGCCGGTGCTGGCCATAGATGAGATCAGCCTCTATGACAACACATCGGTGCTCTTCGATGAGCAGCTCTCTTTGCGTATTGGAGAGGTGCCCTTGAAGGCAGAGGACCTGGAAGTGTTCTCCCAGCCGGATGAGTGCGAGTGTGGCGGCGCAGGCTGTCCTGGATGCAGAGTGGATTTTATGCTCTCCAAGGAAGGTCCGGGTATGGTCTACTCTGAGGACATTCAGTTCACAGATCCTGGCGTGAAGTCCGCTTTCGATAAGATTCCCATCGTCATCCTGGGCGAGGGCGAGAAGCTGGTCATGGAAGGCTTTGCCACCAAACGCGTGGGCAAGGATCACACCAAGTGGCAGGCGGGAACGCTGTGCGGCTACAAGAATCTGCCCAGCTTTGAGATAACAGAAGCCTGCGACGGATGCGGAAAGTGTGTCGAGGTCTGTCCCCGCAATATCCTGGCGATAGTAGAGGGCAGAGCGAAAGCTACTAATATCCTGGAATGCTCTCTGTGCAAGCTCTGTGTTGGAGCGTGTGAGGCCGCAGCCATTAAGCTGACACCTGTCATGGATTCCTTCGTGGTCTCCATTGAGGGCAGTGGCAGCGTGCTGGCCAAGGATATGGTGGCAAAAGCAGCATCAGAGATCCACAAGCGAGCTCTGGACCTAGACGCGAAATTAGCAGAGTTATCTTAGAATCAGGGATCGGCTCCAGGCCGATCAAACCCATATTTAGAGCGGGGGTTTCCAAGCCAGGTCAAAGGAGCAAGGTTGAGGGCCTTGTCGCGCAGGCGTTCGCGGGTTCGAATCCCGTCTCCCGCATTTATAACTCTTCTGATAGCACTTTTCCGGATAGGTATTTTTTTTTAGTTAGGTCTCGCCAACATCCTCCGGATATAAATTTCCAAATTTGAGAAAATTTAGCTGCATTATCCTGTGGGTTTTGTGGTGGTGGCGGGGAGAAATTATGTCAGTTATTTAGCTGCATTATGTTAGTTAGGGTAGTATTTATAATATCTAACTGTATCAATTATTCGCACTTTGTGCTATGGCTTTAAGGTTTGTGTCACAAAACTTAAATAATTTTTAACAATTATTATGATGGAAAGGATGAATAACAAATGACCAATGAAGATACGAGAGATTTAATCATCACACGCCTCTTTGATGCACCTCGAGAACTTGTGTGGAAGGCCTGGACAGAACCCGAGCGCATTATGCGCTGGTGGGGGCCAAAAGGTTTTACAGCACCAGTCTCCAAGATCGATCTAGAAGTGGGTGGTGAGTATCTCAACTGCATGAGGTCGCCCCAAGGCAAGGACTATTGGAGCAAAGGCGTCTACAAAGAAATCGTAGCATTCGAGCGACTTGTCATGACCGACTCATTCGCAGATGAGAAAGGCAACACTGTCCCGGCTTCGTACTACGGAATGAGCAAAGACTTTCCGCTTGAATTGCTGATAACTGTAGTGTTCGAAGAGCATGATGGTAAGACAAAGCTCACCTTGCGGCATTCTGGCATGCCGTCCGGCGCGGATAGTGAAGGTGCACAGCAGGGCTGGAACGAATCCTTCGATAAGCTTGCCAAATACCTGGAAACGGATAATTCGACAATATCCGGGAAAAACGTCCCGAAGTTTGAGTTTCCGTCTGATCGGGAGATCCTCATAACTCGCATCTTTGACGCGCCGCGCGAACTGGTATTCAAAGCGAGCACAAATCCCAATCTTATACCGCAGTGGTGGGGGCCGAAAAGATATACGACTGAAGTCGAAAAAATGGACGTGAAACCAGGCGGAGTATGGCGATTCATCCAGAGTGACCAAGAGGGCAATAAGTATGCTTTCAGTGGCGTCTATAAGGAAATCGTGCCGCCAGAGCGGGAAGTTCACACATTTGAATTTGAAGGTATGCCGGGCCATGTATTGCTTGAAACATCGAGGTTCGAAGAGTTCCAAGGCAAGACGAAACTGAGGGTCACAGATCTCTTCCAGACAGTTGAGGACCGTGACGGCATGTTCAAATCAGGGATGAAGGAAGGGACAACCGAAAGCATGGAGCGCCTTGAAGAACTCCTGAAAAAACAGAAATAACTCGGAATGGGATCAAAACGTGAATTGGCAGGATAATTTTGCGCCTAAACAAAAAAGATATGCTGATGTCGTTCAAGTGCAAACAGGATAGAGTAGATGCCGGCAAGGATAGGTTTGGCATTTTTTTCAGACTGCCGCGAGCCGGCCTGCGGGCCCAGGGGCGCGGCTTATGGCCGCATCTGGCCAAAGTCGTTGACTGTTCTTCGTTTCAATTGAGTTGCGCTGTTCTGATATGCACTCAGTCTGTGCTTTCTCAAACACATCTAAGGATAAAGGGCGGAGCCTCAGAGAATGTTCCCCGCGTCGCGCGGGGTTTGGGGGGCCTGCGCGGCCATAAGTCTGGCCCCGTCACCCAGTGCGTAACACCGCGCGGAACCCGGATGAGGAGGCAAAGTAATTTTTGCGACGAATTAGAACTCATTTAATGCAGATGGGATCTATCTGATACCTGCAGGGACAACGTTCACACATTCTTCTGGGTGTCCCGCGAGTCGGCCCGGCTGGCCTCCCGCGCTATAGTTGGTGCGCCTTTCATGGGCCGCGGCCGGCCGAGCGACGACGATTAAGCTGCAGGCATGATGGGTTTCATCTTAAGATAATGCAGGCTCAAGGATGCCGCCAGGAGCCTGCATTCAGCTGTAGCGGCTATTTCAAGTGTCGGATGGCCTCCCTTCGCGCTCTAGCTCTTCAGCCGATAGTGGGCAGGCTAAATAGCGCACTTCCACCCCCTGACCCGATGGGTACATACAAGACGTTGGGATTGTTCTTTATTCCCTGGACAAATTCCCAAGAAACCAGTGTTGGCGTAACTGATTCACCCTTGATACGGTTAGCCTCAGCAATGCCTCTGGCTTCAATGACCAGTCTCCTGGCTTCTTGCTCGGATTGCTGGATAGTAAACTGCATTTGCTGAGCTTGTTGCTGCTTCTGCTGCTTGATTGTAATGGCATCCTGAAGCTCCCTTGGTAGAAAGATTCCTCTCAACCATACTCTTTCTATTATGATGCCGGTTCTATCAAGCTCTTGCTTGAGTTGATGTTCTACATCAGCTTGAATTTCGGTCGATTTGTTTGTGTAAATATCCTCAGCAGTGTATTTCTTGATTTCAGCTCTTAGCAGTCCCATGAAAGAAGGCGTCAATTTTGTGTCAAGATAGTCCCCTCTTACGCTTCTGAATATCTCAGGGGCTTTGGCCGGATCAAGATGCCAGAGCACGCTACTATCAAGCTTTATCTCAAGACCTTCACTGGTTAGCGTCCCAGTCACTTCCTTATATTCTATTTGCTGGGTCTGGGTATTCATCACGTGGACGCCGGTGAGCGGATCTTTGAAGTTAAATCCTGGGCTCAACACGGTGTCAGAAACCACTCCGAATCGGTCCAGCACTCCCACATTACCTGCGGGAATTATAGCTATAAAGGACCCTCCCACCAACGCCAGTAGTATCAGAAGGATAATCGCAGTTGTGAGGAATGCCTTCAATCCAAAAGAAAGCTTTGGAGGTTTAGGCATATTCTGCCTTATCTTCTCCCTTAATATTTCACCATCTACTCCGCTCATCTATTATTCTCCCATTTCTCCTATTTCTCCTGGGCTTTCTCTCTGTGTGCATTTCCTTGGCGACAGCTGACCAAAATTTTCCTGACCCGCTATTGCTAAAAGAAAATGTATTTGTGACCTGGTGGGGATGAGGATGTCCGAGAATTTAGCTCTTTCGTCAGGGGCTGGCGAGACGAACAGAAACCAGAATGAGTCTCTCTCTGGATTACAGCATACACAGTATATCATGTCATCTTCATGTCATCTCTCCGTAAAATTTGAATACCGTGTATGCGTTCCCAATAACCTGTATCTCTGACATGCCAAAG
Source organism: uncultured Methanosarcinales archaeon (assembly GCA_963782455.1). GTDB lineage: Archaea > Halobacteriota > Methanosarcinia > Methanotrichales > Methanotrichaceae > Methanothrix. The sequence continues at coordinate 83,987 of CAWAJP010000005.1, forward strand.
AACTCTTTATTCCAATTGGTGGGCAGGTATCTGGCGATCGCCAAGGCCGCGCCGCTGATCAAGAATACTATGAAGAAGAACAATCTCTTTTCAATGAATGAGAAGGCACCGACCAGTAAGCAGATCAGGGATACAATGGCCATCACATTTCCCCAGGCAACATGTTTCAATCCGCCCGTTATTTGGATGGTGTTGTCGTCCACCCTCTCTGCAAGCAGCATGATACGATTCATGTTGATGGCCATCGATTCTTCCAACCTTCCGTTGGAGCCTACAATGTTTGACGGATTTTCAGAGTCAAATTGCGCTCCATCGTCAGTCATGACTACCATGAGGAAGATCGAAGCTTCCCAGGAAGTTTCCGCTCGTATGCTTGCCATCGATGATATACTCGGTTACCAGTTCAAGTGGTTTGATTTTGCTGATCAGGGCGACCTTCTCGGAGTCGGAGGGAACTCTGACCAGCCTTGACAAATTGACCAGATCGCTGGCAGCTTGAGCGGAGTCAAAATTTCTCAGCCGGTTCAGGGCATCGTTGCTATTGTTGAAGATGAAATCATCCACGACCTCCGGGAAAATATTTTGCCCTGGCGTCTTGTAGCGATTTTTGATTGTTTTCTTCAGCTCCGCAATGCTCACCAGGAAAACTGTCCCCAGGATTTCTATCTTGTTCTCGGCGGCAATGATTTTGGGATTATGAAGCTTTGCGACTCTGGCAGAGGCTTTCCCCCCGATCTCTCCAGAGGGCAGATCTGTAGGGGCGGCAAGTGTTATTGCCTCTATCTCTTTGTCCATCAGATTGGAAATTTCCTGGATTTCAAACATGGCTTCACCGCTCCAGGATGACAACATAAAACAAACCGCGGATATGGACAGTCCCCGTTTGGCGGAATAATTTTTTGTCTATTTGCACTACGTCGGGATCAATTCTAGGCAGGATCTTCAAAGCCTCAGCCGGAGTATCAAGGTCTTTTGCGACATCTGAGTACTTAGGTCCTGAAATTGTTGTTATGCCGCCTTTAACGTAGAGAATATCGGGGTCTTTGGCTGACTGCAAGACCATTTCGCTCTCTTGCACGCACACTTCGAGATTCTCCGGATTATCGATGTTGCTGCAGGTCAATTGGCTCCCTTTAAAAGATTCGCCAAATCCCGAGATTCTTATGGACAGCGGTGCGCCAGCGGCGGCGACAATGATCGCTTTCCTCGCAATATAGCATCGAATGGGGGAGGACTTAAACTCGGAGTCCATGCTGGCTTTCAATCTTGTGGAAGTTTCTTGATCGATTTGAACGTGCTTCGCTATTTCCGTCAATTCTTGCAGCATATTTCTCACTTTACCAATCTCTCATCATAGATGTTAATATCTTCCCTTATGATTGCTGAGGGACTGCTCGAAATTATTCTCTCGATAATGCAGTCGATATGCCTCTCTTTGAGGTAGTGGAGATAATCCCGGGCGTTGACTTTGAGCACAGGGCCACAAAGTGGCACCAGTAGGGAAGAAGTCTCAGATAATGCCAGGTGCGCATGCGCCCGCCGCTGTCGGGGATGACCAGGATCGCTCACGCTTGCTCCTCTGTTTGGTCTGGGTTAGATCCTTTTCAGCAATCCTGAGAGCCCGGACCGCCAATCGACTCTTCGATACCTTGCTATCGCTTCACGGCCAAGGATGAGGACCGACAGCCAGAAAGAACTCTCAGCCAGGACGACCACCACGGCGGAGAATGCTATCTTGGATTCTGCGGAGAAGGGGGATGAGCGACACGAGCATCAGGAGTCCGTAAAAAGCAAAGGAGAGAATGAATAGAGCTATTCCCAACCGGCGCTTCAAACTCTGAGCATCACATTTCATGGGGCACCTTTCTAGTGGTCTTTGCAAGCTCTTGAATACTTGCATTACAGGTGTTCTGGGGATATGATCTTTCACGCCCAACTGCCCTCTTGAGACGTACTCTTAGGACGAAGCCACCGGAGAGTGACGCTGCGGTCCTGGATTCCTTCTTGATTTGGATTGAGGTCGGCCACTCATATGTCCGCATCTACTCAGGCATAGTGCCGCTTCATGGTGGCTGGATGCCTGGATTCATATCGGGGATGTAGCCGGGCAGCTTGGACATGCCAGCCTGTCTACCATTAACACGCTACGTGGATCATGCTCCGAACCATAGGAGAGAGAGCTTCCGACGGGCCGGAGTGGATAAGATGTTATAATCGGCAACCTCATAATAACCCTACTTTATGAAGAAAGAGTGGCTTGCAGAAGCATTAGACGATAACTGTCTCCAACAAGATCTTGCGGCTATCATCTTCGGCTGGCCGTTATAGGGTAAGATATTGGCATTCCTCCCAGAAGAAGTTGTGAAAAAATTTAGATTTGGCAGGAGATTATTTTATTCGGAAGATTATTATATAAAAATATTAAAATTTGGACAGTCTGCTCTAGAGTGGTAGCATATACAAGTGTGCTTAGGCAGTGTCATAAAAAATATTTTCATAGGTGACTACATGTCAACGAGATTTCATGGGAGCGAGGCAGTACATGGCCCAACCCATATATTGGCGTTGGAACTGTAAATAATCATCCTGGTCAGTACGGAAATGCTTGAATACCTGTTCATAGTCAGTGTGGGTGGGATTTTCTTCGAGCCAACGTATCAGTCCATACCAACCATCCGAAATGTACCTGTCCCAGTCGTCGTAGCTGGCACGAATGATGTATTCGAGTTCAAAGCCTTCATCCCTGGTCCATTGAGTTAGTTCCGTTTCTGTATGGGTAGTTGTCTGTTTTTGGGCGTATACCGGATGTACCTGATTGCTAAGCCAGTGGGTTTCACCGATACCAAGGCGTCCATTCTGATGAACAGCTCGCTTCAGTACTTGGAGTGTCTGCTGGCAGCCGCCAAAAATAAACGTTGACCCAATACATGTTGCGGCATCGAAACCCCCTTCTTCGAATACGTAATCAGCCCCATTGGAGCAAACGATTTCGATTTGGTCCGATAAACCTTTCGAAGTCAGTTTTTGCCTAGCCCTGTCGCAGAAATCCTCGGATATATCTATTCCAATACCAGTAATACCAAATTCCTCAGCCCAGAGAGTAAGGGGTCCGGCACAACCACAACCGAAGTCAATGACCCGGTTTCCTTTTTTTAATTTGAGTAATTTGCCAAGTTTGATGATCTTTTCAGGCGTGGAAGGGTTTAGTATCTCCATATAGCGGTGTGAGATGCTCATAATGTCAAGGAATTCCATAATTCAAGCCTCCTTCTGGAAATGGTAACTTGATTAATAAAGGTGTTGGGAGACCTAATGCTAATCTCGTTGATAATGTGGTGATGACAGCCTCAAATTTTTACCCAATTATAAACATCTTAGATTTCTGCTTGAAAAGAAGCAAGCAGTTCTAGGCCATAATACTAACATTGCATATACATTGGCACTGAGGGAGGCAAAAGTCTTGAGGGGAAAATAGGAGGGGGAAAGAAATGGGAGTTTCGACTTTTGCCGAGTGCTATGTAGTCAATTGCCGAGATATATAGTTTTCGATCAAGGCAAAAATCCGCCAAAGAATGGATGCCAAGGCGACTCTGCAGAACGTCAAGATGTAGAAGGCCGAAGCCTTGGCGATCAAGATTTAATGGTTCTTCGCTATTCTCTGTGGGTAGCTGGTTAAGTCTTTATATCAACTCGCGCTAGAAAATTAGCCGTGCCGATCTCACAGGAAGCCGTATTTAAAATTGCATTGAATCTAGAAGATCCTTGATACATCACAACAATAGATTTAGTGCTGAAGGAAAGCAGCTCGATATCCATGTCGATTTCAAAACAGGCAGTAAATTTCCTTGTGCGAAATGCGGAAAAACAAGCTGCAACGTGCATGATACTATAGAAAGAACTTGGCGACATTTGAACTTCTTTCAGTTCAAGACCTATATCCACTGTCGTGTCCCTCGTACTACTTGTGAAGACTGTGGAGTGAAGCAGTCAAAGGTTCCCTGGGCTAGAAAAGGTAGCGGCTTCACTTTACTCATGGATTCCCTGATAGTCCTGATGGCTCAGCACATGACTGTTACAGCCATTGCCGAAATGATTGACGAACATGATACTCGAATATGGAGAGTTCTGGAATATTATGTTGCGGAAGCTAGATGTAATGAGGACTTTTCAGAGGTAAGATCTGTTGGCGTAGATGAGACATCAAGAGCTAAATGCCATAAATATGTTTCAGTATTTATAGATCTTGACGAGTCAAGAGTAATACACGTATGTGAAGGAAAGGATGCTTCAACTATTGAGTCATTCAAAAAGGATTTGGAGCAGCATAACGGATCTAACAAAGATATTAAAAATTTCTGTTGCGACATGTCACCAGCATTTATATCAGGCATAGAGAATAACTTCCCTAATGCATCAATAACATTTGATAAGTTTCACGTTATGAAATTGATGAACGAAGCAGTTGATAAAGTCAGGAGGGAAGAACAATCGCGCAACGCTTTGCTAAAAAGGACAAGATATGTCTGGCTCAAAAATCCTGAAAATCTCACGATCAACCAGAATCAGATACTGGAGCCATTGAAAGATCTAAGACTTAAAACAATGAGAGCTTATAATATTAAATTAGCCCTTCGCGACTTTTGGAGCTATAGATATCGGAAGTCTGCCGAGAGCTACCTCAAACGATCGTATTATTGGGCAACACACAGCAGACTCGATTCTGTAATCGAATGCGCTAAAACGATAAAGCATCATTGGAATGGTAACTAATTATATTAAAACAAAAATCAATAATGGAATCCTGGAAGGAACGAATAGCCTGATTCAGGCTGCAAAGGATAGTGCAAGAGGCTTTAGATCAACAAAAAATTTCATTACTACTATCTATCTCAGGACGGGAAAACTCGAATTCAATTTACCCACATGAAATAGCGAAGAGCCGATTTAACATCTCTCTTTTTTGCATCTTCTTAACAAGCCCTGTTTTCGCTTTTGGCAAAGTCCCTATTCCATAGACAATGGAATCAATTATCGACAATTGCCCCGTTATCGAATTATCCAGCATCGGCTAAACTGAAAATACGCTGCAGAATCCGAAGTGCAACATCAGAGACCTTACGGGTCGAAAGCATATTTATAAAACCCACATGAGCCTAAAGATCGAGGCAGGGGCTCATTGCCGAAAATGAAAGTGATATCTGCTGGCATCTCTTTCATGAGAAATTATCATGGACTCTGATTCTGGCCTTGATGAGCACCCTCTTCAAATGCGTGCAACCTGCGAGAAACCCGAAATCCATGACATTTTTGCAGGAACAGATGAAAACGACTTAGAACTACTTTGGGTCGGGAACAAGATAGCCGCTGCTGCAAAGCAGGTGAGGCCTCCACGCAGGCGTGCTAATCAATAGACTTAACGCCCGCATAGACTCGGTTCAGACTGGCCAACGAAGGATGTACAAGACCGGGAGATGCAGTTAGCCAATTGGGCTAACTGCTTTCCGGATTTTCCAGATCTTCGCAGGGGGATAATATAAATCTTAAAATATCAAATTAAAGTGCAAATCCATTTTTAGGGTAACGTATAAATGTAGAGATGCCGAATTTAGGCCATCTTCCAGGAGGGATAAAATAGACGACTAACCAGCTAATCGTTTTGACAGTTCTAGTTATCGCACTGGTAGGCATGGCAGGCGCTGCCAACTACATGTATGAAAAGGCATCCGTCAAGGGCGTCGGCTACAAAAATGTGGAGATGATCATTTCCACTCAAACGGGCTTCAATGGGCAGAAGCTGGTGGAGAAGGAGTCGGGATCAGGTAACGTCATCACGGAGAGGGCAGAACTAGAGGCAGAGAGACAAATAGACAGGGACTACGTACCCATTGGTACAGAGGTCTTTCTTGACGAACCAGACGACGTAAGTTGGGCATGGAGTAATTGCCTGTGGCCCACAGGCACAAATTGTCCCATGGACTACATCAACTTCACCAAGGAAGCTGAGTTCGAGTACATGCCCGTCTCTTACCAGACCGGCACCTACGACCAGAAGTGGGTAGAGAAGCTGTGCGTGCAGAACTACAGAATCGGCGCTGTGCTAACTGAGATGTACACACACGCCGAGCACCTGCAGAAGGCCAACGAGGTCAAGACCAGAGGGTACGGTAGGTTCAATTGGCCGAACGATGACACAATAACATCTACTTCGGTTCATGAGGGGTGCCCTACCTGCTGTACCGGCGTGCTTGAGGCTAGCCTGAATAGCAACGTCATCGGCGTTGCACACATCGGATGGATCTCCCGCGATCCATTGGCTGATAACCAGCTCAAGGGCCGCCATGCTGAGTACGGCAGATCCGTCGAGGACCTGACTGGCGTCTTCTCCATCGAGAAGTTCATCCAGCTCTGGGGCAACTCCACATGCGGAGCCATAAGCGTTGACTGGCTACCATGCGTGTAATCGTAACTAATACAGTCTCTTTTTTTTGTCAACGGTCAGGTTTGCAACGACAGATACCCTAAATGGCTTGCATGTCGCTAGGCTGCCCGTGTTTGTGTCTCAGCATCACGCTTCTCTCACAATGTTGCTCATACAACCGCTTCCCCTCTGGCGGGCAACCGCCTGAAGTTATATAATTTTCAGCTAATTAATGGCACTACCAAACACAACGTAAGCAAATTTAGTTTCACTAATGAATTATATTAATGAAGTACCCCAAAACATTTATACATCCATTACACTCAACTATTTTTAAGAGGGTTAACCGATGAAGATAAAATTGGCTTTAGTATTCCTGCTATGTCTAGCGATATGTTCAACCGTAGTGTCATGCAGCTCAATTTCTGGCGACGATCGGAGGGATCCGGGGACAATTTCGGATCAATATAATTTTAGCAATGCCAGATGCGATGATCCTGAATCGATTAACAAAATACCATCTCATTCAGAAGGAAAAATACCGATACTGAAATCAACAATCAATCAAGCTGGAGAGACAATTATAGTTAATTCCGGTGGCAATTTGGATACCTATCTAGACTGGCCAAATACCATTGAATTTAATATCTTGGTTAATACTGCAGATTCAGAAATTCATTCCGGCCAACTAACACTGAGTATCTATGATGTAGATCAATTTTGTGGTGGTTCATGTAGTGGAGTATGCGAAGTTGACCCGGTATATCTCAATGGCCATTATTTAGGAACTTTAACTGGTGCTAATAATGAGTGGAGTACAACTACATTCATTCTAGATCCTTCGTGGATAAACGGTGCCAATGGTGGTTCTCCTGGAGTCAATCACGTCAAGATTGTTATTGACGCATCATCTCAATCTTGCTGGCTTGTAGAATGTGATTGGGGACAAATGATAATTAATGGCGGTGCAAAAGGAAATGCTAAAATAGTTTCAATTTCGAGCGACAGACAAGCATATTCTCCGGGCAATACTATTAATGCTATAATCGGCCTCACAACAGATCTAGAATCACAAGCTGTAAAACTTGAAACAAATCTATATGATATATATGGTCAAAATGTTGACGGTAGCTCTACAACACTCACCTTACATAAAAATATTATAACATACTCTAATCGACAATTATCTATTCCAGCAAATGCTGCTTCAGGGGATTTCCACATAGAAGCAATAGTCTATGATAGCAATTCTATTCAACAAGACAAGAAATCAAAGATGGTTACAGTTAGTTCCCTTCCGGATTTTTATGTTTCAACTGAGGATATCTCATTTTTAAAGATCGATACAGGATCTAGTGGTCTTGAGGTAAACGCAGAAGCATCAATACATTATGAGAACGATAATGAACCAAGAGATGTTGATGTGAAATTCTACGACGAAGATACTGCAACGGGAAGAAGAACCCAGATCAATTTTCAAACTGTGTACATGCTTCCTGGTATAAATAACGTGCCATTAGTATGGAATCCATCTTCTCGTCAGCATCGTCTATGTGTAGTCATAGATCCTGATAATAAGATTAAAGAGTCTGATGAAACTAATAATGCTGCAAGTAATTCTTTGAAAGGCCCCATAATATTAGATGTAACATCTAAATATACCGGCTATTTTTTGTCTCTTATCCAAATACCCAACGTTTATACTGTAAAGACATCTGAAGATGTCAAATCTGTAGAATTTAACTTGAGTGGTAAAGCTAAAATAGACGACGATGGATCAGATGGATGGAGCATGACGTATGACATGGGCAGCTTACATTCTCCCTGTGAATTGGTTATTACAGCATTTGACGACGCAAAAATGCCATCCGAACCTTATATTATCACACCACAGGTTGTTGAGCTTCCAGAATGGATGAAGTACACTCTAAGTATTGGCAATAGTTCTGTTGTTATTAAAGGCAATACCATCACATATAAACTTAAAAAACCAATAACTATTCCAGAACCTCCTCTAAATGTGGAATATAACATACCCGAGTGGACTCCATTAGTTAACGGTCCGTATAAGTTAAATGTTAGCTCCAATTTTGGATTCGAAGCAAATTCAAAAGGGCTTGCAACGATATCTGGGGGAGGCAAAGCCACTACAAAAGTTGATGGAGGGGAAGGATCTATTGGCATAACTCTAGAAGGCGTCTTAAGATTTCTTCAAGACCTGCATGTAACGTTAAATCTTGAATCAGCCACCCTTAAGGTTTCGGGCTCGGTAACGATTCCCGGCCCGAAATGGGAATTTGTAGTCCCTATCCCATTTTATGGAAATCTAGGATTAACAGTAGGTACAAGGCTTATACCTGGAATTGATAGCGCTCTTAAATTTGTAGAAGACCCAAAGGGCGGCTTAATTGCAGGATTGGGGTGGAAGTCCTCTGAAGGAACGCTAAGTTCAGCGCTGGAAGGTTTTGCTAAACTCCCAATTTCTTCATTAGGAAAAATAGAGGCAACGCTAGGCGGTAAACCAAGTTTAACATTTCAGGTTCCTGAGCCCTATTTCAAAAAAGTGGCTGTTGATCTATATGCGAAATTGAAGGCAAGTTTTGGGTGGATGGAGTGGGCGGGGGAGTTTAGGCCTCCAAACATACCATGGTCTTACCCGTCATCAAATAATATGCAGAATAAGCTCATATTGGCGAGTTCAACTGGGTGGAAACCTATACCAAGAGACTATGCTACTCCAGAATATGCTAATCTCGCTGATAGCAGAGCAAATTTAAGGAAAATGGAGCTGAACACACTCGAATTGAGTTCACTATTAGTACAAGAAAATCCTCTAGTTGAAAATGTATTCCCCTATGCTTCGCCTTCGATTGCGATCAACGGCAACGACAACATGACTATGGTGTGGTGTCACGATGATATCAATAAGCCACAGGCAAAAGGGTTTGAGATTTATTATTCAACCTGGCATGGCGGATTGTGGAGCACTCCGTCATCAGTAACTGATAATTACTTGCCAGAGTTCAATCCAAGTGTGAAATTTGATAAAAATGGCAATGCTATTGCGGTATGGACATTATTCAATAATACGTCCATATCAGCAAATACTCCCATATTTTCAGTACTGTGCGATGCAGAATTAGAATATTCCGTATTAAATAAAACTACTGGATTATGGTGCGCTCCAAAAGTTCTGACACATAACTCGGTATTTGAAGATTATCTAACACTATCCACGGATGCAAATGATAATGTGGCTGCAACGTGGGTGGTTGACAAGGACAATAACCTGACAACAGATTCTGACAGAGATATATATTACTCGATTTGGAATGGCTCTGATTGGACTGAACCGAAGGTAATTTCAGAAAATGTTAGAACCGATACCAAACCCGCTCTTGCCTATTCGCAAACTAATGGGGTCTGTGTCTGGAGTGTAGATACTGACTACAATAGTACTACAAAAGAGGATCGAGAACTTTCCTATTCAGTATGGAATGGAAGCCAATGGAGTAACCCAGGACTATTGACGAATGACAGCAGCGAAGATACTATGCCAACGCTTCAATTTGATAAATTGAATCAGATTGTATTAACGTGGATCAAGCAAAACGAAACAAATGATATGGTATATATTTCACAATTTAACAACAATTGGTTGAGTCCAGAGTTAGTAGCAAAGAGTACCACCGTAAATGAAATGGACTTATCCTTCGATGCCCGCAATAATGCCATTGTTGTATGGCAAGGTGCTTCATTATTGGGTCAGGATATATTCTACACAGTTCGCGACGATAGCAATAAGATTTGGCGCAGTGAAAAACAGCTAACAAACGATACGGCCGCTGAATGGCAGCTATCGACGGCTATTAACTCGAATGATGAACTTGTGACATCTTATGTGAAAAAGAATATGACACTAGTTAATCACACATTCGAGGAGGGCAAGAGCGACTTATACTACTTGATTCACCCAATTATGCCAGACGTCACATTGGATTCAGCGGACATCACTTTTTCAAATGAGACCGCTTTTCCTGGAGATCAAATCACCATAAACGCTACAATACACAATATCGGTGATCTACAGGCTAATTCAGTTGATGTTGCATTCTTTGATGGACTTAGCGGTCCGCAAATCGGTACAAGTCAGACTATTCCTTTGGTAATGGCCGGACAAAATGCAACGGTTTCCGTAATTTGGAATATCCCTGCACTACAGCAATCTCATGATGTATACGTCAAAATAGATCCAAATAACGATATTACAGAGACTAATGAGAGCAATAACCTGGCTTTCAAGTCTACAGTGCTTCCAGACTTAAAAATCAATGAGTCAGATATTACATACTATTACGAACTGAAGTCATTAAGGATTAATACCACAGTCCACAATTTAGGAGTTATACCTGCATCATATATCTCAATTGAGCTTTTTGATGGTGGGATTAATGAGACATTGATAGATGCTACTACGATAACCACTTTGTCTCCCAATAGCAGCGAAACAATTTCGACGATATGGGATGCTAGCGGGGTAAGTAGTGGCCGTCATGATGTATATGTTGTAGTGGACCGTCTCAACGGAATTCACGAACAAAATGAGACAAATAATATGGCCAATCTAGGATTAATGATCTTACCAGATTTGGCCCTGAATGCTAATAACGTTTCAATCTCAGAGATATCTGAAGGAAACGCAACAATAGAGGCGATCATTAGTAACATTGGGTTATCAAGTGCGGAAAACGTAACAATAGAGTTATCCGATGGCAACATATCTACAAATGGAACTTTGATTGGTAATGCTACGATTGATACGATACTGCCAGACAGCAAATCTACAATCGATTTCGATTGGTACGCAACACCTGGGCAGCACGAAATCTGCGTTCGAATTGATCCACATAATCTAATACAAGAGCTTGACAAAGCGAATAATTTGGCACGAACTCAGGTAATAATAAGTCCCGGTTCGGATCTAGTTATAAATTCTACAGATATTACTTTTTCTGATGCAAACGAGCTGGGACAAGTTACGATAAGTGCATTAATTCACAATATAGGTCCTGCAGATGCTCCAAGCACAACCGTAGGATATTATAATGGGACGCCAAAAATTAGTCAAACCAATCCCTATGAAACCTATGTTCCAAATTTACTAGGAACTGAAGCCGTCCCGCCAATATCTTCGCATAATTCTGTTAAAGTAAATCTAACAACTACTTGGAGTCCAGAATCCGGTAAATTATACAATATTTATGTATCTGTAGATCCAAAAGATTGTATACATGAAAGGAATAAATCAAATAATCTGAAGTCTAATAACTATCCCTATGAGGAAAATCTTCCGCCCGGTGTGCCATCTGCACCATCAGGTCAAACTTCGGACACAACAGGAATCCCTTATGGTTATTCAACATCAGCTACTGACCCTGACGGAGACATGGTGGAGTATACCTTTGACTGGGGTGATGGGACACCTACCATAACTACCAATCAAGTCCCCTCAGGAGCAACCGCCAGTGCAAATCATAGCTGGAGTGCTGCAGGAACATACCAGGTCAAAGCAAACGCTACCGACAGCCATGGAGCGTCTTCGGATTGGTCAGATCCGCTGAACATTACTATAAATACACCACCCAATACTCCATCAGTCCCCTCCGGGCCTGTATCTGGATATGCTTGGGTTCCATACAGATACTCAACGTCCGCCACAGATCCTAATGGAGACCAGGTGAAGTATACGTTCAATTGGGGCGATGGAACAACATCGACCACCAACTTGACCAACTCTGGAACGAGTGCAAGTGCAACTCATACTTGGAGCGCGGCAGGAACTTATCAGGTCAAAGCAATGGCCACGGATAGCAAAGGAGCGACTTCAGGATGGTCAAGTGTGGTGACGGTGACAATAGCGAAGAACAATCCACCCAACACGCCTTCCACGCTGACTGGACCGACTTCCGGCAGAGTCGGAACCTCCTATGTTTACTTGACGTACGTGACCGATCCTGATAGCGACCAGGTAAAGTACACGTTCCACTGGGACGATGGGACGCCCAATACACAAACGGGATTGGTCAACTCTGGAACAAAGTTGACCCTATCTCATGCCTGGAGTACTGCTGGGACTTATCAGGTCAAAGCAATGGCTACGGACAGCAAAGGAGCTACATCAGGATGGTCAGGCGCAATCACAGTTACAATAACTGCCCTTAATGATGCAACAATTGTGGCACTTCAGGCCGCCAATGGCCAGTATCTGTGTGCAGAAGGCAGCGGTGGTGGCGCAGTCGTAGCTAACCGCAATTCCATAAGTGCCTGGGAGACATTCAAACTTGTTGATCGAGGAAACGGTAATGTGGCTTTGCAGGCAGCCAATGGCCAATACGCATGTGCAGAAGGCAGCGGAGGTGGCGCTGTCGTAGCTAACCGCAATTCCATAGGTGCCTGGGAGACGTTCAAACTTGTTGATCGAGGAAACGGCAATTATGCTCTCCAGGCCGCCAATGGCCAGTATCTGTGTGCAGAAGGCAGCGGTGGTGGCGCTGTCGTAGCTAACCGCAATGCTATAGGCGCTTGGGAGACGTTCAGGTTTTTGGATCTCCGAAGACCTGCAAAAATAGCACTTCAGGCCGCCAATGGCCAATGCGTATGTGCCGAAGGAAGCGGTGGTGGCGCAGTCGTAGCTAACCGCAATTCCATAGGTTCCTGGGAGACATTCAAACTTGTTGATCGAGGAAACGGTAATGTGGCTTTGCAGGCAGCTAATGGCCAGTATCTGGGTGCAGAAGGCAGCGGTGGCGGAGCAGTCGTAGCTAACCGCAATTCCATAGGTGCCTGGGAGACATTTAGAGATACATATAGAGGAAACGGAAATATTGCACTACAGGCCGCCAATGGCCAGTATCTGTGTGCGGAAGGCAGCGGTGGCGGAGTAGTCGTAGCTAACCGCAATTCCATAGGTGCCTGGGAGACGTTCAAGCTAATCCCGAGCTAGATATCGCAAAATGCGCCATTCTTCAACCGAGGCCAAGCCGAGCGATGTAGGGATCCGGATCCCTACATCTCTTTTTTCGCAACTGAGTTGTCCCTAAGTAGAAATCTTGTAATAAACAAATTGAAAGGAGGTAAATCGTGAGACATCAATTTGCCCTTGTATTTGCGCTTGCCTTTTTGGTATTCGCAATGCCAGCTCTAGCTGAAAACGCTAATCAGAGTATCCAGGCTTTAAAAGACGAAAATATCACTACCCGAGCAGATGCGGCAACGACTCTGGGCGAACTAAATGATGCTAGTGCGGTTGAACCTTTAATCCAGGCCCTTAAAGATGACGATAGCTTTGTTCGATCGGAGTCTGCGAAAGCTCTGGGCTGGATCAAAGATGATCGTGCTGTTGATCCATTGATCCAGTCTTTGAATGATCCAAATTGGGATGTTCGAGGTTCAGCGGCGTTAGCTCTTGGGGAGCTTAATGATTCTGAAGCTGTGGATCCGCTGATACAATCTCTCGGTGATGATAATAGTTCTGTACGAGCTAGAGCGGCTGGGGCTCTTGGAAAGATAGGGAGCGAAAAAGCAGTCGAGCCATTGATTCAGGCTTTGAAGAACGAAGACCCCCGAGTCAGATATCAATCTGCTGAAGCTCTGGGGAATATCAAAGATAGCCGTGCTGTAGATCCGCTCATAGAGGCGCTGAAGGATGACGATAAAAGCGTTAGGTATTGGGCTGCTGTGGCTCTTGGAAAAATCAATGATGATCGAGCAGCTAATCCATTGATTCAGGCTTCCAAGGATGACAAAGATAGCTACATCCGAGGTACTGCTTCAAATGTGCTAAAAGAACAAGGATGGGCATAAGGGATAGTACCATTTATGAGCAAATATCTCAGAAGTCGATGCTTCCAACCTAAACTCCGGCTTGAATAGTAACCATTTTTCTCATTGACTTCGTCAGCCTTCGACCTTACCGAAGGATTTATATACTATTATGGTTATTACTCTTAGCTATGACATATCTCGTCAAGCAAAAGATCCATGGCCGGACCTACGCTTACGAAGCCGAAAATTATTGGGACCCTGAAAAAAAGCAATCCAGACAGAAGCGCCGTTATCTCGGCGTTTGGGATGAAGCGACCGGCCAGGTCATTCCGAAGACGGCAGAAAGAGATGTGAAGACGACTAAATCATTCGGTCCTGCGTATTTTCTGGATTCTGTGGGCGATGAGATAAATCTTCGAAAGAAGCTCTCTGAAGCCTTTGGCAAGGATGGCGATTCAATTCTTGCAATCGCTATGAGCAAGCTATTTAATCAAACATCCCTCAAGAATCTGCATCATGTTTTGGATGACTCATTCCTGCCAGAGATGTACTCTCTAAAAGAATCATTCAGCTCCCAATGGCTTTCTGATTTCCTGGAGCGCTTATCCTGCAAAGACGCCGCTATGACATCGTTCTACAATTCTTTGATTGCCGGCGAGGATGAGACTCTGATATTTGATATCAGAGTCTCTATCATCTGCTTCCAGAAACATCGATTGGCTAGAGTACGGATACAATCGCGATGGTCTGGATCTGCCTCAAGTCAACCTCGGTCTGGTTCTATCGTTGCACAGACACATTCCTCTTTACTTCAAGCTATTTCCAGGAAGCATCAACGATGTTGTGACTTTGAAGAACCTCGTGGCCGAGATCAAAGCGTTTGGCATTACAAAGAGCCTTTTCATTTTGGATCGAGGATTCTATAGCGAGAACAACATCTCTGAGATGAGCAAAGAAGGAATTGATTTCATCCTTCCGCTTCCGTTTAGCGTCAATATCGGCAAAGGATTGATCAGCGAGACAAACAAGGATATCGAGAACCCGGTCAACGCAAGGAGGTTCTGTGGGGATATTTTCTATGTTCTGGAAAGCGAGGTCCAGATTGGAAACGTCACTGCCTACGGGTATGTTCTATTTAATAAGAAGCGTGAAGGCCTAGAGACTAATTCATTTTACAACCGGCTGATCGATATCGAGTGCGCTCTTGATGGAAAAGAGTTCAAGAATCCCATCGACAAATTCAAGAGAACAGCAGGCTACTCTGAAAGATATTTTGAATGCACTGCTGATGGCAAAACGATCCATCTCCGGAGGCGGGTCAATGCCATATCGCAGGCTATAAACCGATTTGGAAAGACCATTCTCGTTTCGGCCTCAAAAAGAAGTTGGGAGGAAGTGCTTTCGCTTTATCGAGAAAGGGATGAGGTCGAGAAGAAGTTCGATGACCTGAAGAATGAACTTGAGGTTATGCCGTTGAGGATTCAGAAGGTTGAGACGCTTAAGGGCCTGCTGTTTATTTTCTTTATATCGTTGGTTCTGAGAGCTGTGCTGCTTCGAAGGGCCAGAGACGCAAAGCTACTTGACAAGAGTTCCGTCGAAGAGATTCTCATGGAACTAGCAAAGCTCAGGGCGGTCAAAGTTGGCGGAAAATGGAGACTGACGGAGATCACAAAAAAACAGAGGACGATCTTCGAAAAGATGGAGATCAGTATTCCTGTCGAGGCGAGTATGGTTATTAAAAAGGGCGGAACTTAGGTTCCAAGGCAGAGGAACTGGGATATCCGGACTGATCCCAGTTCTTCGCAGTATGTGTAACCTGTAATCCATCCTCTCTTTTTTCGATATCCATTAAACCACAAGATATTGTTATAAGGACTCTTCTCGGCTCAACCCCACAGATGGTGCGCTCCAAGTTCTGCATTACCGGAAATCGATACCATTAAAATCAATTGATCGATATCAGGCACCGCACAAGAGAACTTGATTATCATTCGCATAGCAACTGGAATGAGTAGTTAGTCCAAAGCACTTTTTGAGTAGTTGGGAATATCTGCGAAGATCGTATAGATAACTTGAGGTTAGTTTAAGGAGGGAGGCAAAAGCCTTGAGAGGAAAATAGGAGGGGGAAAGAAATGGGAGTTTCGACTTTTGCCGAGTGCTATATAGTCAATTGCCGAGATATATAGTTTTCGATCAAGGCAAAAATCCGCCAAAGAATGGATGCCAAGGCGACTCTGCAGAACGTCAAGATGTAGAAGGCCGAAGCCTTGGCGATCAAGATTTAATTTTGTGACATTTTTCTTAAACTTTTTTAAGAATGCCATATAGCTTTTCCAGAAGAGCTGATAAGCCCATAAAATCAATTTCAAACCAGATGCCGTAAATGGAGCTGCGGGCCTGGCCAGTCTTCAAGCCCCATAACTCCGACTTAATTGCCTCTCCTCCTTATGGCTGGCGTTCTGGAGGGAATAAATAAGGACGAGTCAGGCTATAAGTCTTTTGGGAAGCTGAGGATGGTTGAAACCGGATGCTGTAGGACCTCATGAAAGATGAATAATAAGGAGGGAGGCAAAAGTCAATTTGATGCAGGAGGGAAAATAGCCATCGACTTTCGCCAATACAATATACGTCAATTGCCGAGGTAAAAAGGTTTCGCTTCAAGCTAGAAAAGACCATCTCCACCCAAAAGGAATCATCACAAGAATGATATATCAAGTCTCAGGCAGGCCAGCACCGATCCACAGCGCCCTTTTAGATGGAGCCAATCACCGCGAAGTGATGGCCTGACCCTGCCAGAAGCTCGACTTTAATAAGCCGGGCTCGAAGGCGACACAAGCGCTGGAATCTCACACAGCGTCCGTTTTAAGAGAACCCGTTCTCGTGGGGCCTCGTGTTCGCCCTCTCGCCGTTGGTTTGACTTGTGCCGCCTCATGCCCCGACCGTGTATTAGCGTGAGACCCGGCGGATTACTGCGCCTGTTACAGCGCGCAACTTTTTCAGCCCGCCCGAAATTTTAGCCTCACAGGCTCCGTAGCCAAATGCAGTGCCACGACGGCATGCATCTCCTGTACCAAGGGATCAAGACCAGCCGACCTTTAGGAGCTAGAGGCATGTTGCTCCATGGTGAAGCAAACACCCTTGTCATCAGAGCATCATCAGATACGTTAAGCCCACGGCACGCCCGCCACCCTATCATGGCATTAAGCGGCAAACTATCTGTATAATCGTTATAGATATTTGTAGTTGGCGGTCGAGAGCTCCCGAACTGGAAAATCGACCAATAATAAAATAGGTGAGGGTTAGCTGAGCCTGCACAGCGTGCTGGCTCAAGCGGTAATCTTGGTCCTGGCGATGTACTTGATCAGTTCCGAACTGATCCTGGCCTTCCCCTGAATCTGATTGGCCACATCGTCTGCAGATGCGCCGCCGGCTGCCAGGGCGCGAATCTCCTCAAGCGTTGAGTCGTCCACGGTGAAGTACTCATCCAGGTCCTTTCTGTGGCCCCAAACGTCGCCTTCCAGCATCTCCACGCCCTGCATCTCCAGGAATACCTGGATGGCATTGGACATGGTCTTGTGGTAGGATGGCGGCACCTGAATCATTCTCAGCCTGGGGCATCTCTGCATCAGGTTAAGGAAATCTACATTACTGGCCCGGAAGGCCAGGTGAACTGTCTTCTCATTTTGGTTTATGTTGGGGATCTCATTTCTGGCGCTGATTACTCTAAGTCTCATTTTTGCACTCCATACCCTGAGATGCATTCCCTAATATTAATAGACACTTCCACGTAATATCATCATTAAAAATATGGATTTAGCACCGCGCTGGAGCGAGGGGATTAATATCCAGTTCAACAATCTGAGAAGGGAGATTGGACAAATTTGGCTAAGAAAGCGAAGCATAGCGATGCCGTCATGACCGGCATCCTGGTAACCAAATTCAAGATGGGTCTGATTGGCGTCGAGGACCTGGCGGAGATGGCGGCGGATGCCTCCCGGGCGGAGAGGTGCTCGGCAGCGAAAAAGGTGCTGGAGGCGGTGAGGGACTCGTCGGATCTTCCCCGCCAGCAGGACGCCTTCCCGATATCAGATCTCCTGCTTCAAAAACGCTAAAAGCGGGGCTTCAAACCTCTTCCAGCTTCTCGACACCCACTTTCTTGACTATGGGCTTCCAGATCTTGTCAGGCATCCAGGCTGGCGCGCCCTTGGGCTTGTCCACCTGCACCCGCTCGCCTGTGAATACGTGCAGCTTCTTCGTGCCCCGCTCCCGGAGTCTGATGTCCGTGTGGCCCCGGTTGGCTGCTTTGAGGGCCGCCTGGCGGGGCGATTTGCCCGTGAAAACACCTATCTCATTGCCATTCTCGTCCCGCAGGGCGAAGTTTCTCATCTCTTTCTCGGCCATAGTATTACCTTTCTGAGAGTCATTGCACGCTGAAATGATATCAACTTTGAGGTTCCCCGAGCGCATCTCTGCTTGAAAATCCATGTGATTTAAAGCTCAAAAGCTATATTCTCAGACAGATATAGGGGCAGCCTGAGGGAACAAAATGAAAAATTCCAACCATAAGAGGCTCTTGCAAGTAGCCCTTTTCGCAGTCTTGCTGGTTGCTGTCTCGGCAGCAACAGTATCTGCGAGAGAGAATCTCACCGTTCACTTTATCGACGCAGGCCAGGGTGACTCTGAGGATCCGGAGGGCTAAAATGAGCGATTCATCACGCATCTGTTCCTGGAAGATTGCTTTCGCTTTGGACAATCCAATTCGTAGAATCATCCACAATCCTCAAAAAATCCTGGGTGGGTATATAGAACCGGGACAGACTGCTCTCGATCTTGGATGCGGGCCAGGTACTTTTTCTGTCGCCATGGCAAAAATGGTAGCGGAATCAGGAAAAGTAATTGCAGTTGACGTCCAAGAAGAAATGCTCCAAATCGTGAGGGAAAAAGCGGCTCAGCAGGGACTGGAATCAAGAATATTCACCCATAAGAGCGGTCCAGACCGAATTGGCATATCCGAGAAGGTGGATTTTGCTCTGGCTTTCTACATGGTTCATGAAGTGCCCAATGCGGAAGCTTTCCTGAAGGAGATCGCCTCCCTGCTCAAACCCAAAGGAAAGCTGCTTATTGTTGAGCCTAAGATGCATGTTTCAGCAGCAGCTTTCGAAAAGACGATCGAAGTTGCCCGGCAGGCAGGCTTGAGACCCATTTCCGAGCCAAAGATCCGCTTCAGTAGAAGTAAGCTATTATCGCTATAATCATGCCTGGTGGTTGCAGAGAGTGACACCTGAAGAAGAGAGCAGCGATGTTCGAGAGATGGTCTGGGAAATGAGCCGGATGACTAACAGGATCCTGATTTTTGGGATTATCCTTATTCTTGCGATCCTGGCGGCGCTCATGTACTGCGGCATTATCACATTTCCCTTTTTGGCTAACCTGGTGCTCGGTAGCTCATAGCTTCCCGGTTCTTCTCCTGTAGCAGCCCCTGTGCATCCGCATGCATGCTGGCGAGCTTCTTGGTGATCGAGTGCTGCGGCCCGTATTCCTGCTTCGCCAGCCCCTTGATCCGCCAGATCTCGGAAAGAAGCTTGCCGATCTCCTTCGTTACGTACTTGCGATTTTGCTCAGTCATCAGTCTTGCAGCTCCGCCCGCTCCTTCAATGCCTTCCCTAAAATCGCCTCGCATTTGACCTTTTTCTCTCTGCAAATATATCTGAACTATCATCCTATCAATAAATATTAAAAATAGTGATTGTTTAATCTTGAGGCAAAGCTTTGAGGGCACACCGGGAGGGAGAATTACCATCGCATCGAGCGGAGGACCAGAGCGCCATATGCCTTATGAAAAAATTTATAATCGATGCATGGACTGACAGATATTTATGAAACAAATGGGATTCTTATTAATCCTCATGATCATATTGGGGATGACCTGCACAGCATATGCATCGGAGGGGGCTAACTTTGGGCCGCAGACGACAAGCGGAGAGCCTTTATGGAGGCTGCTCTCTGCCTCTGATGCTATGAACTCCAATCTTTCCAAAATCGAAACTGCTCTTGCCGATGCCAGCCTCGTCCTCTCAGAAACAGGCATCAATGGGCCTGCTGCCCGGGCAGTTCTGTCAAACCTCACGATGGTGGATACTGCTGTAATCGATTGCATTACGATTGATGCCAACGGAACCGTGCGTGAGGTCGAGCCCATGTCGTTTGAAAGCGTGAAGGGAACAAACTTGAAACGACAAAAGCATGTGAATGACACAATCAATACCAAGCTGTATTCGGGTTTCCATTTCATAAAGGCTGTGGAAGGATTGTACGCAATCGATTCAGAGATGCCCATCTTCGACAAGAATGGAACATTTGTGGGAACAGTAAGCCTAATGTTTAATAACAGCCAGTTTTTTGGAAGGGTCCTTGCTCCGTTCCAGCCTTCTTCAGGAAACTCCAAGATATGGGTGAGCAAGGCGGATGATGGAACGATCCTGTACGAAACGGATCCCACCCAGATATTGCTCAATAAAAGCTCTTCCATGTATCTGGATTATCCAGAACTTTTGAAACTACTTAATAGTATGAGCATTGAGAGAACAGGTTACGGAACTTATGGGTTCTTGGACCAATCTCACGGGGAGACGATAAAGAAAGGCTGCTATTGGACCACTATTCCAAATGTTGGCACTGAGATGAGGCTTGTACTCACACTGGAGCTTTGATAGAACCTGATGGGCCTGGATATCACCGCCTATGTCGATTGGATCTGCGTAAAGAGGCGACTTTCTAGCTCCTTAAGGGCTTTAGAGAGATGGAGCTTGGTGGCTCTGGAGCGAAGGCGGAGAGAAGAGGGCCAGTGGTTCTGGTATAACGCTTACAGGAAGACGGATCCTGCAGAGTAACTGGCTGGAGATCCGGGAGACGTGTGCAGCGCCTGTAGGCAGAAGGGCCCGCAAGGCTTGCGTGGGTTGCAATGATTGGTCATGATGCCGATACTTATGGTGCTGCTGCTGGACCTTTGATTGCGGCTGCCCATTCAAGCTTACCATCTGGGATGACTGAAGGGCTGAAGGCAATAAATTTTTTTGATTGATTTATAGTGCAAAACTCCCTTATTTGATGGAGTTAATTTTGTGAAAAATCTGCCCAGGTAATTACGTAACGACCCTACGCTAAGACTCTGGCCGTATGAACCTGATACAAACAACCAATACGTACTTTAACAAAGATGTAAAACACAGTAATCGGAGATTATATGAATCCTTCTAAATTATCTTCGATGTTGATTGAATCCCTTGGCCATTATGTATATCTTTATATTGATCCCACGGATAATAATAAGATCTTCTATGTGGGAAGAGGGAGAGGCAATCGTGTTCTGCATTTTAATAATGAAACGAATCACTACTGCTCAGAAGTAATCGAAAAGATAAAAAGAGAAGGCATGGAGCCTGTAATAGAAATTCTGGTCCATGGTCTTAAGGATGATTTCGTTGCAAAAAAAATTGAAGCCGCTGCAATTGATCTCATTGGAGTAGAAAATCTCAGCAATAAAGTTCGAGGATGGGAAAGTGTCGATTTTGGGCGTATAGAATTGAATGATTTGATTTCTATATATAAAGAGGAAAAGGCAATCATAGATGATCCTGTAGTCCTCATCCGGATAAATAAGTATTATCATTATGGGATAACTGATAGAGAACTCTACGATGCCACACGGGGAGTCTGGAAAATTGGCGTGAAAAGAGATGACGCAACATATGCTTTTGCAGTTTTCGGTGGAATAGTACGTGAGGTCTATAAAATCCGAGAATGGCTCCCAGCAGGGACGACCTTTAGCACCAGAGGCGATCTTACCGATGACACTCGATGGGAGTTTGTGGGCGAGGTAGCTGAGGAGAAAATTCGAGAGAAATATCTACTCAAATCTGTTGAAGAATATCTCCCAAACCATGCGCAAAATCCCATACGCTATGTGAAATGCTGAAGCTTTTGATATGAAAATCCCTTTCGTTCCAGTCAATTTTCATGCTCATGGGTGCCCAATCGGGCATGAGGGTTTCATGCATGATTATAACAAGCATCTAACCATGCTCTCAATATTTTTAATATGCGGACTCTTTAATTTGTCATGTCTTACCCTTATTATTAAGACCATATTTCACTTGATCGGATTTAAATTCAATTTGGATATCGCTTGAATGGGAAGAGCGTCTACCTGAATTTCGGCAAGAACTTCTGGAAAAATTAGCGCATTCTATGAAGGGTTCCTGATCGCCTCTTGATAGCATTTAATCCGTCTAAACAAATCGTTCTCGAAATCTCGGACTGTCTCGTTGTCTAATTGGACTTTGATCGAAATACCATCTTTGAGGTAGAACAGCTCTGCGCCCAGTAAAGGTGAAAAGATTCCCCGGGCAATATAGAGATAAAACTTGGTCTGAAACTCATAAGCCTCGCTATGATGTTTGGAGTCGGAGAACTTGAAATCCAGGATCTTCCATCCCTCTGCAGTCTTTATCACTTTATCCGGCCGGCCTTGGAGTATGTACTTACCGAAAGGCCTGGTGATCTTATACTCGTTCCTGGACTCCAGCGCCAATTCCATCTCCTTCACCAGGGGATGGTCCTTCAGGAGGCTCAAGTACCTGCCAACCTCTTCGACATCAGCCTGCTCGATCCCTATTTTGTTCTGTGGCACTTTGGGATTTCTGCAATTCAGAACTTCTTCCAGTTTGCATCCGTTCCCAACGGCCTCCATGATCCTATGAGCCAAGAGGCCCAGCGTCTGGCTTTTATCTCTATCGACATCCACGACGGTCTCATCATCTTCTATATCATACATCCAACCAAGCATCGAAGCTTCAATGATACCAGTAGGCGATACATACTCCCTGAAGGTCTCTGAAGCTACTGGCCCAATATATTTGGTCTCCAGGCATGCCTTTGCCGAAGGCGCAGAAATTGCCGCAGTCTCCACAACGGACGAAGTAACCACCTCAATCAAATGCTCAAACGTAGGGGCCAGCTCTACGCCAGCGTCATCAATCTCAAGCAGGTTGCCCAGGATCATATCTCGCCAGGGCCGTTTGTTCCTGCCTTTTTGGCCCTTAAGAGTCAGCACTAACATGTCCGAGGCCCGAGTGGTAGCTACATAGAGCGACCGCTTCTCCTCCTCAAAGTCCCTATTCCGCTCATCTTCCATCAGCCTGCTCAGGAACGTCTCACAAGACTGGACGTCATCCTTGCAGTTGAGAGTGAAGCATATGCCCTGCTCGGTCTTCTCGAACAGCAATGGTTCAGTCGAGTCCCACTGGCTCCACGAGGTGTCCCCCACTATTACTATCGGAAACTCCAGCCCCTTGGCTTTGTGCACTGTCATGATCTTGACAGCATCAGTCTCCTCGCTCTCGATGGCAGCCTGTTCCTCATCGTCCAGTCCGCCAAAATTGAGCATCCTGACCAGATCTGGCAAGGACACTCCGGCTTCATCCAGCCTCTGGGCAGTTATTATGAACTTTCTGAGATTGGCGGTCTTTCTGCCCGTACTATCTTCGACTGCCAGGAACGCCGCATACTCCAGGTCTTCCACCAGCCTCTCGGCAAGCTCGCTGGGCCTGATCAAAGTCCTGATCGGAAGGTATCTCTCCAGAACCTGGTGGAACCTCTTGACGCGTTCCCTTCTGCCCAGAGCTATGTCAGTCTCCGGTAGGTGACCAAGGATCTCATGGATGCTGTTTCCGCTGGCCTTGGCCCTGTACCTCAACGTAGCCATCTCGTTGATATCCAGACCCACCACGGGCGACATTAGGGCAATAGTTAAGGCCAGTTCGTCATTTGGATTAGATAACACCCGGAGGGCAGACAGAACCCCTGCGATCTCCGGTATCTCGAAAAAGCCGGACTCACCTATGGTGTAGTAAGGAATACCATGTCCGGAAAGGGCCTTCATGTACTCCCGTCCTGTATCAGGCTTCATCTTCCTGAGCAGTATGGCTATATCCCGGAACTTTATGGGCCTCCTGGTGACGACGAGCTTTGATCCATCCGGATCCCTTTTCAAGAAATCGAACTCCTTGCCCACGATGCTTTGGATGTACTGTGCTGCCGCCCCGGCCTCATCATCTGAGTCGAAGAGGATCTTCACTCTGGGCCTCCAGCTGGTCTCTCCCACTACGGGCAACGGTATTACCGGCTCATAGGTCTGAGAATATGGCAACTCTTCGGAATTGAAGATCAGGGGATAGAATGCATTGCAGAACTCTAGAATATCGGGATGGGACCGGTAGTTCCTCTCCAGATGCTCTACAACTCCTTTCCTCGACTCGACTTCCTTCCTGGCCTCGGAGATGACCTCTACCTCGGCCCCTCTGAACCTGAAAATAGACTGCTTGGCATCACCCACATAGATAAAGTGGTTTTCCTCGCTTCTCAGCAAGTCCAGTATATCTTTCTGCAGAGAATCGGTATCCTGAAACTCGTCTACTATGATATACCGGAACTGCCTGCTATACTTCTCCCGAATCCAGGCATACTTTGGCGAGGATAGGATATCCTTGAGGGTGATAAGAACGCCGGCGAAATCCGTGAGGTTCTCTTCCTCCACCTCATCAGAGAAAGACCTGTAAACCTCATCGAAGAGCCTCTTGAAGGCACTGGATGCCAGAGCCAGCTTCTCGGACTGAGCAGGATCGCTATGGAGAGCTAAGCTTGCCTCGTTCTGGCTTGCAGCCCTTGACTTCATCATGGCATACCTCTTCTCCAGCACCGCCATGGAAATGACATCTGAGATGCCGTCGATTGTATAGAGTCCCAACAGCGGCTCAAGCAATTCTTCATTCTGCAGGAATGCCCGAGCCATGCACTGCCTCAGGATATCGCTTGTCTTCGATCCTGAGTCGATCTGGAGATCCGGGTCCACCTCGGAAAAGATCCCTATCTCAGAAAGAATTCGTTGAGCGAAGGAGTCAATGGTGCTTATCCAGGCGAAAGCCATGGAGGATCTGAGCTGCTGCCAAGCCGGATTGCTGGATTCTCTGGACCCGATCATACCCAGAATTCGGAATTTCATCTCTGCGGCTGCCTTTCTGGTGAAAGTTATGGCCGCTACATTACCCACATCGATAGACTCTCCAGAACCTAAAGCCTGCTCGAAAAGATCTACATAAGCTTTGGAGATGGCATGGGTCTTGCCCGTGCCTGCGCTTGCAGCTATGAACCTGTCGTTATCCATCATTGAGTCCCCATCTTTGATCCAGCAGGCCCTGACAATTCGGCTTCAAACCACAAAAATAGCAGTTGGTTGCTCCACCATCAATCGCGCTGCCTGGCAGGAACACTCTTTCTTCAAAGATTTCATCCAGGGTCGCTAATAGATCTATGTCAATTTCGTCGAATGTTAAGTCCATCTTACTCTTGCTCTGCATCTCCATACGATTTTCATTTGGAAAGGTATCCAGTTTCAGGGAAATAGTTCCATCTTTTATGATCCTGAAGAATGATTTGATGAGAACCGGATTCTTGGGGAGACCTTCCAGGTCAAGGAAAAGTAGTGCCATGGTATAGAGCATAAGCTGGTCCCAATTTCCGGCGGAGCTGGATTTGTAATCTGAGAGAACGATGTCGTAGATCTTGTCTTCTTGTTTCTTCTTTCCTTTGCCTTTTCCAGCTTCCGTTACGTTCAGGTCAATCCGGTCTATCCTCCCTCCGAAAGACCATGTCGCCGTACTTCTGGGCACTCTTGGATAAGACATCAGCCATGTCTACTAGACGAATGCTGAACGGTATCTCTGTCAACGTCTTTTCCCCAATGAAAGCCTTCTCCGGTGTTCTCAGCTCGAAATTCAGATAGGTCAGCACTTTGGATGCGATCCCCTCGATCAGGGCCTTTCTCACCACAGGCAGAGATCTGATTCTGTTTGCAGCCAGGAATCTCTGGACCATTGCTTCTGTCTCGCTTTGAACCATCCCCTCTTCGATGGCCTGATCCAGGTTCATTCCGTCTCGCTTCCAATCATAGAGGTTCTTGAGGACCGCATGATAGATGCTTCCTAGCTCCAGTGAAGATAACCCGTAAAGTTCGCTGGCCTGCTCTTCCAATCCCATGACCCGATGGAGGAAGAAATTGTATGGGCAGCTCTTGAATTCAGAGAGCTTACTGTAGCTGAATTTCCTGCCCAGGAGAGCTTCGGTTACCGCCTTTTCATTTATGCTCCAACTGAACTCCGATTCTGCATAGAGCCGGAGAGGATGCAGCAATCCTTGAGCACCATCAGGTACGACTGTCTTTGTACCTCTTGCCAGGCTGCGTCCAAATTCGATCTTTAGCTCTCCTGCACTCATCGGCGAGCTCAATGTCTCCTGGGTACTAGCCTTATCGAAGCTCCATGAATCGAGCCACAGGGATGGCACCATAAGCTCTCCTTCACGGGAGGCTTTGGGGTAAGTAATGACAGCTTGAGATGATGTGCATAAGCTTGAATAGAGAGCTTCTCTTTGCTCGCGCTCCTTGATGTGGTAGTAGCCGAGCTTATCTGAGAACTGTCCTCCCAATGAATAGAGTGGATTAGACCGGCGAGTGGGGAAAATCCCGTCATTGAAGTTCACGATAAACTTCAGGGTCCGGTGCTTGAATCTTGCCGAATGGAGAGACAAGATCTCTACCGAGTTGGCCCGAGCTGGAGAGAGCCGGTATTCTTCGCTGAGCAGCAAAATTTCCAAAGAGGCCATGAACTCGTTCAGGGTCAGACTTCGGTTGCCCATGGTACCATGGAGGACTTTCAGCTGGCCCAATATATGCTCAACCTTGCTAAGGGCCATTACCTCGCCCACCAGGTCCGGCTGGTTGATGAAACGGGCCTTGAGGGAAGCTATCGAGGTGGCCATCACTTCCGTAAACAGCTTAAGATCTGCCCGACTCACCCTGGCCGCCTCAATTCGCTCCAGTGACTGGAATAACTCCTCCGCGTTCAGTACCAATTTTTGGCATAGCTGGATCTCCGCCTCTTGGGCCTGGAGTTCGGCTTCGTAGACCGATTCATCCTCTGAGAGGACTTCCAACCTTTGACTTAACGCCTGCAGGTGATTCTCCAACTTTGACGTCCATTCGTCTTCTCGGTCTTTCAGAGGACTCCTTCGGGGTCCCATGTGCAGACCGGCCCCGGAAGCCAGGGCATCCAGACCATCAAGATCCAACTCCGTAGCGTCCGCGATTCCCAGGCCGTGATCCAGCATGGATATGAGCATGTGGGACGGATAACCCGCCAGAGCCGCTCTGAAAGGCAGAATCAGGAGCTGGACCGCTATGCTATTAGATAATGGCTCTTCACCGCTCAGCCGAACGGGAACACCATATTCCTCCAGCTTCCTCGAAAACTCTCGTGCTCGCTCTGAGAAGTTGTTCAGGACTATGACTATCTCGCCAGGCTCCATGCCTTCATCTACAACCCGACTCTTGATCTGGCGGCAGACCTGTATCAGTTCCTCTTCTGGGTTCCTGTAGTGGGCCACTTGAATGGAACTACCTTCCAGACTCACTGGCGATCCTTGACCTACCAGAAGCCGTTCTAGGGGCACTGAGGCCATTCCAGAGGGAGTCGTCAGATCCTCTTCAAAGATCTCGATTGATTGGGCCATAAGCCTCTCCCTGAACCCATTCCATCTCTGGGCTTCCATGAGCGCAGGGTCCAAGGTCATGAATACTTCGTCGAATAGAGGGATGATTCGGGAAAGAAAGATCATTTGGGCATCGGAGAGATTGGTGAATCCATCAAGGAAGAGCTTCTTTCCAAATCGGGATCTAATCAGGGATCTGATCTTTTCGCTATTGATATTGCGATATGCATCGAATGTATCGAAGAGGTTGGAGCCGTAACGTATCTCAAGCTCCTTCAGTACGAAATACAATAGGGATCGTGCCTGGTCATTGGCGAGTTTGGCCATAAGCTCCGCTTCTCCATCGTCCTTGGCATCCTTTATAGCCTCCACGACGAATGCAGCCATCCTGAGGGAGTCTTTCAGGAGATAAAAGGTGCCCAGATCATTCCGGCTCGCTGATCCGAGGATACTGGCGATGAATACATTCAGAAGATGTTGATCAGCGTGGATCATCTCTGGGTGAGCATGAGCAAAAAGCTCTACGGCAAACTGATCTACGACAAAAAAGTTGCCTCTGGGGATGGAGCTATTTATGCGTCTTGAGAACCCTTCCGAGAGCTCTTTGACGAAGACTCCTGAAGGCCCAAGAAAAGTGTAGGATAAGGGATTCTCATGATGAGCTAGCTCCATTTTCTCTGCCAAAAAACCGGTCTTTCCTGATAGAGCCGATCCCCTTATGATGTGTAATTTCAATTTATTCCCTTCATGCTTGTGACCCGCTATTACTTATGAATGATTTTATCAGTTATTGGTTATCCATAGGGCCGAATCCATGCGGCGGACACAGATCAATCCTCAGCTTATCCCTTGTCTCATGCTCCTTAAGGGCGCTCAGGAGGTCCAGAATCTTCTGCCGATCTTTCTCAGAGTAATCAAGCCTTGTAAAGGAGGATGCCATCTTAATCGTACCTGCGCAGGGTTACGTCTCCGCTGCTAATACGGATCTCAAAGCAGGATGAATAATCTGGCGGTTGCACAAATAGTATAAAGGAAATAATAATTAAATTTAGTGAATATCCTGATGCTGGATCAAAGAATCAAATTAAATTGCAGAAAATATAAAGGATCTAACGAGGATTCCTAAAAACCTGCTAATCTTATCACGCGTTTATATACTGCTTATATAGGCTGATGCAAAGTTTAGAGGTTAATAGGAATCTTCTAACCTCTTGGCTATCTCGTACTCTTGAGCCAAATTCGCATGGTATTCATCCCTGGCTCGATCGTCTTGAATCCGGCGTTCATGATGCAGATGAGATGCAGCGCTCGCAGAACGTGGCTCTCCTGGGGATCGTTGATATCCAGCCCGTACTTGCCCCGCATGCCGATCTCGGAGGTGATCTCCTGAATCTCCGGCAGCGACTTCCCGCATCCTTAGCCGGCTGGACCGCAACTTCACAGAGTGGAGATCCGCCGCGCTTTACCGTCTTCCAGCTCATGACCATCCTGGAGGAGAACCACCACAACTTCCTGATCGTGGAGCATGATCCCTTGCTCTACGAGGATGCCGGAGAGATGGTAGAGTACCTGGCCCAGGCCCTGAACCAAGGGATTAGCGGTTCAACAACACGACCTTTGGCCTAATGTAATCCATTCGTATGCTGTTATTTGGCAACGGCACTCGCCAGTTTCTTTCCGGCCTCGTTGCATTTTGCCAAGACCTCGGGTGACGGTGCCCCTGCAACAGCCACGCCCTCAACGGCTTTCTTAAATTTGAATGAGCCGCATATGCGATCAAGCACTTCAAGAGCCTTCTCTCCTCCTCTACCTCCAGTAGCAAATGCAGCGTACGGTTTTCCTGTCACCTTACCCTGGGAAGGATAGTAAGTTCGGTCAAAGAAATCTTTGAGTGCTCCCGAAATATAGCTAAAATAATCTGCAGACCCGAAAGCTATTGCATCGCACCCCAGAAGGTCTTCCAGGGTCGCATCGAATGCTTTCTTGATGATAGCCTCGGTGCCTGGAACGCTCTTCGCGCCATCTTCGAAAGCTTTCGCCATCTTTTCAGTGTTTCCCGACAATGTATAATACACGATCAAAACTTTGGCCATCTTTTCACCACGATCCTGTTTTTGGCTTCAATACATTACACTGATCCCTCTTATAGATGTGCATTAATTTAATCTGGCTCTAACAGAGTACTTTTTCGTTCCCAACCATGTGGACTTCCTTCGATTCGATACTCCTCATGATCAGTCAGTTTAATAAATTCATCCAGCATTCTTCGAGTCATGGTTCGAGTCGCCGTTCACGTCTCTATTTCTGACGAATAGCAATGCCGTGGATCGAGCGGCTGAGAAAAGATGTGATGTCTTCCAAATATTCTCACATAGCCCCAGGGACTGGAGGTTCAAGGATCTATCCGAGGAAGTGAGGAAGAGGCAAGTAGTTTCACTGCCAAGCTAAAGCAATCCGGCATGAGACCTGTCTTCGATCATATGCCTTACCTTCCCAATCCGGCTTCCCCAGATGCAGACGTTTACAAGCAATCAGTTTCGACCTTGAGATCAGAGCTTTGCAGATGCGGCCTGCTCCAAATACACTTCCTTGTTACCCACCTGGGAAGTCACCGTGGCTCCGGTCATGAGGAGGGTCTGAAGAGGCTCGTAGATGCGATATCATCTGCATTTTCAGAGACGGAGAATGAGGTGATGCTCTTGTTGGAGAATACTGCCGGAACCAAGAACAGCATGGTTGGGTCTCTTGGCGACACCGCAGCCATAATTGATGCATTGGATTCCAAGCGCATCGGCGTCTGCCTGGACACCTGCCATCTTTTCGAGGCTGGATATGAGCTAAAGGTGATCACCTGAATCTCCTGCAGCGACTTCCCGCCAAGCCAGATCGCCAGGGAATTCGTTGGCTGGATGAAAAGCGGACCAAAAGACATTGGAACTGCCACATATGAAACCTTGAGGATCTGCGAGAAGAGTATGAATTACTGGGATGGAGGGTTATCCTTTCTGGAGGCAACGACCCGAACACGCCACTAACGGATCACTCAACCGTTAAAGAAAAAGAGACCCACAGGAAAAGTAATAAATGGTTGCAGCGCGAAAATCATCGAAAAATGTCTGAGGATCTCTCAGGGAAAGGGTAATAGATGAGCATGTCGAAAAAATGGCCAATAGGAGAACTCGTATGACAATGAAAGTAGAAATCAAGGATAACAAGCTCTTCATAGAAATTGACCTGGAAGAACCAACCCCATCGTCATCCGGTAAAACCCTTGTTGTTGCAAGTACACATGGGAATATCGTTACTACCGCTAAAGTTGATGATAAGCCGATCACCATCGGATTGAATGCTTATATTAAGCCTTGAGCAACCGCAGAGCTGCTCTATACCATGTGGCCGGCTCAGGTCGAGATGAAGGTAGGGGTGGGTTATGTTTCTCGACCATCGGCCCTCGTTTGTGAGCTTTAAGAAGGCCTCTACTTAACTCGTTCGAGCATATGCCTGAGGGCAGCTGCGCTCGGCCAGTCCGTCCCATGTGAGTCTTCCTTGGCCCATGTGGCTTTTTTGCTGGCGTTTTCACCTGGAAGCGTGGCAGTTCTTAGAAAACTCAGTGTGTAGAGAGACATAGGGTTTGATTCTTGCTCGTAAATACGGGCGGGGCTCCCGCCCCCCCCCGCAAGCTTTCTCTAACCGGGATTAATTACCGGCATTTTGCTCTACGCCCTAAAGGATGAGGTATGCTTCGGGCCGCACGCCCTCCCGGCCCCCCCCAGGCAGCAAGCCCACGCGGGCACGTGCGCCCCATACGAGAGCCGCACAACCTCGGGCCTATGGACAATTCACAACCAGGGCGTCATTTCATTATTTATTCCGTTCCAACCTCTTTGCCAGCTCATATACGTTAGCTGCGATCGCCCATCAGCTCCAAATAAACGTCCTCGCCCCTGATACTGAACAGCACCCGGTCTTTCCCAATTCTCTTGCGATAAAGCCTATGGAGGGGTGGCTTGAGCCGGATCACATTGCCCTTGAAAGGATCATTCCTCATTTCATAGAGGTGCTTTAAAATAGCTATCTGACATCACGGTCTTGTGAATTCAGATAATCGCTAACGGCATCGGAGAGAAGAACATTATAGCTCATCCTCTTCGAACCCCAGATCAATCATGAGCTTGCTTAAGGGTATGGCCTTGCCTTCTTCATATTGCTTGTCGGCAGATTCTAGCACCTTCATGACGATAGGGTCCCGAAGGACGTTTTCTGTCTCAGAATCGCCAGCATTCCTACGCAATCCTGCAGCAGACTCGGCTGGTTTGATGGTTTTTCTTCTTACCATGCGATCTCCTCTGAGGAAACGTTTTCATCAGGCATAAGGTTTTGGATCTATACACACCGAAATATATGATCTTTAGACCACGGTTCTCATATCGCCCGCTAGGCAAATGCCGATGTGGTCCGAACAGCCCGGCCAACGAGCATCGAACCCAGGGGCACAACCACGAGACCCGGGTAAGATGGATACCTCAAAAATCCTTATCTGACATAGCTTTCTTTACTGGATCACAATACTGGATCAACAACAGTTTTATATTCTTATCCATGCAATAACTGCTGGTGAAATGTCATGAAATTTGGTGAAAAGAATGTTGGCATGATAGATCGTGTGATCAGGATCATCTTAGGGATTATCCTGTTGTACCTGTTCGTTATGAGTATGGTTGGAGCACCGTGGTCGTATCTCGTTGCACTTATCGGACTTATCCTGCTCGTGACAGGGATTCTCGGAACCTGCCCCCTCTATTCGATGCTCGGCATGAATACGGCAGGCAAGAAAGCGTAAGAAGAACGATGCGACGCCGGAGCTACGACCTAGATTTCAAGATCCAAGGGACTTCAGAAACGGCCTTGTCCATCTCTTCCTTCAGCCCCACAGGCCTCACTTAAGTGGCTTCTGGCAGGAACTGTTTCATGGCCGCCTTCTAATACCCATTCTTGACCATTTTCCGGGCGTCTCTCTAGATAAGTTGTTATATTTTGTATTTTTGTTGGATAGCTCGTATTAATGAGCTGAAATAGAGGATGGTCGAAATGAGATCCATGAAATTTATTATATATTTCTTATCTTTGCATTAATAACACCCATATCATTTGCTCTTGAAAGCAATATGAATGAATCAAGCACACTGAAAAATGACAGTGCTTTAAAGGAAAATCAAAACGTAAGCAGATTTTACATTGACAGGAGCAACTTTGAGACGCATCTGATTTATCACATACCTGCGCCTCAGAAATATACAAATGAACTTCCTCCGATCGGTGAAAGAGAGATAACGTATGATCCTGGAAATCTGAGACTTAAGGCCTGGTTATCCGATAAACCCGCAGATGGTAATAAGCATCCTGCTGTAGTTCATGCTCATGGTGGGTTTTCTTTCGCCAAGAGCGAATGGGTGAGTATGCAGGAATTTATAGACCAGGGTTTCGTATTAATGACACCCACATTAAGGGGAGAGAACGGGAATCCAGGTAATTTCGAATATTTTTATGGAGAGGTAAATGATCTGGTGGCAGCAGCTGATCATCTAGCAAATGTTTGGTTCCTCGCTGTTTTGTGTGGGTGGACTGGGTTTCCTGAGTCCAGTGGCCAGTTTAGCTCAGTAGCATGATCCTCTGAGTCCACATCTTGAATGCCATATATCGCTATCATTCGCCTCCTGCTAAAACCATGGTAGGCCAATAAGTCATCAAGACCTGAGATCGATATCTTGGAGTTACCAACAGGAAATAGCGAAGAGCCAAATGTTTCTTACGTAGACAAAGACCGTATATTTCTTTGCGGCCATAGCATAGGTGGAACATTATCGATGCTTACATCCATGATGCCATCAAAGTACAGGGCGATTTCTTCATTTTCGGGCTCCCCTGACCAGGAATTATGGTTTAAATATGAAAACAGGATTATACCTTTTGATTCAAGAAATATAAAAGAGATTGAACTAAGGTCACCCATAGTCTATTCGAACAGCGTTATAAAACCTCTTTTTGTATTTGCAGGCGATCAAGAGAGTTTCTTCCTGGATACGAGCAAAGATTTCGTTGAACAGGTCAAAGAGAACGGTGGAATCTGCGAACTCAATATCGTTAGAGGCGATCACTTCTCTGCAATTCCTGAAGAAGTAAAACTGAGCATAGTCAGGTTCAAGAATATTGAAGATTACGAAGCCATGAGGCAAAATCGAACTGCTGCATGAGGATTTCTAACCCTCCGAAATCTGGCATAGTTTTATAATTTTTTGATATAAAGTCCATAATTTCAGGTATCCGAAATCCTTTTGCATCCCTTTGCAAAATATCTTGATATTTGCCCGCTAAAGAACTCCAAGATGCCATAAGACTGCAATGACCGGGCTATTAAACGATCCGAAAAGCATCCATCCAGGAAAAGACGTGCGGCTGCCGGGAATCGAACCCGGGTTACGAGCTTGGGAAGCGCATGTATACACCGATCGACCATTCCCGGCTTAAGGTCAATGTGCGTTTAGCTGCACCAGATACTTGTTCTTGCTCGATTTCTCTGCTTATTGCTTTAATTAGGAGATTGTTTTGATATATGAATCTTGCTGCCAATTAACTTGCTTTTCTGTAACCTTTGAAGGGCATAAAAAGATTATTCTAATTTGAGGATTAAAATATCATTAAAACGCTTTGAGGAGGTTGGCTTAAGAAGATGAGCTACTGCCGCTGCCGCTATTCTATGGCCTCACTTGTGGTCCCATCATCCATCTTTTCACCGCTACCTATGTGGGCATTTTTCGCGTTTGCCGTCTTCTCGCCAGGTTTCAACCTGCTGGAGCATCAAGGCCAAAGATCTCTAATTTGACCGATTCATCAACCGACGGCCAACGATCGAACCATTCTAGTGAGACATGCTGCTGTCACTGGCGGCCAGATAACATGCCAAGACCTCGCGTGCGCTAATTGAGATTCTAATTGGCTTCGCCAAATGGTGCATCCCCAAAACCACTCGAATTTAGGATATCTAAAACATCATCTTTGTTATTATTTATGGAGATGAGTATCTTGATGGAACGCCTGACGTAATCGCGTGTTTTTTGTATGTCATCATTTGTGAGACCATTGCTACAATGGCCTGTATGGACAAGAGTGGACCTTTTATCGTATAGTTTCTTTATTTCTCTGAAGATTCTATCTGCATCTTCCGCATCATAACCAAGGAGCACACCAGCATTTCTGGATATTCTGTATTTCAATTCTTGATTCCCACGATTAAATAAGATTTCTAAAGCAACCATTAGCGAGAGGAATGCCATCTCTTTCTTATGAGTATGGTATGAGAATTCAAAACTCTCAAAAGCTAATTGAAGATAATCCTTGAAAGGCAATCTTGTATTCTCTAAGAACCTTTGCAGAGAAGGCAGTTCATGATCTTCTACTGTGTACTTTGGTCCTGTTAAATAATAACGTGTTGACCTAATTGAGTAGGTATTTCGTGGGACCCCATCGATTATCTCAAAGAAATAGAGAATGGGATTCAAGATATTACCTTCCTTAAATAATCTCATCAATCTAAGTTTATTATTCAGATCTATAACCGCGTGGTTATGTAGCTCTGCTACTTCGGCACTTGCTAGATAATCTTGTTCAGCGTCCTTTTCATCGAAACTGCAGACATAGATATAGCTGCAATTGCCATTTTCGAAGGCACGAAGATTCATGCTAAATGTATCACTATCATGGATATTCATACTGCGAAGAAAAGCTCCGACGATTGAGGAACCTGAAGCGACTTCTTCGCAGGAGATACTCTTAAACTTAAATCTATCGTCAATATCTAATTTTAATAGTGTTGAATCTGCGTTTGATAGCAGTCCAATGAAACAAATCTGATTTCTAGTCATACACTCCATCTTCATTATTCAATAATAAATAGCAGGTATTTGAAGAATACGAGCGGCTGTGGATAGCAGAGTGCCCTAAAATGCCTCGTCTATTCAATTCATCATTTCCATAACTGTCGCTATCCCATCCTATAATATCTTGCAGTTCGATGCCTATCAAAAAGAGAATAATAGAATTACAGTCATACACATTTATGATGGTTATGGTTGGACCCTATATCCTAGCTCTATGGCTTTGGTTAAGGCAGCTTCTGCCTCGGCATTGTGACCAAGGAGCTTGAGAGCAACGCTTTTGTTGTACCATGCTTCTGCAAGCTGAGGATTAATTTCGATAGCCTTGTCAAATACTTTGATGGCCTCATCAAGTTTGTCTAGGTTACCGAAAGCAATGCCTTTGTTGGACCATGCCTCGGCATATTGAGGATGGATCTCGATGGCCTTGTCAAATGCTTTAATTGCCGCGTCAGTTTTGCCTAACTTAATGAGAGCATTGCCTTATTGTACCAAGCCTCGGCATATTGAGGATCGATATCTATAGCCTTGTCAATGCTTTAATGGCTTCATCAGTTTTGTCTACTTTACCGAAAATACTGCCCTTGTTGTACCATGCCATGGCATATTGAGGGTCGATCTCGATAGCCTTGTCAAATGCTCTAATGGCCTCATCAGTTTTGCCTAGCGTGTCAAGAGCGACGCCTTTATTATGCCATGCCTCGGCAAACCGAGGATTAATCTCAATAGCCTTTTCAAATACTTTGACCGCCTCATTATTTAAGTCTCGCCTACCGAGAGCAACGCCTTTGTTATACCAAGCCTCGGCAAGCTGAGAATTGATTTTAATAGCCTCATCATATGCTTTAATGGCCTCATCAGTTTTGCCTAGCTTATCAAGAGCGACGCCTTTGTTGTACCATGCCTCGGCATATTGAGGGTCTATCTCGATAGCGTGGTCAATTGTTTTAATTGCCTCATCAAGTCTGTCTAGCAATTCGAGAGCATGGCCTTTATTGGACCACGCCTCGACAAGTTGCGGATTGATCTCGATAGCATTATCATATGCTTTAATTGCCACATCAGTTTTGCCTAACCTAATGAGAGCATTGCCTTTGTTGCACCATGCCTCGGCATATTGAGGGTCTATCTCGATGGCTCGGTCAATTGTTTTAATTGCCTCATCAGTTTTGCCTAACCTAATGAGAGCATTGCCTTTGTTGCACCATGCCTCGGCATATTGAGGGTCTATCTCGATGGCTCGGTCAATTGTTTTAATTGCCTCATCAGTTTTGCCTAGCATATCGAGAGCATGGCTCTTGTTGGACCATGCCCCTGCAAGTTGAGGATTGATTTTGATAGATTTGTCAAATGCTATAATTGCCTCATCATTTTTACCTAGCTTAATGAGAGCATTGCCTTTGTTTGACCATGCCTCGGCAAGTTGCGGATTGATCTCGATAGCCTTATCATAAGCTTTAATGGCCTCATCAGTATTGCCCAGCATATCGAAAGCATAGCCCTTGTTTGACCATGCCTCGACAAGTTGCGGATTGATCTCGATAGCCTGGTCAATTGTTTTAATGGCTTCATCAAGTTTGCCCAGCTTAAAGAGAGCAATGCCTTTGTTAGACCATGCCTCGGCATATTGAGGGTCGATCTCGATAGCCTTGTCAAATGCTTTAATGGCATCATCATTTTTGCCCAGCATATCGAGAGCAATGCCTTTGTTAGACCATGCCTCGACAAGTTGTGGGTTGGTTTTAATAGCTTCAGAATAATCTACACATGCATCTTTAAATTTCTTCTGAAGACACCGTATATTGCCTCTTTCTAGATAATATTTTGATAGCACGGGCAATTGCAGTTCAATGGCTTTATTGAATTCGTCTTCAGCACCATCAAGATCTCCTAATGTTGCTTTACTCAATCCTCGATCATAATTTGAACTAGCATTTTGCAATCGTTTAGCGTCTTCTACGATTCCTTCGCAAAAGGAACTAGCTTGCATACCTTGGCTACTTACTTGTGTGCGAATGCAACGTTCTAATTTTGCTATAGATTGGGCATGGCTTCAATAATATCTTGTTTGGCTTGATCAAGATCAATTTTATTTTGGCGGCTTATTTTTTTAACATACGGGTATCCGAGATATGCCGTTAGGGCTAGCCCTAAGATTCCCCATATGTAGCTAGGTATTCCTACAAGCCGAGTGTCTAATGTAGTTAAAATCCAAGAAAGGCTGCAATTGCACATTAAAGACTAGCTCCCGTCTTTGACCAATACGTTCCTATTTTTTGGCTCTTTTTGCATTCTTTCTCCCATGACCGCTTCATTTTAGTGTGACCAATAATAAATCTTGCGCAGATCGAACTCTAGAAGCAATTGTTATGAACATGCGAGAATCTCATCCCCGCACATGAGCAAGGGTTGCCAGTAATTTTAGTTCCCGGTTCTTGCCAATAAGAGACCGATCCTCTCGACTTACCAAGGCCGTGCAGGATCTCGACAATCGGTAAGTGATCCAGCATGAACCCACATCTTTGAAGATCATCGGCGGATATTATGATCGATCCACTTGCGCGGGATGCAAGCTTAAGGCATTTCAACTGCTCAACCAAAACCTTATGCACCAAGAGTTGCGTCAAATTGCAATTAATGGTAGCGAGAAAAGGACTAATGACAGTCACTCAGACTTTCTTGGAAGCCGTTGCCGATGCAGCGAAGTTCAAATTAGGACCAAATCCCAAACGTACCCAACGCAGCCAATGGATGGTAAGCAACAAGTCAAATGGAATGTCGAGTCAAGATTTCGAGCGTTCAATTTTTGACAGAGAATCCATAATCGATTTTTATCGAGACCAACTATTGATGAGCAAAGGGTTAGTTGAACAGCAACGCTTGATTGAAGCTTTGAGTGAAGCAGGGATCGTGGTCAATGAACAACCATATGGCTTTATGCTCCCGCTGGTACGTAACTGGCTTCTACTGGAAGATCCTTTCGAATTCAATGAATCCATTACTCAAAGATTATTAGACGAATTTGCTGACGCAGTGTTGAACGGCATGGTGGTTACCAGATTACGTACAGCAATTAGCGATTTTAACATTGGTAGTATGCCTATTCTGTTTGAAAAAGGTATTACCATCCGTCAGATCACCATTGATGAGTTATGGGAATATGGCGACATAGACAAACTTCGATTTCATTTGCACCCATTGCCAGGTTTTCCTCCTAATGAAGCATGGAAGATCTTAGACATAGAACTTCGACAAAACAAAGAAATGGCACTTTCGCCAGCGAGATTATGGTCCACTCGCGAGAGCGTGCTTATTCTCTTAAGACTTGAATCAACTGGTCCACTTAAATTCCTCGACTTGGGATCGGAAGCCAATTACGGCCTAGGTTCCAATGGAGCAATTATAGAACGAAAAGATGTCGAGACCTTGCTTATGCCGAAAGGAAGATACTGGGGTTCCTATATCCTTAATCCATTACAGGTTCAGCACCTCCAAAATTCCTGGTCTCGAATGCGTGAGATCATGGATTCAGATTCACATTACTTAAGGTTGCCAGCTCAACGATTATTCGATGCTGGTGAAAGAGAAATGAATCAGCTAACTGATGCCATACTTGACTACGCAATTGGCCTCGAATGTTTATTGACGCCTGGAATAAGAGATGAGCTTAGTTATAGGTTCGCTCTTAGAGGAGCAACTATCTTAGGTTGGGAAAATGGCAATAAGCAATCTTATTTTGAGAAGCTCAAAGGTTTCTACAGAATTAGGAGTTCTATTGTTCATGGGAATCAGGTTGATAAAAATAAGCTTGACGATACTTGCTCGATAGGGGAGGATTATCTCAGAAAAATATGGTGGTGGTACTTCACAAATAAATTTCCAAAGCCTATTGATGGAGCAAAAATGATTGACCAACGCATCTTAGAGTAAATAGCGGATTAATTTTCAGAAATTTTTTGATATAGTGAATGAGCAAATTAAATCAACGTCTTCTCTTAAACTTTTAAAAATTTTCTTGAATGGCAACTACGTAAGAAAATCTCCTTCGCCAACTTAGTTATTCCAGACTTTATATGAATAGACTAAACTGTCCGCGCAACCCCATCCTTATCGATGTAGAATAGTATGTCAAAAGCACTTTTGCCCACAGATTGAGCTGATGCATATCGATTTTTGCGCATATCGATAAATGCTTAAAAAGCTAAAATAATTTTGAATGCCATTCCGCCTGCTCAGAATAGTTACTTCAGAAAGAAAATAATTTTGCTTATCAAATAGATATTCGATCTCTTGAGATAAGAAAATTATACTGGCGATTTTTTTGCGCTTAGTTTAATATATTTGCGCATTTGCCTTATGCTTAGGGATTTATTTGCTATATTGAATGAATCCTCAATTTCAGACCTAAATAGTTCAAAAATCCTCATATCTAGCAATTAATGCAAAAGGCATTATAGAAGGTCGCCAAGCAACTACTTGATCGAGGTGATGAGAAAAATGTGTGGAGAGGTTCTTAAAGCTAAAGTGCTAGCTGTGGATAGCATTCATGTGTATATTTGCTGTCCGATTTGTGGAATAATCCATATGCATGGCTCGAATGGAAATATGGATAAGGAAAACTATGGGCACAGGCTAGCACATTGTTCTGGTGGTGGACTTCCTTGGATCAACGGCTATTTTAAGGATAATCCCAGGGGCGATAGTTACGAATTGATATGTACTCCAGAAACGGTGAGACAAAATGAAGATGCAGATAAATATGTTGAACAATGGTACAAAGAGAATCGACGGGTAGATTATCTAAAAGAAAGAAGACAGATAGCTCTCGAAGTCAAGGAGATAGCAGTAGCTGATGGCATCACGAGAGAGGAAGCATATGAAGAACTAATGAGAAATAAGAGACCTGAGATTCAAA
Organism: uncultured Methanosarcinales archaeon; assembly: GCA_963782455.1. Taxonomy (GTDB): domain Archaea; phylum Halobacteriota; class Methanosarcinia; order Methanotrichales; family Methanotrichaceae; genus Methanothrix. The sequence goes on from CAWAJP010000005.1 coordinate 124,677, forward strand.
TCCCCTAACACTGAATTTTTTCTGCAGGCCAGATCGCCTATCATCGCTATCGACGCTCGCCTTCACATGTGCCTTTCTGCTTTGCGACCTCATCGTCCATCTTTGCACCGCTCCCGATAAGGACATTTTGCGATCTACTACATTCACTCCATGTGGCCATTCAGTAGAGGCAGATTTTGTGGTCTCACCTTCTCCATTCGCCACACATGCAGGTCTGCTATTCGGACTACGGTCGTGTATCTATAGCTGGAAGCTTGTTATATAGCATCTATTTGGCGGCCAAAGTATCATCGTTTGCAGTTTGAACCACGAATCACAATTTTTTCGTGGAACGGATACACGACCTAATTCCTAACGCTCTATTTTTGACGCAACGACAACACGCTTGGATTCGGTGCTTCGCTCGCTCATCTCAAGCTCAAGAGTACCCATCTTGAACTTAGCAAGCTGATTGGAATGAAGCACGAAGATTATCATCGCCATTAACAAGGTGGATTGAGCTACAAACTGGGTTTCAGCGAGTTTGCCATATATGAACAAGACGCAAGAGTATATAAGAAGACTGGCAGGAGCTATTGAAATATAGATCTGATTTCGAGAGAGATCTGGTGAGAACTTCATGGCTTTGTCAATGGCGCGAAGATTACGGATGGCCTTAATATTCATCGGATCCAAACTCTTTGCTTTTTTGAACTCATCTTTAGCTTTTGCTTCTTGCCCCAATTGCGCAAAAGACCAGCCCAGGTTATTGCGGATCTCCGACTCTAAAGATGGATTTTTTGAGGCGGTGCTATTCAGAGCTTCGCGATATTTATTTATTGCCTCTTTGAAATACTCTTCATCTGCGAGGAGATCTCCGAGTGTAGCAAGTGCCCAAGGATGATCGGGTTTTAATTGGAGTGCAGTGCTCACGTGCATCTCTGCTTCGTAAAAGCGAATGCTCTTTCTCAAAAAATCTGCATAATTATTGTGCGCATCGGCATCATTGGGATTTATCTCTAGAGCCTTTTTGTAATGCTTTTCAGCTTCGCCTTTCCGGTCTAGACCTTCTAGCAGGTTGGCATAGTTATTGTGAGCATAGGCATAATTTGAGTCGATCTCTAGAGCCTTTTTGTAATGCTCTTCAGCTTCGTCTTTCCGGTCTAGACCTTCAAGCAGGGCTGCATAGTTATTGTGAGCATTGGCATTATTCGGGTCGATCTTTAGAGCCTTTTTGTAATGCTCTTCAGCTATATCTTTCCGGTCTAGGCCGACGAGCAGGCGTGCATAGTTATTGTGAGTAGCGACATTATTCGGGTCGATCTCTAGAGCCTTCTTGTAATGTTCTTCAGCTTCGTTTTTCCGGTCTAGACCTTCGAGCAGACGTGCATAGTTATTGTGAGGAGTGGCATTATTCGGGTTGATCTCTATAGCCTTTTTGTAATGCTCTTCAGCCTCGTCTTTCCTGTCTTCATCTTCGAGCAGGATTGCATAGTTATTGTAAGCATTGGCATCATTTGGACCGATCTCTATAGCCTTTTTGTAATGCTCTTCAGCCTCGTCTTTCCTGTCTTCATTTTCAAGGAGGATTGCATAGTTATATTGAGCAGTGACATTATTCGGATCGATCTCTAGAGCCTTTTTGTAATGCTCTTCAGCTTCATCTTTCCGGCCTTCATCTTCGAGCAGGATTGCATAGTTATAGTGGGCATAGACATGTTTTGGGTCGATCTCTAGAGCCTTTTTGTAATGCTCTTCAGCTTCGTCTTTCCGGTCTTGATCTCCAAGCAGGACTGCATAGTTATAGTGAGCAGCGACATGTTTTGGGTCGATCTCTAGAGCCTTTTTGAAAAGCTCTTCAGCTTCGTCTTTCCGATCTTGACCTTCGAGCAGGATTGCATAGTTATTGTGATCATTGGCATCATTTGGATCGATCTTAAGAGATTTGTAATAGTTATCCTTTGGCTTATCGGGTTCTTCTTGGATCATGCAAGCCCTCTTTTCGGCAGGGGGCTTATATGAAATTTCTGAGTAAAATAGTTTGGGGAAACATTCCTCTAAGAGATAGCAAGTCATAATGTAATCTTGCGAGCTCTCTTCCTGTACGGAATCATTTCAGGCTTGTTGTGGTGACCAAGGTTAGTCGAACCCCCGAACGACAGTGAAATTTTTTCTTACTTGATCACTATTGTTAGCCTTAACGAGAAGCTGTTTCCAGAACGTCCAATGCGGATTTGATCGCTTTCTGTTCTATCTCCTCCAAGCCGAAAAGCCGATATGGTGATCAGCTAAATTTTTCTAGTATCGAGCACTAATCATCTAGCTACCGCATAGTATATCTTTATTCTGCGGTAGCCAAAGCATATAACATGCAGCAACAATGTGGCGCATTCGACCCAGGCCGAACCATCATTCTTGTTTAAAATGCGTCACGTGCAGCCTTACAGATGTTTTCAGACCGATCTTTCGGGCTACTTTGGGCTATTTAAAGGCGCAAGTGCGCGGGGAACAAACACGCATATTTTACGAATTCAACACCCTTACCGGCCTATGATGGACGAAGAGCCTAGACCAGTCTCTACATCATCCCTGGAGCCTTCCGGCTTGGGAAAGGCAGCATTTCTTAATTTTCCCAAAACAAAGCTCTTCTCAAAAAAAAGAGGTCAAAAATCAAAAATTGATTTCCTCTTCGCATAATTGATCTGTCCCGTATACTTTGCGGGATTAGAGTTGCTATCTCGTGGCTTAGTTCCCACTGAGTTCGCGGGAGTTCGTGCCTCAATTGGCAATGGCAATCCACCAGTAGGAGCCGCTAAGTTCGTGAGTTCGCAAGGTTTTGAGCTTGGTAGAGAGTGACTCACTCCATCCATATGAGAAATCACATATTCAGGTTCGTTCATCCTTCTCTCTCTTATATTATCATTTTCTTCGAACTTACGAACCGGGTCTTTATCGAACTTGTTTTCGATTTTCGAACCATCTACGAACTCATCCGAACTAGAAGACCATGCTCGTTTGATATTGGTTTCATCATAGAGATATACGGCTTTGCCGTAAGCCTCCATGATATCGTAGTCTCCAGGCAGGCGATAGACTCTCTTACGCCTGCTAGTCTTGGTTTCGTCGTCAGTCCGCGTCGATGTGCTCACTTCCTCCTCGGTCAAAGCCGGACATTTGTGCAGTAGTCCATATTTGGCCTGACCGTCGTGGTTTCGACCATTTAAGATATCAGCCAGCCCGCCTTTGGATAGGCCGGTCTTTGCCATCACCGTCTCGCGGGTAGCATTTCCACTGAGATCCTTGATAGCCTGAAGAACTCTGAGCTCTCCTGGCGTATACTTGGTGTCGCCGTGGCCTTTTATGGCATTGAAGAAGGTTTCAGCATCCTTGTAATCCTCATAGCAGGCAATCACCGCACCATTACTATCAAGCTCCCGTATTCGATATCTCCAGATCGCAAAGGCAGATATTAGATCTGCAAATATCGTTGCTCCTCTTGGATCGCCTTCGAGCCTGATGTTATCCGAGAAGGGGATCACCACATCAATGAATTCTTGCTTCAGCAAGTAGATTATCGCTCTGCAAATCTCGATCTCCCTAGAATCGAAGGAAGCCGCGCCGCTTTTCCGCTGCTGGAAAATGAAATCTATGACTTCTTTAGTATGGGTTGTTGTTTCGGTCGTGTCTATTCTAAGTAGCCGGTCCCTGATCTGCTCATCTGTATTGTTATCCGCCGTGGTTAGCCAAAATATGATGCGAGGTGCTGTCTTAAATTCCCTAGGCTCATGATCCACTACAACGGTATGCGTTGCACCTTCCCCGTAAAATGTAGTGCATGTTTTGAACATTAGTGCAGCTTGATCATTCCAGCCGATGTCATCCAGATAGACCACGGAACCTGCGGGCAACCTCTCGCCTAGGTAGTATAATGCCTTAGGGCTTGTACTCCCGACCATTAAGTAATTTTTTGGCACAGCTTCTGATGCTTTTTCCGCCCCATCGCTCTTACCAGATCCTCTTGGTCCGCAAGCATGGATATGAATACCCTTTGAGGATATGCAGGATTGAGCACCGATTGATAGGAACAGCCCTTTGCCCAAATTCTCGTCGCCGTGGTGCCTCTTTTGCCATACCTCATAAGCGTACTCAAAGCCTCTGCCTTCGTCTAATATCTGGTTTGCTTCGGCTAGAATGTCAGCTTGGATCTCCGTCTCTTCCACGGTTTGCTCGCTTTCCAGGATGGACTTCTCGACCATTTGCCGAATTGTGTCAACCTTGAGCCCTTTATTTGCCTTCTTGATCGAATCGATGAGAAAGTCAAACTCTATTGGATCATTGAGCTTTATCGCGGCCATTGCCTTCAGGGTTGAAGGCTCTTTGATTGCTCTTGGATTGGCTAGGATCTTCTCAAGAAGATCTCCGATATCCTCTTGTCTTTCGGGAATTTCTCGCGGATTTTTCGCTCCTGCATGTAAGCCTGATTCGATCGTTTTTCGGATCTCTTCCTGCTTCAAGCCGGTCAAGCTTGCAGCCTCTGAAAGCTTACTTATGACTTCGGCCTCTGAGAGAGCACCGGCAGCTACCAACTGCCCCATGGCAAAGGCAGAGCGATTAAGCTGCTCATTCCTAGCGCCTTCTGAAGAGCTTTGCAGGATTGAAGCCTCATCTCTGAGCGCTGCCTCCGCGTATCGCCGGTTTTTACTCTCCTCGCTTTCCACATACCTCTTCAAGGCCACGCCTTCTAACTTGGAGCTGAAGGTTATCCCAATGGCCTGAAGATCTGCAAGGAGCCTTTCCAAAGAGATAGTAGCCGGAGCGCTGGAGTCAAGCATCTTATAATCGGCCCGCTTGCCATCCTCAAGCCGCTTCCAACTATTTGGAATAACTTGGTATGTCCTTTGCAGCTTAACCTCCCCAATGGATAGGCCATCCTTGTAGAGCTTCAATTGCGCATGGTCTGCTTTCTTTCCATATTTAGCCAGCAGTTCAGGCGTGCAATCGTCGCACTTGAACCACATTCCAAGCCTTCCCGGCCTTGTTTCCCAGGTCGTTGTAGCGACCAATTCCAGCCCTTTGAATGCATCCGGCTCATCTTGATCCAAGCCGATGTAGCCATTGCCAGCAAGTATGCCAACGTTGCCTTCGTGTGCGGTTGCCTCTTGGAAAGTATGAGGCTTCTTTTGCCATTCCGTTCCAATGGGAGGAAATTTCTCTCCATCACGGATGATGACGAAGGCCGCGCCCGGCTGATTGAAAAATTGAGGAACATCGGCCATTTAGATCGCCTCACTGAGCTGCGCGATCGCTTTCATCTTGATTATGATCCTGCGGCCGTCAAAAACTTCAGTCATCACTATGGCAACGACGTTGCATGCTATCGATTTGTGCCAGAAGTGGCCAAACCATAAGGTTATATTATTTGACTTCATTGTCTACTTAGGACTAATATTAGACTTAGAAAATCATATCTACAGATAACGGGCGACCCGAAAATATGTAAAAAATAAGTTGAGGCTAACTATGTTGGCCCCAAACGAGGTATAGTCCAATTGAGTTGATGGCGCATGAGTGACAATAGGGGCGAGGCAACCAAAAAGATCAAAGAGCGACTTGAGAGAGGACCTGCTTATCCTAAACAGCTATCCGATGAGCTGAAAATACCTCTAAGTACCGTGAAGCATAATTTGTATAAAGGAAAGTTGGTACAGTGGGACTTAATTAAGCAGCTTCCAGACGGGAGGTATGTAATAAAATCATACGACCTTGAAGAAGATACGATCAAGAATGCCTATAATCTTTTGAAGAAGCGGCTTCTCAGATCGCCTAAACCAGAGGAAATTGCCTATTTAATCCAAAAAGGACCGGGAGAGGCGAGAGACCTTCTGTTCAAGTACATCCCTGGCTATTCTGAGCCAACTGCAACCGAGATAGAAACCGCAGCCAAAAGGGTTTGGGATCTAATATTCTGGGGAATGGATTTTGGTTCTATAGATATGCCAGACTATGATTTAGACCGCCAGGATGTATCATTTAAGAGCATTGATTTTTGGGCATTTTTTGGAATTGAGGAATATCGACCAGTATCTTCAGAGGTGGCAATGTCCTACCTTAGGGAATGCCCGGAGATGAAGCCTAGAATAATTAGCACTGTTAATGGTAACAAATTGGTGATCGAAGCTGTTTGGGATGAGGAAGTATCAGCATATCTAAGCAAGTTTCCGCAATATGGGAAATATTCAGATCTGTGATAAACATTCAAGCTTTTTTTTGGAGTTTGGAGAATTCTTGAGTGGAGCCCAATTTGGCAGATACGCTCGTTTTTTTCGCCTCGCTCCGGCCTGACTAATTATAATAACAGTCAAGAAAAATAGAGTTAACATAAGCCATATGGATTTTGCCTGCCTTGCGCGAGGAGAATGGGTCCTACATTTGACAGGGGGGGTGCTTTGATTTTCAGTAAATTAAATTCATTAACCGTGATTCATACACCTACGCCAAGACGATGTGTGCGGGATTAATATGAGCCATTTATGATTTATTTGCCAAATAAATCTCATACCCGTACACCCTAATGTGCACACGTTGGATTCTTCCGACACCGACGTTCCGCATACCTTGCATTCTATAAAGCTATCAATCATATGTACAATCAAAAATATTTTATTCCCAAACTTTTAAAAATATATTAGCAACTTATTTTAACGAATGACCATTATCATATGGTTGAACGACAATTGACGGTAGGAAAGACGGCAAATGTCGTGTACTACTATATACTTTTATAAAATATTATTCATACCATTGTTAGTTTCATTTTCAGCCGATAGCGATTCATGTTCCATGATAACAATTCTTACATTATTATCTATATCAACGGACGTTAGTGGACGGATGCGGACGGATGTATTGGCTCCAATTTCTTTAAGCTGTGCCAGATGATATCTGGGTGGACGGGTGGACGGATAAAACGTCCAAATTCGTATATATAAAATGACCTTTTTGGATATTATTATGACAACTATTTTATAAGTGTTTTCCTCGTAAATATACCCCTTTTAAAAAACTTAATAAAATGGAATTTATCCGTCCATCCGTCCACCTCAATATCAGTAGACACAATATCTTTTTTGCATCCGTCCAATCGGCTTAGATTGGCTTCTACATCCGTCCACTTTATATATACGATAGTCTTCTTGGCAAACGGACACTTCTAAAGGCTTGGATATCCGTCCACTTGCGTTTGCATCCGTCCATAAGAAGCATTGTTTTAAATTATTAATATGATAATAAATTTTATAATAATTTTTTTTCAGTTCATTGTTCTGGCACTTTCATCTCCAGCTTCTTTACATGGGGTGGAGAAATTATTTTTATTCGGAACTACGAATCGGACTCTAACAGTCAAATCGCATTTTTTAACATTATGATGTTTTAGAGGAAAAAATGTTAAACGGAACATCCGAAATATTTTAATTTTATTGATTGTCTTTCGCGATTGTTCCGCTTCATGTCCCCTCGGCTATCACGTCTTTTATCAGATCTAAACGTTTACCGTCTTTGACCGCAGTGTCTACTCTAGCTCGTGAGCATGTGTAATACCTACCATTGGTGATATAGATTTCTATATTTTGAACATCCCAGTCCTGGCAATATTCTTCATATAGCATCATAGCATGATCAATGAATGTGTGTTCGTTGGAGTCACGTTCCTCTTTGGATTCCGTTTGCGCACGGACCGAGGATGATGGATCTACCTGTGTCGCATAAATTACTATATTCCTCGAATCATCTATCTGAACATCTATATCTCGGAAATTGCGGTCAAGAAGGATGAATCCCATTTCTATTTCGAGGTGACTCATGGTCTTATCGCTCGCACCTTGCACTGGCATACAAATAGTCGTTGCAAGTGCAACGACGCAGAATAACATTATTTTGGGAAGAGTACTCATTTTCAATCCTCTTTAGACTTTTTATGGGCTGTTTTGATTCAATATATCAAACGGAACATCCAAAAGATTCCAATGTGGTCGGCTGTCTTTTTCTTTTCGTTCTTTTTGATCTTGGATGGGAGTAAGGATACCACAAATCAAATCACCAAATATTTCGTGTGCTTCTGTCGTATGACATCATCGCTAATATGCAGGTATCTAGCGGTTGTTGAAATATCTTTATGGCGCATTAAGTTTTTCACAGTCATGATATCACAGCCATTTTTTATTAGAATACTGGCAGGAGAATGCCTTCCAAACACGTGCGCACCACCTGACTTATCTATGCCTGCCATTTTCTTGTATTTGATAAACATTCGATAAACGTTTGCTCTATGCCATCGCCTCATATAGTCTGTGATAAATAACGGTTTCATGTTATCGATTATTATAGACGGTCGGACCGCGAGGTAATCTTTAAGGACTCTGGCTACTTCGGGATTCATAGGGATCAGAGAATCTCTACCCCATTTGCCGTTATTGATCCTGAGAGACATACTCTCAAAATCTATGTCTTCATCATTCAAGCCGCAAAGCTCAGAAACACGCAGGCATTCATAAAACATCGTTACCAGCATTGCGTAGTGCTTTATATTATTACAGGATGCAAAGATCTTGTTCACGTCGGTTTCGTCGAAGAAGAATGGTATGGTGTCGTTCGGCTTGAGATAACAGAACTCGACAGGCTTTCCTATCATTTCATGATACTTCTTTGTGGCAGAGCCATAATTATTCATGGTGTTTCGGGCTAATTTCTTATCATGAAGGTGATCGCGAAACCTGGCAAAATCTTCGATTGATGGTTGGTCGGTCTTAGCGAATTCAAGATACTTCTTGCACCGGAATAAGTAACCTTCAACTGTCTGTTTGCTGAAGCCCAAATTCTCCAAGTAACGACGGTATCTCTTGAGCGCTGGTTCAAGGTCAGCCTTCTTTATGCTCCAATCCACATTTAATTGGCTCCGCATTTATATGTCACTCCTTGTATAAAGCAGAGAAAGAACATTCTGTAACCCATTTGGAAAGTTAAAGCAAAAACAAGTATCAGGTGCGGCTGCCGGGAATCGAACCCGGGTTACGAGCTTGGGAAGCTCATGTCATAACCGCTGGACCACAGCCGCTCCAGTGTCGTTCTTATGATGTGCTTTTACCAATTCAGCTTCCAATATTTAATGTTATAGGATTCAGGGGGGCCTCATGTCAGGATGATCCTCCAGAATGAGAGAAAAACCTCTTCCTATCTGCTGCCCGCCTCCGGTCGCGCGCGCGAGCCCGCTCGATGTCAGGCTCTTTTCCAACTCCGTTGCTCCCTCCCGGCATCCGCTCGAAACGTTCACCGTCTTCTCAATGCGATCCGGTCTCCCGCCTTGACACTTCTGAACAGGTCCAGCCCAACCACTACCTTTCCGATATGGTTTACTGCCGAATAGGGCTGGGTCTTGCCAAAGAAGATGCAAAATGCCGGACCCGGCGACCAGTAGCAAATGTCGCCCGCGGTTGCCGAGGGCGTTGGATGCTCGTTCTCCATCTCCAGCGGCACATCAAAGTAGACCTCTTCTCCCCAGAGGTTGGCATTGGCCTCCAGGGGCAGAATTTTCCAGAAAGCCTCTCTGATTCCAGGATTCCTCTCGTCAAGATCTGCGAGTGCTCTTCCCTTTCCCTTGATCTCTATCTCTATTGTTCTCATCAATTCAGCCTCTTGTTCCTTCTAGTGAATAATTCTTATCCCGCAGCCATCCGATTACTTTCGCCCTGCATGGCTAATCTATTCATAACTATCGATACTACTAAGATCCAGAACCGCCCGAGCCCTTACTCTTTTGATCACTCCCGACGGGCGGCTCCATCCCCTCGATTTCTGACCTGTAACACCGGTGGCCTAGGGCGATTCGCCTGCCAGAGCAAATAGAGAACAGAAGAATAGAGATATGCAGAACAGGGATATGCAGAACAGGGATATGCAGATCATAGATATATTATCCGAAAACTCGGGGCATGTCCTCATTATGTCCGACTATTTTATTTAGTTCCGCAACTATAGAGTTATCAAGGAATGGATAATCCGTCATCCATACAAGAGATCTGCACCACATCTGCACCACAAAATGGCGACTCGCTTGTCAGGAGGCATAATGACTGTAACAAAGTTAGAGGAAATGGGAATTAAGGGCTTGATCTTCGACCTTTACAACACATTGATCAACATCAAAACCGATGAAGATAGTATCAACACCTATGAGCCTGTCAGCAAATGGCTGATCTATCAGGGAGTCAAGATCTCAGCGGAAGATCTTAGGTCGGAGTACAATTGGCTGGTAAAAGAGTCAATGGAGAGCAGATGGGAGAAATATCCCGAGGTCAACGTGCACGAGGTCTTCACCAATATATGCAAAGGCCATGCCGTCTGGGAGATCGACGCTGAGGTTGTAGGCGCTGAAGCCTCTCGCGCCTTCCGGGCCGGATCCCTGCGCCATATGCAGGTCTTCCCTCAAAGCATGCGCCTCCTCCGGGAGCTGGAGAGCTACCCCAAAGTAATAGTCTCCAATGGGCAAAGGGTATTCTCGGAAAAGGAGATGAGATATTTCGGCCTTTATGACAAGTTCAAGAACGTCACCTTCTCCTCAGACTTCGGCCACAAGAAGCCGGATCCGCGGATCTTTCTGGAGGCAACTAAGCTGATGGGTCTCGAACCGGAGGAGGTCATGTCCATCGGCGACAACTTCGATAATGACATTGTTCCTTCCTCCCGGCTGGGCATGAAAGCCATGCACATCGAGGAGGCCTGGAAGTTCTTCGGGGTAAATGAATCGCATTAGCGGCATATGAAATGTGAAGTAAAAATAGTGAAAGCAATGTTGGGCTGAATTCGCTAAAATTGGCTGGAGCATTGGTGACGGCAATAGTGATTATCTTCTGCATTCTCTGGCCTTTGGGCTGTTGCAGAATTAAATGCCCTGCATGGAATATAATTATGTGGATTATGTTACAGTTCTCCATTCTTGGGCTAAGATGCAATGCATGGAAAAAGTGCGATCCACTCACGATTCAAAGAGATGAGTTGTAAACCTACGGATTGTAAACGATGGCAATAGAGAAATATGTTGGCAGTTTAGCTCCCGGAAATGCCTTCCGGGATTGGCTTATTCAGGTCTTGGGCGAGAGAGCGGGCGACCGGAATTGCAGGGTCTATGTCTATAAGATCAAACCTGCTTCGCATACTGTATGTAGATACGAGTTTGCCAAGCAGGGATTCAGTGTGGTGGCTAAGTTCTACGCTGAGCCGACAGGTTGGATGAGAGACTATGACCCCTTTCAAGCCATGGAAAATGAGTTCAATACACTTAAACAGATCGAGCCGATCGTAGATATCCCCCGACCCCTGGCCATCCACAAGGACTTCCATTGTGCCTTGCTAACGGAATATATTCGAGGTAGATCTTTCTACAAATATATGGACGATATTGATAAAGAAGGCCGGCTGTATGATAAGCTCACTGCTATCGCCCATTTGCAGAGAAGGCTGCACGACCGGACAAAATCCGAATACAGAAAGGATTGGGTATTCGCAAGATTTCACAAAGTTCTGGATCGGCTCATGCTGGACGCCAAAACCAGGACGGAATACAACCGCCTGCTCGGTTTATGGTGGCACAGCCCACTGCTGGACCTGCATTCCGGCTGCAGGATTCACGGTGACCCCAATCCACTGAACTATCTGTTCAGTCACCACAGGGCCTATATGCTGGACTTCGAAAGCTCAATGGAGCATGCAAATTTTGTGCACGACCTGGGAATAGTTGCAGCCGAGCTCAAGAATTATTTTGCCATTCGACGAGGGGATGCATGTAGAGCAGAGCCTTATATCGGCCACTTTCTATGGCAATACAGCCTTAACGAAACGGAGTTTTATGCCATCACTCGCGCCCTACCCTTCTTCATCAGCCTGGGGCTGCTCAGGATGGCCAGGATGAAGCTTGGTGCGGATCATAGAAGCTTTGTATTCAGAGAGGCAAAGGCATGTTTGCAGAGCGTGGAGAGATAGCTACAAAATCGTTTCCCATCTCATTTCCAATCTCTCTTCAATCCTCTTTTCCAATCTATTTTCATCTTCCCCTCAGCCTTATATGCAGCCGATCCGAGTAGTTGACTCCTAGCCGGAGTGCCAGATCCCAGGCTTCCCTCGCACCTTGCATATCCTGGTCGGTGCCATATGCCATTATCCAGACTCGTTCCTTATTGAGATTGGAAACCAGTTCCTCCAATCGTTCGGAAGTCCAGCACCAGGCAGCCTTTCCCAGTACAAATTTCAGGTGAACGTTTGCCTTTTCGGCCCAGTAGTCGAGATGAAAATTCGATCCTCTTTTGGGGCTTACCACTGCACAGTGAATCTTTTCCAGTATCTCTCCAGGAATAGGATTGGTGCCGTTAGTCTCGATATGGATCTCCATACCAATGCCGTGCAAGATAGAGATCAGATTCGAAAGCTCGTCCATCTGTAGTGTGGGCTCCCCTCCCGTAATCACAACCCTGGGTCCCATCAGTTTAATCTCTTCCAGAAGAGCGGACAGTGCGATAATCCGGGTAGCCTTTCGATCTGTGTCACATCCCTCACATCTGAGGTTGCAGTCTGCCAGCCTGACAAAGGCGGCGGGCCTTCCCATGGCCGGGCCTTCGCCCTGTATAGAGTAAAAGATCTCGATCAATCGCATTATGTTCAAATCCTCTCTGGTGCTTGGTATTTGTTCAAGTCTATGTTCTCTTCTATGTCTCTTCACCGTTTTTTTCAATGGCGACATTCCGGGTATTCGCAAATTCTTGATCCAATTGTCTCTTTCGCCAGTGGGCTCTTTTGACACTCACTCTAGGGACTATGCCGAAAGCTTTCTATGTTTAACTCTAAGAGCTTATGGATTCCTGAGAATTGAAAGGCTAAAAGAACCTCCAAAGCAATTTCGATCTATGACCCTCCGATCTTAGAATCAACTGTCATTTCGCCTCTCTCTATCATCTCAATGGTTCAACTATATTTTTTCTAATCCGAAAATCAACCAAAAATTATATAAATTAATAATGTTCATTATTTAATGTGATAGTAAAATAATTCGTCTGAAGTGGGGGATTCATGATAAAAATAGGAATTGAAGTGAGTAGCAGAAATCTGCATTGTGACCTCCTGGAGAATCCAGGCAGATACTTCTTCATTCTGGAGTCGGACAGACGGGCATCCCTATGCATTCAAACCTGCGACTCCCATGGCGAAGACATCAGAACCCATATCATCGATTGTCTCAGTCCGAACGGGGAGGGAAATCTTTATTCAATCTTTGAAGATTGCCTGGATTGCGCTGTTCTAGAGAGACGAGAGTGCAAGAGCCAGTCGTACCATGAGGACAGATATGCAGTCTCCTCACAAATGGTGGGGATGCTCTCCATTATGCCTGATTTAATGGATTGGATAATATCATCCATATTGACCGGCGGCAGAAATTTAGTCCTTTATCCCTCTGAATGTATGTAAAGATAACTTATATCAGGATCTATTAGACCGCAATCCGGTTGAGAGATCGCTTGAGATAGTTCATAACCCAGGAGCTGCATTTCTTTCCTAAAATACCGCAGGAATCAGGTGGGCAAATGTTCGTAAAAGATTTGGCAAAATGCCAGTACTTCAAAGCATCCGACAACACAAACCTCTGCGAGCTTCTTCATCCTGGTCGCGATGGGCCAGACCTTCCCTACAGCATAGCTCATGCCAAACTGGAGCCCGGAACAGCGTCTCTTCCTCACCGGCTTAAAACATCCTCCGAGGTGTACTTCATCCTGGAGGGAGAAGGCGAGATGCACATCGACTCCGAGCAGACAGAGGTTGGCACTGGCCAGGCCATCCTTATACCTCCCGGCTCCTGGCAGCACATCCGCAACACTGGGAGAGTGAATCTGAAATTCCTTTGCATAGTTCATCCTGCATGGCATGCAGAAGATGAAGAGATACCTTTGGGCTCAGTTCAACCTTAAGGATGAATCAATAGCATCAGAATAGTGCGAAGAGCCTGTAGCGAAAGCCATTACGCACGACCGTCCCTGAATATAGGTCCGTACAAAACCGGGTCAATATCCGGTACCCTGTACCCGGAATGAGTGGAGTTGCAGTAGATTGGGGAAGAAAGCAAAAGCAGTGAACGATGCCATAATGACTGGCATATTTGTTACCGGGTTTCAAATGGAGGCAGATCAATCAATCATTAATCTTCTTCGATCACTGTATACTCGTCGACATCAATGATTTGGTCTGTTTGTCTCTTCTTGTTTGCATTCTGGCGGCCTCCGTTAGTTTTCAACATTTCGAGCAGGAGCGCACCCAGACCCGAAAATGCCGCCAGCTCGAGAATCCGGCTGCGTCTTGTCAATTTCAAGAGCACAATGCCTAATGCTCCCTTAAACAGAGTTTGAAGGAGACTGGGTGAACTGCCAGACCTCGGCTTCATCGAACCGGATATAAAAGCAATTATCTTTGAGCTCGTAGATGGTTGCAGGATGTAATTCATCGACTTAGTCACGCCAGTTAAAAATGCACTTCTAACCGTTTCGTTAAGGAGGGCTGCGCCTATTGCGGCTTTCATTAATCTTATCAGCGTTCCCATTATATCGAACGTTTCTCTGTGCTCTGATATATTATTATCTCTTCGGGACTGAAAACCCGCAGTTTTCAATTCGTGAATTATCCAAGACAGGAATTGGATGTGGCTTCGCCAACTATGTACAGAATTGGTTCCTAATGACTTAGCCTCACTTATTTAGCCCAAAGTTCTCCGGCCAGAGAGTTCTCTCCAGGCAGCGCTGTTTGATCATCTCTTCCGCTTCCGCGACCGTGATGCCAAAGACCTCTGCCAGGATCTCTTTGGCCGCATGAAGCTCTACCTCAGTCGAATCTTTGCTGCCAATTCGCGAACTCTTTTCAGGCAAAATGGGGTGCCTTTTGGCTTTGCCCATATTGTCGAGTAGCACTGCCATAATGGATTTATTCTGCCTGAAAATTTAAGTACTTTGCTCTTGTGACGCCGGCCGCGACAATCTTGCCACTAGAAAATAAACTCTAGCTTTGAGCCATTTTGGATTAGAGCAATCAACCTGCTGGCAAATCGAATTAAGATTCAGTCAACGGTATACGAAATCCATATCATCCGAACCTTTATGGACTTGACGGGATTCGAACCCGTGGCCTCCGCCTTGCGAAGGCGGCGATCTACCACTGATCTACAAGCCCAATATTTCCAGTTATTCAAACAATAGAGTGGTTTAGAGGAGTCCGACCTCTTCCACTTCTACAGATTCCACACCAGCGAGCTTGCGGACGGCTTCTTCTATCTCATCGGGGCTGTGACCGCCCTTATCATCCATAATGGTCACAACAATAAGCGCCTTCAAGCCAAAAGCTATGGGCATCTCCTCGATCGCATGCATCCTGGCAAAGCTGGGCACTGCTTTCCTGATCTCTTCTGCCAGCTTGCCCAGATCTACATCTGTGCTCTCTGGCATGACCTTCATTCTTACTGCGGCATCTCCCATTCTTCCCACCTCACGGTCCTGTGAAGCCGCAGGCTTTGCAGGTATAAACGTTGCTCTGTTTTTTACATCGGTTGCATCTGGCAATCACGGTTCCACAGCTTGGGCAGGGAAACCTCGTTCCGCCCACGCCGGTCAGCGTAATGCCACATGATATGCATTTCTCTGGCAGTTCTTCCTTCATGTTATCTCCCTCCTGATTGATGTATTTCCCTGTATAAACCTTCCTATTGACCCCTGATTACTGTGCCGCCTTTTCCCGTCTTCAAGGACTTGACAAAACCCTCTGGATTCGTGCCGTTCATTACCCAGACGCTTCTCCCTTTGAAGCTATCACATAGAAGGCTCAGGGTGCCCTGGTCGATGCAGCTTTCAAATCCAATCAAGGAACTTGAAGATACCTCTTCAACCACCTTTCCATCCAGTATAACGCCATCCACGTCGGTGACCTTGATGAGCGGAGAGGAAAGCGCAGCGGCCACAATCATTGCCACCGAGTCGGATGTGTAGTCCCAGTTGTGCACCAGGCCATAGTCGTCTTTTTGCAGGGCCTGGTAGGGCAGGAGAACCTCTACGTTTGGATTGCCCTGCGGGCGGCGAATTATGCTGGTGAGACCAATACCGGTTCCGTCTGCCAGAAAATAGGCATATTGCTCCATGGCAAGGATAGCCATCCAGTGCGCGGCCTCCTCGCTGAGCATCCCTCTGGAGAATATCTCTCGCACCAGATCCGCCATTGGCCCACCACCTGGAACCACCAGGAAGCTGAAGCCTTCCTCCGCGAGAGCCGCCAGGGTGCGCATGAACTCCCTGGCTACTGGCATCAGGCTCCCCCCCAGCTTAAGCACATAAAAAGGCATAGAAGGGAGTAATCGGCCTGTAGTATTTCAGCTTCTTCATAGCTCCATAATGGTCAGATGAGAGTTGAGTGGAACTGCAGAAAAACAGCCATTCATTCGCAAAAAGATAGCTAAAGGCCGATTGGATGTAGGGTAGGGAGGGATCTTCGATAATCGACCTTTGCCGTACATTCATCCGACTTCAGTCGTAGATAAGCCTTTTGGTTACGGGAAATGGTAGTTGTAAATGGGGTAGAGAATAAGGCAAAAAAGGATAATGATCGAGATGAAAAATGAAATTAAAACTCCGCTACTGGCAGTTGACGCCGTAATACTATTCCAATCAGGAATTGTGCTCATTAAAAGAGATAATCCTCCCTATCAGGGCTGTTTTGCCCTGCCCGGAGGATTTGTGGAGATAGGCGAGACCGTAGAGGATGCGGCTATAAGGGAGGGCCGGGAGGAGACGGGCCTCTTGATCGATTTACAGGGCCTGGTCGGCATCTATTCCGATCCCGGCCGCGACCCCAGAGGCCATGTGGTCTCAGCTGCCTTTCTCTCTAAGGGCATGGGCGAGCTGGTATCCGGATCGGATGCCAGATCTGCCGAGGTCGTTCCTCTTGACAGGCTGCCAAAGCTGGCCTTCGATCACGAGAAAATAGTTAAAGATGCCCTTCTCCTGGCGGAATGCCTTGGCGTGCATCAAATTAAAGTAGAGTGATCGAAGTTAGCTCTTCGACCTGTTTGAAAAGACCTCTGGGCGCGAATTTTTCCTGCCTGCAGGATTCGCTGGCCACAAGGGAGATGAATCAATGGAAGAGATCAGAGAGCTCATCGAAAAATATGCACTGCAGAACGCGGTGAAGTACAAGGCTGCTCCCAATGCCGGAGCGGTTATGGGCAAGCTCATGGGCGAGCACCCGGAGCTACGCGCCCGGGCCAAGGAGGTATCGCCCCTGGTTAACGAAGTCCTGGCGGAGGTTAAGAGGACCAGCCATGAGGAGTGGCAAAAGAGACTGGAAGCCATTGCTCCCGAACTTCTGGTGCAGCTCTCGGAGAGAAAAGAGCCTGAAAAGGGTCTGCCCGCTCTGGAAGGAGCAGAAAAGGGCGTTGTGATGCGCTTTGCTCCCAACCCCAATGGTCCGCCGACCCTTGGCAGCGCGCGGGGCATTATTGTCAACTCGGAATATGTCAAAAAGTATGGCGGGAAGTTCATCATTCGTTTTGATGATACCGATCCTGTGAAGAAGCGGCCCATGCCCGAGGCCTATGGCTGGTATCTGGAGGACTGCGAATGGCTTGGAGCCAAGCCCGATCTGGTGATCACGGCCAGCGAGAGGATCGATCTGTACTATCCCATCGCAGAGGAGCTGATTCGCTGTGGTGGAGCATACGTTTGCGGCTGCGCGCAGACGGCCTTCAAGGAGCATAAGGACCATGGGCTGGAGTGCGATCACAGATGCCAAACCGTTGAGCAGAACCTGCTGCTATGGGGGCAGATGCTCGATGGCACACTGGAAGAGGGCGATGCCGTCCTGCGGGTCAAGACAGACATGCACCACAAGGATCCTGCCATACGCGACTGGCCTGCGTTCCGCATAGTCACCGCCTCCCATCCGCTCGTCGGAGACAGGTATCGCGTCTGGCCGCTGCTCGATTTCGAGTCGGCTGTGGAGGACCATCTGCTTGGAACCACCCACATCATTCGGGGAAAGGATCTGACCGATAGCGGAATCCGGCAGAGGTATCTATATTCATACCTCGGCTGGGAGTACCCAAATGTCATACATTGGGGCCGCGTAAAGATCCATCAGTTCGGATCCTTCAGCACCAGCAAGCTGAGAAAGGCTATCGAGGCCGGTGAGTACTCCGGCTGGGACGATCCGCGCGTGCCCACAGTGCGGGCTATGCGCTGCCGGGGTATCCGTCCTGAAGCGCTGCGAAAGTTCATGATCGACCTGGGAGTCGGAGAGACCGACATCAGCATCAGCATGGACTCCATCTATGCCGAGAACAGGAAATTGATCGATCCTGAGGCCAACCGCCGCTTCTTCGTCTGGGACCCCGTGCTTCTGGAGATTGAGGGCGAGGTGCCACTGGTGGCGCACGCGCCGCTGCATCCCACAGCAGACCGCGGCTTCAGGGAGATTCCTGCCGGAAAAAGGCTGTTCATCTGCAAGAGCGATCTGGAGGCCTTTAAGGTGGGAGATAACATCCGGCTCAAGGATCTGTGCAACGTGGAGATAACAGGCCTGGAGCCGGCAAAAGCGCGCTTCCTGGGCAAGGATATGGGAAAGAGGACCAAGATCATCCACTGGGCGCCCTTTGATGGGTTGGCAGTGAAAGTGCTGAAGCCCGACGGCATCGACGAGGGGATAGGCGAGGCCGGGATTGTCGAGGAGCTGGGCAAAGTAGTGCAGTTCGAGCGCTACGGGTTTGTGCGGGTCAACTGTTTGGGCGAGCCGATAGTGGCGTATTTTGCGCATCGTTGAGAGGTTCACAAGAAATTCATTTGCTGCAGGGCACCTGTCAAAAAAGCCAGGAGCTCCGCTGCCATTACCTTTTTTATCGCCTTCTGAGTGCCTGCTGTATCTCTCTTGACAACATTGAGCACAGAGAGCAGAAAGAACAGACCCGCGACCGTCACGGATCACCAGGTAAGCCCTGCCAAAAGGCCAGCGGGCCCGGCTGCGCGCCCCCGAAGAGAAAAGTCGAGCCGGTCAGGAATGCTACGGATACATTTCCAGCCAGCAACGTCGCCTTGAGGTGTGGGGCATAAAGGAAGAGGAGAGGTTGAAGGCATTTGGCGTTATGCGGCCGCCAGGAATGGGCAGACCCAGATCTGTTCACGGCATCGATCTCCAGGGTAGCAGGAATCAGTTTACAGACCAGGCCAATGAAGGACTGGCACGCTGCCAACTATCCCAGCCGGGCTTATTCCAGCCCACTGGTCCACGCCCAGTTGAGCGGACCTCCGTGACAGATGAAAGTATGACCGGTCAAGTTCACTGGTGAACTGCTCTTCAAGCTGCCGCTTTCAGCGCCATAAGCCGGCCTATAGTCTGGCAGGAAGGGCACAGACGTCCCGCCGATGGAAGACATGTTCGGAAGAGAGATGGGCTTGATCACGGCCACGCTTCCTGGGGCTGAAACCGCTATTGGATATTTATACTCCGAAATGATCCTTCCAGCGGCATCTTTTAAAGTTGCAGTATCGCCCATCTCGCTCCATAGCAGTGCACTACTCCACAGATCTGAGGACGTATTATCGCCATATCCCGAGTGAACTCTGACGGTTGTGCTGGCTTTGAGGGTGAAATTTGCCGGGAATGAATAGGTATGATTTTCCATGTTCATGAGCGTCCAGCCGGTGAGATCTATCAAACCAGTTCCTTCGTTGGCTATCTCAACCCACTGGTCCGCGCTCAGGTAGTTTACGCTTATGATCTTAGCGATATCTGTACCAACGCTGGACGGAGCATTTGCCGCTGATGCTGCCGAAATGGCAAGAAAAACGGATAAAATTACCAGTCCACGTAAGCCTTCACCCGAAATTTCCATTTATATACCTCCACTCATATTATTACCTGCAAAGAACCCCTGCTGAAGAGATCGGATTGCGGCACCAAAGAGGTGCAGAATCCTTTCCGGCAATCCCGAGATTTGCTGACTATTGCCCAGCCCATCTTCATATTCACATATATAAACATGCGGTATGGGCTCTAGCATATTCGTAATATCTCACAGCTTAGAAGGGTCGTTGAACGGGCAGGAAGCCTTCGATAAGGCAGGGAGCCCGGGATACATGTCCTTGGCAATCTCCCGGCTCATGCTGACTGAAAGAAGAGCCCGAAGGGAACCTGGTTGGCTGCGAGACCGGCTTGGTCGCACCTTCGATGCAATCAGGCAACGATAAAGTCCAAATAAGAAGAGGATAACTATTAAAAGAATGCGCAAGCTCACCGCCTATGTCTCTGGAAAAGTCCAGATGGCCGGCTACAGGTCGAAGGTAGTAACCATAGCTAGCGCCTTTGGCCTCAAGGGATATGTGAAGAACCTGCCTGACGGCAGGGTGAGGATCGTTGCCGAGGGCCCTGATACCGATTTGGAGAGGTTCCTTGAAGCCGTCAGGATCAAAAATACCCTGATCGATGTGGCGGAGATTAAAGCGGAATTTTCTGATGCTAAAGGAGCTTACGAAGAATTTTTTTAAAATTGCGGGAGAGAGGGAGACCGATGCCCGCCTGGACCAGGCGGCAGAGTATCTCAAAGAGCTGATATCTGCCGTGAGAGAGGGATTCAAGGATAATGGTTCAAAGCTCGATGGCATAGGATCCAGGCTGGATGGCATGACCTCCTGCTTAAAAGGGATCTCAGGTAAACAGGATCAAATTATCGATAAGATAGACGACGCCCGTGGGGAGATCGTCTCTGAGGTTCAGGGCATGCGCTCGGATCTGAAGGGCCGCACAGAAGAGAGGCTGCAGAGAATCGAGAGCGATGTGACGGAGATCAAAGCCAGAATGAGGTCTTAACTCTCAGCCGCGATTGACAGATGGCTAATAGCCTGCGTCACATCAGATCTGGCGGGTGAAAGGCATGTCGCCCGTAAAGGCCCTGACAGAGGCCCAAAAAGAGCTACGAAAGCGAGGAAAGGTTCCGGCATCCATTCTACTGGGCGGCCTTCTGCCTGACAGGCGTATGATTTAGGGAAATACTGCCGCCGCCAGGAACGCCATCAGCGCCACGGCCATTCCCTTTTTTATCGCCCTTTGCGACCCGGCCGCATCTCCCTTGGAGATCTTCAGCACAGATAGCAGGAAGAACAGATCCGCCACCGTAACGATCGCCAGATACGCCCTCCCAAAAGGCACAAGATAGCTCAAGGCCACTGCTGCTACGGCGAAGCCCGCAGCCAGCGCCGCAGATGGGCGCTCGCCTGCGAGGATAGGCAGCGTCCTGGCTCCACCCTGCCTGTCGCCTTCCACGTCTTCGATGTCTTTGGCGATCTCCCGGCTCATGCTGGCCAGAAAGGAGAGGCCGAAGGGGACCTGGTTGGCCAGAAGGCCTGCAGGCCCGGCTGCCGCGCCCCCAAAGAGAAAGGTCGAGCCGGTCAGGAATGCTACTGTGATGTTTCCGGCGAGGGGCGTGGCCTTCAGATTTCGCGCGTAAAAGAACAGCAGGGCAGAGTTAAAGGCAGCCACAACGAGGCAGATCTGGTTTACGAGGCCCGCCAGGATGCAGCCTGCCGCAAATAGAGTCAGAGAGTAGTTGAAAGCCGCTCGCGGAAGGATGCGCCCGCTGGGGATAGGGCGCTTGGGCCTGTTTATGGCATCGATCTCTCGATCATAGTAATCGTTGATGGCGTTTCCTGCTCCCGTGATCAGGAAAACCGCGAAGAAAATAAGCAAACCCGCCTTTGGGTCCAAGCTGCCAGCAATTGCCAAACCGATGATGGCTGCGACTCCAGCCATTATGCAATTAAACGGGCGCAAAATCTCCCAGAATGCCTTCAATGCCACAGGTCCCCTGCGGCCTCTAGCTGGAGATGCCGCGTACCATATAGAGCAGATAGATCTCAGTTAAGAAGCTATCGATATGGCTGTGACTATCAGTATATCTCTGGCTATCGAAATAGCTATCTATCTGGCTTCCGATATCGCTGTCGATATAGCCGTCAATATTGCAGTCGAAATAGCTAACGACTTGATGATTGTTTTTGCCATCGAGAATTCTATCGATATTGCTTTTCGTATGGCTATTGACATGGCTATCGATATGACTCCTCTGGACTTCTGCTGCCACATCTTCCTCATCGAAGGCGGGAGCGGCAGAGGCATGGACAAGCTTTATCAGATATGTGCTGCTGGCTGGAACCTTCTCTCTGTAGATGAGGCCGGAGCTCTGCATCCTGGATACCATCTTCGAGCACCTGCTGCTGTCAATGCTTAAAAGCCGCCGGAGATCCGATTGAAAGACGCCATCCGATCGTGATCCTATGAGATCGAGTGCTTTCTCCTGCAGGACGGAGATGCTATTCGTCTGGACATAATCTGACTTTTCTGGCATTGAGACCACGGCCCGCTATTAGAACTTAATTTATTTTGATATACTGTATTGAAGTTTCATAGTATAAATTTCTTTTGTTGTGATACATCTTTTTGTTTTAAAATCATTGAGAAACATTCTGAACTCAGGCCAAATTTCCCCATCATAGATTTATATTCAAATATTTGATGAGATATTCGATCGACGGGCGGCAGAAACAGACATTGCATGAAGAAAAATTATTAAAAGTATAACAGAGTCCCTACTCCTTCTTCAGAATCGGGAATTGGGCCCGAATCTCCCTGCTCCGCAGTATTGGCAGATCCAGATCCTCGAGAATTCCGACGATTCTCTTACGGTCGTCTGAACGGAACGATTTGCGGTCAAGATAGGCATAGGTCGCTCCAGATTTGCGGCGAGCATCATCCACGACATCCCTGTTCAGCCCTCCTGCCTGATAGGTGGAGAAGAGATGACCAAATGCGATTGCAGAATCGAAGATGAGCTCCGTCTGCCTCTGCACATAGTGTCCGCCGCCAAAGCCCAGGAACACCGGGAGCTCTTCCGGATGCAGGGCCATAATTGCTCTGGCGACCGCCGCTCCCGCCCCTTCATCGCACCATTGCTCTTTGGTGCTGCCAATCTCGGCAAAGAAGCAGGGTGTTTCCATATCCACCGGGCCGTGATGGGTGGCTTCAGCAGAGACGATGTAGCCCGCCGGCGCCAGGACCGCGATGTTGTGCAGGAAAGATCTGAGACCCGCAGGCGCGGCAGCGGAAAGCAGGCTCTGGCCATCCTCCAGCGTTCCCGTGAAATGACCGCCAAACCATGGCAAAGCAGCTTTGGCCTCATGCCGGCAGGGAAAAATGACCATCTCCGGATGCAGATCCAGATCAGCCAGACGACCGTCCAGGCCAAAAAGAGCAGTCTGTCTTTCATCGTGAATAAGCAGACGAAAAGCTCCATTAGATCTGTAGCCCTCCAGTTCCTGCCAGGGCAACAGCACCAGTAGACGCTCGAAAATATTGAGGCTTGCCGGATCTGCCCGGGAGCAGACAATGGCAACCTCTCCTAACAATGCAATCTTCAGATCTCCTTGCCTACTCCTAACATTTTCGCCACCATTGGTGCGTAATCAATCTTGGTGGCCTTGATCTCTGAGAGGGGCATGATCACGAGCATGGGCCTCTCCGTGATCAATCCCTGGGCGGATAGATTGCGAAGCTCCAGATCCATGCGACTCTTCAGCTCCGGATAGCCGGTGGACAGGAATGCGCCAAAGAGCTCACCTGGCTGCATATAGCTGTAGAGAGGCGCCCCAATCTTGCGGAAAGCCTGGTAGACCTGAGAGAGGTCCTCACGATCGTGACCGTGCCTGATTCGCACATGATAGAAGGACATGAGCTCGCAGCAAATCTTCTGCCAGTCTACGTAGGCCTCGCGGGTCAAAAGTCCGCTCTGGAAGAATTTCGTTCTCTTTCCAGAGATGGTGGGCCGGGAGATCCCTGTCCTCCTGGAGAGTTCAAGGTCAGATAGCATAGGATACTTCACAAAGGCGTAAAGCGTCAGCTTATCTTTCTCGGTGAGCCGAGAGTCTTCCGTAAGGGTAGGCCTGGGCGGTATTATCTGCTCGGGAAGATCGGGCCTGGTGAGCTCAAAGAGGCCATTCACAGCCAGGGCCGCATCAGCCGAGTAGCTGGAGACCTGGAAGGGATAATGGAAATAGTGTATAGACTCAACGAAATCATTTCTGTAGTATTCGTCGATGATAGGATCGAAGTTCACCCGGAAGTCGGTCAGGCTCTTGGAGAAGAACGTTGAGACGGAATCAGTATCTGTAGCAATGTGCGAAACGCAATTGGGGTAATCGATCCAATTCTGGAATGATTGAGACCCTTTCCTCACCTCAAAGGGAGCAGTCGGACTGTACTTGACGAACACAGAGGTCAGGATTTCAGCCCCTACAGCTTCTCCGGAAGGAACATTCAATAGCTTAATAAGTTTCCAATCTCTAAACTTTCTTTTGCTCTTGAATATTGTTGACCGATCAACGCCTATATTAGAAGCGAGATCTATGTCACTGAACCCCGGATATCTGGCAAGACCGTAAAGAACTAACCTCTCCTTTGATGTCAATTTTAGTTGCATTCGCATAACATATAGATATCATAAGTATTTATAGATTGCCTATTCTTATACTTCATATTTGATCCCTCCTGCATATTTAAGGGATCGCGAGATCAATTTTGCCAGAATTTAATCTGTGAGCCCCCGAGCTGCACTTTGCCCTCCCGAAAGCGTCGAGACGGCCATCTGAAGATACATACTTTTCCTGACAGAGAAGGGATAATCGTGTCCGGGAACGACAATATCCGCAATTGCTATTATCTTTTTCATGCTGGAGACGGCGAGGTTTCGATCGACATGCAAAGCTGGCGGAATGTTCTTTTGGAAGTTGCCAAAAGTGGGAAGGGCATCACCCGCTATTACGATCATTGTAGGGGTCCTTGCCTCATTCGCCATATTTGCCGTATCTGTCACAGTCGTGCCTTGCGGCATCCCCTCAACGACAACAGAAATACTGTCCAGACTATGGCCGGGAGTTGCGAGGGCCCAAACGCCCCTGCCGATCTGCTGCCCGTCCTGAGGAGCCAGGATCTCTGCCCGAGAAAAGAGATGGTTGTTCCCGCAGTGATCGGGATGTGAATGAGTATTCACTATGCTATCTATCTCCTCCGGCAGCATGTGCAGACAGGCCAGCGCTCTTCTTATCGGCTTCGCTTCGCCTTTCAGGCCCGTGTCAACTACAATCTTTCGCTTCCCGCTGATTATCAGCGTCACTGATGACCGGGCATCCAGGATCTCGCCTGATTCATTTCGCAGTATCGAGCCGGGCTTGAGAAGAAATACTCTAGGCATACGACCTCTGACACCAGGGAATCAGAGCAATATTTTCCTCAAGACAGATAGAGCTTCTTTAGCTTATCGTTCAGCCTTTCCACCTGCAAAACGGCAGTGCCGATGTACTGGTGCGGATCGAGCAACGCCCGGATCTCCTCCGGCAAAAGGTGCTTCGTGACAGTCTCGTTCTCCAGGAGCACATCCGCCAGCTCTCGCTTCTGCTCGAAGGCAGTCATGCTGCTCTGGCGCATGATCTCATGAGCCTGCTGGCGGCCAACGCCCTTCTTTGCCAGCTCCACCATCACGTTCTCAGCCATATTCAGGCCGTGCAGCAAAGTCAGGTTGCGCTCGATGTTATCAGGCCGCAGCCGCATGTTGGTCAGAGTGCGCGTGGCGAGGGTTACGAGATGATCGGTGAAGATGAAGGACTCAGGGAAGACGATGCGCTCGCAGCTGCTGTTGGTCAGGTCGCGCTCATCCCAGAGAGGGATGTTCTCAAAGGCAGGCAGCAGTTGCGCCCGCACCACGCGAGCCAGGCCGCAGATCTGCTCCGACTTGATTGGATTTCTTTTATGGGGCATGGTAGAAGAGCCTACTTGCTTTTTGCCGAAACCCTCCTCGACCTCCGCTATCTCCGTTCGCTGCAGCGTTCTCATCTCCACAAATATCTTGTCCAGGGTGGAAGCAACAAGCGCCATCCAGCAGACCATCTCAGCATGCCGGTCGCGCTGAACCACCTGATTGGAGACGTCCACCTCAGTGAGGCCGAGGTGGCGCATAACCCTTGTCTGGATCTCCATACCGTTCTTTCCATAGGCTGCCTGGGTGCCCACAGCGCCACTCATCTTTCCCACAGCCGCACGGGGACGCAGCTGTGCCAGCCTTTCGATGTGGCGGGCGATCTCCGAGGCCCAGATGGCGAATCTCAGGCCATAGGTCGTGGGCACTGCTATCTGGCCGTGGGTTCTTCCCGCACAGACCAGATTCTTGTTCTGTATAGCCAGGTCCAGGAGCAGTGCCAGCAGGGCCTTCAGCTTGGGCTCCAACACGTCCAGTGATGCTTTAATCTGAAGGCCGGTGGCAGTGTCCAGGATGTCGTTGGAGGTCGCACCGAGGTGGATCCATTCTCCGAATTTGGGGCTCTCCTCGGCCATGGCCAGGACCGTGGCCATCATGTCGTGGCCGATCTCGTCCTCAATCTGCTTGGCCCTTTCCGGACGGGTCGTCTCGGCGGCAGCCGTGATTTCGGCTGCGGCCCCGTTGGGGATCATGCCCAGCTCTTCCTCCGCCAAAGAGAGGGCCGCCTCCACGCGGAAGAGACAGCGCAGCCGGAAGTCCTCTTCCCAGATGGTCTTCATCTCTTTGGTTCCATACCTGAATTCGATGGGATGAATAGACATAGACGAGAGGATGAAACAGGGGATTGATGGAACTTTTGGTCTGGAGTCTGGTCTCGAGGGGGATGTGGGACTCATACCTGATGAATAAGAATATGATCTTTTTCAAGGTGGCGTGTCATGTTTGCTGCAAAATCGAATATAGGAGGGAGGGCAAAGTCGATTATGACGTCGATTAGGAGGGGAATGAGATGGTCTTGTTCGACTTTTGCCCATGAATTCTTCGCTATTTAACGATATAAAGATGTGGTACAAATCTGATTAGGATTCCAGATTCATACTCAAGTAGACTTCTTCATATCCTCTTTCATTTGCATATACTGCTCTCTGGTAATCTCTCCATTAGCATACCTTTCGTTCAGAATGTCTTCTGAGCTTTTGCCGGCTACAGTTTTTCCTGGCCCAAGGATCTTTTCGGTTTTGATCAGCCTGTAGATGAAATAGGCAGCTATTATTATAATTATCAACCAAATAAGAATCATCCAGAAACCCATGAAAGGGTAATAGCCCCAATCCATCATCGGTGGGTAGTATGGCATTAAGCTCACCTCTTGGTTTAGTCTTAACTAGTATAAGGCGTTATGAGATATAAAGGCATGGCAAATTTTGAGCCAATCGCAAAACTCTACAAATTCCACATAAATATAAATTTGTAAACATAAGAATTATGAAATAGAACTAACCGGCCAAAAAAAGTTACTAATTGGGAACCATACTACTATAATTGCCTTTAGCTTCCATTTTCAGCTAGCAGCACTCCCAGGAAACTCAATTCTATCCTCAAAGCCTCTTTCAGCCGGACCAAGATCGATGATCATAATCCTGCATAATGTTTGGCTCTCAAGAGGATGCCTGCCACAACTTCACAATACCCTCTCCAGCTCTTCCCTCTTCAGAAGGTGCACCTCTACCATGTGATGAGGATGATAGCGCATCTTCGCCTCCCTGATTCCCTCCACACCCATATCGCTCTCCCGGTTGATATAGGTAAAATTCCCGGCCAGGATCTTTGCCGTCTCGGCATTGATGGCCCGGTAGATTCCTTTGCAGTCGGGAAGGCCCTTCTCGAAGTGCACCAGTGCCGTATCTTTATTCAGGCCCTCAAATAGAGACATTGCTCCGACCTTGCCGTTGGACCGGATGGCAAGGCCAGATAGCTCCAGCTCTCGATAATGTGATATGGCAAATATAACCGCATCCTTTTCGCTGGCAAGCGTGGGATCCGATTCGCAGTCCTTCCATTCGCACCACTTCTCCAGAAACTCTCTGATATCCGCGATGTTGTCCTCACCTATCTTCTCGATCTGGGGCAGACAGGTCTTCTTGAATTTATTCAACTGATGCCTGATGGTGAGGTATCCTTTTCCGGGCAGTTCCGCCAGATCGGATGCCAGATAGACATATTCGAAGTACTTTCTCTCCGGATGGAAATCCAGTTGAGGGTAGAGTCCCGCCATCCAGTCCTTAGTCTCAGGGTCCAGGATCACAAAGGGATACTCTCCCTCGCTCTCTACTGCAAGCCTCAAGACTTCCTTGAGCAGATCAGGGTTATGCGGACCAATGGGCGGCCGAAAGCGCATCAATCCGGCTATGGTGCTGCACAGAATTACGCAATCCTCAACATAGGCATACCTGTAATGGGCATAATCATTCCAGCAGACCATGTTCGTGAAGGTGTTGTCACTATGGCTTTGCGGAAAGCGCTGGTAATGCTTGATAAAGAAATCCCGATCCTCCAGCGTGACAGGCCGGAAGTCTGCTGCCTTCAGCATCCTTCTGCCTCCGGAGAAAACAGCATGGGCACATGGAATGGCATTGACCTGAACCCGAGAGTGCTATAGAAATCCTCTCTTCCCGGCTCTGCAATAAGACCTATCCAGGCAATTTTGCGAGATCGACATTCCTCCAATAAAGTTTCCAGGATCATCTTGCCCACGCCTGAGTTCCTCCAGTCTGCCAGAACCACCAGATCTTGAATATATGCATCTGCAACTCCATCGGAGATCACACGCCCCATACCCACAGCCCTGCCGGTAGTTATATCAATCGCCACAGCGAAAAGGAAGCTTCCTTTGATCAAGTCATTGACCCTGGTCGGGTCCATGCCCTCCTTCCACCAGCCTCCAGCACGGTAGAGCTCTACTATCTGCTCCTCTTCCCAGGATGGAACGAGTTCGACCCTGATACGATCGTTCTTACTCTTCAATCTATCATTCTGCAATTTGTCTTCTCCCGGATTATTCACTATTATTATTCATTAGAACATGCTCATACGCTGACTTACAGGAGATATCTCAGCAGCCTGGGCAGGGCAAACGATTTGAATAAATATCCCGCATATATTGGAAGAAGTTAACATCGAGTTTTCTGCAAGTATCCTTGATCGATAGTACATTTTCCCAAGCACACTTTCCCAACTCTGATCTTGTTCCGTAGCTGATCTTTCGTTTAATGACAGGTTCGCGAACCGCGATTTCGGACTCATTGTTGTGCAGCGGTATACAGGGATGATCCAGAAATTGGAGCAAACGATCTCGATTTTTCCAGGTAACTGCCAATCGTTGCTCAAGCTCGCTATAACCGTAAGATTTGAAAATTAGTTCTTCAAATTTCGATCTGACTTCTGCCTTGATGTCATCACTAGGATTAATTTTATAAAGTTGCATGAGTCCGTAAAGATTATAAAGATCACCCAGAAATGATTCAAGTATCTGTTTATGGTATCCAAGGTAAGGATTCAACTTTATATAATGACGAATTTCATGAATCCAACAAAGACAATCTATTTCTGATAATTTATAATATTGTTTTGCGTCATCAGTTATTAGAGGTATCTTGAGACGATCCTCCTTCCAAGTCCGAAAATGCCTTTAATGGTCTCTCTTTTTTTATCAGGTTTTATGAAATAGCATGAGAGACGGGATTACAATCACATGCATGTAGTGGTTCTTCCCTTGATGCCTTGCACCAGTCTCATCAGTCTGAACAAATGATGCGTTATTCATTCCGGATTCAAATATTGCACGTTTCTCCGATGCTAGTTCTTTATGCATAATCTTGGTAATGATATTAGAGATTTGACCCTCCGATATCGATATACCTATGTCTTTGCACAGTTGCCATATCTTGTTCTCAGTCACTCGACATGAAAAATATAGGACGACGATGAGCGATTGAGGTTGGCACCGAACTGCGATCCTCTGACGCTATTCGGAAGCTTTGCATCGTAATATTTATTTAGGGATGGTGAATAATATCGCTCCAACAGATACTCGACATTATCCGTTTCAGTAATATGTCTTGGATTAGCACTTCCGGTAGCAGGCAAAACGGGCGTCTGCTGGCAGAGAGCAGTTTACTGGAATCGTACTTGTCGATCTGCCTTTATCTTATCTTCTTGGAACCTTTTGACCATCCTTTGGATTTGGGCTTTGGGATGAATGATTCTCTGGCAGGAACATTTGGCCTAATTTTGGGTTTGCTCGCCTTCAATCGTGCTATCTCATCCTTTAGCTGTTGATTCTCCTCTCCAAGCCTAGCATTTTCCTGAACGAGATGCTCGATAGTGTTAGTAGCGCAATGGTAGCTTGACCGATCCTTGTAATCGAAATTGATCTTATCTGGATCGATGTTATTATGCTTTTTTAATGATGCTAGCCATAATTAATATATTGAAAGATTAGATAATATATTTTTTGGTTATTTATATGTGAGATAAGGGATAATATTTTCATTAGCCTATTCTATATCAATCATTGTCTATTATCCAAAGAGAATATCGAATTATTTCATGATTAACGAGCAGGAAATATGAATTATGAATATGAGATAGGAATATGGGATAGGAATATAGGGTAGGAATATAGGGTAGGAATATAGGATTGAAATATGGAAGTGCAAGGCACGGAAGGCTCCTCGATCGACCCTTTTCCAAAAATAAGGGTAAAGATCTTTTGCAGAACTGCAGAATCAGTCTGCAAATCATCCTACCTAAATCGGATCAATCAACTCTCAGGAAGAGCGAACCCGCTGTTGCACAGATAGGACAGACGCCGGGCGCTTCACGCTCAACAGTATTGCCGCAGACAGGGCAGACGTAGTAGGGAAAGGTCTCCTTTTTTGCGCTGGCCTCAAGGTCCCCTAGCAGGCTCTTATATAGCCTGGAGTGAATCTTCTCCACCTGATTGGCATAGTCAAAAGAGATCTCGGCAGCCTTATTGCCCTCCGCCCTGGCCGTCTCGATCATTCCAGGATACATCTTCTCCCATTCTTCATCTTCGCCGGATATTGCTGCCTGCATATTCTCCTTGGTCGACTTGATGGCTTTCATCGCCCTGAGGTGATTTGCTGCATGGACCTCTTCAGCTGCCGCTGCCGCCCGAAACAGCCTGGCTGCCTGGGCAAAACCTTCGTTATCCGCTTTTTTTGCAAAAGCGCTATACTTGCGATCAGCCTGCGACTCGCCGGCGAATGCCTCTTTTAGGGCCTTCTCTGTGTTGGTCATAGTCTTATCCTTCCTTTTGCATAATTTTACTTTTTTGCTTATCTAACTATGCTTTCTACGATCCGGGAAATGGAGATGAGGAACTGGAAGAAATGAAATCCATCTGGTGCCATTTCATCTGAGACTTATATAGAAAAATTGAACAAATTCTGAGGAAGCGACTTTCTCCCTCAGACGTACATGTCTCCGCGTTCCACTTCTCTGGAGGCCCTCTTACGAAGTTCCTTCCCCATCTGGGAGTAGTACTTCATGGTGTCGGGCGTGACAGAAGGCCCAATCTCCTGCAGGGCAGCCAGGAAATGCGATTGTTTGATCTTCTCGGCCCCCATATCCTCCCTGAGAGCCAGCCGTCCGGCCTTGCGAACCACGGCGGCAATATCCGCTCCGGTATACTGGTCTGTCTGTCCGATCAGCTCGTCGATATCGATATCCTCTGACAGAGGCGCTTTCTTCAGGTGAACCTCGAAGATCTTCCTGCGAGATTCAAGATCCGGTACAGGTGCCAGTATCAGCTCATCAAAACGTCCCGGACGAAGCAGTGCCGGGTCGATAATATCCGGCCGGTTGGTGGCCCCTATTACGACTACTCCGTGCAGCTCCTCGAGTCCGTCCATCTCATTCAAGAGCTGGTTTACTATGCGCTCTGTAGCATGAGGCTCTCCCATGGCTCCCCCTCTTATGGGGACTAAAGCGTCCAGCTCATCCAGGAAGATGATGGACGGCGCCACTTGCCTCGCTTTTCGGAAGATCTCTTCCACTCTCTTTTCGCTCTCTCCATACCACTTGGAGAGAAGAGCGCTTCCTTTGACGGTAATGAAGTTCGCCTCGCTCTCATTGGCCACAGCTTTGGCGAGCATGGTCTTCCCGGTGCCAGGTGGGCCGTAGAGCAGAATTCCTTTGGGAGCATCGATACCCAGGCGCTTGAAGCTTTCCGCATTTCGTAACGGCCACTCCACGGCCTCCACCAGAAGCTGCTTGACGCTCTCTAGACCCCCGATGTCCTCCCAGTTCACATTGGGAACCTCGACCAGTATCTCCCGCATGGCGGAAGGCTGAACCTCACGCAAGGCCGACTCAAAGTCGTCCTTTTGCACTATGAGACGGTCCAGGATCTCCTTGGGAATGGTCGGCTCCTCCAGATCGATCTCTGGCAGTATTCGGCGCAGCGCATTCATGGCCGCTTCCCGGCCAACGGCCGCGATGTCTGCACCCACGAAGCCGTAGGTCCTTTTGGCATAGTCCTCCAGTACAACATCCTCGTGCAGGGGCATGCCGCGCGTGTGGATCTGGAAGATCTCCATGCGGCCGTCCATATCCGGAACACCCAGTTCGATCTCCCTGTCGAATCTGCCTGGACGGCGCAAGGCCATGTCCAGCGCTTCAGGACGGTTGGTAGACCCTATTACTATTACGTTCTTCCTCTCTTTCAGTCCGTCCATGAGAGATAAGAGCTGGGCCACAACGCGCCTCTCCACCTCTCCCGTGACGTCACCGCGCTTGGGAGCTATTGAGTCCAGTTCGTCCAGGAAGATGATGGCCGGAGTGTTCTTCTCCGCCTCTTCAAACAGATCACGCAACGCCTTCTCGCTCTCTCCGTAGTACTTGGACATGATCTCCGGGCCATTGATGCTTATGAAGTAGGCATCACTCTCATTGGCCACGGCTTTGGCGAGCATGGTCTTTCCCGTACCGGGTGGGCCGTGCAGCAGGACACCTTTGGGCGGATCGATCCCCAGACGGTCAAAGAGCTCGGGATGCTTCAGGGGAAGCTCGATCATCTCTCTGACCTTGGTTATCACCGGCTTCAAGCCGCCGACATCTTCGTAGACAACAGAGGGAACGGATCTCTCCGGAGTCTCTACTGCCTGAGGCAAGAGCTCGATATCAGTTACTTCTGTGATCTTGACGATTCCTCCCGGGCTCGTGGAGATGACTCTGAGCTTGATCTCGCCGAGGCCGAAAGCCTGAGCACCCAAGAAGCCCCGGAATATCTCTTCGAACATGGTCTCCCTTCCCAGGGAATCGGTAGGCGGTTTTCGAACGCTGGTGGTGGAGATGACATCGCCTCGCATGAGCGGCCGGCCGTTGAAGACCTTGGTGAGGACGTCTCCCGGGGCAAAGATCTGCATTCCCTGCGTTACCGGAGCCAGTGTTACGTGTTTGGCCTCGCTCCAGGTCGCCAGCCTGACATCTACATACTGGCCGATGCTCGTTCCAGCGTTGGATCTGATAAGGCCATCCATCCGGATCATGTCGGTGCCCTGATCCTGGGAATAGGCACTTACGGCCAGTGCCGCAGTGGGCCGCGAGCCGGTTATCTCAACCACATCCAGAGGGCGAGCGCCTATATTCTTCAGGAATTCCTCACCCATCCTGACTATGCCCTTTCCCACGTCGCCCTGATTTGCCTCAGATACCTTCAGCCTCTCGGTTTCTCCTTCAGTCATATCTCTCTTACACCTGCTTTCTGACCATACATATGGGTCTATTTTTTAAGTAGTTTGCTATTTGGAGTGCCTCTCGTTCCACAGATGCATGAAAGCAGCTAAATCTGCCGCAAATTGGAAAGATCAGTGACATCATAATGCCCTTAAATTCGGCAACGACGCGACATAACAATCAGAGAAACTTCATCGTACCTAAATTTTTATATACTATCTACGCATATAAGATAGCACAGAGGATAATACTTTGATCCACGGATGAGATTTGATTTAAGAGGCAGAATATATGCTTCGATGCATATGAATGAATCCAATTATTGATCCCTTGAATGAAGTTGAAAGCCAGATTAGAGTCGAAAGGAAAGCCAAAAAGGTGTTATTATGAAGATAGGAATAATCGGCTCTGGAAACGTTGGCAGCGCTTTGGGAAAGATCTGGACTGCAAAGGGGCATGAGGTCATGTTCAGTTCACGCCACCCAGAAAAAATTATTGCCCTGGCAGAATCAGCAGGAAAAAATGCTTGCTTTGGGCTTCCGGCTGATGCCGCAAAGTTTGGCGACGTAATTGCTCTGGCAGTGCCCTGGAGCCAGGCAGAGAATGCTCTGAAGTCGGCCGGATCTCTTGAAGGCAAGATTTTGATCGACTGCACAAATCCTCTGAAACCGGATTACAGCGGCCTGGCAGTGGGCCTTACGACTTCGGCCGCTGAGGAGGATGCGAAGGTGGCCAGAGGAGCGAAGGTTGTGAAGGCTTTCAATACCACGTTTGCCGCTTTGATGGCCTCTGAATCGCGAATGTTCGGTGATACGCCACCTACGGGATTTTATTGTGGTGACGATGCTGCGGCTAAGGCTGTTGTTTCCGATCTCATCAAAGATACGGGCCTGGATCCAGTCGACACCGGCCCTCTGGAGATGGCTCGCTGTCTCGAACCCCTGGGCTTTCTCATGATATATCTCGCATTCAACCAAAAGATGGGAACAGATATCGCAATACGCTTTCTGAAGCGATGAACTCGTGAATTTGTCCAAAATTTACGAAATCTTTTGCATCACAATCAGCACGGCCAGGAAGATAAGTTTCGTCGGGATGGTATGCAAATATGAAGATGGATGGAAAGGTCGTTCTAGTTACCGGTTCAACAGATGGCATAGGCAAGCAGACTGCGTACAGTCTTGCCAGCATGGGGGCGATGGTCCTAATGCATGGTCGCAATCCCCTGAAAGGAGAGAGTGTTCTGGAGGAGATTCGTCGCACGACCGGAAACACCAGTCTGCAATTCTTCCAGGCAGAACTGTCTTCCGCTCGAGATATCCGAAAACTGGCTGACCGGATCAAAGAAAGCCATGACCGTCTGGATGTCCTTATCAACAACGCCGGTACCTTCTTACAGGAACGAAGGCTTACTGATGACGGTTTAGAGACAACTTTTGCCGTCAATTATCTGGCCCAGTTCAGGCTTGTTCATGAGCTGCTGGACCTATTGAAAAGAAGTGCATCCGTAGGTGCATCAGGCAGAATCGTCAATGTTGCTTCTGCCGCGCATTGGAATGCCTCGGAAATGGATTGGGGTCTTATTCAGGGTAAAAAGCGATACGATGGCTTTGAAGCCTACGCCATGTCAAAGCTGGCCGTTGTTCTTTTCACTTATGAATTGGCACGTCGGCTCGATGGAACAATTGTGACTGCGAACTGTTTGCATCCAGGAGTCATAAAGACGAAGCTTCTCAGGGCGGGTTTCGGCGATTATCCGGGAGACACGCCGGAAAAGGGAGCCAGAACTTCAGTCTACCTTGCCTCATCTCCCGAAGTGGAAGGGATTTCAGGAAAATACTTCGAAAAATGCAAACCTGTCCAATCCTCTCCCATAAGCTATGACCAAAAACTGCAAGAGAAGCTTTGGCAAGTAAGCACAAAGTTGACCGGGTTGGAGTGAGGTCCAGTGCCATGACGATCTCAATAAGAAGGCCGGAAAGTATCTAAGGCCCATGGGAAGATCCAAAACGGCACGTTTATGGTCGCTGGCACTTAGCTTCGATGATTATTACGATCCTAATTTTTCAATCCCCCCTCCCTCTCCATGAACCCTCCCTGCCTCTCCCTCCCCCAAAACCCCCTCCCCCCCCCCCCCCCCCCCAAAAAAAA
Source organism: uncultured Methanosarcinales archaeon (assembly GCA_963782455.1). GTDB lineage: Archaea > Halobacteriota > Methanosarcinia > Methanotrichales > Methanotrichaceae > Methanothrix. The sequence continues at coordinate 160,489 of CAWAJP010000005.1, forward strand.
AAAAAAAAAAAAAACCTCCATTTTTCCCTCTCTTCCCCACCCTCCCCTCTTTCCTCCCCCTCTCTCTGGGGTTTTCTCCTTCTTCCTCCCCCCCCAAAATAATGCAATATCATCCAGTATTAATCATCAAAAATTGATATAATTATCAAAAACAAGAGGTGTAGAAGCATGAAACGATTGATCGTGTGTTTGCTGGTGGTCCTCGTTGTCGGGATCACAGGATGTGGTCAAATGAATATTCCGATGCAACAGGTAAAGAACGAAAGTCTGAACATCTCCAGTGGAGGTATGTCCTTTCCCGCATACCTTGCCGCCCCAACCGCGACCGGCAAGTGGCCTGGCGTGGTTCTGATCCACTCCTTCAACGGCCTTGAGCCAGGCTACCTGACTATGGTGGACAACTTCGCCAGCAACGGGTACGTTGTCATTGCTCCCAAATGGCAGACCTTCAACGGCTCGCCCAATGATGAAGTCGTCGGCCAGCTCATCAAAGACTCAGAAGCCTTCCTGAAGTCGAGAGACGATGTTGATACCAGCAACATGGGGCTGACCGGCTTTTGTGCCGGAGGGAGGTATACCATGCTCTTCCTTCCCCAGATGGACTTCAAATCAGGAGTTGCTTTCTACGGATTCCCGTACTCAGGAGGCTTTGCCAATGAGTCCAAGCCGGCAGACCATATCAGCGAGCTGAAGGCGCCCATGCTGATGATCCATGGAAGCTACGATCAGGCAAGCCCGATCTCCGACATCTATCGCTATGCTACAGAGCTGAATGCCTCGAACAAGTACTTCGAGCTGAAGGTCTACCAGGGCCAGCCGCATGGCTTCATGGTGCAGAACGGCACGCTGTCCCAGAGCTTCCCTGCCAGGGATGCCTTCTGGCAGATGACGAGCTTCTTCAACAGAACTCTGAAAGCATAGTTGACGGCAGAGCTGATCGCATATTCGACTTCATCGATCTTTTTTTTTGACCAGATTGATGAATCATGTTGCCAGGCTCTTTAATCTTTTTTCAATGTAGCTATTCATCTCCGTGCAGTAGCCGTGTTTATTGCAGCCTACAGTGTCGAAGCTCTTGGGCTGGGACGCCAACATGTAGGTTTGTTCTGCCAACTGGTAAGGTATGACGGTATCATTCGAGGAATGGATCATAGCGAACGGTCTTGGTGCGACTTTGGAGAGATATGTATCCGGGTCAATGGATCGATAAAACCGGACCGCGACCTCGTCCGCCAATCCTGCAGCTTTGATGGCCGCGTCCGTTCCATAGCCGCTGGTGCTGATGGCCAGAACGCCCCGGGCCTTCGCATCCAGAGCGCAGGCGATGATGGCGAAGCGGCCTCCGCTGCTCTCTCCGGCATAGATAATGCGATCGGAATCGATTTCCGGCTGAACTCGCAGGATTTCGGCAGCAGCCAGGGCGTCATAGACCATCTTGTGCTCTGTCGGCTCCGAGCCCTCCATAAAAAGCTCTAGATCGCTCTTGGCATCGGTGGCCCCGAGATTGCGCTGGTCAAGGGTCAGGGTGGCGTAGCCCAGGTCTGCCAGATACTTTGCCAGTCCCTGCTCTCTCTCTTTGGTCACCGTCGCCCCGGGAAGCAGCACAATACCGGGAACGCGACCGGCTTTTGCCGCCAGGTCGTGGATCGGGATTCTCATAAGCCCTGCCATCTGCATACCCCGGCTCTGGAATTGAACTGTGGTGAGGGTGGTGTTGCCGTCACTTATCGGCCCGGACAGATTGTATTGGGGCAGGGAGACGGTGTAAGCCAGAATTCCCCCGTCGGTGACTGTCCAATTCTTGCCGTTTGAGGCGGATATGTTTCCGGGAAAGACCGATCCCATGAGCAAAGCAATAATGACGCCCGTGATCAGTAATGCCGCGGCAATTCTGTAGTTTGCCATTTTCTCATATTCTCCAAATCATTTCGCTTTTACAATTCTGTTAATGACCTATTTAGAGCTTCTAAAGGTAGTCAAATAGAGTGGTGCAAGAAATCTCAAAAAAGAGATGTTTGGGAATCTGATTTCGGCGATCTATCAGATGCTCGGGTTCCACTGTTGATCGGCCATTTTGACCAGGCTCCCGTTCTTATCCACTTCATAGCCGATGGGAATTTTTCCCCAGCTCCAGAGACCTCCTGCAACATTGTTGCCTAGATCGCTGGTTTTGTTTGTTTGATTTTGTGTGCTGTTGTTCTGCAAGGTTGACGCGTTCGACAGATTATCGCTAAGGCTGGCCAGGATAGACATGCCGCTCTCCTGGCTGATGTTTACTGGATTCAGTGCCTGGCAACTCATTGCTATGGCCGTAAGGATTAGAACCGAAATTATAAAATTTCTCATACCACACTCTCCTGCAATTTCCTGAGCAATCCGGTTATTTGAATCACTTTTCCGATTTTCTCCCACTCATTCTTTGGAATCGATCCTACCCGGCTCTAAGGCTCAGTCGTTCTTCTTTCTATACCTTTCGGAGTGTAATCTCAATTTCTGGCCGGAAGGCCTATCAGCAATGCTGACAAAGAAAAGCTGGACCTCGTTTGGTCCGTCGGCGCAATGGACAATAATAAATCTTTTCGAGAAGAATTGTCTTTATGGATGCAAATCTGAATATCAACGAAAACGCTCCAGTTACCGCTGCGGGAGAGATCACAGTGGCGGCTGACGTGGATGTCGTCTGGGATGTGATGGCCGCCATCGACCGCTGGCCGGATTGGAATCCCGACATAAAGGCGGCCTCTTTGCAGGGGACGCTGGCGGTCGGAACAGGGTTCAGCTGGAAAGCGGGGCCCGGAACTATCAATTCCACAATTTTGCAATTGCAGAGGCCTCAAACTATAGCCTGGACAGGCTCGACGCTTGGAATCAAAGCGATACACATCTGGAGGCTGGAGTCGAGAGGAGAGGAGACGAAGGTTATAACGGAAGAATCCTGGGAAGGGCTCCTCCCCCGCCTCCTGACCGGCCCAATGAAAAGAATGCTGCAAAAATCGATAGACTCGGGGCTGATGCATCTCAAGGCCGAGGCAGAGAGAAGAGCGAATCTTTGAAATCGTTGAGGTTTGCAGGGAAACGGAAAATCGTAAAACAGCAAGTCATAAAGACAGAAATCGTAGAACTGAAAAACCGCATAACGAAGTATCGCTGAACAGAATTCCAGAACAAAATTGCATTAACCAATAACCGATGCCAGGAACACAAATCTGAATTAGATGTAGATCTGTTTTCTCCTGGCAAGGTAGGCCTCTATGAAATTCCTCACTTCGAAGATTTCTGGATCGGCGGGCAGATTGGATAGCATCCTCTCCAGGTAGCCTCTCTCCTCGATGCAGGATAAGGTGACTGGAAAGTAGATATCGAAAACCCAGCTCAGGTACATCAACCGCATGTCGTTCATCGTCCTTAAAGCGGGGATCCTCACCATCTTTCCCTGCAGGATCTCTGAGACAGCCTCCCTTGAGAATCCCGGCTCGTCTTTCATTCCGAAGTCGAGGGCCTTATTGGGGTGCAGATCTCTTGACTTAAAGTGTTCATTAATTACTCCCAGGATATCCAGCTTATCGGCATCCCTGATCAACCTGGAGAATAAGACAGCATCGCCTCGTTCCATCTCCGGGATCTCGTACTTGTTGTGCAGCCAGATAGCCCTGCATAAAAGGCGTCTCTCAGATCCCGGCATTCCGCATAAGGACTCCGGAACGGTTCAGGACCTTCAGACCAAGTTTGGCATGATCCACTGTGATGCGGTCGTTAAAAGAGCCGAAGACCTTCAGCTGCTCAAATCTGCCTATGTCGTGAAATAGGGCCAGGACCTCTGCCAGGGCAAGATCATCTCGCTTCATTCCCAGGGATTTTGCGATTCTGGAGACGTTATCGCAGACCCTGTAGGTATGCCTGATCTTAAGGTCGATGTTCTTCTCAATCTCTGGATCCAGGCTTCGAAAACTATTGGCGTAATCCCGAAACCAATCGTGGCAGAGTGAGAGGTATTTCGCATCCATGTTCGGCTTTTATGGGCGAGCTGAAAGCTATAAAACGCTTTGCACGGTTTCCCCGAAAAGACCGGATCTCGAGAATCTTTTTGGGAACATATTCTGAGGTGTCGGCCGGGAACCAGGCAGGACAAATGATAAGGATGAGAACTTCGCATGTAATTTTTCCAGGCAGAACTGTGACCTCCATAAGATTTATATGCATCTTATCTCTTAATACGTCAAATGTCGTAAGTTGAAACGTCAATAGTTGGTGGGGGCTAATGGGGTCAGTGTTACCCTAAATTTTTGTGAAAAAATAACGGATGGGGACGTTAAATGAACCAAATTGTATGGTTGAAGGAGTTCTGTAAATGAAAGCAAGATTTGTTTTCGCTTTATTAGCAATGGCTGTGCTCTGCTTTTGCGCTGCCGCACAGGATAACACCACAGGATACTGGATGAACAAAGCCGAAGAGCTAATGCATAACGGCTCTATCGAGGAGGCCATATCTGCCTATGATGAGGTTTTGAAGATAGATCCCGGGAATGAGACAGCGCTTATCCACAAAGCCTCCGAACTCAATGTCATAGGCAAGGTGAACGAATCATCGGAAGCTTATCATCAGGCTCTGGACCTCCTTGATGAAGACCTAAAGAAGGATCCCCAGGATGCCGAGGCCTGGCAGTGGAAAGCCAGCGTCTTGACCAACCTGAACAGAGGGGAGGAGGCCAGCCAGGCATATGAAAAGGCCCTGGAGGCTTTCAGCCAGAGGATAAAGAAGAATCCCCAAGATGCGAATGCCAGGCTCGACAAGGCCCACGTTCTCATGACTTTGGGCAGGTACGAAGATGCAAGGAAAGCTTACGACGAGGCCACAGATGCCAACCCTCAGGACTATAACGCCTGGTGGGACAAAGGCCAGTTCCTCAGCGCCGCAGGAGACATCAATGAGTCAATGAAGGCATACGACAGGGCTCTTGAGCTGATACCGCCCAGCGATACTGCCGAGCTGATGGTTGTCTGGTCGGATAAGGCGGAAGAGCTTGCAGGTGCCAATCGTTGGGAGGATGCCCTGAAATCCATAGACGAAGCAATCAAGCTCGACCCCCAGAATGGGGTGAGCTGGAACTTCAAGGCGTTCATTCTGACGAGCCTCGGCAGGACGGAAGAGACTCTGGCTGCCTTTGATGAGGCCGTAAAGCAAAACCCGAGAGGATACAATCGCCTGGCAGTACAGGGCCGGCCAGCTCCTGGATATGAAAAGGTACAACGATTCCCTTGAGGCTTACGACAGGGTCATCAACCTGACTGGAGAAAACGACACTGCAGGCCTTGCCCAGGCCTACCTGAGCAAGGGAATGGCCCTCAATAAGACCGGAAGGCAGAATGAGGCTATGGAGGCCTTCCAGAAGTCACTTGATATCAATGACCATGCCCTTCTTGAAAATCCTGACGACTTCAGCCTCATGGAATTGAAAGGCCGTGCGCTCTTCAGCCTGGGCAGGTATGAAGACGCAGTGCAGGTTTACGATCAGATCATCGATAAATCTCCGAAGATCCAGCCCTACCTGACTGATACCACTGCCTGGATCGAGAAGGGAGACGCCCTGCAAGCATCGGGAAAAAGCCAGGAGGCTCTCCAAGCCTACAACAAAGCCATCGAGACAGGGCCTAACTTCGGCAATGCCTGGCATGGAAGAGGAGAGGCTCAAAGGTCCCTGGGCCAGGTCTACAACGCCAGTATGTCATATTATGTTGCTCAGGAGCTGGGGTATCAGAGATGACCTCAGCAACTTTTTGTGAGGTTAACGGAGGTTTGTAAATGAAAGCTGGATTTGCTATTGCTTTGTTAGCGATATCTATGCTATGTGTCTCTGCTATGGCGCAGGAGAACACAACAGATGACTGGTACAAAAAAAGCCAGGAACTACAGAGAAATGGATCTTATGATGAGGCTGTCAAAGCCTTGGACAAAGCTTTGGAGATTGCTCCATCAAATGCAACGATGTGGGACGTTAGGGGCTATATGCTCCTTAACATGGCCAATGGTAATGAGTCCCTCAAGTCCTTTGACAAAGTCATTGAGCTGAATCCAAACGATGCAGATGCATGGCGTGGTAAGGGCTCTGCTTTTTTTAGCCTACATAGATACGAAGAAGCCGTCAATGCTTATGATAATGCTCTGAAGATCGACCCATCAAATATCGGAGCGTCGCAAGGTAAAGGCATAGCCCTTGCAGAGATGGGAAAGCAGAACGAATCCGCCAAAGCTTTTGCTAATTCCCTCAATATCTTAGACAGAAGCATCCAGACAGCCAACTCAACCGAAAATTTATCGCAAGCCTGGCTCGAAAAGGGATTTGCCCTCCAGGAGCAAGGTAAATATGAGGAATCTGTCAAGGCGCTCGATAATGCAACTAATGCAGATCCCAAGAATGAAATGGCCTGGAAGGTGAAAGGTGTTCTCCTTTCAAGAGAGCTGAAGCGGCATAACGATGCCGTCGAGGCTTTTGACAAAGCACTCCAAATAAATCCAAAAGATCCTCGGACATGGCAGAGCGAAGGTGACGCTCTGAAGGCCTTGGGTCGCAACTCTGAAGCAGATGTGGCCTTTGCGGAGGCCAAAGAACTGGGGTATCAGGGATGACCTCCGCCAATCTTTTTTCAAGCATTCAACCGAAAGAGACGGCAGTGTCCGAAGACTGAACAAAAGACAGGAAAGGGGGCGTCTGGGATTGACGATGAGCGGTGGCTGTTTATTGGCAGCCTTGCTGGCATTCTTCTTTGTCGTAACAGCTGCGGCCTCCGATGATCTCTCCGGTCGCTGGAGGATAAGCTATGTTGTTCAGAGCGGCAGCCCTGACGACCGGCTGGCAGAAGGCAGCGTGGCCCGCTTGAGCGAAAAGGATTCCACTCTGCAGGGCAGGGCGACCCTGGGCAGCCGCGGCGATGGCTACTTGATTGGATCCTGTGAGGGCAGCGCCGTTCGAGCTGCCATCACCTTCCGCGATAATCCGGCCATGTTCGTCCAACTGACCGGCTCTTGCACAGAAGGCGAGCTGCGGGGCAGCTTCACCGCCTCCTCTTCAGAAGGCGGCTTCTGGCAGGGAAACTTCAGAGCCATCCAGTTGACAAATGGAGCGGGAGAGGCCATCAACCCTGACGCCGGAGACGATCCCGTGAGCTTCACTCCCACGGACGTTGACCTCCTTCCTGAGCCAACCGAATACCTGGACCCGGAGGGGAACTGGAGCGCCCAGCAGGAGAGTGGTGTGAAAGAGACCTTTGTCATTAGATATCAAAGAAATACCATTCTCATGTGCAGGAATAAGCCATTGATCTGGCAGTGGTGGTTATAGCACAGGTTCACGAGGCCATTGATGTTGACAAAGCCACTGAGATCGATCGAAATAAGGGAAGCGGGAGACGACGAAGTTATCAATAAAAAGATACAATCAATTATATCACTTCATATATTCATAATGCCTGTATCCCTGATGGTCGATGCTTGCCAGAGCAAATTCCTTCGAGGGCTTGACCAGGCTCTTTTCCATCAGTCCTTCATGAAGCCGCTCATACTCTTGCAGCGATATCTCCCTTCTCTCTTCCAGCCTCTTGACGATACCCCTCAAGGGCACAGTTCCGGCTTCTGGCGGCACGATCGCCGAGAAGACGAGTGCAGAGCATCCACTTCCATAAGCACCAAAGCATAGCCTTTCTCCGGCGCGGATCTTCTGCAGCTCCAAGAGGCTGGCCAGTCCCAGGTAAATCGATCCGGTATAGATGTTCCCCACCGAGCGCGAGAGCGTGGCCGTGTCCGCCACTTTTGCAAGGTACGCCTCCTGAAAATGCCTCGACCTGGAGAAACGGCGGGCATAGTCGGCCTGATCCGCCTTATACTTCTCCGGATCTTCATAGTCCCGGGACTGTGGCTCTTTTCCGATCTCCTTCTCGACATCCTGCCTTTTTTGACAGCCGAGCCAGTCGTGCCTGAAGATGGCAGCAGAAGCGTACTCGACCATTCTTGGATAGGGGATATGGAATAGGAGGTGATCGATGAAATCTGTGACGCATTCTCCATTCGTCGGGCATATTGTGCCTCTTCTAAGGGCTTTTCTGGCAAACGAATCGAAAGCTCCCTGGATGGCCTCCAGATAGCACTGGTTGCTGTGCTTTCCGTTGACGGTCGCAGTTGTGCATCCCATGGGCCGGAAGAAGTCGTTCTCGTCCCTCGTGAAGCACCCATAGATCTGTTCCAGAACGGCGAGCCTCGGGTTCTTTTTCACGAGCAGGGCAACGCTCCCTGCTCCCTGGGTGTACTCCCCAGAAGAGCGCAGCGGGTACTTGGCCACGTCCGATGCGATGACGATACCCACCCTATCGGTATCCTCGGCTGCGGCCCAGTAGCTGAGGCTCTCCAGGGCCAATGTCGTGCCGATGCAAGCGGACTTGAACTCCACAGTGGAGCAATCCTGGAAGGAGCCCGTTCCGTAGACCTTCTCCAGCATGCCGATGACATAGGTTCCTATGGCCTTGGCCTCATCAACGGCAGACTCAGTTCCGACGAAAATTTTGCCTATATCCTCTGGACGAAGGTCGCACCGCCGCATCAGATCCAAAAGAGACATGGCAGCCATGGTGGCTGCATCCTCGTGAGCATCCGGAACTGCCATGCGCTCTATGCCGATTCCTTTAATGAGCTTGCCGGGATCGATGCCCCTATCCAGGGAGAACTCTCCTGACAGCGGAAGGAAGAGCCTGGGCACATAGACTGATAGATCATCGATTCCCACGGCCTCGCCGGAATGTGAGTTCCCCGTCGGCGCACTGCCAAAATCCCTGGTCAAGATCGGTATCTCCTTACTGTATATCCTTACTGTCTCACTGGTGCCCAAGGAGATTGGATATTATTTCAGGTTTTTGCTATTCCCAACTTCGAAATGCTTCGAATTCAGGGCTCTCAATCTTCAATGGTTCATCGTACTTCTGCTTTCACTCGTGCAGCCTTTTCGGCGAACAGCATACTTCGGGAAAATATATCAACTAGAAACACTAATAATAGTGTACAATTTTAGGAGTGGTAGACAAATGACTGACGGAGATGTATACAAAGTAATAGAGTTAATCGGAACCTCCAAGACCAGCTGGGAAGAGGCAGTCAAGACAGTAGTGGACAGGGCCACAAAGACTCTGAGAGACCTTCGCATCGCAGAGGTCAAGGAGCTGGACGTAAGGCTGGAGAACGGGAAAATCGCTGAGTACAGGGCGAAAGTACGTCTCTCCTTCAAGTACGAGGGAGAGAACGATTAGTTCTGTCCTCTGAAAGCCGATCGCCGGAATCGAGCTGAAAAAGACGAGAATCAAATTCGGTTCTTGTTCTCCGATGCATATGATGCAAATTGTGGTCGGCCAGGTGTGGAGCATCCTGTCCGTACCTGTCCCTCTTTTCAACCCGCTCGGAACACCTCAAGGCTGAACAGGATAGTGGCTTATTTGTTCAGATCTCTTCACCCTTTGCTGCCAGCCTGATCTCAAAAAGCCTGGGCCACCACTTCCCAGTCACAAAGAGCCGGTCCGTTTTTGCATCGTAGGCGATACCGTTTAGCACATCCACCTTATGCCCCTGAATGTCGCTTTTCGTCAGAATCCCCTGCAGGTTTATGGCGCCTACCACAGAACCGTCATCAGGAGTTATGATAACGATCCAGTTGCCCGGCCACATATTGGCATAGATCTTTCCCTTTATGAACTCCAGTTCGTTCAGCCCTTTTATCGGCTCCCCCTTTGCCGTGACTCTTATCTCTCCCACTCTTGCAAAGGTGACAGGGTCCAGAAAGTAGAGAGTCTCTGTACCGTCGCTCATGATCAGCCTCTTGCCGTCCGAGGTTAAGCCCCATCCCTCTGTCGGGTAGCTGAAGTTCCCGATACGGGTAAAGTTCTCCTTTCCATAGACGAAACCGAGGTTCGACCGCCAGGTAAGCTGGATGAGGCGGTCTTTCCAGATGGCTATGCCCTCACCGAAAAATTCGCGGGATATGTTGGTTTGCTGCAGAACCCGGCCCGAAGCAACGTCAACGCGGCGCAGTGTCGATTGGCCATTGAGTCCCGTTCCCTCGTAGAATACGCCGCCGTCATAGACCAGACCCTGCGTGAAAGCGGAGGGGTCATGCGGATAAGTGTTTACGACTTCATAGCCAAAAATGGGAATGGAGGTGGCATTGAGGCTGTTATTGACCGAACCTGTGTCGGCGCCTACAGCCGATATTGTCACTGCATGGAGCGGCACAACCAGGAGAGCCAGGAGAGCTAAAAGTCTCAAATGGTTGATGCAGGCTTTTTTTATAAAGGAGAGATTCGTCTTTGGCATGCAATCATGGCACAACGGCCCGTGAGCTTAAAGATCTTCCCAGGCAGAGCGTTATGGCCAAATTCCGCAGAGCTGCCACCAGGAGTCTAGATTTCTATTAGCCCATCAGGCGCTATTCAAGATCGAAATAATCGCGGTGCAAAGAATAATGATGCGAAATAGATCATAGCACCAGTAATAAGCGCCAGGAGAGGGGCATGAAGATCGGATAGGCCCCAGGCGAAAAGAAGCGAGTTGGAAAACTGCCAAAAAGGCCAGAAGGGACCTATTGCGCTCAAAGGCCATATGTTTGTGCCACCGAGGAGCCCGGATAGTCCTGAAACCAGTAGAACGGCCAGGAATGCAAATAGATGGACCTCTCCGGATGATTTAGATATTAGTGCTACTATAACGCCCAGGGAATTAGCAGCCACCAGGGCGGCCAGCAGAAAAGCCGTCACCCATAAAATATTTGTGGGAACCACGTGCCTTGAAAATAGGATCAGAATAAAAGGCACAACCAGTTGAAGCCCTTCCAAAAAAGAATTGGCCAGGATGTAATCGGAGATTGTCCTGAACGGCGGGCACGGGAGCAGGGCCAAACGCTCCAGCATTTTAGTGTCCCGCCAGCCTACAATGCCCACGGACGACCCGAATACTCCCAGGAATATCACGGCGACCGCCAGGCCGTTAGCACTTATATGAGGCGGCACCTGTTCAATTGCCAGTGGACTGATAAGAATAAAGGAGAGCAACAACTTTATGCCAAGAGCTCTTTTACTCTTTGTCTCCTCTATGAGCTCTTTTTGCCAAAGAGTGTCAGGTCTCATCGACTCTGTCTTCCCCAGTGAACTTCAGAAACACATCTCCTAGATTTGGCGGCCTCACACTTATTTCGCATATTATGCCATTTAGATCGTTTACTTTTTTCACGATGGGAATTAAAGCCTCCTGGCCGTATCTTGATGAGATCTTGAGCTTCTTGCCGTTATCCTCCGCGTCCAGGCCCTCTACCTCTTTAATCTCCTTTATACATTCCAAAGGAATCGGATAGGTTAGAGTCAACTCAATACTTGTCGATGCTCCAAGTGAATCGATGAGCATAGCTGGCGAACCCGATGCGATAATCTTGCCTTTTTTGATTAACGCAACTCTATCTGCCAGAATCTCGGCTTCATGGACGTCGTTCGTTGCTATGACTACCGAATTTTCTCTCCTGGCCCTCTCCTTCAGCTCGGAATAGAGGGCCAGACGGGAAGAATAGTCCAGACCCATTGATGGTTCGTCCATTAGCAACAGCCTGGGATTATGAACCAGGGCCTCTATCAATGACAATTTGCGCCTCATACCATAGGAGTATTCGACTACTGCATGCTGGCTCTTCTCTCCGAGGTCGATCCAGGAAAAGAGACGGTCAAGCCTGGAAGAAGCTTCCGCTTGCGATAAGCCATAACTAAGTGAGAAAAACCAGGCATTCTCGTATCCCGTTAGCTTATCCCAGTGAGCATTATGATCAAACATCATGCCGATATCTCTTAACACTTTGTGCCCTCCTTCAGTGCCCATCAGAGATATTTCGCCCGAATCAGGTTTTAGGAGAGTTGCCATTATTCTTAACAAGGTGGACTTTCCAGATCCATTGGCTCCTAAGAGTACAAAGATTTCTCCCTCTTCGATATTAAGGTCGATATCATCCAGAACCTTATTGCCTCCATAAGATTTTGATACTCCTTTTAATTCTGCCACGGACAAGCTCAGCGAACCTCCAGCCTGGTTCGATCAGTTATTCTCACATGACCAGAAGGGACCGTCTCTGCAACCCTATAAATTAAGATCTTGTCGCCTGCACTCATAATTTGTCCTATGATTTTGCGGCCGAGCATATGTCGATGAAAGTCGGGTGCGAACTTATTAATTTTATTTAAAATTACGATTTCCGCTTCAGGTATATTGCTTTCGCCATAAGATGCAATCAATTTTGCTGTCGAGGTATCATTTTGGTCTTGAATCCTGTTTTCTATATTGTTGATCGATCGCAAACTTATCGATCTTCTATCATCCTGGAAAGATGATGATGATGATGATGATGGTGATGATGATGGTGATGATGATGGTGATGATGATGATGATGAGGGGGATATCACAAGCACATTTATTTTAGCCAGCCTGGCAAGATTAAGTGCATTTGAACCTATCAAGGATTGCTCTTCCCTGTGCAGGCCCCACCGTCCCAGGACAAGAAGATCGATACCATTGTCCGATACGTATTTGATTATCTGTGCAAAGATTTTTCCAGTCAGAATTTTGGGCTTTATGTTCTGGCCGACTGATTTCGCGTACTTTATCCCTTCATCCAGTCCGTTTTTGTAAAGCCTTTCCAGCCCTTTGTCGATCACTTCATCGTGTGTCCTCTCCTGGGCTTGAAAATCAAAATGTCCTTTTGCATTGTCAGCCAGAGTCGACGATATGTTCCTGAACACTTCTGAATGGAAAAAAGGATCATAGACAGAGATTACACAGACCTCTACATCAACATAGGAAGTTGATATGTCTAAAGCTTTTTTAAGTGCCAAAAAGCTGCTCCTGCTGCCATCTATTCCTACAGCGATCTTCGCCCCATTCAATTTCCAGGGTTTTCGGACCACCAGGATATCGCTTTCCTGTGAGTAAAGGAGGACTCGTTCCGCTGTACTTCCAAGAGACGGTGCTTGTCCCTGCCCCTGTCCGCCCATAACAACGAGCTCAGGCAACTCATCTCGCATCGCTTTCAGGATTTCTATGTAGTTATGCCCTTCCGGAGTCAGAGCTTTATATTTAACTCCTGCAGAGCATGCCATTTTGGCCAGTGGCTCCAAATAGGCATTGGAGATCATGCGCAAGCCTTCGCCTATGAGGTCTTCATGGGTTTTTCTTAATCCATCCAGCTTATGGCCTCGATAGTCACCGGGCAGTCCTGGTTCCATATCAGCAAATCGGGTCCGGTGCAGGTTAGCTGCATACACATGGCAACCTATTAGTTCAGAGCTACCCGTTTTCGTGGCTAAGGAAAGGGCGGCATCCATCGCCATATTGGAGCCTTCTGAACCATCCAGCGGTGCCAGGATTTTTTTATATGTCATTGCCTCTCCCACCAGCTAGATGGATGAATTTCTTGTTTTTTTGATCAATTTTGCCTATTAGAGGGAAGTGTGAAAGTATCATTCCACTACACTTCCTCAGCAGCTTCTGGATGCTCTGCAGTGACCTTGGATACAAACCAGAAGACGGTTACGGTAAAAGCCAGTATCACTGCCCAGACAGCAAAGATGGTCCAGGGAGAGATCGGCGTAGGATAATTCTGGCCTCCAGGCACGGGAATTATATTGTATATCAGCCAGGGTGACCTGGCCGTCTCTCTCACAAATCCCATGACAACGACTATCCACATGCCCAGTATGCCAGTAAGCATGCCTGCGAATCTGGCCGTCCTGGGGAAGTTGCCCCAATCTTCTTCCCGGATATCGCCAAGCACGAATATATCCACCATCAGCACCATCGAGCTTATCACTATCATTATCACCAAGGCCATATACTTATAAATCATCAGCCCCAGAGGATTGATCCAGGCCTGAGGATCTGATCGAAATGCCGTCCCCAGCCAGGATGGACTGACCAGGACGAACGCCGCCAATGCCGCCACTACCAGAAATAAACGCATCATCGTGTACACCATTCTGCTCTCATATTTGGTCAGGATCTGCTCTCTGCGGTCGATAAAGTAGATCAGAGTAGAGAGGATCAGGGCGGACAGGAGCCCCACCATCAGCAGCATCTCCCAGGCTCTGGGACCGTGCATAATCATGATAAAGGATTCAGGCTGACTTTGCAGTATGCCAAACATGTACATAATTCCCAGACCCGGCTGAAGGACTAGGCCGAACAATCCCCAGCAGATGCCGTAAGAGCCAACCCAATCCCAGTATCTCTTGGAAGCGATATCCTTCCGGTCAATGAAATGAAACATGGCAAGAGACGTCAGAATGAAGCCTGTGAAGGAAATGGCAGCTGCCAGCCTGTGGAACTGTAGCAGCCAGACACTAGCATTGTTCCACCAGGACATCATATCAGCAAAAGACATCGTCAGGAGTCCAGTATCTGCCCAGTTGATCTTATTTGTACCTGGTGTAAGCATTCCACCAGCCAGGCTGTTTATGAAGAGCGCCTGAAAGAAGACGGATATCGCATAGCCAAATCCCAGGGCCTGATGCAGATAATCCGGGATCTTATTCCAGGTAAACCAGTAGGTGTATAAGAATAATATCTCCAGGGCAAAGGTTATGCCCTCGGCAAAGAGCGGCCACCAATAAATGTGAAACGCATTCTGGGAAGATGCCGGGAAGAGGGAGATGAAGAACAGCATGCCTGCAATGGCAAAGGTCGCTCCGGCACTGAAGAGAATCACATTGAATAGAGTTATGGAACGGGCGAGTCTATTCAAGCGCGGCTTGCGGGATCTCAAGAAGAGCGACTCGGTAAAGACTGCAATCCACGAGCCACCCAGATGCAAGTTTGCGAATAGGACGTGGGTGAGCATGACCAGAGCTATAAAAATGGAGCGACCCTGCTTTCCCAGGTCAACCTCCTGTATGGGTATCTTTTCCTGGTATACTTCACTGGCACTCTGCAGCTCATCTGCCTTTATCTCTGTCGAGGAGGTCATTCCGCCTTGCTGAGGAATGATGTAAAAGGTGATGAGGACTAAGAAGACTGCTAGCGCCAATACAAGAGACGAAATCTTTATCATCGGTCATGCTCCATTTCGTTGCAGTTTTCCCCTTGGGTCACACTACTATGAACTGGCCTTTCATCTGGGTTGGGTGGACGTCGCAGCGGAAGAAATAAGTTCCCGGCTTATCCGGTGCTTTAAATGTATATGTGGTCTTCGCAAGTCCAGTAATTATCTTTCCCTGAAAAATAACGTTTTTAGCGGCATCTGTATAATAAACTGCGAAGTTATGAGGAACTCCACTGTCCTTGTTTACGAAGTTCACGGTAACTTCTGCACCTGCGGGGACAGTTATCGTTTTTTTATCAAAAGCGATGTTTTCTGCAGTTAATTCTACGGTAACAGCTTTAGACGCCGTCGAAGATTTATTTTGAATATTTGCGCTGGAGGTCGCTGGTGGAGACATGCCTGGCATGCTCGTCCCGGATTGTGCTTTATTCGCCGTACCGGCAGAGTTGGACGCGAGATTATCGGATGAAACCACATAGAAATCTCCAGTCATGACCTTGGGGTGAACGTCACAACGGAAGAAATATGTGCCTGTATCCACAGGAGCGTCAAAGGAGTAAGTGATCTTCGCAGGTCCTATGATAATCTGCCCTTGAAATATGTCGGTTGTGGCTTCGGAACCCGTATATACCGCAAAATTGTGAGGCACGCCGACGTCAAGGTTGATGAAGTTGATGTAAACTCGTGATCCGGCTATGACCGTTATTTTATCCGTATCAAAGCTCATGTCCTTGGCCAAAAGGTCGAAAATCACACTTGTAGACGGCTGCGGTGATGTTGTCGATATGGGAACCGCCAATGTGCTTGAACTCAGGGATTGGGTTGTCCCAACTTGCGAAGACTTCACTTCGGCAGGTGCAGGTTGAGGATTGTTAACTGGCGTCACCACAACCTGGGCTTTCATATAGGGATGAATTGTGCAAAAGTAATCGTAGGTCCCAGGGTCCTGGAAAGTATAGCTGTAATTCTTGCCGGGTCCGATGATGCCCGAATCGAATTTGCCGGTGGTGCTGGTCGCAGTGTGCTGAACTGAATCAAAATTCCTCCAGGTTACAGTGGTTCCTGCAGGAACGGTGATAGAATCGGGATTGTAGGCATAATTTCTTATCTCCACCAGAACGGCCTGTGGAGTACCTGCCGCCTGCATGTTCATGCCGGTCATAACAGAAGACGATGTATCTCCCTGGGATGGTGTCGTCTGCGCTGTCGAAACTGAGGGCTGAGCCGTGCTTGCGGATACAGTTGCGCCAGAAGACGCCCCTGAAGACGTAACAATAAACTGGCCCTTCATGATGGTCGGGTGGACGTCACAGCGGAAGAAGTAAGCTCCAGGCGTGGAGGGAGCTTTGAAAGTATACGTGGTTTTGGCCGGGCCGGTGACGATCTTGCCCTGAAAGATGGCCTTTTGAGCCGCTTGTGTCTCATAGACAGCAAAGTTGTGAGGGATATTTGAGTCCTGATTGTCGAAATTGATTGTGACATCTGCCCCTGCTGGAACAGTTATAGTTCTGGTGTTGAACGCTATATTCTTTGCTGTGAGATTTATGATTACGCTCCTCGCCGGCTGAGCTGCCTTTGCAGAGAGCGCATTCGAGGTCGCGGTTTTCTCCTGAGGCAAAGCCGCGTTTGTAGCTTGCTGCTGCGGCACTGCCGCACCTGTTGGTGCAGTTTTACCGGATGAATTCGGAGCCGTAACTACAAATTGGCCTTTCATAATCGTCGGATGGACGTCACAGCGGAAGAAGTAAGTCCCAGGCGTGACGGGTGCCTTGAATGTATAAGTGGTTTTGGCCGGTCCGGTTATGATCTTGCCCTGAAAGATGGCCTTTTGAGCTGCCTGCGTCTCGTAGACAGCGAAATTGTGGGGGATATTTGAATCCTGGTTGTCGAAGTTCACTGTAACATCCGCGCCGGCAGGCACGGTTATGGTGCTGGTATTGAAGGCGATATTATGTGCCACCAAATCTATGGTGGCAGAAGGCTGCTCCGGCGTCGCTGCTTGGGGACCTGCAGATGTGGGAGGGACTTCAGCGGATTGAGGGGCCTGGATAGTCACCTCAACCTTTCCCTTCATGGATGGATCGTTTCTGGAGTAATAGGAGATATTTCCAGGCACCAGGAAGGTGTATCTGAACTCATAGCCATCATTCAGATCCTGAGAATCGAAGGAACCATCATTTGCAGTAACCGTTTCTGTAGTACCATTGTGATTGTTCCAGGTCACGGTTGTCCCGGAAGGGACCGATATGAAGCCAGGCTGGAACGACCCGTTCTTAATATCGACATTTGGAGACGGAGATTCACCATGATTCAAACAGCCTGAGAGCAATACAACCACTACGATTACGGGGATAACGGCAAGAAGATAGCCTGATTTTTTCATATTGCTCTCCGATGTCCAGGTCACCTGAGCCGGCAACCGCAGGATCACTTTTTGAATAATAAGAATTGGGTTACTATCCAATAAATAGTTTTTGAGCTAGCATTCAACAAAAAGTTGTATGCTGGGCGGAGGGCATTGTTCCACCCCGCCCAGAAGACATTTCTCGTTCCGGTCTATTTGCCAGGCAGTCCGAAGGCGACGATGTAGCCACCTTTGTTGGGAAGCTGCGACCCGGAACCGGTCGGCACGAGCAGCATGCCGTTACCGATAGACGGCCCGCCTATTCCTACCGGCGAGCCGACATTGAACTCCCATAGAGTCTTGCCGGTATTGGCATCAAGTGCCATGAGGATGCCGGAGGGGATCAATGGAGAGTCCGTCGGTTGGCCGAAGGCGCTGTAGGGATATGGTTTTCCTGTGGCTGTGCAGTGACCGGAGAAGACCAGTCCGTTGGTCACCATGGGCGATACCCAGGTCGGGAAATCGGTCTTATGCTCCCACTTGATGTTTCCGGTCTTCAGGTCCAGTGCAACGATGGATCCATTTCCGATGCCGTTCTCTATGGCATCAAACACCGGCACAAGGTATCCTTCTGTTCCGGGTCCGCTGAAGAAATTGAATCCCATGTTGCTAACGGCTGCGTAGACTGTGCTGTTATCGACTGCGCTGTATGCCTCTATTCCTTCATCTCCGCCCGGCCAGACCTCTCCACTGCCGTTTTCCAGGGGAATTGTATCTGTGCGGTAGTTTACTGCCACGTTCCTCCACCAGAGAACTTTTCCGGTCTCTGCATCGAGGGCAGCAATATCTCCGAGCTTATCGTGTCCAATCACTACTTTCTGAGGACCTTTGCCCATATCGATTGTGACCAGGTTGGTTCCCCAGGTTGTGTCCCAATCATGCACATCGGGAATGGCCGCCTTGATGTCAAATGTGGTCCCCTCTGCTACGAAAGGAGTCGCCCAGAGGATCTTTCCGTCCGTTATATTAACTGCGATCACATTGCTGGAGTAGTTATTTGCTCCAGGTCTTGTGGCTGCCACGAAATCAGGAGCTGCGTTGCCTATGGGAAGATAGACAACACCCTTATCCGTATCAATGGCTCCACCAGACCAAACAGTAGCACCGCCGTTCTGGCTGGCGTTCTCGCCATCTACCCATTCACCGACAGCGGTCTTGGTCTGCCAGATGATCTTGCCGGTTTTCTTGTCAAGGCCTGTCACAGTGCCTTTCTGCGCTATTCCAAAGGGTGGCTCATCACCAAGGGCCGAACCCGCAATGACAATATCTTTCCAAATGAGCGGGGGAGCAGATATTCTGAAGGCCTCTCCTAATGGCTGAACAACGGGAGATTCCCAGATCTTGGTTCCGTTCATAGCATCAACAGCGATTATGGTGCCGTTGGGTCCTGTCGGTGCATATATTGTACCATTCTCATAGATTATGCCGTGAGAAATGGTGGCTCTGGGAAGCTTTGCCTCAACTAAGGATATATGAGGATCGTACTTCCATTTGCATAAGCCAGTTTCCAGATCAAAAGCTATAATCTGCATGGCATTGTTTTGAGTAAAACCGGTCTTTCCGACAATCAAAGGCGGAGCCTCAATTGTGTATCCCGTATTGAGAATCCATTTCAATTGCAGCTGATCCACATTATCTTTACTGATATTCGTCTGTGGACTGTTCATAGACATGGCACTGTCATAATAAGACTGAGGCCAGTCCTGGGCCGAGGCTACTGTCGATAAGATCAGTAGTAGCAAAGCTAGAACGATCGTACTCTTCATTTCATTCAACTCCGTTCAACTTTGAAGGTGATACTGTTGGCTGCAATTTCTCAAAAACGCAGCCATGAGAGACAATTTCCTTCTCTTATATGAACACCGAAACGTGCTCTTACTACTACTGATATTAATACACGATCATATTTAATTCTACCGGTTTTTTGGCAGCATCGAGATCCGAATGTCCCATTAGTATTCGTTTTAAGTAGAACAAAGGAGTAAATTACTTAAGTTTGCAGACGAAGAATAGAAGAGACTTTTAAGGAGGTCCCCGTAATGTCTATAATGAAAAGTACCCATAGCGGATTCATAGGGCTGCTGTCCTTGCTCGTTTTGTTCGCCCTGATCATTCCGGCAATAAGCATAGATGCGGCACCGCCGCAAATCATGATAATGGAACCCAAGGAGAATGCCTCATTGTCGGCGGGAAATATTACCGTTGCAGTGCAGGTTGAGAACTTCAGCCTCGTAGACAAGCTTGGAGCGGCTAATGTCGCCGGGGAGGGCCATATTCATTACTACATGGATGCCAAAATCCCCACAACGCCGGGCAAGCCTGCTCTCAGCGCACCGGGAACATATGCGCCGACGGTCAATACCAGCTTCACATGGAAGAATGTTACACCAGGGATGCATAATTTCTCAGCGCAGCTGGTCAACAATGATCACACGCCCGTCATTCCTCTGGTGACAGCACAGGTCAACGTGACAGTGAAGGCTGACCCATTAGAGAACGTGAGCGCGAAAAGCGTCACTGTAGACATTATGGCCAAGAATATTGCCTTTAACATCAGCACTATAACTGTGCCTGCGGGCGCAGAGGTCACAGTGAACTTCGACAACCAGGACGCTAGCGTGGCTCATAATGTTGCTTTCTACGAGACATCCGCAGCCGAAAAGCCAATTTATGTGGGCGAGATATTCAAAGGCGTAAAGACGATGGTCTACAAGTTCAAAGCACCGGACAAGCCTGGCACCTACTTCTTCCGCTGCGACGTCCATCCATTTAATATGAACGGCCAATTCATTGTAAAATAAGCGCCCGCCGTGCGCTTCGATATTTTTTTCATTTAGCTTTTTCGAAGAGTCTCATTCCTGAACGGCAGATATAGCCAATACCATCAGAACGGCTAGGATAGATAATTGGTGCCTTAACCAATACCAGAATGTCTAAAAAATTTATCAGAGACGTTTACTGATTGTCTGTTTCTTATGGGGGCGTTAGAGTGCGATGGGTTATAGTACATACTATGAACAATGATTTGCGATGCAAAATGTTTGAAAATATTCTCCAGACAGTAGATGGATCTGTACAAAGCCAAAAGGCTGCTGAAGCTGGTATCGAACTGGCTAAGTCTACTCGATGAAAGGTCACGGCCCCCTTTGTGATAGACATCACGAAAGTGTACGAGGGTATGGGAGGAGTCAGCTGGAATATCGCTGATGAGTAGTCGAAGGGATGAAGAAATCCCTGGAGGAATGTGGCAACGATACTCTCAAAATTGTCGCCGGGATTACAAAAAAACAGGTGTTCCATTTAAGGCTAAGACAGTCGAAGGAGAGCCGGCCACTGAAATCATGAAAACGTCAGAAGACGCCTATATGAGTCTGATAGTTATAGGGCCGGTTAGGGCGAACCGGAATAATCATTCAATAATACTTCACTTCACGCTTTGTACTATAACAGTGCAATTCGTGTCATAAAACCTTTATTAATAGTTCGCCAATTAGTGAAGAAATGGACAGGATATTCGCATCGTTTCCCATGCAAATCGAAGTTCATAATGTCAAGGCATTTCGATTTTCATCGGTCATGTGTGAGCCTTTGTCTTGAGGCTCATGGGAGTTTCAGTCCGTTTCAAAAATGGAGTTGACCTGATACATGATTAGCAATATCTATAGAATATGCAGGGTATTCTTGCCACTACTTGTGCTAGGCGTTCTTATCCTGCAAACATGCACCGCTCAGACGGGAACCGGTGAAACCGCCTCCTCCACTCAGAATAGCGTAGTTATCGACATTGTGGCAAAGAACATCGCTTTCAATACCAGCACCATAACCGTGCCTGCCGGCGCCAATGTTACAGTGAACTTCGACAACCAGGATGCAAACGTGCCACACAACTTTGCAGTCTATGATAGCGAAGCCGCGAAAGTGACCATATTTCAGGGAAAGATAATCACAGGACCCAGCAAGATCACGTACAATTTCGTTGCCCCCTCCACGCCTGGAACCTACTTCTTCCGCTGTGACGTCCATCCAACCATCATGAAGGGACAGTTCATTGTGACCTGAAGGGCTTCATTTAAGTAAAATGAGCTTCATTTTTTAGCTCATAATATGTCCTGTAAACCGGAATGCATAAGAGACGAAAAAGACCAGATTGTGCCGAATAGAGATAGAAGGAAAGAAAAGGAAGATTGGTGAGGAATTTGAAGAAAGATGAGTTCATGATGCTGATAAAGGAATGCGGGATTCCAGAACGCTTTGACCAGAAACTCTTAGATCAATCAGCAGCGATGCTGGAAAAATGGGGGCTTCTTGAACATGATCCGGGCCTATGGAACGAGAATAACGCACAGCATCTGTTCGAAAATTTCGGCCTAATTGATAAAAAGGATGATAGCGCTGAGGTTATGAAGGAGAAAAAAGTTCTTCGCTGCATTATCTCTAAAATGATGAAGACTCAGATCAACAAAGGCGATGCAATTGGCATAATGAAAAATTTCAATAAAATAGGGGAACCCGGCTTCAGATGGCTGGAGTGACAAACACTCCTGAAAAATCTATTTTTATCGAACTCTTCACAGCCCGGCAACTCTGATTTCTTGGGCGTTATATCGATTGCTGGGTCTAATGGATGAGTGAAACGGAATCATTCTTTCAGAAGAATTAAATCTGTTGCTTTACTATAATGTATTTGGATTAGTGGGAGAAGACATGGCAGAAAAGAAAGAGACACCAGAATCGCCAGAGATGGGGAAGGAGCATAAAATGCATAGCATGGCCGAAGCCCGGGAGATGAATGAGACTGGCGAGGCCCATAAGATGCACGAGATGGACATGCACCCTGGCAAGTCCCATGAAGTGCATCGAGGAAGACACGAAGGCCATGTCACGGGAGACTTTAAAAGAAGATTCATAGTATCTCTATTTTTTACCATTCCTATTCTTGCCCTCTCCCCGCTTATTCAAGGCCTATTTAGATTTAAATTGGAGTTTCCGGGCTCCATCTATTTGCTCTTCCTTCTCTCTACATTTGTATATTTCTATGGAGGATATCCCTTTCTGAAGGGCTTCTTCAAAGAGATCAGGGAGAACAACATCGGCATGATGACACTGATCGCCGTAGCCATAAGCTCTGCCTACTTTTACAGTTCGGCAGTGGTCTTTGGCCTCAAAGGAGAGGTCTTCTTCTGGGAGCTGGCGACGCTGATAGACATCATGCTTCTCGGCCACTGGATCGAGATGCGATCTGTCATGGGAGCTTCCAGGGCCCTGGAAGAGCTGGTCAAGATAATGCCATCCGCTGCCCATTTGATAAAGGATGGTCAGACGGTGGACGTCAAGGTCGAGACTCTGAAACCCGGTGACAGAGTCCTTGTCAAGCCTGGTGAGAAGATACCCGTCGACGGAGCCGTGATCGAAGGAGAGACGAGCGTCAACGAGTCGATGCTCACAGGCGAATCCAGGCCGGTTACGAAAAAAACCGGGGACAATGTGATAGGCGGTTCCATCAACGGTGAGGGCTCGGTTTCGATAGAGGTAAGAAAAATCGGCTCTGAGACTTATCTCAATCAAGTCATCGAACTGGTCAAGCGGGCCCAGGAGAGCAAGTCAAAGACTCAGGATATAGCCGACAACGCTGCCCGCTGGCTCACAATAATATCCCTCAGCGTCGGCTTTATTACCCTGATGGCCTGGCTCTACTTCGGCAAAAATTCTGAGTTCGCAGTCGAGAGAGCTGTCACAGTAATGGTTATCTCCTGTCCTCATGCCCTGGGGCTTGCGATCCCTCTTGTGGTTGCCGTCTCGACATCTCTGGCTGCGAAATCAGGTCTGCTGATTCGAAACAGGTCGGCATTTGAGAAGGCCCGAGACCTTCAGGCGGTGGTCTTCGACAAGACAGGCACTCTGACAGAAGGCAGGTTTGGCGTTACCGACATCGTGCCTCTCGCAGATCTGAATGAGACTGAGGTACTGAGAATGACCGCCTCATTGGAAGCGAATTCTGAGCACCCCATTGCAGCAGGAATTGTAAACAGCCTGAAAAAGAAAGGAGGCGAACCCGCCCATATTGGTGAGTTCAAAGCAATTCCTGGGATTGGAGTTGAGGGTCAGGCCCAGGGGAAGAGATGGATGGTAGTGAGCCCTGGATATTTGAAGGAAAACAAAATCGATCTTATGGATGAGAGGCTGGAAAAGCTGGCAGAGCAGGGGAAAACTGTCGTATACCTGCTGCAAGAAAACAGGCCAATCGGAGCAGTAGCCCTGGCCGATATCGTAAGAAAGGAATCCAGGGAGGCCATTGATAAGCTGAAGTCGATGAATATCAAGTGCATGATGCTTACCGGAGACAGCCGTTTCGTGGCCAAATGGGTGGCAGAGGATCTGGGCCTGGATGATTATTTTGCAGAGGTATTGCCTCACGAAAAGGCAGAAGCTATAAAGAAAGTACAGAAAGAATACATTGTCGCCATGGTCGGGGATGGGGTCAATGATGCTCCTGCACTGGTGCAGGCGGATGTGGGAATTGCCATCGGAGCCGGTACGGATGTGGCTGTTGAGTCGGCTGACATAGTACTCGTCAGGAGCGACCCCAGGGACGTAGCCAACATAGTCAGACTGTCGAAGAAGACCTACAGCAAGATGTTCCAGAACCTGATGTGGGCAACGGGCTATAACGCGCTTGCTATCCCTCTGGCTGCAGGCATTCTCATCGGTTACGGTATACTTCTCAGTCCTGCTGCCGGTGCAGTTTTAATGAGCGCCAGCACCGTAATAGTGGCCGTAAATGCGAAATTACTGAAGATGTAGGTCTGCATGATCCTGGGTCCGAATTGTGAGCTGCCCGGCTAATCGTACTCGCTACAAGATAGGGGTTCAGAAACCAGCAATAGTAGCGAACTCATCGGCTAATGATAAGACGGCTCTGTGGAAGCGCTTTGGGCTAAAGAAGATTGCAGGAACGGGACTTGATCCGACCCCTATCCATTCATCTTCATGAGTCATTTAAGATTTTACAATAAAAATTAAAAAAATAGGTCAAGCGAATGACCGACCAAATCTACTTATTACTTATCGCTTCTGAGCCAGGTCCAAGCGTCGTTGATATCGTCAGAATGGAAGAATTTTACGTTACGAGCATAGAAGGGTTTGGCCAGGTGTGCTATCCACTTCTCCCAGGTCTTATCGCCAACTATTGCCATCTTCTGAATCTTATTATGAAACTCATATCCAAATTCCAGATCCGGTAACCAAGCCTCCAATTTTTCCCATTGGAACTGGGTCAGATCAATCAACATACGTACGTTTCCTTCCTTTTCTGCTAAATCTCTGACTTCAGGCTCTAACTTCAGGTAGTCAGAGGCTGTTATCAATCCTATTGCTTTATAGCCAACCACATTTCCAGAACTTTCAGCTAATTTTTCGATCATTTTCGTATTCCTCTCATTTAGATACATGTATCCTGGAAGCTATTTATCGTTGTCGCAACGTGTTTTGTTGCTCCTGTAATGTTGAGACATATATACGGTTAATTGATTTTGGATAGAACCATCAGCACTTTCAAAACAATGCACCCTGATCTGGTCGTCTTCTACTTTTGCATCTCGGATTCGATATATTCCTTCAATGCCACGGCATTATTGTGCTCTTCGTCTTTGGCGCCGAAAAGCAGGATCACATCCCCTTCTCTAGCTTTTAGGATAATTTTATCGACCAGATCTTTCTTCAGATCCAGCTCATCAAAAAATTTCTCCCGGAACTGGTCCCACCTTTCTGGATCGTGCCCGAACCATTTTCTCAGCTCATTGCTCGGTCCAATCTCTTTCAGCCACAAGTCAAGTTTCGCATCTTCTTTGCTCAATCCTCTAGGCCAAAGCCGATCGACAAGTATTCTGTAACCCCTCTCTTCACTGCTGCTATAAACTCTAGCTATCTTTATCATCCTTATCCGTCTCCACAAATTCAGCATTGTGCCCGAGCTTCATGGATTTAACACTGACCCCGGCGCGTATCTCAAATCGAATAATGGTTCTTTGACTTTTTTTCTCAAAGCTACTTCATCGCAGCCTTGAGGCGATCCCTGTCACGTGCTCTCCCTGGAGACGAGCAGCTCTCCGGCTCATTCTCGCCGGGCTTTCGTTCACCTCTTTGTCCTGTGGTTGTGTTACCCCGAGGTGTGACTCCTGTAACTCATCGATACTTATCTGCCCTTCGAATGTATAGGGCAGATGCAACTTTATCATCCCCAAGTGGAGCATAGCCGCATGAATGCATATCAGTGCAACCTCCTGGCCGCCGTGCTGTGAGTCGGAACCTGTGAAGGCACTTCCCGCCTTGCCGACCAGTGCCCTCTCTTTCCACAACACACTGAAAGACTCCGAGAGTTGATGCATCCGATTTGCAGAATCAATGCTACTGGGCACTAGAACGTGAGCTCAATGGTTCTACCATTAATTATATCTTCCTCGCTCACATTGAGGTTTGTAGTATTCACAGAGTATTTGTCCCCAAAAAGGACTAAGTATGGATTAATAGCACGGCATCCATACCGGCTTTCCGTAGAATAGGGCACTCTCACCTCAAATGAGCCCTCCTTTGGCTCGGCCTCATTGACATAAATGAAGGGCCTTCCCTGATTGGAGGTCATATTCAGTAAGGCAATAACCTTCTGGCCTGGCCCGGCTCTAACTTTTATCAATGCACCAGGTACGTACTCAAAGATCTTGACCTTGCTCTTGGCCGGTTTTTCTCCAAAAGATGTCTTCGATTCATAGATCAGACGGAAGTGATCTGTGTATGATCCATCGAAGAAATAAAGCCTCGCTAAGGTTGTATTATTGAATCTTCCCAGAGCTCGGACAATACTCTGCGAACCATTTTTCTCAATTTTCCTGTAGCTCTCAATATCCTCATCCGCCCAGCTGGTGAGACCTGCAAGCTTGCTGTAGATCAGGTCATAATCTGCAATTACGTATCTTGATCCCCTTGCATCCAGCACGGCCGTGGCCTCCTGCTCGCTCTCCGATAGATAGAATTTAGCAGCGTCTTGCACGCCTGCCTGGAAATTGTTCGCAACTACAGGACGCTCGGAAAGATAGAGGACCCAGTTGCCATAGTCCCACCAGCTCATAACACTGTACTCAGGTGTCTCCTGGGGAGAGACAAAGAAACTGGTGGTGTTGCTATTTTCCTTCAGCCAGGCTAACGATTCTTGCCAGTCGCCAGCAACCGCGGGTGATGTATCCAGGACATAGAAGGTCGCTTGCCAGACAGTGGGCAGAGTGAGAAGCAATAAGAAGGCAGCAGCTAATATCCGTGGGGTCATCCGCCCGTTTTCTTTAAGCTTCTCGTCAGCCAGATCCAGGATATAAAAGAAAAGAATGCTTATCAAGATTCCCATGGAGATGGTGGATATGTAGAGGAACCGGGACTGGCCAAAGGTGAGAATTAAGGTAGACACCGTCCAGACCAATAGCAGGATCTTGCCCCCTCTTTTTGCATCATTGCTGCGGATGATGTTCATTACAAGGGCGGCAATGCCACCCAGAGATAAGAGAATATTCAGTCCCAGCAAAGAGAAGACTACCTGAGAAAAGGTCTTTGCGTCATAGATAAGCGGCTCTGCCTCGGCAATCCTTCCAATCATCCCTCCGCCCCAGATATAGTCGAATCCGTAACGGACAATCGCACCCAAACCGAAAAATCCGCCAGGAAGCTGCGAGAGCAGGGCAAACGATAGAGATAAAATCAGGATGATCATCGGAAATGCCTTCCAGGATAGGTTCATTTTTGCTGTTGAGTGAGCGATAGCAAACATGATGCCAAGGCAAACGATCATTCCCGCTATTCCCAGGAAGGAGGAATAAAGCCAGGAATAATTCCAAAATGGCAGAACAAGGAGAAGAGCAATGGCGAAGGTGAGAAAGGGCGTTGTTGCAATCTCTTTAGATGATTTGCCCTCTTTGAGATTCAATGTCATCTTAACGGCAGCGTAGAGCAGTAATATTCCTATGTAGACATCAGCGCCCTGCCAGGTATATGCCAGGGCGGCCATTGCACCTCCGGCCAGGCAGGCAAATAAATATCTCTTCTCCTTCCTGTGGATGGCGGTGATTGTAAAGAAGAGCATTATGAGAACGAGCAGAACCTCCAGACCGTGGTGATCCATGGCGGCAAACTTGGTGTAGAGAATATAATAAGGAGTCAGGGAGGCCATGAAGCTGGCCAGGAGAGCCACTTTATGATCGAAGAGTTCTCTGACAGCATAGTAGACAGCCACGACCGCTATGATGCCAATGATTATGGGAGCAAAGGATGCCGCCAACTCCACGCCCTCTTTAGTATGCTGGCCGAGGGCCACACAGAGGGCTGCAGAGATCTGATCGAATAGAGGGGGCCAGGTTATATCAAATCCTTCCGGATAGTTCAGGTAAGAGTCAAACCAGAGCGTATTGGGAAAATGGCTTACAGTATATAGTATTCTGCGCATATGGTAATACCCATCATAACCCGGAAACAAAACCCCGTTTTCGGTTAGTGAGTTTCTGCCCGCAAACAATCTCAGCAAGAGGCTGAAGATAACAACTGCAAGCAGTTGTGCATGCTCACTCCTCTTTCCAGGATCCACATTCTCTATATTAGAGGCGAAGATATAAGAACCTAAGCATTCAGGTTAAGTGCTGATGAATAGATTTTTGCAGCTATTCCTGGCAGATAGCGCTTAAAATTAGCTGTTCTGTAACAAAAATCTTTAAATTTTGAAGGTTGCCATAATAAAAATCATGGCAAGGGAGAAGATTGAGGTTTGAAACAGCTAATACCCTGACGCCCCCAATTGTTTCCCGTGTTTATCCAACTGGCCTAAAACTATTTCAAGAATAAGAGAGAAATATATACAAGGTGATCGAAACGGAGAAGCCAACCTTGTATAGCGCTGCAAACCTGCTGCCTGAACTGAAATTGGACGTCGCCAGATGGAGCAGAATACCTGCCGAGCAGGATATTGCAGCATCCGTGAACGCCATTCGTGCCAGGGGAACCAGTGTCTCGCGGGCTAGGGACGGTCCTGAAGCACTGGCCAGGATAAAAGAGCTCATCCCGCCGGGCTCTGAAGTAATGAACGGATCGTCCACCACATTGATCGAGATCGGCTACAGCGATCTGCTGAAGAGCGAGCAGCACAACTGGATAGATCTCCACAAAGAGGTAATATCTGAGAACGACCCCGCTAAAAGGGCCGAGGTCAGGCGGAAATCCGTTACATCCGAATATTTCCTTTCCGGGGTGAACGCCATAGCCATGACTGGCGAGCTGGTATCATGCGACGCCAGCGGCAGCCGTGTTGGAGCCTGGCCCTTTGCAGCCAGGCATCTGATTCTCGTGGCTGGAGTGAACAAGATCGTTCCCACCCTGCAAGACGCTATGCAGCGAATCCGGGAGTACGCCTATCCTCTTGAGGATGCTCGCTCCAAAAAAGTAAACGGCGTGGCCAGTCAAATTGGGAAATGCGTAATATTGTCGAACGAAAGGCAGCCTGGACGGGTCACTCTGATCCTGGTGAATGATAAGCTAGGCTACTGACATCTGACTGGATCCGCAAGATCCTTTTCAGCGGGGGCCCATTTCTCACAGATCATGAATTGCATCGAGCCACAATATTTATGGCGCAGGATGCACTTTTAAAAATATTTTGTATATTATACCGACTATTTGATCGAAACCTTTTTGTGACAACAGCGATTTGATGAAATTGATAATTAGCAATATAGATGCACTTTTGCCCTGGTAGTTAAATCCGCTGCCATGGCAAAAAATTAGAGTGGCTGCGAAGCGGTGCAAATCATGATCGAGCTAAATAATTCGTCTATCGAATCCCATCACGAACAACTGAAAAAGGCCCTCACAGGTATATCCGGTCTGGATGAGATAACTGGCGGGGGTTTGCCCAGAGGGCGACCGACCCTGGTAACCGGAAACGCGGGCTCTGGAAAGACACTCCTCTCCATGCAGTTCCTTGTGCAGGGGGCAGTGCAGTACGGCGAGCCCGGCGTATTCATGGCTTTTGAGGAGACGGCCGAAGAGCTGACACGTAACTTTGCCTCACTGGGCTTCGACCTCGACAAGCTCATCGCCAGCGGCAAGATCCTGATCGACTACGTCCACATCGACCCCAGCGAGATTGAGGAGACAGGCGACTACGACCTGGAGGGGCTCTTCATACGGCTGGGGTGCGCAATCGATGCCATTGGAGCGAAGCGGGTGGTTCTGGATACCATCGAAGTTCTTTTCTCGGGATTCAAGAACGATGCCATTCTGAGGGCGGAGTTAGCCCGGCTCTTCCGCTGGCTGAAGGAGAGAGGCGTTACAGCTATAGTTACGGGCGAGCGCGGAGAGAAGTCTCTGACGCGCTACGGCCTGGAGGAGTATGTCGCAGACTGCGTAATAACCGTAGACAACCGCCTGGAGAACCAGATCGCAACTCGCCGTCTTCGCATTATCAAGTACAGGGGATCGAGCCACGGCACAAATGAGTATCCCTTCCTCATTGAAGAGGATGGAATCTCGGTTCTGCCCATCACCTCACTGAGGCTGGAGCACACGGCCCCCACCGATAGGATCTCTACAGGAATCGAGCGGCTTGACAACATGCTGGATGGTGCCGGATACTATCGCGGCAGCAGCATTCTGATATCAGGAACGGCAGGAACAGGAAAGACAAGCTTCGCCAGCCACTTTGTTGATGCTGCCTGCCGGAGAGGCGAGCGCTGCATCTACTTCGCCTTTGAGGAGTCTCCCAGCCAAATCGTCCGCAACATGCGCTCCATAGGCATAGACCTTGAGCCCTGGATAGACGAGGGGCTGCTGCAGATTCGTTCCCTGCGTCCCATGGCCTTCGGACTGGAGATGCATCTACTGGATATTCTCAAGCATTTCGATAAATTCCAGCCCAGGATTGTCGTCTTTGATCCTATCTCCAACCTCATAAACGTGGGCGTCAAAGAGGACGTCAGATCCATGCTCACGCGCCTTATCGACTACATGAAGACCAAGGAGGTCACCGCGATCTGTACCAGTCTCGTCGATTTCGATAACGAGGGGCAGACCGGCCAGGGCGTCTCTTCATTGATGGACACCTGGATCAAGCTGCGCATGTTCGAGACCGACAGCGAGCGCAACCGGGGGATCTCCATAATCAAGTCCCGCGGAATAAAGCACTCCAACCAGATCAGGGAGTATCTGCTGACCGATACGGGGGTGCAGATTTTGGACGTATATCTCGGGAAACAGGGTGGACTCTTGATGGGCTCGGCCCGCGCTGCAGAGGAGGCCAGAGAAGGCGAGCGGATGCTGGCGGCCGATCTGGAGAATGAGCGCAAGAAGAGGATGCTGGAAAGAAAGCTTCGCTCCCTGAGAGGCAAATATGGACTTGCTGCACTCGGAGCTCGAGTCTGAGGAGGAGGAACTCAAATTGCTTGTCAAAGAGGATGAAAAGCGTTCCCGGGAGCTGGAGCAAAGCCGGGAGGAGATGGCAAGAGCTAGGGGCGCGGACGCTTCTTAGCCTTAGGAGGATGAAATGACGGAAGTCGGTGACGAAGGATCGGTCCATCAGGACCCGGAGCAGGATGACGAGTACTACATCCTTAAATTATACGTGGCTGGCCAGACTACGAAGAGCCTGACAGCTTTTGCCAATCTCAAGAAGATATGCGAAGAGCATCTGAAGTCCAGGTACCGGATCGTTGTGGTGGACCTCCTGGAGCAGCCGCAGCTGGCCAAAGGCGACCAGATCCTGGCCATACCGACTCTGGTCAGAAAGCTTCCCGAACCCGTGAGAAAGATCATAGGGGATCTATCGAATACCGAACGCGTGCTGGTGGGACTGGACCTGAAGCCAGCAAAAAAGATCGACTGAGTGAGTTTCATGGACGACCAGGATTGCGCGACCAGGGCATTTGAATCAGCGATCAAGAACCCTACTCCTGAGAAGTACGTCCTGCATCTTTATGTAGCAGGAATGAACTCGAAGTCGCTTCAGGCTGTCGAGAACATCAAGCGCATATGTGAGGAATATCTTCCCGGAAGGTATCAGCTGGATGTGATCGATATCTATCAGCAGCCCATTTTAGCTCGGGATGGACAGATCGTGGCTGCACCGACTCTTGTAAAAGAGCTTCCCCTCCCTCTGAGGAAGCTCATAGGCAGCATGTCGGACACAGACCGTGTTCTGGTGGGGATGGATGTGCAGACCGCACGACAGCCGAAAAGGCTCCCTTCCTGAGCTCGAAAAATCAAAAACCCAAGAGCGTGGAATAAATCGTGACCAAATCCTATGAAAAGCTTAAAGCCAGTAATGAGGAGCTGCAAAAGAGCCTGGAAGAGTCGCAGGAGCTCTTGCGTGCCATAAGGAATGGCGAAGTAGATGCCCTGGTTACCTCAGGGCCGCAAGGCGATCAGGTATTCACCCTGGAGGGGTCGGACAGCGCCTATCGCAATCTCATCGAGGCCATGAGCGAAGGAGCAGTCACTATGAGCCAGGACGGGACCATTCTCTACTGCAACCATCGCTTTGCAGAGATGACAAAGTCTCCCCTGGAAAAAGTGGTGGGCAGTTCCATCTATCGCTTCATCCCCCTGGAGGATGAGGCAGCCTTCAAGAGGCTTTTGCGAGATTTGGGCAGAGGAAGAATTGTCTTTTCGAGCTGTTGACGGGAGCCTTCTGCCGGTCTTCATCACCATCAGTGCTCTGCCATTAACCGAGTCTCAGGAGGCCTTTTCGGCAGTTCTTACTGATTTAACCGAACAGAAACGAAACGAAGATATCGTTGCCTCCGAGAGGCTGGCCCGTTCCATCATCGAACAGGCAACAGAAGCTATTTTGGTATGTGATGATGCAGGGAGAATCATCCGCGCCAGCGATGTGGCAGCTATGGTTTGCGGCTTCAGTCCAGTCCAGCAGTCTTTTGAGGAAGTATTCGACCTTCGTCTAACCAATGGTGAGCCGCTTTCTCCTGTTTCAATTGCCCTTCAGGGAAACGTGCTGCTGAAGTCTGAAGTCAGTCTGCATTGCAGCAATGGTATGCAGTTTCAAATGCTCTTGAACGCCGGACCTCTGAAGAGTGCAGATGGCAAGATCATTGGCTGCGCGGTTACCCTCACGGATATCACCGAGCTCAAGCAGGCTGAGGAATCGCTGCGGGAGAGCGAGGCACGCTTCCGCTCTGTGCTGGACAATTCCCGGGATGTCATTTACCGCCTGAACGCACAAACCGGCCGTTACGAGTACATCAGCCCGTCTGCCGAAACCGTTGTAGGCATCTCACTAGACGAATTAATGGAGCTGGATATCGAAGCGTCGCATGCAATGATTCACCCCGACGATCTGCCTGCCATGCAGACGATGGTGGCGCGGTTGGAGGATACCGGCTGCGGGGAGCTGGAATACCGTCAAAGGGCCAAAAACGGTGACTACCACTGGATTTCCAATCGCATGTCCCTTATCAAAGACAGCGCCGGCCTGCCTCTATATCGGGACGGCAACATTCGGGACATCACAGAGCGCAAGCTGGCTGAGGCGGCCCTACAAAAGGCTCATCGTGAGCTAGAGCAGAGGGTTCAGGAGAGGACCGCAGCACTCTCACAGACAAAAGAGGAGCTGGAGTGCATCAACGAAGAGCTGCGCCTGGAGATCGAGGAGCATAAAGAGACCGAGTGCGCCCTTATCAAAGCAAAAGAAGTCGCGGAGGTGGCAGCACAGGCCAAATCCGACTTCATGGCCAATATGAGCCACGAGATCAGAACGCCCATGAACGCGGTCATAGGCATGACCTCCATCCTTCTGGATGATGCCGATCTCAACCCCGAACAGAAGGACTTCATCGAGACCATCAGGATAAACGGTGATGCTTTGATGGTCATCATCAACGATATCCTGGACTTTTCCAAGATGGACAGCGAAAAGGCGGTGCTGGAAGAGCAGCCGTTCGAGCTGAGAGGCAATGTAGAGGAAGCTCTTGATCTTGTCTCAGCCACAGCCGCTGAGAAGCACCTGAACCTGGCATACAGCATCGACAGAGACGTTCCTGAGTGCATCATCGGAGATCCCACCCGCCTGCGCCAGATTCTGGGAAATCTGCTACATAACGCAGTTAAATTTACCGAACGCGGCGAGGTCAATCTATCCGTCTCGGCACAGGAAATCAGCGAAACCGGCACACATGAGATTCATTTTGCGATTCAGGACACGGGCATCGGCATTTCCGAGGAACAGATGGACCGCCTCTTCCAGCCATTCAGCCAGGTCGATGCGACGGTGACTCGCAAATATGGCGGAACGGGTCTGGGCCTGGCAATATGCAAGAAGCTCGTGGAGCAGATGGAAGGCAATATCTGGGTGGAGAGCGAGCCTGATGTCGGCTCGACGTTCCACTTCACCATAAAAGCAGATGCCGCTATGGAGGGCAAAAAAACACTTGCCGGAGTCCAGCCCCAGTTGTTAGGCAAGAGCGTGCTGATAATTGATGATAACAAGACCAACCGCCATATCCTGGGAGCCTATGCCTATTCCTGGGGCATGTCGCCTCTTATCGCAGCTTCGGGCAAGGAAGCCCTGGGCTGGATCCAAAGAGGAGACACATTTGATGTAGCTATCCTCGATATGAGCATGCCAAAGATGGATGGATTGACGCTGGCAAAGAAGATCAGAAAATATAACAAGTCCATTCCACTGGTTATGTTGACCTCTATGGGTCAGCGCGTGGATCCTGATTTCTTTGATGCCTACCTGTTCAAGCCCATCAAACCATCTCAATTGCATAAGGTTCTGATAAATATCTTCGTCATCCAGCAGTCCCGAGAATCGGCCCGTGCGGCTTTGGTCAATAAGGTTGAAAAGACCCGTCATCTTAAGATCCTACTGGCAGAGGACAATGTATCAAGCCAGAAGGTGGCCCTGCAGATACTCAAACGTCTGGGCTACAGGGCAGACGTGGCAGCAAATGGCATTGAAGTGCTGCAGGCACTGGAACGGCAGCCCTATGATGTTGTGCTCATGGACGTCAGAATGCCTGAGATGAACGGTCTGGAAGCCACCAGGATTATCCGCAAGCGCTGGCCAGATAGCGAACTCGCCATAATCGCAGTTACAGCTTACGCTCTGGAAGGCGACAGGGAGAAGTGTCTCGAAGCCGGAATGGACGACTATATCAGCAAGCCTGTGAGACTTGAGGCCCTGGCAGAGCAACTGAACAAGATCGGGGCCCGGGGCCAGCTGTAACTTCTAAAATCCAAAAAAGCGAGAACAATTGAACACTTCATATGGAAAGTTCGATGTGGTTGCATTGGCGGCATCAGCCGGTGGCCTCAAATCAATATGCACCATCTTATCGGGCCTTCCAAAAGACTTTCCGGTTTCGATTGTCGTGGTTCAGCATCTTGATCCCAGGCATCCGAGCCAGATGGCAGAGATCCTAGCCAGGCATACGACCCTGCGAGTTAACGAGGCAAGACAGGGAGAAAGACTGATTAGGTCCAGAGTCTACATAGCCAAACCGGACCGACATCTTTTGGTCAATCCCGATCGAACTTTGTCTTTATCATTCACAGAGCTTGTGCACTTCGTGCGACCTTCGGCGGATCTGCTCTTTGAATCGGTAGCTATGGCCTACAAAGATCGGGCAATCGCAGTAGTTCTTTCAGGAACAGGAAAAGACGGATCGAATGGAGTCCAGTCGATCGATAAGATGGGGGGCATCGTGATAGCTCAGGAGACGGCTGAGTTTCCTGGCATGCCTGATTCAGCCATCAAGACAGGTGTGGTTGACTATGTGCTTCCTTTGGAAAAGATAGCTTCGGCCCTTATTTTTCTGGTGAAAGGGGGATAAATGAATTGGCTGAAAAAATTGATCATCACGGCTCGAACAATAATGAGAAATTCGAAAAGCTCCTCGATTTCCTGAAGATTGTTCATGGTGTAGATTTAAGGATTTATAAATATCCCACATTAATGCGACGAATCGGGAAACGGATGCAAGCGGTCGGCGTCGCTGATTATGAGAATTATCAGGACTATTTGGAGGTTCATCCGGATGAGTTCTCAGAGCTCTTCGATACGATTTTGATCAATGTTACATCCTTCTTCAGGGATAAAGAGACCTGGGACCACCTGGCAAAAGAGATCATACCAAAGATAATAGCCTCCAAGAAAAAGGATGAAGTAATCAGGATCTGGTCGGCGGGCTGTGCGACAGGGGAAGAGGTCTATACGGTAGCAATGCTCCTGAATGAAGCTATTGGTGAAGAGGAATTCAAAAAAAGAGTCAAAATTTTTGCGACGGATATAGATGAGTTGGCTCTGGCTCACGCACGAGGCGCTAAATTCACTGCAAAAGATATGGAGCCGGTGCCTGAAGAGTATCGCAAAAAGTATTTCGAACATTCAGGAGATAGCTATGCATTTATCGCCCGCCTCAGAAGACCTATCATCTTTGGACGCCTGGACCTGATACAGGATGCGCATATCTCTCATCTGGACCTGCTGATCTGCAGAAATACGCTCATGTATTTCAATGCGGAGGCTCAGGCAAGGATTCTGGCCAAGTTCCATTTTGGGCTGAACGACACAGGATTCATATTCCTGGGAAGAGCAGAACTCAGCTCAAGTTATGTGAGTTTGTTTAAGCCCTTCAGCGTGAAGTGTCGCGTCCTGGAGAAGATCCCGAGGTCAGAGACGCATGAACGATTTCCGGTTCCTGGAAAGGGAGTATTAGCCAAAGCCTCGGAACATTTCGCTCTTACGAGGATCGGGCTTCATGAAGCGTGTTTCGAAGTAGCTCCAAACGCCCAGATAATTCTAGAGATGAACCGCAACCTCGCTTTTGCCAATAGACAGGCGAGAAGGCTCTTAGGCCTGACCCCTCTGGATGCGGGCAGACCTTTTGGTGAGCTGGAGGTCTCTTGCCTTCATCCGGAGCTCAGACATCTCATTGAGCAGGCATATTCAAAACGCAGCCCAATTATCAAGAAGAAGGTTGAGATGTATCAGCCCGATGGTGAGACACGGTACCTGGATATCGGGATAGCTCCTCTGCTGCAGGACGAGGGAACGACAATTGGATTATGCATAGTCTTCTCCGATGAGACGGAACGGTACAGCCTCCAAAAGGAGCAGGAGCGCTTAAAGCAGGAGCTGCAGTCGACCAATGAGGTTCTGGTTACCATGAACGAAGAGTTCAATTCCTCAGTGGAAGAGCTCCAGACCACAAATGAAGAGCTCGAGACCTTAAACGAAGAGCTTCAATCAACCAATGAAGAACTTCAGACTACAAATGACGAGCTCAATCAGCGTTCAGACGATCTCAACCTTACGAACGCCCTTCTCGATTCTATACTTGGAAGCCTCCATAGAGGATTCGTTCTGGTCGACAAAGATGGTTGTATCTTAAGCTGGAACCATGAAGCTGAAGAGTTATGGGGTCTGCAAGCAGCAGACATCCTGGGTAAGAGCTTCTTTGTTCAGGACATGGGTCTGCCTGTAGAGCAGCTCACGGCTCCCATAAGGAAGATTTTGGACGAAGGAAAAACCACTGAACTGGACCTGGAGGCGACCAACCGGAAAGGTAAACGCCTCGTTCTGCACATGATCTTAGCGCCGCTCATGGAACCCGGTCAAAACGTCTCTGGTGCTCTGATGTTAATGGAAGAGGTAAAGAAAAATGCCTGATCCCGACGACTCACTGTTGTTGGCGAACGGTAAAACTATAATCCCTTCCAGGAAGCAATGCCTGGATATGAACGATAGAGAGATTGCAGGGGCAATTAAACTGGTGATGGCCGACATCACCACATTAGATGTGGATGCGGTCGTCAACGCCGCCAACAACTCTCTATTGGGCGGCGGAGGTGTGGATGGAGCCATCCACCGGGCTGCGGGACCTGAACTTCTGGAGGAGTGTCGTATCCTTGGCGGATGCCCGACGGGCGAGGCCCGTATCACCCGGGGCTACAGGCTTCCGGCACGCTTTATCATCCATACAGTGGGACCGATCTGGAGCGGCGGAGACAATGGTGAGGACGATCTTCTGGCCAGTTGTTACAGAAATTGCCTAGCCCTGGCAGAGCTGCACGGCATAAAGACGATAGCTTTCCCGGCCATCAGCGCAGGCGTCTATGGTTTTCCTATGGAGCGAGCATGTCGCATAGCCCTTCGGGAGATGATATCCTACCTGGAAAAGAGCAACATGGATGTGATTGCGGTCTGCTTTAGCGAGAGAGCTCTCCGGTGCTATCAGATTGCTTTGCAGGAATTCTGATTTCTGATTGCGTGTTTTTGGCTTATCTCTTTCGCTCAACCGGCGGCTGGCATCAGCTAACAAAGTATATCCCTACCATTACTACCATGAAAGAGATGCCCTTTTGCAGCAATGATCTTCGATCGGTACTTTCATTCATCTCTTTCGCCAGCTTTGGCGCGAGGACTCCCAGGCCCAGAATAAGGAGAACTGTCAGTATAGGTTGTAGGGCTCCTACACTCGATACCAGAGTTACCGATCCTATGGCATAGGCGAATATGGAGAAGATCAGCCCCAGGAATTGGAGCGTCTCCTCAGAGATGAGTGCTCCCACGGCAATGCCCCCGCTGGCAAAGAAGTCCGTAACTTCGCTGCGGATAGATTGCCGGCTCAAGAGGGGCAAGACCACAATGAGACTGCCTATGGATGACCAGGCATATAGATGCCACTCATCCATGGAGACAAGGAGATATTTGAGGGAAAGGTAATAGATAGCGGTTAAGATCCAGTATGACATGAAAGGCTTAATCGTCAGCGATAGAGTCGTGAGACCGGCCAGGATTTTTGGGCATCTGCTATTCGAACCGTTGACGATGGCGCCACTTTTCTTGTAAGAGAGGAAGAGAGTGCCGGCAATCAGCAGCAGTCCGCCTACGCAGCATTTCAGATCCAGAACCTCTCCGAAGAGAAAGATGGAGCCTATGAAAACAAATACGGGATACACGTACTCCATGGCGCTGACTTTCGATGCTTCTTCAGTCTGCAAGGCTTTCATGTAAAAGAAGGACGGAAATATCTGCAGGCATCCGAAGAGCAGAGCAATCAGTGATTCTGGGTACATAAATTTCGGGCCCGCTATCAGGAGCACGGGGATGGTAAAGAGCTGCTGAGCAAGAACCTGGCAGACGATATAGGCCTTGGAATCATTTGTGCAGTTGCTAAGGAGAAGCTTATCCAGTACCCCAGCTCCGGAAAAGAAGACTGTGCCCAAGAATGCGAATATCAACCACTCCACGTCCACCCCTCCTTTTTGAGATTCTCTTTTCGAAAGCCGTCGAACTGTTTATTTTAAACAATTAAGTGATACTTATTATACTAGTTATACTTATCTGAAGTACTAATCTCTAAAATTAAACGAGTTAATATTCTAATTGTATATTTATAAAATAAAAACCATTGGCAGCCCCGATGAATGCTATTTCATATAGCTCATCATAATTAATTCAAGAATTTTCAACATGTTATTATATGCAAATATTTTTTTGAAATTATTTAAATGTATTATGAGTTTTTGATAATTATCTATTTGCAGTAACTTAATTCATTATTTCAGAATTGTTTAGATTTTGGCTTCGCGAACATCTGTGATCTATCATATCTTTTTAAATATAGATATTTAATAAGGAGCATGTAGAGAAATTGGAGCCTGTTGTTTAGGAAGCAAATGGACATATATATAAAAGTAATGTCAGAGGTTAACCACTCAATTTTGCCACGAGTTGTTTAAAACTATAGAAAAATATAAATTTTTAATTTGTTAAGTTACCAGGACAAGGTCCATTAAAGTGGGGCCAATCTTACAAATAAAGTTTATTTTTAGGGCAACAATCACATTCGCTCCGCGCATTCCTCGAACTTATCTTCTACCACGAAAAGAAGGAATCATATGGACTTCGAACTGCATCCTGCGATCACCCTTGGCTACAGAGCCTTCCATGTCCTGGTGGCTCCGGTGCAGATGCTGGTCGAGGCGCTCAACGACCACCTCGATCTGCAGAGGTTCCAGATCCTATACGTCTGCGGAAACTACTCCCGCATCTTGAGCGATCTGGACCGCAGGTTTACGGACATCGAGGTGAGGAGGGCCTTTACTGTCTTCCAGCTGATGACCGTCCTGGAGGATAACCGCCACACGCTCGTGATCTTAGAGCACGATCCTCTTCTTTACGAAGACGCGGAAGAGATGGTAGAGTACGTATCCAGGGCGATGAGAGAAGCTTCGAAGAGCTGCATCGTGCTTCTCTATTCACCTCAGTCAGACCCATTTTTGGAGAAGATGATGAATTATGCAGACCGGGTATTTTGCTTCGCCGAAGGACCTCGCACTGCGACAAGGCCTTCTGCAAAGAGCAGTCGAAAAGCGCAAACGGGCTCGACAGGCCAGACTACTCTGGAGGTTTTCTGATGGGCAGAAGTTTTGAGAGCGTGCGCATGGGCGTACGGGAGGTCTCTGCTCGCTGGGTCAGGGCTGGTCGGGCCCTGAAGAAGGAGGATCAGAGCTATGCAGAAGAGCTTGCAAGGATGGCCAGAACTCATTCCAGCGAGGCTTTCTATGCACTGGACGATCCACTGGAGGCGGCCGTATTCTCCGTGTTGATTGAGCTTTTGAAAGAGAGAGATTCAAGAAAAATGGGCAAAGAGGAGCTGTAGCTCCCATGAAAATCGCTTTCACGGAAAAACAGCTCCGCCCGGGCTTTTGATATAGGTCCTATTGGATCTTTGCCTCCACCATCTGTTCCCTCAGACGGCACAGGTTCTCTGCGCCGCGTACATAGAACCAGTAGTGCACAATTACCAGCAGCCCCCATCCAACCAGAGGATAGTATACCGCCCAGAGCGGATCAATCTTTACTGTGCCCATCATATTAAGGGCCAGCCAAATTATGTTCACTACCAGATAGATTACGATGTGAAGTTGGAACAGTTTCATCTGGTCGGAAACCGTAGCCGCTCGAAAGAGCCGCTTGTATTCGTCTATTGTACCCGTCATTCTTTCACCAGCTCCAAAACTATATTATGCAATAATAATGCTTTAGGAAGATTTAAAGGTAATGGATCTCGAGCGATATCATGAAATTGAGTTTCATCAAGTTGGGTTGTTCCGAGAAGAAGCAGATCTGGCAAATCAAGAAATCCTGACGCCAATGCATATCTTTTAACTTTTTGTCTGAAAGATCCCGATCCCAAAAGAATTTATCCCAATATCGAGAAATAGTACAATTCGATAGTCATGCTCTGTCTTGACCTACGATCCAATGGTCACTCTCTTCATCTGATGAAATGAGATTTCATTTCAAATAAAGCCGGTAAAGAATGGCTCTTCGCTGTTTCGCGTGTAAAATCGAATTTCCAAAAGCCCCTGTATAAGATCCTGAAAGAGGAGCGCTTATGAATACGAAAGATTCAGATAATGATCTCAAAAAGAGATTAAATCCGATACAGTATCGTGTGACGCAACAATGCGGTACGGAGCCGCCTTTTCAGAACGAGTTCTGGAACAATAAAAAACCGGGCATCTATGTGGATGTGGTCTCAGGTGAACCTCTATTCAGCTCCAAGGACAAGTTCGATTCTGGAACTGGCTGGCCCAGTTTCACAAAGCCCTTGAAGGAGGACAATATTGTGGAAGATGTTGACAGCAGCCACAATATGAGACGTGTGGAGGTCCGCAGCAAAGAAGCCAAGTCTCATCTGGGGCATGTGTTTGATGACGGCCCGGAGCCGACGGGGATGCGCTACTGCATAAATTCTGCGTCCTTGCGATTCATACCGAAAGAAGATCTGGAAAAAGAGGGTTATGGCGAATATTTGAGCCTATTTGATAAGGATGAGCCTAAAGAATCATCCTCCGAGAGCACCAAGAAGGATGATCCGAACTACGAGCTGGCCACCTTTGCAGCCGGTTGTTTCTGGGGTGTGGAGTCAGTCTTCAAACAGGTCCCGGGAGTAATTGAAACGACAGTTGGCTACACTGGCGGAACCGTTCCCAATCCTTCCTACCGGCAGGTTTGCACCGGGATTACCGGTCACGCAGAGGCGGTATTGATAAAATATGATCCCAGGATCGTATCTTATGAAGAACTGCTCTCCCTATTCTGGAGGATACATGATCCAACCACACCCAACCGCCAGGGTCCTGATGTCGGCACACAGTACCGCTCCGCTATATTTTACCACAACGAACAGCAAAAGAAAGCCGCCGAAAAATCAAAAGAGGAGTTTGACCGGAAAGGATCCTATATAAACAAAGCCACAACCCAAATCGTTCCTGCATCGCCTTTCTATGAAGCTGAAGAGTACCATCAGGACTACTTTGAGAAGCAGGGGGGTGGATCGTGCCATGTATTAAGGCCGGAATAGAAAGCGGCTCTCATTTTTTTCAGCTTGGACCTTGCCATTAAATGCAATGATCGGGGCACTTCATATGGCGATATAAATCTATAGATGATGGACTGATGCGCTAGAGCAAGCACATATAAAGAAAATTACTGCTCGATTTTAATGCCATGATTCTCAAAGAACTCTTTTAATGCCTCTTCGATTACCTGGCTTTGAGCACGCATGCTGCTTTTGGCCTGTACGGTATATACTTTCAGGGTTTTGGCCACCGGTTCAGATAAGGTCAATGTAGTCTTGGGCATAGCTCTCCATTGACTAGTTCTTATGCATATATACTTTATGGTATATTGATTTTACTGATATCGGGACCTTATGATTTGTGGAGGGTGATGCTGTTATGATTGACTTTGGGATTAAGATAACTTCAAATGTCTTGCCCTTTGATAGGCAAGGATCAGAAGGAATAGCCATAGCGTGCCGATGATATAGCCTCCCAAAACATCACTCGCCCAGTGTGCACCCAGGAATACACGTGACGGTCCGATTAGCACGATCAACACACCGCAAATAGCGATGACGATAACACGGCCCCTCCCCGTAAAATGTATCCATGCGAGGTAGGCGAAGAACCCGAAAAAAACGACAAAAAATAGTACATGCCCGCTCGGATAACTGTACTGGTTAGCGCTCTGAAAGAATCCGGTGACATTTTGAGCCACAGGGAATGGACGTGTTCTATGGATGAGCTCCTTCAGCACAAAAGCCACAAGTACGCTGCTGGTCGACACAAGTATGAAGATCGACTCCAACCATTTTCGCCGCACGGCAAAAATCAACATAGCGATGGTGGTCAGTGTCATCGCAATCGCCAGTTCGCCAAGGTTGCTAACCCATGTCATTAGACTGTCGAAAAGCGGGCTCCCTTGCTCTTTCAACTCCTCATAGGCCTTCAGGTCTAAGGGCAAGACTGGAAACTTGGCTGCTGCATAGGAGAGCAATATGGCAAATGCAAGCATCAGCACAAATACGAGTGCGATCCTTCTATCCACTTTTAATTCTTTTAGGCTCGCGCTTATTATCCTTTTGGCTAACCTGGGTGGCCTAAAAAATAAGTGCTGCCGGCGAAAATCAGCGGATTCCATAGCTCTGCGGCTTTCGGGACCTGCCAAGCCCATTTCCTAGACCCATATATCGCTTGATACCGGCGCCAAAAGCTTTAGCGGCCTATGAGAAAATCCGCTTCTGCATCGGGCTTGCCAACCAAGTCTGAAAAGAATGCCAGAGAAAGCTTGGAACACCACAGGAGAGCTCAGTCTCTCTTTGAGGCTTGAAGGGCCTGCGAATCCTTCGAGAAACGAAATGATGAAGTCCAGTAAAGCAATTCTAGAATAAGAAACGACAAGATATATAAATCAAGGAACTACATAATAGTTAGAGAATTTCTAGATATTGAGGTGTATAGATGATTGGAGTTTGTCCAGGTTGCGGAAAGCCTTTTCGAATAGAGCAGGCGAAAGAGGATGAAGGATTGGTTTACTGTGAGGATGTATGCATCAGCCAGGCCGATATGCCCACAGGAGAGAGGTTGATGGCAGACCAGGCCACGAAATTATACGTAGATGGAAACATGCAGGAGATGACTCGTGAGGAGTACATCAAAACACACGGATTTGATCCGGAGCCGGTGTTGCAGGCAGTTAACAAATGGCACGAGGATCAGATCAGGAAGTGGGCTGTCTCACAAGGAAAAAGCGAAGAAGAAGTGCATGAGTGGCTTATGAGCTTTCCAGGGTTACAGCACAGACTACCAAACTGGCGGGAACAACCTGATAAGAATATGATGAGTAGATAGTGGATGTTGACTGCGAGATCTGGCGAATAAAAAGAGCGGCCGGAGAACGAATTTAGCCCGAAATCGTTCTGATGGTAAATTCGTCGCCATTTTCTCCCTTCAATAGAAGGTACTTAAGGATCAAAATCGCATCGCGATATCCTCAATTGGTCCACAATTATGCAGACAAAAAGAGCTTTGTCACTCCAAGATGCGTTGATCA
This sequence comes from uncultured Methanosarcinales archaeon, assembly GCA_963782455.1. GTDB lineage: Archaea > Halobacteriota > Methanosarcinia > Methanotrichales > Methanotrichaceae > Methanothrix. Next base: position 204,440 of record CAWAJP010000005.1, read on the forward strand.
ATTGATAGAAATAGCTGCGGGGGACGTCGGAGCTCTGATCCTCGACCCCCCTCATGCTTCCAGACAGAAATGGGGATTACCATGAGATACGATGCACATAGCGGTACCCTGGGCGAAGAGGACCGGATATTCGTGCAGGGGACGCTAGTCATGCCGAGGGATGTGACTTGAGCCGTTCTTGAAAGAGCTCGTGCAGGAATTTAATCGCAAAACAGCGATTTTATGCAATGAGATCAATTCGCATCCAAGCATCGAGAAAGGTGAATGTACATGAGTATGATCAGAAATGGCGTGGACGTCGAAAAATTAGCAGAAACGGTTAAAGCAGTAACGGAAGATCCAAAGAAGGCCCAGGTCAAATTTATGGCCAATACCAAGTGGGTCAATGGAGCGTATTCCAAAACAAAGATCAGAGACTTTGTAATAGAATGTGACGAGCCATCGGCTTTACTCGGGACTAACAAGGTCCCCAATCCGGTGGAGACAATTCTGGCAGCCCTCGGTTCATGTCTGGCAGTTGGCTTTGCTTATGGTGCGGCAGCACGCAACATCAACTTAGAGTCGCTAGACATATCGTCAGAAGGCGATCTTGACCTCAGGGGATTCCTCGGTATATCTGATGATGTCAGACCCGGCTATCAGAGCATCAAGGTAACCTGCAGGATAAAGAGCGATGCATCAAAAGAGAAGATCAGCGAACTGTACGAACATGTTAAAAAAACATCTCCCGTCAGGGATATAATACAAAATTTAGAGCCTTTAACAATTACACTCGAAAATATCTGAATGCATTAGATAAACCAACCCTCCTGCCCTCCTTCAGGAAAGATCAAGGGGATAGCTTCAACGGGGACGGCTTATGCCGCAAAATATGTATCATCCACTATGATGGAGGGGAGCCCCAGGAGCTGCTCGTCTTCGACAAATCACAAGATGCGAAGGTTGATTATATAATTCGTTCGAATCAGTTTGTTGCGAGGTGATGTTTTTGAACAAGTTCCTTAGTGAAGATGAGCTGAGGAAATTCTCCGCATCCTTCTACGCGGACCCAAAGAACATAATGGCGATGAACTCGGTGACCCGAAACGGTATAGCTTCCGTGACGCTTCAGAGGAGCGAAGTGGACAGGATGAACTTCACGTTTAGTGATTTAATCGATTCGCCCGATGCAACCAATCAAGAAAAGTCTGGGCGTTGCTGGCTCTTCTCAGGGCTGAGCCTCCTTGCCCTGGAGGCCATGAGAAAGCTGAACCTCAAGACGTTCGAACTCTCAGAGACATACCAGATGTTCTGGGACAAACTGGAGAAGGCGAACTACTTCCTGGAAAACGTGATCGAGACGATGGATGAGCCTTTAGACGGTAGAGTGGTCAGCCTGCTCCTCGCAGATCCTCTATCAGACGGAGGCCAGTGGAATATGTTCGTCAACCTCGTCAAGAAGTACGGCGTTTTACCGAAGACGTATATGCCCGAGACCTATAACAGCTCAAACTCGGATGCGATGAACACCCTCCTTACCTCCAAGTTGAGGGAATATGCGAAGGACCTCAGAGAGATGAAGAGCTCTCCTCCTGAGGAGCTGAGATATAAGAAAGGAGCATTCCTGGAGGAGTTCTACAGGATGCTCTGCATCCACCTGGGAACCCCGATTCAAGAGTTCTATTGGGAATGGAGGGATAAGGATAATGAATTCCACAGGCGCGGGAAGATGACTCCCCAGAGCTTCTTCGACGAGTATGTTGGCATGAACTTAGAAGATATGGTGAGCCTCATAAACGCCCCTACCAGTGACAAGCCCTTCAACAAAATCTATACCGTTATGTTTCTCGGTAACGTGGTAGAAGGCAAAGATAGCCGCTACCTGAACGTTGACATGTTCACGATGAAGAATGCAGCAATTAGCATGATAAAAGACAGGCACGCAGTATGGTTCGGCTGCGACGTAGGGAAGATGCTGCAAAAGGAATTAGGTGCCATGGACCTAAATATATACGACTACGAATCTCTGCTCGAAACCAAGTTCAGACTGGATAAGGCCGGTAGATTAGACTATGGGGATAGCGAGATGACTCACGCCATGGTGATAACGGGAGTAGACCTCGATGATCAGGGTAAGCCAAGGAAGTGGCGGGTGGAGAACAGCTGGGGCTCTAAGATAGGGAACAAGGGATACATGTACATGATGGACGAGTGGTTTGACCAGTATATCTACGAAGTCGTTGTGAGGAAAAAGTATCTCGGGGAAGTGCTACTCAAGGTGCTGGATAGCGAACCTGTAGTGCTCCCTCCCTGGGACCCCATGGGAAAGCTGGCTGATTACTCTAAATCGATAAGTCGACGCTTTAAGTGAGGCCGCAACCATGAATGCGCGCGAGCAGAGTCAGCAATACCCTAAGTCACTACCGTTTGCAGTGTCCTCTTCATGAACTCCAGATACTCAGCCCATCTCGCCGGATATGTGCTTCTGTTGGCGATCCAGGGGTGCAGTATGCAGCTCCTGAGGACATAGACTTTGCCAGTGCGGCGCCATTCCTTTTCAGGTATGCCCAGCCTCTTTACGAAATCCAGCGGAGCGTCGCCGTAATCCTTGACATTCAACTCAGTCTTCGATGTAATCCAATCGTCAGAATAGACCGGACCTGATTTGTATGAGGTGGCGTCGTAGATCTTCTCGTTCAGATCATTCATCTTTTTGAGGCTCGTGCCTGCCTTGAAGTTGAAAGCGTAGCATACTATGTTGAAGTCTGGGTCGACGAGCAGCGGCTGCACCACGAACTCTTTGCCGCCGACCTCCAGTGTCTTCACGGAGTTTATGGATTTTGCGAATTGCTCTGCGCCATCAATGCTCCGGCCAATAATCTGCCCGTAGCCTGTCACGTTCAAAGGAATCAATCTATGCGCCGCCCAGACTGCAGCCGCAGTAGCTCCGGCTTTTGATCCCTCCAGGATAACGCTGCCGAAGTTCGTGGAGAGGTCTCCCTTGTTATCGAAGACATAAGCTGCGTAGTATGAAATCAGACCGAGAGCCCGCTTGTCCTTAATCGCGATACCGCCTGCTGCGTAGGGAACATAGCCCATCTTGTGTGGATCAATTGTGACGGAGTCTGCAGACGGAATGGCACGATAGTCCTCCCATAGCTTCTTCGTAGGGTAATCGGAGCCAGACGCCATAGCTCCAATTTCCCGAATCTTCTTCTTCATCTCTTCGTAGCCCATGAATCGATTGTTTTCGTCAAGGTATAGCGCTCGCGAGTACCCGCCGTAGGCAGCATCGACATGGAAGTAGAATGAGACGCCCCTTTCCTCATACTCATCTCTGAGCCTTGCGATCTCCGAAATTTCATCGATCTGGCCCTCTTCGGTGGTCCCCACGACGGCGACCACGGCGAGGATCGGAATCTTCTGCTCGACAAATCCATCTATGGTCTTGGCCAGCAACCCGACGTCCATGTGGAATCTGGAATCGACCTGTACATTGACAAAGTTCTTCTGCCCGATACCCAGTATATCCGCTGCCTTGGTTAAGGAGTAGTGCCTGGTCTGCGGCACAATCACCTTGCCCAGCTTTCCATACCCCGCACCCACCCCCCTGGCCGAGGCCTCGAAAGCCTCTTCGAAGACGCCGGCCTTCTTGGCCGTGTCGATCAAGTCAAGCACGTCCTTTGCGGGCAGGTTGAGCAGCTGCCACTCATCCATTCCTTGCAAGAGATTGGGTTTTACTTCCTTCAAGCCAATGGGGAACGATTTCAGGTTCCTTGCCAGCCAAAGAGCTTCGTAGTTAGCAACGGTCCCATCTGTTGTCACGTGCCCCCAAGATCTCTCGGGGTCGTATCCCAGCAGAACCGCAAAGTCTCTTCCGCACTCGATTTCCATCGGAGATGTAGCAGTCGAAGATTCGTATGTTACATTGTTGGGATTGTACAATACAGTGGCCATGTAGGCAAGGTTTGCAACCATCAGTGTATCGGAATTCATGTGCCCCAGGTAACGCGTCGAGAACCAGGGGGTTGACGAGTTCTTGAGCTTGGCTGAGAGTTCGAGGAGTATTTCTGTCGTCCGGTCAAGGGTCTTCTGGAACTGCTCGTCGCGCATTTCCTCGGGAGTTACCACGGCACTATCCTCTGGATGAAAGTCTCTGCGCCAGTGAATGTGTTCGTCCATGAGAAAGTCCAGCATTTCCTTGAAGTACTTCTGATTCTCGGACTTCGGACCCATGAAAAGGGCTTCCACTTTCACAGGCATCTCATCCACGGCTTCTTCCCGTTCGGGTTCTTTCTTTGGCATAATCTCACTTCATTCCTCGTCATGCCTCGCAAAGCATGACACTACGCTATCTCTCCGTTACCTTCTTCCGCTGATCCTTGGGGACCCAGCTTGGCTTACGGAACCGGTATATGATCAACGGGACAATCGACACCCCAATCGTTCCAAGTATCATGAAAGTCTCGAACACTGTAACGCTTGTCGAGGAAACGGTGGCCTGGCTGGGCGGTATCATCGATACTACGAAAATAAAGGCGATGGCGGCTAATCCCCACCCTGCGGTTATCCACATCCCAATCTTGCCGCCTGGAACTTTGAACGGCCTTTCAACGTCTGGCTGCGAATAACGCAGTTTTATGGCGGCCATATACATCAGGAAATACATCACGATATAGACGGAAGTGGTAAGCGCGAATATCATCCAATAGCCAGAGTTCACGTCTCCTGGGAGAAGAACAAAGACCGCGCCCCAGAACGAGATCAATACTGCCTGGAGTATCAGCATGTTCACAGGGACGTCGGCCTCGTTATGTTTCTGGAGGAATGGTGGGAGCATCCCCTCGGCGGCTGCTCTGCCGAGTCCTCTGACGGGTCCGTATACCCAGGCTATAACTTCGCCGATTGATCCAATTATGAGAAGAATCCCCATCAAGGTTGCGACCCATGATAGGCTAGAACCGAAGATGGAATTGAACGCCTGCATTAGGCCAGCGATCAGGCTGATTTGCGTTACCGGGACGACCCAAGCCACCACTACGGAGCCCACGATGGCACTTACCGCCATGATTAGCCCGATGATGAGTATGGCAAGAGGGTAGTCTCTCTTTACGTTCTTCATCTCCTGCGCGTGCGCGGCACTCACCTCGATGCCGATGTAGACGAATACAAAGGTCACCAGCAGCGAAAACTGATTGAGGTTTGTAAAACTGGGAACTAGGCTGGACCACGTCGGGAAGACCGGGATCAGGGTCTTGTGCCCGGTGCTCACAAGCCACAGGCCGCCGACTATGAGTACCATCATGGGAATGAACGTCCCGAGAATGACAAACAAAGTCGTATAGCGGGTGTAGGTCTTCAAACCCCTAAAGTTTAGAATCGTGGCACCCCACCACACGACCAATATTACAAGATAGATAAAGGTCTTGTTGCTGGCCAGTGAGGGCGCGAAAAGGTAAGCCAGCGTGCCTGCGATGAAGGCAAGAATGCCAATGAAACCGGTTGTCATCTGGAACCATTGAATCCAGCTGGCTGTGAAGCCCCACCTTTCTCCGAAGGCTTCCTTCACCCAGACGTATACACCACCTTGCCGGGCCAGCCGGTTGCAAGCTCAGCAGACACTAGCGAACATGGGATGAGGTAGATCACTATTGCAAGCACGTTGAACAGAATCGTTGCCAGCCGATGATTCCCTCCGTCGGGAAAGACCTTATGCTAATCACTGTAGCTGCTGTAATCATAGCAAAGGAAAACAGGCTAAGTGAGTATTGCTTACTAGAATTAGCCATAGATCATATTGCGCCTTGAATGTATTTCTAATTATCTAAGAAGATCTCTTAATCACCAGGATCCATCATGCCGGAGGTGGGTCAATGGCCAAATCAATCCACTTTTGCCGTATCGCCTGCCCCGAGCCAACCACTGCAAAAACCAGCCCGGCGAAGCCCCGTGACGAGATATGGGCATTGGCGCATGAGACGCCAGAGCAGGCCGGATCGGTAATTTTCGATCATCAAGACGATTGGCCCCTGGTTGAGACCATAGTGGAATGGGGATACCCACGATTGCGACGGATCGGATCGGTCGGCAAAAGTGGCGTTGAAGGTGGCTCTGAAGCCGTAGGGATCTTTCTCGCGCAGCTTCAGCTTCTCGAAGTATTGAAGTGCAGGCAGCACGATCTCAGGTGCAAAAGGGATTGAAGCAGCTACCGCCCAGGGGGCGATGCTTCCATCGTCAGGGGTTGGCACACCGCGCGCTACATAGCCAAAGAACTGCCGCTCGCGTCCTCTGATAGTGCGCGTCGCCGGCCCGGGGCCGTCGCTCGCTGTGATGCCCCAGCACTTTGAGCCGTAGCCGTCGAATTTAGCGGGATTGTCAATCGCATACTGCTGCTGGACATAGGTCGCGCGGCGGCTGTTCTCAAAATAATCAATGCTCTTGCCGCGCATATAGTCGTCCTGGATTCCGCGAAAATCGATCCAGATATGAGAGATCTGGTGTGTAAAAAGAGGCCCAGAGTACAAGAACTCATGACCGTAGATCTTTCTCCACTCGTAAGTTGAAGTCCATAGGACATAACTTTTCTTCGGCAACGGATGCGTCGGCGAGCCGAGGCCTAGCAGATAGAGAAACAGAGCCTCGTCATAGCCTTGCCAGCGGTACGGTAAAAAACCGCTTTCGGGTTTCCAACCGTGCGTAACGGTTACACCGCCGTTTTGGGCCCAATTCCAATCGGTGCGCAGGTACAATTCATCGGCGAGCTCGCGGATTTCGCGTTCCTTGTCGGTGCTGTCCGAGAAATATGCTGCCGCCGTCAGCATCCCTGCCAGGAGAATAGCGGTATCGATCGTGGACAGTTCGCACTTCCAGACGCGCTTTCCGCTGACCATGTCAAGAAAATGATAATAGAAACCTTTGTAGCCGGTCGCGTCGGGATCGGTGCTCTGGGCGCTGTCGCGGAAAAAGCGCAAGGTCGCCAGGGTTTGCTCGATTGCCTGTGCGCGGTTGATGAAGCCGCGCTCTACGCCGACGGGATAAGACGACAGCGCCAGCCCGACGGCCGCGATACTCGCCGGAGCTCCTGCCCGCGTCTTGTCCACAACCAGGCCGTTAAGCGGGTTTGATTCGTAAACGAAGTAGTCGAACGCCTTGCGTTGCAGCGCCTTCATCACTTCTGGACTGACCTCTGGATCATTCATGTTTGAGAATCTCTGCTCAGTCGCTTCGGCGCCAACTCCACAGTGATGGCAGCGATCGCATGCGGCGGGATGGCAAGCTCCAGGTGGAGTGTTTCAGCCTCGTACCTCCACTGTATGGGCTCGCGCACGATTTGGGATGCCACGTGCAACTGTTCGACTTCCCGCTTCGTAGGAAGGGAAGGCGAACCCATCTCAATCCAGAGCCGCTTCGCATTTGCGTGATTGTCATCGATGCGCTCGATATAGACGTTCTGCGGCGACAGAAGGCCTGTCAGTTGGACGTGAACAGATTCGGTCTCAATCGAATGCCGTGGCAGTGCATGGTTCGTCAGCAGAATCGTAACCGCGTCATGACCACGCACGACCCAGACATCCACCGTTTCGTGCACCCCGTTTACGGGTAATTCATCGAAGCCAAGGCGGTGCAACAGCTCGAAGGCGCGGTAAGAGGGTTTAGCGACCCCCTGCATTGTAAGCAGGCCGAAGCCGCCCTCGAAAGCGATTGCAGGCATGTAGTTCTCCTCGAAAATATCCGTGAACGTCCAGAAGCTGTACCCCTGCACGAGCCCTCTGGCCTCCATCATGGTCTTGATGATGACGGCCGCAGTGTAAGGCTCATCGTGCAGATGGTCACGCGGGTTCGAGGACGAACTCCATTCCGTGTAGTAGAGCGGTTTTCCACCCGCCTTGCGGTGCGTCTCCTGCGCCCACGCGCGGAGAATGCTTCGCTGGCCGTGAGCAAGCTGCGTCTCGGTATCTTCGCCAATCGAGCCCAGCGCATCGGTAGGATAGTGGTGCGTGCTAATGAAATCCACTGGCAGGTTGTTCTCCTCGCAGAAATTCAAAAACTCCGTGATCCATTCGTTATTCGCAGTTGCGGGCCCGCCCACCTGCAGTCGATCATCCACCTCTTTAATCGCCTGCGCGGTAAAGCGATAGAGCTTGAAATAATCGGCTTTTGTGCCTGTCCAGAATGCCTTGATGTTGGGCTCGTTCCACACTTCGAAGAACCACGTCCTGACTTCGTCGATGCCATAGCGCTCAACCCAATGCGTTGCCAGCTTGCTTATCAATTTTGCCCACTGGGCGTAATCTTTGGGCGGCGTCACGTTGGCCCTGTAATGGAAAACAGTCTTGCTGCCGGAGGACAGTGTCAACGGCATGAAGCTCAGTTCGACGAACGGTTTCATCCCGATCGACAGGAGGAAATCACAGATTTGATCGGCGTTGAAGAACGAATAGAGCAACTGGTCGCGTTCATCTATGAGCGTTCCCATCTCGTCGCACAGCAACCCGTGAAAGCGAGTATGGAGAAAGCCAAGTTGCTCATGGCACTCCTGTAACTGCTGCTGCCAGTCTGCGCGGAGCGCCAGTGGGGCATGCCCGCTGCCAACTGTATGCTCCCAAAAATGCGGCAGATCTGCCGACTTGTCCGTCAGGCAACAGCTAAATTGGACATGCTTTATGGGACTCACCTCCATGTTTCATAATTCCCGGGGATGCTTTCCCGCTCGCCAGTGTTCTTCAATCTGTTCAAGACTTTTTCCGTTGGTTTCCGGCACCAAACGATAAAAGAAGACCCATGCACCGATCGCGATTACACCGTATAACCAGAAAGTTCCCGCGTGCCCCAGAACCCCGACCAGGGTCAGGAATGTCATGGCTACCGCCAGGTTCATTCCCCAATTGGCAACTGTTGCCACGCTCATGGCAGTACCGCGGACCTTTAAGGGATATATCTCGGAAATCATCAGCCAGAAGACCGGCCCGAGTCCAATAGCGAAGGATGCGGCATATATCGTCAGGCTGCCAATGGCTATATAGCCGACGAAACTCGATAGCTGCTGGAACTGGAAAGCAGCACCTAAGAGAGCTAGGCCGACAATCTGACCGGCAACTCCGATTAATAACAAAGGCCTCCTTCCGACGCGGTCCATCAGGAAGATAGCCAGCACATAAACGCACCACATCACTATCCCTAAACCTGCTCCGGCCAGTATCGCTGACCCTGCAGTTTTAAAGCCGGCAAACTCGAAGATTGTGGGGGCGTAGTAGATAACGGTGTTAATGCCGGTTATCTGCTGAAATACAGCCAGCCCTACGCCGACAATCAAAGGCATTCTGAGTGAAGGCCGGAATAGTTCAGTCGCCCAGCCGCTACTCTGCTTTGCCATGCTTTGCTGGATGTCCCTGATTTCCAAACTTACGTCTGATTCAGTCCGGACACGTTGTAAAACCCGCCTCGCCTCTTCCACCTTTGACTTGCTGATCAACCAGCGCGGGCTGTCGGGTAACCGCCACATTGCAATGGACAGGATGACAGATGGTATTGCTGCCAGGCCAAACATATATCTCCATCCCAGGATGCCGATGCCAGACAGTGAATAGTCCGTCAGGTAAGCAATAACGATGCCTGTGGCAATAGCGAGCATGTTGACTGACACCAGGGCACCGCGGACTTTTGCCGGTACCAGTTCAGCAATGTACATCGGAGATACGAATGAAGCAATGCCGATAGCGATTCCCGTAACGATCCTACCGATAATCAACCATGTAACCGTTGGTGCCAGAGCCGTACCGATGGCGCTGAACGTAAAGATAATGCCAGCCATTATTATCAGCCTGCGGCGCCCGAAGCGGTCAGCCAGAGCACCTCCAATAACAGCACCAATAACAGCGCCAACTAAAACGGCACTGACGACAATCTCCTCCATGGTGGTTGATAGAGAAAACTGCTCTGTAATGAACAGTATCGCCCCGGAGATAACGCCCGTATCGTATCCGAAGAGCAGGCCGCCGAGAGCCGCGACCCCTACAGCAAAGTAGACAAAAGGCAGCACTTCCCCTTTAGCCTTATTCTCATTCTTCATTTGTATCCCTCAGTTCTGCAGAGAATGAATTCCATTAGAGGAGTATGTCTAATGTCTAACAATCTCATTTTTTTTCTTTAGGCGCGATTTCAATTTCAAAATTGATGCCTTCCCACAGACTTGCCTCAGACCAGAAAAATGTAAAGACGACCTTGGACCCCGCATGCAATTTATTGGTCGAAAGGTCCGCGTAATATACCCCCAATCCTGAATCTAATGTCTCCTGGTCATGGATGCTCTGCCAGCCGTCATCACTCCAATGAAGACGTGCCTTGGCTAAAACCTCTATTCGCAGAATTTTTCCTTCCTGGATGAAGCGAGATTTATTGTTAAAACGCCAGCTTGAAAACGGTGAAATGACACACTTTTCCCGGTAACGCTGCGCGGATTCAATGGGCATATCAAAGACCTTTTCATCTCGAAGAGAACGTAGCAGCTTGATATATTCCGCATGGGCCCATACTAGCGGCATAGCCGAACCCGATGGTCTCCCATTTATTAGCCCTTTTCCGGGCTTGTCCTCTGCATCCCATACCTGTTCAGGAATAAACCCTCCTGGGCTCATTTGCGCTTCAATCACCTTTAATAATCTTCTTGCCTCGGAAGAGTTTCCTGCAGCAAGCTCATAATGGGCTCTTTCTCCTGCTAAAAGAGGCCATCCTCTGCCGATGCCTTTACCATCATAAGGGCTACCATCAGCATGTTCACCATAGATGTCATGATTATAGCGGTGCCAGACAGGTCCGGTTGATGTCTCTGTTTTTAGAACTGAATCAATCACCTTCAGCGTGTTAATTATTCGCGGGTCATGGGGAGACCGTAATCCGAAACGAACAAGAGCTAATGCATCCACGCTTATAATTCTTGCAGCAGGAGCCAGGGTAGTCCCGGGAGGCCGGTTCTTTATAGGTACAAAACCTTTTGCGGGAGAATTTGCAGATGCGACATCTGGAGGCGTTATTCTCATATAGTAACCATCTACTCCAACCTTCCTTGAAAGTTCTGTATCCTGAATATAGGTCCAACGTTCAATTCCTTCATTCCAGATATCTGCCATCTCTCTCAGGAATTTAGCCGCATCGGCATCCTTGGCATCTTCAGCAAAATCGGCAGCGTTGAGAAGTGCAGATACTTCAACTGCCAGGGTGAATGGTGAATATCCTGGTTCTTCCTCCCAGCGATCTTGTGGCGTCACAGGGCCGTTTCGAACCAGAAAGCTTGCTGCCCTCAAGACCATTGGCCATGGATCTATTTCCTTCAGCTCCCCCATCCGCTTTAATGAAGCCGCAAGTAGTATCGGAAAGGCAGTCTCGTCCATCTGCAGGCCTCCCCAGTAAGGCCTCCCATCTAGCCACATGTTTTGGGGCCAGTGGCCATCGGCATCCTGAGTACAGATGAGATAGAAGAGTACGCGGCGAGCATCTTCCCCATTGCCTGCTGCCAGCAATCCTCCTGCGCTTTCTACCAGATCCCGCGGCCAGACCAAATGGTATCCACCTATATCGTCATCGCCCTGAGCTTCGCCCCAGGGAATGGATAGGCTAGCAATCAAGGCTCCTTGGAAGGACTTGGATTCGTGAGTCTTCAATACCGCTGTACTAACGCGGTAATAATCAAATCCGTTTGATCCAATATCGCCTAAGTTATTGCATTTCGACTGAAAAAACTTCCATTCATCTATATATTTGTCCAAAATATCATCGAAATTCTGCAGCAAAGCAGCTCTGGCCTGTAGCCCTGCCTCATTCGGGTTCTTACCAAAGGCTAACGCCAGGATAAAATTGCCCGCGCTAGCATTCAGGTCCACTTCCCCAGTAAGCGCAATATTTCCATCCCTTGCCTCGGGATAGTATGAAGTCATTTTTTTATGAGAATTGATATCCTGCCAACCATCGCTGATGCCAGCATAACCACAGCTCATACCGACAAAAGGTGCGGAGCAAGCCAGAGCCAACGATGTACTCTCACGCTGAGCAAACAGCATTTTCGTTCCTTTATAATCACCCACCCATCCGCTGTTTCCATATCCGCGGTTATTGATATGCGGAGACAAGAGAACATACAGATGATAGTCTGCCATGCTTCCACGAAGCGGTTCGAATTCTACCTTTTGCAGCAGTACATTTCTGTGAGGGTCTGTTAGAATCGTTTTAGCAATACGAAATCTTCCATCCATACACGTATTGGTCAGCTTATAAGCCGGCACTCCTTGCTCAATCGGTGAAATCTTATGTTTGGTCTGGAATTTCTCCTCCGAAAAGAAATCGCGTCCATCCGATACGAGAAACTGCAAATCCCTGGTATTTGCTTGATCCAGTTCCGGATAATAAAGCTCGCTGACGATGCCCTGGGAGATAGTGAACCATATTCGGCTTTCACGAGCAATGGATGTACCTACGCCGTTCTTTGCACTTGAAGCCCAGGTTGGGGGGATGCCTGGATGACCAGGTGGATATGCAACACTCAAACGCTTCATCTCCTTTTTGACAATTTTTTTTCATTTTTTCTGCCTCTGCCGCCCAAGATAGCTTGAGAGAACTGAAAGGTGCAGCAGGAGGGGAGAAAAGGATCCCTGGAGACCTTTTAACCCTTGCGAGATCTGGCTGCAGAATTTTTTAGGGCCTCGATTCCTGGCAAAGGCTCGCCAGAGAGATAGGTTATGCTCGCGCCTCCACCCATGCTTACGTGGGAGAACTTTGATTCCAGGCCGAGTCGATCAATGACGGCTAAGGTATGCCCTCCTCCTGCAATAGAGTAGCTGGACTTAGCTGCAGCCATAAGAAGTTCTTCTGTGCCGAGCCTGAACTTCTCCAGTTCGAAAACACCAGCAGGACCGTGAAAGACGCTTAACCTGGCATCCTCAAGAATCCTGGAGTAATTTGCGATGGTCTCGGGGCCAATATCGGCAATTGGGAGGTCTCCCTTTATCTTGTCCGCTCTGACTTCCACGCGTTCTCCGTCATTGTTTAGAGCTACGTCTTCAGGCGTGATGATCTTGCCTGAATACTCCTTGAGAAGCTTTGAAGCGATCGAGATCTGGTCCAGATACTTCTGATCCTCAATGAATTTCCTGTTAGCCTCGCCTACATCGATGCCCATTGCCATCATGAACACTGTAGCTACAACCCCGGTGGTAAGGATCCTATCAGCACCATCACGCTTGAGAATATTAAGAATGACCTTGACGGAGTCGCTGGCTTTCTCTCCTCCCAATACGAAAACTGCTGGATGTTCGTGACTCTTCAAGCCTTTATCCAGAGCCGTAATTTCCCTGTCCATAAGGATGCCGGCAACACTTGGCAAAACTTCTGTAAACCCGACCACAGAACAATGAGATCTGTGAGAGACAGAAAAAGCGTCGTTTATAAATAAGTCAAATAGCAAAGACAGCTTCTTAACCATCTGGCTTTTGGCATGCTCCTCAGGAGAGCGGTTCAGGGTCTCTTCAGCATAGAAGCGCGTGTTCTCCAGGAGCAATATCTCTCCCTCTGCAAGAGACTTTATAGCATTCCTTGCGCAGGTGCTGAATATGTCATCCTCGTAGGTCACAGTCCTTCCGAGAAGATCTGTCGCCAGCTTTGCATGAGCTTCCAGGGTGGTATAGTCCTTCTTTCCAGGCCGGCTCTGATGAGACATCAGAACTACCCTGGAGTGCTCCAGGGATCGCAACGTATCTAAATGGCTCTTAATTCTCCTATCGTCCAGGATGTTGCCTTCAGCGTCCATGGGTGAGTTAAAGTCTACCCTTACGAGTACTCTTTTATCCTCCAGTGTGACATCATCCATCGTCAGATAATCCTTTCCAATAGCTTTCTGAGACATATCCGCGTCCAATATTGCCATATTATATCCGCCAATAATTACATATATACTGGATTATACCAGATTATGCGGGATTAGATCGAAGGGTCGAAAGATACTGCGTTTTTAGCCAAAAAGACAAGCCTGGGGCTTTGCAGGCCGGTCTCGATGAATTTCTCATTGCAGCCATCTAAAGCCGGGTTCCCCTATTTTGTTGAAGTTCTTCATTATCCCCACAGCATCATCTTTCTTTATCTGGGTCTTTATTATCTTGGATGATATGCAGCGCAGAGCCTTCTTCTGCTTTTTAATTGCATCGTTGTCATCGGCTTTATCATTCAGGCCGAAATCGCCAAATAGATGCTCACTATCCGTCTTAGCCCACAGGCCCGGGTCATGTGCAAGAAAACCCCATTTTTCAAACATCGCTGCAGCCTGATCCAGAAGACCTTGATCGAAATTGCCAAAGGTTTCGCACTCCTGGATATTCTTCATGAAATCATCTCTCTTCATGGTAAATCACTATCATTTTATTACAATTTAATCGAATTTAGCTTTTTGGTCATGTCATCCAATCCTAGGTGTTGAGATTTTGGCTTGTAGACGCCGCCTTTACCCTAACCGTGCAGGATGTCGCCTAAAATTCGTAGGCGGTTTGACCAATGAGCTTCCCATTGCTCAAGCAAAGGAGAGACGAAAACGGGGCTAATCGTATCGTCTTTCCTTCGCGAAGCAAGATGCCTATTGCCACACTAATCCTCATGTTGCAGCCTTATATGCTTAAAAAATTGGGAGCCTGGGTTTGTCATCCTACGACTATGGATGCGGGGCAACCGCGTCACTCGCGTCCGGGTGGTGCAGGTTCCAGTTCGGTTTGCGCATGCGGTATAGTATGAATGGTGACAAGCTGAGTCCTGCGATCCCAATTACGAGGATTAATATGTAGACAACGTCAAAACTGGTGACCGTCTGCAGATACGGATCTAATTTGTGCCTTGATTTTCTTTTCCAGATCAGGCGATATCTCCTTCACGCCATGAGTAATTTTCTGATGCATACGTGCATGCTCAATGATCTCATCATCGGTCTTGGCTCGAACCCGGAAGCCGCATTCTTTGCCCTTATTTCCCTCTCTGCAGGTGAATTCTCGATAGTTCTTCTCTGCCCCAAAAGGAGAAGAAGCTACCAGATCCAGACGCAAAATCCTGCAGTCTATCCAACTGCAACCGTCTATCCGCTAGTGATAACAACGAATAATACGACTGGTGCATCCATAAGCATAACTCAGTACAACAACCTTACAACCTCAACTCTGGAAGTGAACGAGGAGACTGCAGGGCTTCGAATGGCTCTCAGAGGCATCAACGTCACTGCTCCAAAGAAGATGCTCATAGACAACATGAACGGTTTCTGGCTTTCTGGAATGCCTTTCACAAGCATGGGTAATGCACCTTCTAGATCCATGTTCTACCAGGCCCAGTACTGGCTGGATAGCAAGGGCTGTGCGTGTGGCCCGGTCTCTGTCAGCACAGTGCTGGTGAAAATCGCCTCAACATATCCCCAGAATATTACTGAGAGCCTGCTGAGCAGCATCCACGTGGCTGCAGGCCAGGAAGCCGTCCGCGCGGGTGCCCTGGTAACGCCATCCGCAAACAATGTTTCGCAAGAGGATTTCGGCTTCGTTGGTGGCAGAGTATATGACCAGAATAGCGGTGCAGGAGTGGCTTCTGCCGAGATAACTGTCGATTATAATCCTACGGGAATAATGACAGACGCCCTTGGCAATTACAAAGTAAAAGTCCTGCCGGCACAACACAGCATCGGGGCGGAGTCATCAGGTTACAGCGTGATACCCTCTTCAGTCATGGTTTACAGAAACCAGACCACAAAGCTGGATTTGAGAGCTGTAAGCAGGCAAACCGGATAAAGGAACAGCGATTGGTGGCATAATATCGTGGGAGAAGAGTCACCGGATCATCGAGCTATATCCGCCGTTAGGCAAAGCAAATGCGGCTTGGGCTAAAGCTGGAAGTTGGGGGTTCATAATTGCCAATCCCAGCTCTTAGGCAATTTATGGAACTAAAGAAATAACCAACATCGTTATCAAGAATATCTTTGAAAACTCTTCCCATTCTCCTTTTCCATATTAACATTTGATGAGGAAGAAATCCACGGATCTGTGCCGGGAAAGGAATGTCATCATAAAACTGAAACCGCTCGCAAACTTCCGAAATGGTATTTAAGAAGGATTGATCTCTGTCAGGAATCATTAGCCATGAGGTTGTTCTTGCTGCCCTACCAAACTGCATAGAAGACGCATGATCACTAAAAGATACTCAGAGGCGATTGGTCTGACGACATCCACAGACAGGGATTGGATCAGAGCAGAATGCAGTCTCGCCAGAGTTCTCAGGATACTGCTAAAATGGGGCGGTAACTCGCGACCGAAAAGAGAGAGTAGATGGGTGTAAATTCTGGCATAAGATTCTATAGGAAGACTGGGCTGGCAATTTGAGAGGAATCTGCCAGGCAAGAATAAATAGTTTCATCACTCAATATTTTTTTATCATAATTCTTCTTCTTTCCAATGCAAATGATAATAGAAAAGCGCATATAACTTAATTAATGCATAATTTTCTATATTTACGAAATATTTAGCCCAATTCTCAGTAAAAGATCGCCAGACTTAAATTGGATTTTGACGCTTACATAGTTAAATGCCTTAATATCAAAAAATAGAAAAACTTATATACGTTATTGTTTTAATAAGGTATAACAAACTTAGTATAGGTGATATGTCATGAAGATACGAATAATTAGTTCCCGCGAAGAGATCAATTCGATAAGATCGAATGAGAAAGCAGTTCATATGGCATTCAGAGCATCTAATGTGGACTTCCTCAACTTGATTCAGAAAGCCCCTCGCTTGCAGATGGTACAAGTTCCTACTTCTTACATGAAGACCATGTCCAACGCAATTGAGGTTTTCCTGGACATGCAAGGCATTGAACTTCTCCTGGGCGATGTGTGGGGTCACAGAAAGGATTTGGATGAATACTTCACCATTGAAGACGCGACCATTGAGGAGATCCAATCCCTGGCTTCCAGTGGTACAAACATGGACGACGTAACAGACAAGATTCAACAGAAGACCAGACTTAACCCGGACCTCATCAAGTTCATCGCCAAGAACAAGATAGCAGCTTGAGACTGGAGCCCAAACGGGCATATTTCTTTTCTTAATAAACTATCATCCTGGATTGCCAGCCGGGCCGTCTGCAGCTTTCAGAACATCTGGTTGAGCGCCGCAAGGGCTCGATTATCTCTTCCCTCTATGAGACAGAAGACCAACAGGATGTCTCAATCAAAAACAGCTCCCTAAATTTTTACTTCCTGCTCGTTCCAGAAGTTTCTTCCATTAATCTCAACTCGACCGAAAACTGTATTATCTATAACTATCATATAGTAGTTTGCCGCAAGATAAAGCTGTAGCCGATTAGGCTCCGAGAGCTGTATGTCTTTCCTCAATGGAGCGCCTCGCTTAATTGCGAAGCCTTCGGCCATGCGAGACTCATGATACCTCGTTCAGCTCTTATATGAGTGCGGCAAGAATTGCATGTGTGCAGGCTAAGTGAGAGCAGGCTTTTCATCTCTGATGACGTGCCCCCGTAAGAAGGGCGCTGTGCCAAATTCCAGTGCTGCCTCGCTGCTGCCTGAGTGATGCGCGGGGCGGGTTCAAGGCCGCCACTACGGTGGTTGGTCCCTTTGAAAAGGGCATTGTGGATCGGTGCTTGACTCGCCTGGCACCTCACTTTATTATCATACATCACACTCTTCTCAGATCCTTATCATCCCATGGCCCCATTTGCATACTTAGGGGCGAGATCATATTGTATCTCGACTGCACAAACTATTTCTTTGGAGCCGCGCCAATTACATAGAAATGTGGGGGGAGAGCCATTAGAGTAATTAGAGCAAAATTTGTCTCGATTCTGATAATCCTATCTGTGATGCTAATGCCATCATTTGGGCAGACTGCCAAAATTAACTGTTACAACGAAGGAATTGATCTCGCAGAGCAAGGAAAGTATAATGAGTCCCTAGAATATTTCGATAGTGCCATTGATACAAATCCACGAAATGCAAAAGTCTGGTACAACAAAGGTGTGGTTCTCACCCAACTGGGAGAGTATGAGGAGGCAATTCAAGCATACAACAATGCTATTCAGAACAATCCACAAGATGCGAACGCCTGGAACAGCGAGGGCGTTGTTCTCTATATTCAGGGCAAGTACGATCAGGCACTGCTGGCATCCTATAAGGCCATAGAAATAAATCCACAATATATAGAAGCCTGGAACAACATAGGTAATGTCTTCTATAACCTGGGAAAATATGATGAGGCCATTCGAGCATATGACAAATCTATCGAGATCAATCCTCAATCTGCAGAAGCCTGGTGCAACAAAGGTAATGCATTAAACAGCCAGAGCAGGTATGATGAATCACTACAGGCATCCGATAAGGCCATAGAGATAAATCCACTATTAGCAGAAGGTTGGAACAACAAAGGCATTGCACTCAGGTCACTGGGCAGAATTATTGAGGCCGATGCAGCCTTCGACAAAGCCCGTGAGCTTGGTTATAAGGATTGAACCGGTCACTCCAGGATTAATCGAGTTGCTGTCCAGACCGCCTGCTCTGGCTCGATCAGCCTCTCCTTTCGTCTGGGCCCCCCCTTGAATGAATAGGTCTCCAGTGTTCCCCGGGCATCCGGCATCTTCGCCCGATCTTGGTCGTCTTCTATTAATGTTAGGGTTTCAGCCTTGCTCATCGAGTACTTTGCGAATCACGTCGGCTTTCTTCTGGCTGTGTTCGTCGTGTGCAATGAGCTCTATCTTGTCTGCGGAATCCACACCTACACCAAGGCTCGCTGCATGAGCGATCTGCTCTTGCTCAAAGATGCGACCTTTCATCACTTCTCGCGTGGTTTTGTAAAGCCGTAATATTGCCACACCCACTGCATCAATCGCAACTCTGTCCATGCTTGCTAAGAACAACCCGGGATTGATTAACACTCCCAGCTCTGGTCCACCCTCCGAAAAGCCCTTCTCGGCATCCATGATAATAAGTTTCGGTTTGTAGAATCTGTTGATCTCTGCGATCATGAGCCGTTGGTAGGGGGAGGTGTGCAGTTCACGCATGTAGTCATAGGAAGTGCCTTTGGGGCGTGCAGCTATAAGCCCTACTGAGTTTTTCAAAGACATTGTGAAGTGCCCGCCAAACCTATGAGTCTTCAAACAGCATGTCTGTACGACTTCATCAGCCTCTTTAAATATTCTGGCTATCTTAAATCCTTGTTTCCAGTGCAGTCCCTCCGCCTGCACATCATACCAATCTTCAGGGTCTGCAGAATCAAGGTCCAGGAGAGTGAAACCTAATTTTCGGGAGAGATCCAGGACGCCTCGGTTCTTCAGGACAGTTGAGGTATTGCCCATCCCGCTGCGTTCTGCCATTGTCAGGCTGCGCGAGTTATTCCTTAAATGTTCTGCAATCACTCTGAGAGTTTCAGGGTGAGTTGTGGCAGGGAACGGGTCGTCGCTGTTATAGTTTGCTTTCAGTGCAATGGTTCCATCAGTATGCAAATAAAACTCTTCAAGGAGCTTTTGTACTCCCTTTACCCGATCAGATGCGTCTGCCAGCAAGACTTGAGAATGAGCAATCATTATATGGTAATAGTAATCGCATGCTATTAAAATTATGCAGATGGTGCAAAATATGGTGATCATCAACAGTCTTGAAAAGAATAAAATATTAAATAAAAATATCGATTTCTCTCCCCTGTATCATGCACTAAGGAGAGTTCATCCACTGATAGGTTCCATAGTCCCAGGCATAGGGATTGTTGCTATCATAGCTGCCTAACATTTTCTGGTTTGCTTTGTTCGCAGCTACTGTATCCAATGCTGCTTGAGGAGAATTGCTATCAAATGGAACATTATATCCAGGATAACTTCCTAAAGACTTTACTGGATTGTTGATCAAAGGCGGGTAGTAATTAGATGTTGGAGTGTAAGTCATTGTCACGGTGCCTGATACATCTATTACCACTGTATTGCTTGCTACCTCGCCTGTTATGAAGGACAACTTATGCCGTCCAGGAACATCTGCATAGAAGCCAAGCTGGCTTGCGGGATAGAAGAAATAGCTGTAGGTATAATTCTGACCGCTTGAATCGACCAAGATAAGGTTGCCGTTGCCCCCGTTGGAAGAAGTCGCCAATAGCGATACCATCGTTCCCTGGGGAACCACAGCGTATTGTGACCAGTCTTTTGCTCCCTGTATCCATAGGGCATTTCCTGATGCAGTTGATTGATACGTCGAGTAAGGAACCTGTTGCATCTGGATGCCGAAGTAGACGCTCTCTGGAGTCTTGCCTGTGAGATTGAATTGCACCGGGGGCAGAATCTGTGAGTTTGGAGCAGATCCTGTAAGTGCAGTATAGAATTGAGAGTATTGTGAAGTACTTTGCGCAATACTTGGCGTGGCGCTTGAACCGTTCACTTGGGTCACATATTGTCCCTGAACTCCAGACAAACATGCCAATAGAATAAATGCCAATAAGGCCGGTAACAACCTGTTCATTCTCATAATTCTGCTAATAGGTGCCGTTGAATAAATAGGTTTTGATATAAAAAACATCACAGTGCTATGAGCTATTCATATATCTGAAAGTGCTGATTCAAAACTGCATGAATGTATTCGAACTGACAACCAAATGTACGATGTGCAAAAGTCCAATCTAATATAATTCTTGAGGCAACACCGTTTCTAAATGCCATAAACCCGCCAGGTTTGAAATATAATGGAGCTGGAGGCCGCCAAGGAGATCCTGGCCGAGGTCTTCAAGGAATCCCTTCCTATCTGTTCTAGAGCATAGCGACTATGAAGATGCCAGAGGTCAGACTAAGTTCAGAAAAATTTAAATACTATTACGAACACTCATTTATTATTAATATTAGGTAGTAAAGCTATCTCACCACGGCTCAGGGTTTCCCCTTGATCAATCCTTCTACCCTGGGCCTATGGCCCCCTTTTCATCAAATAGAAATGCGTTATGGTTTCGATTTCCTCCTGGTTTCATGCGTATAGTGATAAATTACGGCGAGAAGGCTAAACTCTATCCTCAATGGCGGATTTTGATAACATATATAAGATATAGGAAATGTTTAAATACATTCCGTGATATTCCTGCGTGGATAAGCGGCTCAGGAACGAAACCCTCCTTAAATGCTTCATAGATCTGAGCCGTTTACTACCTTCATCATAGGTCTGTATCGCGTATTTTAGACTTTGTTACGCAGCTGGTCTCCTGGCTTCGCTAAACCGATACCGCAATGCTAAGTTTGGGCAGAATCATTGAACTCAATCTTCTTTTGAGTCTGGAATATCCCTGAATAGGACTGCTCGCGTCTATTCCTATTGATCGACCATCCTTGCATGTTTCTGATGTCCCAGAGACCCTCAAAAGCCAGTGCTGTGTCATAAACCATTGTGTTATTGAAGCGGTTGTTAGACCTGATCATATTGGTCTCAATCTTGTCCACATGACTTAGATTGAACCTCTCGCTTACGCTGGCACCAATGCCATTTTCGAATAGAGGCAGGTTCAGGCTTTTCCTATTCTTGAGCTGTCCCCCAACGAAAACCAGATCTGACTTCTGAGTGAAGTCGACTTCTTGGTGGATCTTATTCATGTTTCGTAGAGATTCGTAGTTAATTGATCCGGAACCCTTCATCCAGCCGCTTGAATCCACAGCTCGATCGTGAAATGATCCTTTGATGGAAATATCCCCTGAACCACTCACTGATGATGACTCATCATAAAGAAATCCCTTATCTGCAAAAGGGCTCTTACTTTCAGCGTGCCCATGGTCATGGTCAGGAGCAAAATAGGGTATACTGTAGCTGAAATCTGTAGCTTCTGCAATATAGAAAAAGCCAGCTACCAGCACAACTCCGATGACGATTAGACCGGGCAAACTACCTTTCACAAAAATCATGATGGCATTATGAGATAATTAATCTTTTGTTCCAACCCAATTTAGCTCGTTAATGATCAGACCCTGTAGAACTTTCCTGGTATCATGAAGTCTGTGACCTTCGGCAGTTTGCGCACTGTGATCTCTATCAGTGGCGTCGTCAAAGATAACCCATCAAACTGTCCGCATCATGTCCCTCGCTCTTATTGAGAACTGGCCGCAGGTATTGATGAAGATATCTCAAAGGTGATGAGGCAGAGATCCTTTGGCGACAGTTCTTAGGTTGCAATCAATTTTTAAATTGCAACGATGAGGAAAGCCGCTTCACCTCAAGCCTTTAGTTTATAGAGGTTTTGAGAGAAAGTCGGTGGCAAGAATGTTCGGACAAACACTGTATGGAGCCTTTTGCCTCTTATCCATAATTCTACGTTTAATACGTAATTTGACATTCTGATACTGGTTTCAAAAGCTTTTTATCAATTACATCATATTGGATTTTCATAGCAAAGGGTGATTCAAAAATTGATAGATGATAATGTTAAAAAAAGCCTGACGCTAAGAAGGCAAAGACTAATGTAGAGAAAAGATGGAACGTGCAAAGTAGTTGCAGAAAATGCAAAAACTTCACATAAAAAAAAAGATTGTAGTGGTACTGAAATGAATAATATATAAATAATTCGAGGCAAATCCAAGATGGGATTTAAGAGACTTTTGGCGTATATTTCGCCATCGATCTATCCCTTCCTTGAAATTTTAAGATCATTTAGAAATTAGAAATCCCAGATCAATTTAAGCAATAGTAGGTGTTAAAATGAAATATAGCAATATTTGGCTGTATATAGCGACGCTCACGGCATGCTTGCTAATTGGCGCTGCCGGTGGACAAGACCGTTCGATGAATGAACCGGGAATAGCTGGCATGCTGCAGTGGCTCGATCAGCCAGTCCCCAACTTCCCCTGGTACACTACGGGTGGTTCTTTCTATAGCCAAGCGTATAGCGAGACTATGTTCTCGCCCTTCACACAATATTATACAACCACTGGCATGCCTGTAGTGGGTGGGATGATCAGTTCCCCTGCCAGGTTCGACATAACGCAGAAAATACCTTCCAGTGTTTACTACGGTTCTGGTGTGGGATTGCCATACACCCAATACGTATCCACAGAGCCATCCGGCGCTAACAGCCTCTGGGTCCAGGGACCAACAAACTGGACGCAGTACGTGGTAGCACCAGTCGGAACCTGGCTGCAACTGGTCGCCAATGCACCAGTTGGAGGGCCTGCGGGATTCTACGAGATAGTTCAGACCAATGCACGCACTGTAAAGTATAACATTTACCAGTTCAATCAGGGCTATAACACCATGAACTTCAATGCCGAACAGATTGGAAGACATATGATGTACTTTGTGGTAAACAACCAGCCCAGCAACGTGGTCATTGTGGACGTGTTTGCTCAGGCTCCAGCTGGACAGAACTATTATACACCCAACGGTCCGACCTCCACATTAAACGGTCCAACCACCTATACATCCGGTCCAACAACCACCACATCGAACGGTTTAACCACGTCATCCGACGACCAGACCATCATTATTGCGATGGATACTGAAGATGATAAACCCGGAAATGCCGAGGGGCACACCGGTGCACCCGGCATTACAGGCGACAAACCCGGAAATGCTGAAGGTCATACCGGTGCACCTGGAATTACAGGCGATAAACCCGGAAATGCCGAAGGTCATACCGGTGCACCCGGCCTCACAGGCGATATGCCCGGAAATGCTGAAGGCCACACCGGTGCACCCGGCCTCACAGGCGATATGCCCGGAAATGCTGAGGGTCATACCGGTGCCCCCGGCATAACAGGCGACAAACCTGGAAACGCTGAGGGTCACACTGGTGCCCCTGGGCAGAACTGATTAACCTCTATATCCTTTTTTCTAGGGTCCAATCACTGCGCGTAATCATACCCTGTCTATGTCAAATAATCTGGCAAAAAACAAATATCTGATTGCATATGTATATCCACATCCAGCGGGTAGCCTTTTCTTTGTGAAACATTTTTTATGCCGACCAGATCTCATAAGGGCAAAAGGGATATGAAGGGACTGGTTTGATTCTTTATATTGTTACTTCGGGAGCGAGGTGGGTCACGAATAACATGACCTTCAGGTCGGGGGTGAAGTGAACCTCGTACTTTTGCGCTCTCTTAAAATCGATAAGCATTGGGGTGTTTTTGACGCCTTAACCGCAAGGTGGAGATACCCACTTATGGCTAGGATATGATAACTCAAGGGGAATCCGAAAGCAGAGTTCCAATCGTGTAGATCGAAGGTACATGGGACGCGAAGAATCGATGATTTCCGAATTTCAAAAAAACCAGGGCGTGCGGCCCGAAGCATACCCTTCATTTTAGGGCGGGGTAATCGCACGCAGTTTGATTTTTTACTACGTATATTATGCAACTATATCCAGAAATACTGTTTCAGATACGTAAAGTGATACGTAATAGCTACGTAAGCGATGAAGAATCGAATTTGATGCCAATTTCAAGTGACCAAAAAGAATCCATCCAAAAACTATTTCGTTAGGAACTTTGATAATAACCATCTATCATTAAGGAGTAGGCATGGCGATAGGCAGGCACAGCGATAATACAGAGAGCAACGGGGGTATCATGGGTTTCGAGGCCATGCTATGGGCCGCCGCAGATAAGCTCCGCAACAACATGGACGGCAACAAGGAGAGAAAAAAGCAGACTGAACTATTGGGCCTGAATTTAGGCATTGCCGCCGCCAACATAATTACCTTTTCGCCAGGATTGATCGGAGTAGTGTCTGGGGCCAGTGCATTGGCAACAGCCTTTGGCAGCACAATCATCTTCTTAAGCGTCGCCGGGTTAATCTACGGCAATTATAAGATCCTTACCGGACCGGAGAAAGTAATTCAACCCATTAAAACAACGCTGAAAGATTATATTGAAGCACTGAATAAGCACCGATGGTTTCAAAACATTCGAAGAAACCGTTAACTTGGCGATCGATCAGATTGAGCGGTTGCAGAAAAAGAATAAAAATATCCGGGATATCCTTCCGCAGAACTTCAGTGCCTCAGAAATCACATACAATAAATTTGATGCGGTCATCGCCGAGGTGAAGAATGATATTCTTTATGAATATCCGAAACATATCTAAATAAATTGGATACATTCGATGAAGAAGACTACAATTCCATTAGAAAGAAACACGAAGCAGGGCCTGTTTCGCAACAAATTATGGAAGATAAGTTTGAAGTCTATAACGAATATATCACCTTTGTTAAGGCTGCCACTGAAGATAATGAACAGATCCTGCTGAAGCTGGATAAGCTGCTGCTCGGAGATTTCAGGTTTAAACAGCTTAGAGAGCGGCCAAATGGAGCAAGATGGACGGCATGATCGAAATCGATAATCTGATAAAACAGTCAAAATACTATAAGAAGTGAAGGACGGAGCAAAAAGCATGATGGACAAAAGCAATAAGGACTTAATTTTAAAGATAATCGGATTAGCAGTTGCAGTATTTCTCTTGGCATATATAGTGGGTGGTATAATCAAACCTCCGCCTGAATCGCTGGAGTCCATCATCAAAGACATCGATGTGAAAACAGTCCCACATCCGATGGGCATTGTTGAGATTCAAACCCCAGACCTGAGCAAGGCCCTGCCCGATATATCCAAATATCCGCCGCAGGTGAACAGCATCACACTCCAGCTACATCGAAATATTTTCCTCAACGGAAAAAGCTGGCAGCGGTACTGATGGCTGGCTGACAGAAGTGGCCAGAGACTTCAATAACGCAAAAATAATGATCGACGGCAAACAGGTATCGGTAAGGATCAGAGGAATCGCTTCCGGGGAAGGTGCCGATTATATTACTTCTGGAAAGTATTTGCCGGATGCCTATACGCCCTCCAATGAACTCTGGGGCGAGATGATCGTTTCCCGAGGGGTTAAAGCGCAGAACTAGTGGAAAAGAGACTTGCCGGCAATGTGGCCGGGATCCTGCTCACCAAAGCCAAGAAAGACGAGCTGGTAGCCAAATACGGGGCAATCAATATCAAGACGATTGTCGATGCTGTCGCGAACAACGAACTGAATATGGGCTATACCAATCCTCTTGCCAGTTCAACCGGGTTGAACTTCTTGATTTCAACATTACAGACTTTTGACAGCAGCAACCCGTTGAGCGACAAAGCAGCAGCAGGGTTTGAGGGCTTCCAGTCCAATATTCCCGTGGTCGCCTATACTACTCTGCAAATGAGGGATGCAGCCAAATCAGGTGTTCTGGACGGTTTTATCCTGGAATACCAGACCTATGTGAATACACCGGATATCAGGTCCTACGAATTTATTCCCTTTGGGGTCAGACATGACAGCCCGATCTATGCGATCGGCGAACTATCAGCGGAGAAAAAGAAAATCCTGAATAAATTCGCCGAATTCACTCAGCAGGAAAAGTACCAGACCCTGGCCACTAAATATGGTTTTAACGGCCTTAATCAATACCAATCCGAAGCTGGAGCAATCAGCGGCGATGTGATCATCCAGGCCCAAAAACTCTGGAAAGATGTGAAAAACACCAAACCTATTTGCGCAGTCTTTGTGGCCGATGTTTCCGGCAGCATGGACGGCGAACCGCTGAATAAATTGAAGCGTTCATTGCTCCAGGGTCAAAACTATATCGGCCAGGACAATCTGATTGGGCTGATATCATATTCCAACGATGTCAATATCGATCTGCCGATTGCCAAATTCGATCTGAACCAGAAGTCCTTGTTTGCTGGAGCGGTTAATGATTTGCAGGCAGGCGGCAGCACGGCAACCTTCGATGCGATTGCTGTCGCCATGCAAGATGCTCATAGATCAGAAGGCTGCAGGTCCCAATAAAGATCCCAATCTGAAACCAAGGATTTTCGTTCTCAGCGACGGCGAAACCAATACAGGCCATTCGCTGGACGACGACTCAAAGAAATCGTGCAGGACCTTGGAATACCTATATACACAATTGGCTATAATGCGGATATCCCGGCACTTGCAAGAAATCTCCCGCATCAATGAGGCTGCCTGTATTAATGCCGATACCGATGACGTTGTTTATGAACTGGGCAATCTGTTTAATGCTGAAATGTAAATATAGGAGGGGTTAAGATGGCTTTTACCATGGAAGTGCCCAATGAAGCGGCGATCAAGCATGAGGTCCAGGAACAGGTCAAGCCGGTACCGGAGGAAATAGCCCAGCTTCAGGCCGTAGCGGAAAGCAATGTGGCTGAGATTATGACCCTGGATATTGATGAATTTGCCAAAAAGAAGGATATCCTCCGGTCAATCGAGTCTTTTGGGGCTGAAACGATAAAAAGCTCGGCAGCTAAAAATTCTTTGCTGCAGGTGACAGTCGGAAAGCTGTCCAAAGACGGCGATGAAGGCGGCCTTGTGGCAAAAGGTCTAATGGATTTACACAGGGAATTAGAAGACCTGGACCCCAGCCTGATTGATTTCACCAGGACCGGCATTTTGGGCAAGCTGTTTGACCCGGTGAGGGCCTATTTTGCCAAATACCAGAAAGCAGAATCGGCGATTGCGGATATCATTGCCTCTTTGGACAAAGGGAAAACAACCCTGAAAAACGATAATACTACTCTGGAAATCGAACAGCAGGCAATGCGCGTTCTGACTAAAAAGCTGATGAAAGAGATCGAGCTCGGTACCCTGATGGACGAGGCGATTGAAAAGCAAATCGAAGCTGCCAAAGCCAGGAACGAAGACCCGGAAAAAGTCAAATTTGTCACTGAAGAAGTCCTCTTTCCGCTGCGGCAGCGGTTTATGGATATGCAGCAGATGATCGCCGTCAACCAGCAGGGCGTAATGGCGACAGAGGTTGTGATCAGAAATAATAAGGAACTGATGCGCGGAGTAGAAAGGGCCAGAAATGTGACGATTTCCGCTTTGCGGATCTCAGTGATGGTTGCCGGCGCTCTCTATAACCAGAAGATTGTCCTGAAGAAGATTCAAATGCTCAATGACATCACGAATAATTTCATAAGGAGCAACGGGCAAATGCTGAAAGGACAGGGGGCGGAAATCCAGAAACAATCAATGGAAGCCAATATCTCTGTCGAGACGCTGAAGACCGCCTTTGCCGATGTCATGGAAGCCCTGGATTCCATCAGCACCTATAAGCAGGAGGCTCTGCCCAAAATGAGGGACACTATCAATCAGTTCAAGGAATTGACTGCCAAAAGCGAAGAACAGATTCAGCAGCTGGAGAAGGGCAATAAACTGGCGATGTAGGCTGAAGAAAGCCGATGCCTGCAAGGGTTGCTCCGGGCTGGGTAGATATAATATATGTAAATTTAACCAGCCATAAAAAAGGGCAGATGCCAGTCCAAGCAAGGCGCTCAGGCGATGGGCGGAAAGATCTAATATTGTGATGTCGTCGATGCCGGCTGGGAAGATGTGGCTGGCATCGTGTAAGTCTGTTGCTTTGGTTATTGGTACTGATTTGATGCTGTTACTCCGGACGGATACGGGAAGTTTGCTGGAAATGTGCTGGAGCTTTCAGGACTCACGACTGACCAGACTCCATAGTTATCGTTCAGGCCCTGGCCGTAAACATCCCCGGGCTTCGTATCCTTGTAGAAGTAGTATAATGGCCAGCCCTTGAAAGCTGCCTGCTGATGTTGTTTGTACCCGGTCACAGTTATGATGCTGAAATCCGCAGGATTCAGGTTTCCTGGAACGGATACGGTCCCTGAGTAGAATGGAGGCCAGCTTCCAGTGCAGGTGGCATCGGAGCATTTGCTGGCATAGCTACCTTGATCGCTCTGTAGGTGGTAGAGTGTTCTGCCGCTGCCATCGGTTAGGTATGTGCCTAAGGTTGAATTCGTGGCTGTCATTATGCTGTATCCCATTGCATTGGAGGGGTACGCCCATGTTGGGGCGGTTATCTGCGTGGGTGCTGTATATGTGGGTACAGGATACGGCAGGACTCGGAATGAAGAATATTGAGGATAATAATAGGTGTAGGAGGGGCTATCGTAGTAGGGGTAAACACCCATCGGATAGGGGGCATAGTTGTACGGGTAATAACCGTCGTTGAGGAAACGATATGCTTCAGAATACCATATCGCTTCCTGTTGTGTAGGCGTGAGAGAATGGGTATCCGTCTCCTGGGATGCTGCTATTGGATGGGTTGCCAGTAATAATGCTATCATAAACAAACAAGAGTATTTCGATTTCATGCTTATACAAATGGTCTTTGATGATAATATTAATTGCGGTCACGTATGTTTGATTTTTTTATAAACTTGATTAACCTATCGTTCAAATTCAAAAGGTGGAGAAGTCTCTCCCTCCTTCCATAGAGGATCAAAACCCTAGTTTAGTTCCATCCAGGATTTCGGTGGGCTGCTGCATTAATCGCCGGCATGATTACGTCAGTCACAGCCCCGTCTCGGGTCAACATCGTCCGTCGGTTCAGCAATGTGATTACGAGAGCAACGACAGCGAAGACGAGCGTATCCCAGGGGCTGGACATCAGGCCATGCCGGGCCGTTCATCTGGAAGTGGTACAAGACCGCAATGAGGAGGCAGCCCCGTGCTGCGTTGAACATGGGGGTTCAAAATGACTGTGATCGCCAGGACACCATGAAGAACGAACCGAACGACCAGGCGCCCTGGGGGCTTTTGCTTAGAAAGAATGCCGGCAAATGCCAAAGTCCCCAGATTCCACCCAGGATCAGACTAGACCAGAGCGGCGCGAAACGACGTTGTAAAAGAGGCAATGCCACGCCACGCCAGCCCAACTCCTCAATGGGCCCTATAACCAGCCCCGTGGCCAATGCTGGCAGTACTCTGTACCATGGGGAGAACGGGAAGGGATCTGTGATCGTGCCTTGATGGCTGCGCCCAGGTAGAAAGCAGCAGGTATGCCGATAACCAAGAACACCCACCAAGCGACCGGCATCTGCCACAATGTGAGGCGCCGGAAGTAGCTGCCTAGGCCATTGGTGTCGTAGTGTCGCCAGACCAGGAAGATGCCAGCGATGGCCGGTGAGTACACGGCCAGGATGAACAAAGGATTCGTGTAGCCCATCGGGCCGAAGACCGCCTCGGTCTGATCCGGGAAAACGATCAAGAGTGCGATTATCCCCCATCCCAATCCGAAAGAAATAGCGAAGAAAAGGATTAGTGTCCCGAAGTTCATGCCCCACCGGGTCGTTTCAGTTGTTGCCATGCGTTTCCTCAATCATAACGACATCCTGCGGGTTTGGCATCGCCAGAATCTGCTTTATCGGGTAATGAGCCTTCCCAATCAGCCTTCAAGAGCAGGATGATACCTATTGTCGTTATCAACAAGTTGGTCCACACTTCTGTTATTGCGCTTGGGATCAACGTTATTATTACGATCGCCATTATCGTCGCCAGGTCGCTGCCTGTTCCTCCTTGTAGCAGCCCGATTCCGATGATGGCAGGAATATGCCAGGCCCACCAGATGACCGAATTACTTTATTGCCGGGCAGTTAGCGACAACTCTATTTAAAGAATAAACATAAACTTTACATCATGACAAATAAAAATAAGACCGCGCAACAACTTGGATTTTGGTCAGCTGTTCTGGCTGCCATAACGATGTTATGGTTTTCAATTGCCTTTGGATTATATCAGCCAATATTACATGCACCATGACTTGGTATGCAAACCTATGTTGACGCTTTTAAAGTTGAGCCATTCTTAGCTTGGATAATACCCTGCTTTTTGCTTACACTTTTCTTTTTGACCATGATGGCATGTCTTCATACATTGACTTCTGAGGAGAACAAAATATGGAGTTTGCTTGCTCTTGTATTTGCAGTTGCTTACGCTACAATACTAAGTGCTTGTTATTATATTCAATTAGTTGTTGTTGAGTATAATCTCGTTCATCACTCAATCGATGGACTAACATTATGGCTTTTTGCTTCACCGTATCCTCATTCTATTCCGGGTGCAATGGAAGGTATTGGCTATGCATTTATGTGTTTATCTCTTATTTCTGCATCAAAGCTTTTTTCCGGAAACAAGCTTTCTAAATGGATAAACCGGTCATTTCTGTTTTCGGGGCTCACCGGACTCATTATTTTTACTAACCCTCTTTTCCCTTTACCTCTAAATATTACTTTGATTGTTGCCTGCGCAAATGCAATCATTCTTTCCAGTTCTCTAATTCTTGCGCCTATTTGGTTTAAACAATCTCTCTATGAACGGTAGCCTCATGGTCTATCAAGGATTGTGGGCGTGGCCGTTTCTTTCATGTAAAACGTCCGAAATTTTTATATGTAGTTAATACCTATGATGTGGTATGGGCGCCAAGAGGAACAAGTACCAAATCCTGGCTCGGATCCTGGAAACTTGCCAGGGGGAAGAAATGAGCAAAACCAATATCGTCTATGCGTCGGGCCTCAACTTCAAGACCATCCTGTCTTACCTAAGCATCCTAAACAGGAACGGGCTAATAGAAATCATCCCCGGAAAATATCCCTTTTACAAGACCACTCCGAAGGGTGAGGACGCCCTGATTCACCTCAAGGCGCTTGAGGAAATAATACTTCTAGATGTCCCTGATAATGGCGTAGAGATTCAAGGTGATGTGAATAGTATCCTGGCCGAAAAGCAAGGATTAACGATATCTCCAAATGGCAGAAATTTAGAATACGCCTCTCGCCTTGAAAATGATATTTTTAATAAAATCTCCTCGATTTATTTAAAGATGCGAGAAGAAAATGTTAGAGATATTAAATCAAAAACACTTGAATTCCTGAAGTTCAAGCTGCTGGATTTGGCCGCATCTAATGTACATGTAAAATGGTTAGAAATAGGCTGTGGTGATGGTAAAAGCCTTGATGTTCTTGATGTAATCCAAGATAGGAGTAATTTCTATTATCAAGGAATTGATACCTCCTATAAATATCTAGATGAGGCTCAGAAAAAAGCAGAAAAATATGGAATTGACCATAATATCGAAAAGAGAAGCCCCGCAAAAAAAATGCCTGAAAAAGAATACGATATCGAAATCGCCATTTCAGTGTTCCATCGACTGGACCCTATTTGTCTTCCCTTTGTTTTGAGGAATATGGTGCAGGCCTTGAAAGATGATGGAACGATTATAATATCTGATTTTCAGGAACTGTATGATCAAGAGGATAATGTCGTCAATTGGGGCGCTGAGGATATAGAGTATATCCTTCGTGGTATATATG
Organism: uncultured Methanosarcinales archaeon; assembly: GCA_963782455.1. GTDB lineage: Archaea > Halobacteriota > Methanosarcinia > Methanotrichales > Methanotrichaceae > Methanothrix. Next base: position 236,609 of record CAWAJP010000005.1, read on the forward strand.
GAAATATTTACTTTAATGCTGAATACATACCAGCGAGTTTGTATCCCAATGAGTTGAGTTTTTACCGGGGGATAATAAAGAAAGCTGATCTGGATAATAACCGATTTGATGAATTTATGAAGACCTATGGGCGCTACATGGAGACAAAAAAAGAAAAAACCGGCGAGAAAATTGTTGTTCTCAAGAATCAAATAGGAATTAGAGTGGGGCAAATTTTGAAAACCGAGAATATTGATATTGAGAAAATATCTGAGGTGGATCTGTCCAAGGTTCGAGATGGCATTGAAGATGAATATGGCATAAAAGCCCTGAAAATTGAACTACTTACCAAAGAGATGTTATATATAGAAGATAAAATAGAAGAATTTAAAAAGGGCAAAATCTGCAGTGAATCAAATTAACATAGTTTTATAATAAAGTTTAATCGAATAACTTATTGAGATGGTTTACAAAAGAAAGAGGCTGCATTCGGCTCTGGGCTACAAGTCCCCGGATCAGTTCGAAATGGAGATTGCCTTAAATACTGTTGCTCAAATCGGGGTTTCAGTCCATGTCTTCGCCATAATAAAAAAGAAAAAAAAGATTCCAATTCCCTCATGAGACGTTTGGAACGCCTCAAAAATGATGGCATACTGTTCTGCAACAGGATTCCATTTTTCAGGCAGATGCCGGGCAGATCTGTGTTTATGCCATTTCTCACCTATCAAAAAGGAAATAGCCTATCAAGAACATGATATGTAGATTCCAGAGCCTAAAGACCAATTTTCATCCACTTTCATAGCATAAGCGATCTTGAACTCATCTCTGTTACCGTGAGCGGGGTTCGGGAAGATGAAGTAAGTAAATCCTTTCCCTTCCTTGGCAACATTGAGCGTGTTCCTGAGAGATGGGACGCCATTGGAATCTGTTACATCCAGCTTGTCTTTACCGATCCAGTCGGGTTTGAATGGATGCGCAAGGCAAGTTCCATTGAAGTCGTATGCGTAGATGTAGAGGTCTCCGCGGACAAATGAGCCAGTCTTATTGTTGAACTCATCGAGTGCTTTATCTTTGCCGTTCTCCTGGGCATAGGCCACTGCGGACTCAACAAACGAGATGAGTTCTGCCTTGTTGGATGAGGTGATTAGCGATTCATTTGCCAAGTCTGTCGATCCTTCTTTTGCCAGAGCCAACTGCATGACGAAAACCATTGCCGTCAGAAGCAAGATTACTACCATTAGCAAATTCCAGTTTTTCATATCTATCAATATTAGTGTAGACGATAATCTTCATGAAATACTTTTGCCACTCAAATCATGCATAAGGTGTTCACGCTTAATCGCCGGGCGAGCGGAGCCCTGGATGGTAGCCTCTCTGAGATGTCTGCTTCAGAGCCTGGGCCACGTATCCACATCCACACCATCTCCCTGGCATCCCTCGTAGAGCGGCGGGCATGCACCACTATCTGGACGCTGTGGTGGTTCTCCTCTCAGATGGTCACGAGCTGAAAGGACGTTACGACCCCAGGTCGTTTTGAGCGGCCATCAGTCGTCCAATGCCATCCTTCCTGGGAAATGAAATCCTCCGGATGCCCTAGCTCAAAGCGTGCATGGCATGTTGTATTCATGAGACGTGGGACGCGCGCCCAGAGAACGGCCGTCAATATGCATCTATTTCTTGCCGCGTTTTGACTTCTGCCCCTTTTCTCCATCAAGCTTCTTCGCTTTTTGATCCTTTTTGCTCACTTTTTCTCTCTCGTTTCCTTCTCCTTGCATATTTTATTTCACCTCACTTAGTCCTTTAGTCATTTCGGCCAATCCGATAAACCTGACGGCTTATATATGCTTCTCGCCCATGGTTAGGACTTGCGCTGAGGCATAAGCCGGTCATTGCCAGAGATGCAAGCCGGTATGCTGGTAGATCACTCAATGGGATTCCAGGGCTCCAATCGAGAAAATCGCAAAGCTATGCCGCAGCATAATATAATAGGGATCTTTGGAATCCTCAAGATAATGGGATCGTGCTTCACAATCAGGAAGCTGTGGTGGTTCTCCTCCAGGATGGTCACGAGCAATGGGTGGTGAAAATGAAAAATTCGATACTTATTTACTCGTAAACGACTTAGGAAGGATTCTCTAAGAAACTGCCATGTAGCGACTTGATTTTATGAGGGGAAAGGGATATCCGCACGTTCTTACCAGTAATATAATAAAACATTTGAAGCGATCTAATGTTTAAGGCGATCAGTGCCTTTTGAAAGATCGTTAGCATATTGGATGTTGCGCTCACCCTAGCCTGTGCTCTGATCTATTCTTAGACGAACATCCTTTTGCTTGCAACTTGGAAGTTATATAATACCAGAGATATCGCGGTAGACTAGCAAGAATTTTGATAAAGTCCCGAATGTCTCCGCGATTGCGGCGGTGTATGATATTGATAGCTTTCGAGCACTATTTTACAGATTTTCGCTAGGTTTTCTGATGCATTTTCTGATTTTCACCTGGAGCTCTTATCTCCTGTACACCACTCATCCAGCTTTGACAAAATTCTGTAATTTTTAACATATTTTAAATATATTCATATCTCACCCGAAATCATTAAGTAGTTAATTGAGATAACATATATTAAAAAATTATTGCATCATAGTATGACTTCGGCAGATCCATTTGAAATAAAGAGATAATTCCCATGGGTCTTGTCCAGTTGTTATCTGGTCATAAATGAGGGGTGAAAGATGTCTCCAATTGAACCGTTCTTTATTGTCACATTGAGTGGCGCCGCAGGTGGGGTTATCAACGCCATAATAACCGATAACGGGTTCATCCTACCTCGTGAGGAGAGCTCAGAGAAGGCAAGCATCATTATACCAGGGATCATAGCCAACCTGCTCATAGGGGCAGCGGCCGGTTTCCTGTACTGGGGGCTCACCGAGTCCAATAGTCTCTCAGTGGTCTATGGGCCCACTGCCCCAGGAGTGGACGAGATAAAGGTCACAGTTTACGGGGTGGCCATGTCCCTCCTGGCGGGAATGGCAGGAGCACGGTATCTGACCAACGAGGTGGATAAGAGGCTGCTCAAGGCAGCGGCAGTCACGGCTGCTGCATCTGGTCCGTCAGATAAGGACGCGCAGATGATGGCAAAAGCATCTCCACTACAGATGCTCCAGATTGCAAAGAGTATGATGCCGGGGGCTCGGAGAGATGCGAAAATCGCTCTTCCTGAATCTGTGGAGGTAAAGGGATATTAGATCGGAATTGCAGGGGCTCGGCGATACAAAGATGATCATGCACTCGGGCCCAGGCAATCTAGTGTCTCGTCAATATTGAAGTGTCGTAAAGCATAAGACATATTAACTTCATATCCAATCTTGGTGAGCAAGATATGAAGAAATATGTCGTAACGCTAACCGAGGACGAGCGCAAGACACTCGTCGATCTCACATCTAAGGGAACGCAAAAATCACAGAAAATCCTCAATGCGTTGATCCTGCTCGATTGTGACGACGGAGCGTACCAGACAGAACGCTCGACCAATGAAGAAATTGCCCGTGTGCTTCATATCAGCATGAGAAAAATCGACCGTGTAAAAAAGCGATTTGTCGAGGAAGGCCTTGATTCTGCCCTTGATAAAAAGGTTGGAAATCGCGTCTATACCAAAAAGACGGATGGAGATTTCGAAGCCCATTTGGTTGCATTGAGTTGCGGAGAGCCACCAGAAGGTTTCGCACGATGGTCTTTAAGACTATTGGCCGACAAGGTTGTCGAGCTCAATTACATTGACAGCATTTCTCATGAATCCGTGCGTCGAATTTTAAAAAAACGAAATCAAGCCATGGCAACGCAGGGGATGGGTTATTCCACCAAACCAAAACGGTAGCTTCGTCGCAAATATGGAAATGGTGCTGGATGTGTATAAGCGACCCTTTGATCCAAATCGCCCGATCATATGCATGGACGAATCTCCAAAACAGCTAATCTCTGAGACGAGAGTCCCAATCCCGGCATCTCCAGGGCGAGCGGCCAAACACGATTATGAATACAAACGGTGCGGCAAATCCAATATTTTTCTTGCCTGCGAGCCATTGGCAGGAAAGCGGATGGTAAAGGTCACGGAAAGAAGAACTAAGCTGGACTGGGCTTGCTTTGTAGAAGAAATCGCCGCTCGATACGAATATGCAGAAAAAATAACATTGGTTATGGATAACCTCAACACCCATAGCCCAGGATCACTCTATGAGATGTTCCCTCCTGATAAGGCAAAAGCGTTGTGGGATCGGTTCGAGTTCGTGCACACTCCGAAGCATGGCAGTTGGTTGAATATTGCTGAGATTGAGTTGAATGTGCTCACGAGCCAATGCATGAATAGAAGAATCGACAATATTGAAACGGTTAAGAAAGAAGTAGCGGCATGGCAGGAGTTTAGAGCTAATAAAAATGCAAAGGTAAATTGGCGATTCACTACCGCAGATGCCAGAGTTAAGCTCTCCCGCCTTTATCCGACATTACAGAGTTGACGAGACACTAGGAGTGTACGGGGGGCGAAGGTTAGCCTAGCTGAAGGGCGAATGCCGTCCGGATCGCTTCATCAATGGGTTTATGTGAGGCCGGAATCTACAGTTAAGAGCATAGAGATCCAAAGCCCGCTCGATCGATGCCCTGCCGGGCAAAGTCCTGTTGTTGAAGGCCCAGAGATAGTATCAAGATCCATCAGGAAAATAGCAGTGTCCGTTCCAGGAACATCTGCCATAGTTCAAAGAAGCTCTCTGCAGGACTCCTGACACCCCAGGAACTGGTCGATCCCAATTGGCAGCCCTGACCAGCTCGCTTACAAGCGCTAGAGCCAAGAGGATCAGCATTAAGGATATCGGTTTGGCTTTGAAAAGGTTTTTTTTTTTGCTAATCTTCTCCATGTATATCTGCAGAGCTGATATAAGTTAAAAGCAAATGCGTTCGCCATCATTTTGACACGAACTCTTTTCACTGCAGTAACCAATACCCTTCCTTCTCCAATAACTCGTTGAATTGCTCATCACCCTTGGCCTGCACGCCGAAATAGCCTCTCTCTCGAAGTACATTTGCCCTCAAATGAGATGAACGAGATGCGGTCAGACATTTGCCTAACAATTTCCAGATTGCTCAAGCCATACCATTGTTGAAGGATGAGAATTTTGAGCATCAGCTCGGTATTCCCGAGAAGTCTTATATGGCTTGAAGCAATTTATTATTATGATGAGCGCCACAGCGGCTAATGATGCAGAACTCATTATCAAGCGATCCCTGGAAAGAGAGATAGGATTGCTGGAGATGAAGATGAGGCTGGCTGAAGAGGAGATCGGAGAATTCGAGAGGCAATATGAGATGGATTCTCAAAAATTCTTGAGCAGATTTGAGAAAGGAGAGCTGGGCGATTCTCAAGATTACTTCGAGTGGTGGGGTCTTTTGAAAGGAAAGGATGCGATTGCAGAAGAGATAAAAAAAGCAAGATCGGTGCTTTCCTCGTGATCTCTGATTACTTCAGGGATGTGGAACTGAGAATAAAAAATGCAGAAATAGTAGCCGATAAGAAAGTAGACTACAGCGAATTCAGCCCCGAAGAGGGCATGTTGCGAGGAAGACTGCTCTTTGTCGATGGATCAATGCTTGAGTTCATGGAGTATCTCCAACGAGAAAGGCGATTGAAATATAGGTTTCATCTAATAGATAAGGAAGGGCGAATGATATTCAGGTACGATAATGCACCTCATCACGATGTTTTGACTTTTCCTCATCACAAGCATCTTGCCGATAGTGTTGTAGAATCTGAAGAAAGGGGAATCTTGGATGTTTTAAGCGAAGTTGAGCACATAATGAGTAAGAGCATATGATGGTATGGTAGCTCGTGCTTACGATTTCTAAACTGAACCATAAAGGCACAAGGCCGCAAAAGAACGCACAAAGGACGATTTTTTCTTCATTTATCAAGATTTTCCGTTCGTTAGTCCCCAATTCATTCAGTTCGTCTTTGTGCCTTCGTGTTTTTGTGGTGATCGTTCGTAAACCTTTAGGTTATAATTATCGCGTCTCAAACCGAACCATAAGGGCATAAGCCCATGATCATCAGGCAGAAGAATCATGCCCAACGCATGAAAAAAAAAACCGCAAGCTCGGTGAGTTTTTCGTGCGAAGGACCCACAAAGGCGGTCAAGAAGATCTTTGTGCTTAGGGAATTGACGGGAGATAATTTGCGCATCTCCAAAGGCAATATCTGGAATTAGCTTTGTATCCGATAGCGACTTTCGGGCGACGCAGGCGAAAACTGGATATTTTATCACCCGTCAACGACTTAGGGAATAGGTGAAGAGGCAGTAAGCGCCCTTAAGAAGGGGTGCGCAAACGTTCAGCGCGAATATTATTATCCGGATGAGCCTGACTGCAGAGTAATCGATGCCGTTATCCATTAGAGATAGATATGAACAATGAAAGCAAAGAAGGCCTGAGAGCAGGAGCAGTTTCAAGGATCATTCAGGGACCAGGAACCTAACGATAGCAGTATTACATATGGACAAACTATAAGTTCAAACAGGCCGGATGCAACCGCGGTGACAAAGGCCGCTCAACAGGACGAAATCCCTCCTTATGATTCTGATGCCAGCCAGACTGAAGAAGAGATAGTGGACGGCATATCGAAGCTGGCAGCCGATGTTTTTGCAGATCGGACGGCATAAGAGTCCGACATATACGAAAAAGATTAGGCCATGTTCGAATACCTGAAAAAGGGCGACGTTATCACCGCACCGATCACTTTTTCTGATCTGCTCGGATCTAAGATAAGGCCCATGCGGGTTTTACACCACGATCAGGATTATCAAGAGTTGACTGTTGTTTATATATCGTCTGTTATCCCGCCGCATCCAAGTACCTATGATATATTGATCCCACTGGGCAGCCCTTCCGGGATCAAGGCTGGTTTACGAGAGAATTCAGTGATCATAGCTCGCTGGATAACGGTCGTTAAGAGAATCCATGTTAAGCGGAAGATTGGAGAAGCAGATGATGATCTCAGAGCACGGATTAATAACGTCGTTCCTATTTGTCTTGCCATCTGAATTCGTAAAATCGATCTAATGCCGTGATTCCAGGAGCTGGACTGAGAGACAAATTTAGGTTCTTCATTTCAAGTCGCTAATTGGATTTGAGTCTTCCAGTCCTAAGATCAAACTGCGTGCGACCACCGCACCCTAAAGGATGGGTCTGCTTCAAGCCGCGGCCTTCGGTGCTCCTAGAGCGCCGGGCAGGCTTGGAAGGATATGAGGTGGCTGTCTATCGGCTCGGGATATTTTAGATCGGTATTCTAACTTGACATTGTCACTTAGCCCCATCGATTTGCATCCACTGATATCATTATATATTTATTAATATTCTCTCAGGGCACTGGGCTCAATGTTGCTGATTTGACCCACGATGTGACAATGCCAAGCTAAAGCCGGAGCCCCAAATGTTTCAGCGATATCGACTGACATTATTATTTTCTGCCGAAGGACCATCATCAGAACCGCTCAGCAGGCATGAATAATTTGGAGCAATCTTCTCCAGGACATGCGCCGCCTTATCATATGCCTGGTCATAATGATCAAACCACAGGAATACGATTTTATCTCCAGCGATCATATAGACGATGACAAAGGGATTGATGTGAACTCCCCTTGTCATCTTCAATCTGTGCTTTTTCGGCACCCCTATTTCAGGGTTAGTGAGTATTTGATCGATCTTCTTGATCACCCTTTCTCGCAGAGCCTTATCTTTTCTGGTTAGTTTCTCAAACTGCTCCGCAAAATCTGGAACGAACTCATATCGGAACTTCATAGAAAAAGACGATAGCTAGAGGTTTCGAAGATAATTCAGGAAATCCTTTTTATCCTTAAATGTCTTGCCGAGACCCGCCTCAAACTGCTCTATCCCCTTTCGTATATGGGCTTCAAATTCGGCGAGCTTTTGTGCCTCTTCATCTTTTAGGTGCTCTTCGTTCTTATGGGCGTTTCCTGCTTGCTTTGCATTAAGGCAATCTGAGCACATTGTCTATTCGTTCTCCATATCTTTGAGGTCTGCTGTGACCATGAATATGAACAGCTTGATACATGAACTTTTCCCGGAACCTCACTGAATTGTCCACCGTCCATCCTTCCAGCACCAAAATGTTCATCCACTGTATGCAATCTCCCCTGCTCTCCTGTAATCCCTGGATCGAGATTGACCCCGGGGTTTAGCAGTATTCCGATGAACATTTTGCATGTGGAACCCGAATGCGGTTTGGTCCTTCGCTCCCAAAGATTGATCGGGCGAGAGAAATCTGTGTCGCCCGGCGATCAGGGCATCTTTGAGCGAGAGACGTGCCTGAACCGGTCATGCTGATCTTTTCAGCGGGCACTGCGCGCGGATTTGTGCGCTGGCGGGCTTCGGATCCGGATCCGGGGCTCACCTGGCTCTCTGGAGCGCCAGTAGGACTCGGTAAATTGGCTCTTGCGGATGATCGGTTAGTGATTGATCAGTTTCTCGTCGATCAGCATTCACACATTTTTTCCGGGGTGCTGCGAGTCGGCCCTATGGGCCTCCCGCGCTATTGTGAGGGTGCCCTCAACGCCGGGCAGGCTTGTATAGATCTGCTCTTGAGGTTGATCGGCTCTTGTTATATTCAGATTAATATTCTACAGGCTAAGCCTGAAAAGGTTAGGCCCTTTGCTTGTAAGCCCTATAAGAACTCCGCAAATTCCACAGGATCGACCTTTGCCAGATTCAGAATGCTCTTTAATGTTCCTATCTTGAGCTCATCATGAAGTGGTATGACTGTACCGATCTTGCCCTGTGCAGTGACCCTCGAGAGTCTGACGTGGCTTCCCGACTGACCAGAGACTGTGAATCCAAAATGATTGCATAAGATTTTGATGGCGATCTCGCCGGAGATGCCTCTAAGTCTCGGCAAATTCTGTTACCTCAAAGGTGGTTATGAAGGTTCTATCCTTGATCTTCAAGGGGAACTCCTCCAAATAGAGTTCTGTGGCCTCCTTGAGGTTCTTTACTGCCTCTTCAATGGTCTTACCCTGACTTGCTGTGCCCACCTCCGGGCATTCGGCAACATACATATCCTCTTCTTTATGGATTACTGCGGTAAGCGCAAGCATACAGAATCATTATCAGTTCTTCAAGCTTATATGTTCTCCTGAAACTTGAGATTCGGTAGACAGGCAAGGCTGATATCTCCGAATCTCGTCCCGCACAGCCCGGGAGCCTGCCACCAGACCCTGGAGAGGCTTGGATAGATCGGATATAGCGGACGATTGGTTAGTTATTGACCGGTTTCTCGTCGATCAGCATTCGCACCCCTTTCTGGGGCTCCGTGAGTCGGCCTTGGGGCCTCCCGCGCTATGGTGAGGGCGCCCTCAACGCCGGGCAGGCTTGTATAGATTGGCCCCAAGGTTGATGTTTCTGGTTGTATCCAGGCCAATATATCTCTCGGCCTGACTCTGGTGATACCTTGTATGCCATCGAAATCTCTGTCGAAGCTGATGATAATCTGATCGAGGAACATCCGCCGGTTGCCTTCACTGCGATAGATATCCTCGCGCCCATCGCATTATGACATGAGGTGATACAGAGCACAAGAAACTCGATTCTGAGCGGGCGTGCCATGTCCCGAGCTTAGCTCTTGGCGAGCAAAAGGCAAGACCTGACCCGGTGACCCCGTGCGCTTAGGCACCGCCGAACGAAAGGGGCGGAAACAGATAAGCCGGACCTACGGGGTGTGGGGGCCTGCTCTCTACTCTACCCGGATCCTCTGCCCTAAGCCCTCCAGGTTGCGCGCTTCGAAATTCGAAATGATTTATGGCGTAATCTACTATTATGTAGGCGTAGCCTTTCCCTTCGACATCAACTTGCGCTTCATCCAGCACGGCCTCCACATCACCGTTCTCGTCGATCAGGAAAATGCGGGCATGCCAACCTCATGATCTTGAATGTGTACGATGGTGCGGGTAATGTTAAATTCCCGGGCGATCACTCCAATGGTATTCTTTTCGGCAGGAATAAATGCCTCGTAATCAATTCCATTATTCTCAAACAATTCTCCTCGTATGCGAGAGAGTTGATCTTCGTTGGCGTCTTCACCTTCATTGAGTGCCCGGATCAGACAGTTGTTGGCAAGTAGTAGCTGATATTTCTGGTATTCCGGCTTAACGTCCTCGCGGTCTTCGCACTATCATGCCCGGCAACTTCTGACATCGAACTCTCTCGTTCAGATGCTGATGCTGAATCAGACGAACCATCCTCCGAACCCAATTCGGACCGAATGGCCTTCAGACGGGCATCGAGGTCGTCGTGGCCTTTTTGCCCGCCGGGTACCACCAAGGGAGCCGACTCCACCTGCCAGCCCGCTTTTAATAGCCCACGCAGTATATTATCCAGGTTCTGGAATTCCTTTTGCCTTTCCTTGGGGTGCATATAGATGGTGGGACACTGAATGACAAAACGCATCATGCGGCCATGTGCCCGTTGGGCTTCATACCAGGTTGCCAATCCCAAGGCATCGGCGACGCCTTTCCAAAAGATGATGGTGGCCTGCACCAGAGCCCGGGCGCATTCGATACAGGGCGAACGATTGAGGACCAAAGTGAGCGTATGGCCATTGGCCTCGTCTACGCCAAGCTCCGCTCCCTCAGCCGAGGCAGTGGCAATGAGGTTATTTTGCAGGCGAGTTGTCAGCGACGTCCAGGCTTCAGACCGCACAAATGATTGCTCGGCATGAGTGTGAGCATCTTTTTGGGCAAAACCAGGCCGAGTGTAATTCAACAACCAATGAATCTCAGGATGTTCTTCAGGATTAAAATCATGGCGAAAGGTGATAAGACCTTCCTCATACCCACCCTTGGGGGAACCTTTAGGGAAATGCTTCACGAATACGATACTTGGTAGGCGCACAGGTTTACGGTTTTCTTTTCCATTTTTTCTGCCAGCTGATGCTTACTTTTCCGGTGTGCTTTGAGGTTTAATCTTCCTGAAGTACCGGTGGTTCGCGGTATGATGGAGCCACCCAAAAAAACCTGCATATTGGTATTGCTGGCGTTCATCTCCCCCGGGCTTTCCTCCTCTTGATCTCCTACTCTTTGACGCTTGCGTTTGCGCTCATTCTCCTCCGAGTGCTCCAACACAGGCCGGAAGGTCTTTGCATATCTCTCATACAGTGCCTTCATATCCAGCTCATCACTATCGGAGAATTCACTACCCGAACCTTCAAATAACGGATCTTCCAATTCACGGGAGGACAAGGGCCGGGGGGGGCGTTTTCGGCCTGACACCCTGGTGGTTTGGCCACTGGGATTAAGATATCGGAAAAGTTCTGAGTCTTCTGGTAAGGAGATACTACGCAATTTTCCTTTCATTCGACGTGCTTCGGCTGAGACAGGGTCCAGGGAATGGAAATAGTCCAGGATGTCGGTCATTTCCGATGGGGTCAGGTCTTCTTTTGACTCTTGCTTGCGATTTAACAGTTCGAGGATGGCTGCTGCGGAAAGAACTCGCTGGATCGGGCTGCCCGCTACCGCGGTAGCAGATTGGAGGGGGCGGGCCGTGGATTGTCGTTGTAGGACTTTGTGCCCCATGGTACCGGCTTCTCGTTCCAGGCTAGGATCATTATTGATCTTGACGCCTTCTGCCTGCATCGTGGGCGGCAGGCGGTATTGCTCTTGCTGCACGACGTGCCAGAGCTCATGATGGCGGTGCGTTTCCTGGCCGGAGGCTAGCTGGATGTCGGTACCCTGAGCGTAGGCATGGGCCTGGAGCTGGGCAGGTTTGGCAATGTTATAGTGCCCCTCTACATCATCCATGCCCATCTCGCTGAGCCTTTCCATACCGCTATTGAGAGCATGGGCTAAACCTGAACCTTGGGCGCGCCGCTGAAAGGACGGATCGCGCTCTGTATAGGCATCCAAGAGGGACGGAGTCGGGTGCTGCAATCCACCATCTCCCCCTGCCTCTGCATCGCCTTCTCCCCCATCAGCTCCGCCTCCCTCTCCAACTCCGCCTCATCATTCACACCTACCCCCTTCATCTGCCTCGTCGCCCTCACCCGCCCCTGCTTCTGCTGCACCGCATGCCAGGCCTCATGTGGCAGATGCCTCTCCTGCCCCGGCCCCAGGTGAATCTGGTTACCCTGCGTATACGCCAGGGCATTCAGCCGCGTCGGCTTCGGCGAGTTGGCGTGCACCCGCACGTCCGACATGTCGATCCCTGAGAGCGACTCTATACCCGCCTTCAGCCCATCAGGCATCCCCGTGCGGTTGGGCCTGGGCTCCGCCTGCGCCGCCATCCCCTGCACAAATCTGTTCCCTCTGCTCCTCTGCAAAGATAGCGCCGCCTCCCTCCTCTGCGCTGCAGGCATCGAGACCATTCTCTGGGCCACCGATTCAATCGAGGAGCCGCATCCCCTGCACTGCGCCCCCTGCACCAGACCTCGAAGAGGATCAAGCTCCATCTTCCTGTTGTTCTCTCCTACCGACCTGGTCCTCGATGCACTATCCTTCGAAGAATCCGCCTTCGAGCCTTTATCAGAGTTAACCGCAGACCTCTCCATCTTTCTCCCTCTCCTCAATTCCCTTTCACCAGATCGTAGTACTGTCTGAACTCGCCCTCTCCACAGACCCTGCCGATCTTCTTCATCTCCCTGGCTGTCGCCCTCACCAGATGCTTCATCATGATAACTCCCGAGTCATCCGCAGCCAGGAACGCTGCCGTCACCAGCACATTCTTAATATTCCCGCCTGCAATCTGAAAGCCTCTGGCCAGAAACTGGAAATCCAAATCCTCCGCCACCGACGCCTCTGCCGGCAGCAGGCTCTTCCAGATCTGCAGCCTGTGCTTATCATCCGGGAACGGGAACTTCACCACAAAGTGCATCCTCCTCTTGAAGGCCTCATCCAGGTTCTTGTCGAGGTTGGTTGCCAGCACTACGATCCCCTCGTGCTCCTCCATCTTCTGCAGCAGGTACCCTATCTCCACGTTCGCATACCTGTCGTGGGCGTCCTTCACCTCGCTCCTCTTGCCGAAGATGGCGTCCGCCTCATCGAAGAACAGAATGGCATTGCTCTCTTCCGCCTCAGCGAAGATCCGGCTCAGGTTTTTCTCAGTCTCTCCGATGTACTTGCTCACCACTGTGGAGAGGTCCACCTTGTACATCTCAAGGCCTAGATCATAGGCAAGGGCCTCTGCAGCCATAGTCTTTCCAGTGCCCGAGTCCCCTGTGAATAGTATGTTCAGACCTTTGCCCAGAGACAGCTTCTTCCCAAATCCCCAATCCCCGTAGACCGTCCCCTGATGCCTTACATAAGCCTCGATATCCCGAAGCTGCTCCATGCTGTCCTGCGGGAGTATGACGTCCTCCAGATTGTACCTGGGCTCAACCCTCCTGGCAAGTGCGGAGAGCCTGCTGCTAGACTGCATCCTGCAGCCTTCGTAGAGGTCTTCCCTGCAGAGGCTGCCCCTCCCGTCAAGTGCAGCCAGGCTCCGTGCCGAGGAGATGGCGTCCTCGATCTGTCCTGGAGTGAGCTTGAACTTGGATGCCAGGTCGCCGATCTCCTCATCGGGCCGCTCACTGAGACTGCCTCTCCAGGCCCTCAGCCGCTCCCCGAAATCTGGCTTGGGGATCTTCATTGTTAGAAGCCGCTTCTGCAGCTTCCTGCCCAGATGGGGCGCATCACGGCTCTCAATGAAGGCCAGGCCCTGGAACTCATCCAGGGATCTGATCAGGGCGCCCCTGAGCAGAGTCGCTCGTGGATCGTCCGGAGCCAGGGAGTCGAAATCCTGCACGTACACTGCCGATTCCCGCATGAGGGCGCGCCTGAAGTGCCTGGATACCGCAGCCTCGAGATCCCTCTCCTCTGCGGGCAGACCGGATGGGTCAAGGGTGACCATCTCCATCCCCAATAGTCCGCAGATGATCTCTGCAGCCTCCATCCGGCCAGAGCCGTAAGGGCCCTGCAGTGAGCAGATGGCGCCCTTCGAGCTCTCTGCCAGCCGGGAGGCCAGGTTCTCCGCCCGGGGGGGGGAGAAAAAGGAAAAAAAAAACTCGTCGGGGTTTTGGCCCCCCCCAGGGGGGCCGGGAGGTTGGGGGTCGGCCGAGGGGGGGGGGGGTGGTCCCCCTTCCCCCCCCCCCGCCCCAAAGGGGGGGGGGACCCCCCCCCGGGGAGGGAAAAAGAGGGGAAAAAAAAAAACTCCCCCCCCCCCCCCCCCCCCCACGCCCCCCCCCCCCCCCCCCCCCCCCCCCCCCCCACCCCCCCCCCCTCCCCCCCTCGCCGCGGCAGCGGCCCCCGCCCCCCCCCCGCCTCCCCTCCCCCCCCTTCTTTTTCCCCTTCTTTTCTCTCCTCGCTCTCTGTTTTCTCCGCGTGGGGGTCCCCCGCCCCCCCGCGTCCGGGGGGGGGGCCCCCCGCTTGGGGTGCCCCCCCGCCGCCCCCCCCCCCCCCCCGCGCGCCCCCCCCCCCCTGCCGCCCCCCCCTCCCCCCCCCCCCCCCCCCCCCCCCCCCCCCCCCCCGCGGGCGGCGGGGTGGGGTTAGGTCTGTCTCCTCTCCTCTTCCCCGGGGAGGGTATGGGGGGGGGGGGGAAAAAAAAACAAAAAAAAAAAAAAAAAGAGAAGAGAAAAAAAAGAACCGCCCCCCCCCCCCTCCTGGCCGCCCCCATCAAAAAAATAATATTCTAATATAGGCTCCCCCCTCGCCCCCCTCCCAAACAAATCCCTCTAAATAATCTCCTTCCCTGTCTTTCTCCCCCCCCCCTCCCTCCCCCCCCTCCTCTCCCCCGCCCCCCCTCTCCCCCCCATCTCTCTCTCTTTTCTCCTCTCTCTCCTCCCGCCCCCCCCCCTCTCTTTTCTCTCTCTCTTCCTCTCTCTCCTCTCCCCCCTACTCCTCCATACATATATATTAATAATATAAATCAATATAAATTATATATATAATACATTTATTAATTATTTTTTTTTTTTTTTCTCTCTTTATCCTCTCTCTATATACTTTTTCTTTTTATTTTTTCTAATTAATTATATAGTAAATAGAAGAAGGGGTAGAGAAAAAAATATATAAGATTTAAATATTTTTTATATTTTTTTTTTTATATATTTTTTTTTTTTTTTTTTTTTTTTTTTTTTTTTTTTTCTGTTTGTTGTGGTGGGGGGGGGGGGGGGTGTTTCTCTCCTTCTCAGGTCCCCTGCCACATGCAGCTTTGCTTGTGGCGGTATTCCGATTCCCACGTTACCATTATCCACTCTCAGGTTGCCACTTTCTACGACCAGACCATTATTTACGGTTAATCCATTTCCTATTGTTGCAGCGCCAGCTATGATCGCTCCCCAGTCCACCCTCAGGTCCTCTGCCACATGCAGCTTTGCTTGCGGCGGTATTCCGATTCCTACTTTACCATTATCCACTCTCAGGTTGCCACTTTCTACGACCAGACCATTATTTACGGTTAATCCATTTCCTATTGTTGCAGCGCCGGCTATGATCGCTCCCGATTCCACCCTCAGGTCCCCTGCCACATGCAGCAAGGCCTCCGGAGATGTGGTTCCAATCCCTACATTGCCCCCATACTTTATGAACAGCCTTCCGTCTGCGTTCCCCGACTCCGCCAAGTTCAACCCTGATTGTTCACCCTTTTTAAGGTTGATATGCCATTTGCCAATTCCATCTGAGTCTTGAAAGCTCATCAGCTGATGATAGTTATCGTCTTCCGTAGCCCCGATCGTAAGGGGGCGGTTGGCACTAGTAGCCCTTATTCCTACATTGCCATCTTCTACAAACAGACCCCCATTCACGGTTAATCCATTTCCTATTGTTGCAGCGCCGGCTATGATCGCTCCCCAGTCCACCCTCAGGTCCTCTGCCACATGCAGCTTGGCCTCCGGAGATGTGGTTCCAATCCCTACATTGCCCCCATACTTTATGAACAGCCTTCCGTCTGCGTTCCCCGACTCCGCCAAGTTCAACCCTGATTGTTCACCCTTTTTAAGGTTGATATGCCATTTGCCAATTCCATCTGAGTCTTGAAAGCTCATCAGCTGATGATAGTTATCGTCTTCCGTAGCCCCGACCGTAAGGGGGCGGTTGGCACTAGTAGCCCTTATTCCTACATTGCCATCTTCTACAAACAGACCCCTATTCACGGTTAATCCATCCAGAGGCCCATTCACCCGGAGACGGCCGCCGTCACCGTGGATAAAAGTCCTGAGCCTTGACCTCTTATCCGAAATCTCACTCTCCAAGATGAACTCTGCATTGCGGGTTATGGTGGCCAGGAGGCTGCGATGGAAATACGGGTCACTTTTGGGTGCTGTGGATGAATCCACAGCCACCTTCACCGTCCAGGCCAGCTTGTGCCTCACGCAGGTCCACATATTTACATCGTTAGGATTTGCCAGGGCAGGATTGGCGTCAACCCCTGTGGTTTCGGGACTTATCTCCTTTATCCAGACCTCCAGGTAAACGGCGTCGGTCCTGGGAGGATTCGTGGGAGGGATGAGTGCATTTGGGTCTATATCGGCTTGATTCAAAAAGTTTATGTCCGCGGCATTTTCGATATCAAATCCTTCAATCAGGTATCTGCCCATCTTGATCTTAAAATCATTCCCCGCAGTGGTTAGGGCCTCTATCTTAAAGCCATCATCTGGAGAGCCGTCTCCTATATAGTGCTTCCTGAATGTCATGTCTTGATGGCGCCTTATGTCCTCCAGCTCATTCCAGTCCCTGTCCAGGAGGGGTACCCCTTGCTGCAATCTTATCCCTACATAGCCTTTCGCTGGGTCAAAGGTGTCCATCTTGTTGTTAGAGAAGTCCCCTTTTTGATTATCATCGGTTATCCAGAATGATTTGTATGTTTTTACCATGATCTAAACACCTCTTATGTGATTAAGAATCTCTATTCACGATTTGCTGATTGATCTCCGTCGCCGGAAAATCGATGATTATGTCCCTGACCAGCTTCGTCGTCCTGTCCTTGGTTATGGGTTCGTGCTCGACGTAATCCACGAAGAACATCAAGTTCGTGTCAAATGTCCCATTCTTGAAATCTATGGCCATTAGGGCGAACCGGGAGAACACCAGGGTTTCATTCGAGGGCACACCACTTTGCAAGCTGACCTGGACCCGGATCTTCCTGGTGACAGAAGTTACCACATTATCTTCATCGTCCAGGTAGCTGATCTCCTGGGTGGGATTTATCTTCTTAGCCCACACCCACCGTCCACCTTCACGCTTCAGGGGTTCACTGTGATCGTCGCTTCTGCCCTCGAATAGGGCCACAACGTCATCCTTGAATGCGGATGGATCCCCAGAGGGGGCCTCGACACCCCCACCTCCTACTGCTATGTAATCGATGCCGGATATTTTGCTGTAATCCTTCTTCATAAGAGCAGCCAGAAGCTTGCCATAATCCTCATCAATTGCCATACACTCCTCCTGGAAATATGCTTGCAGCACTGTAAACAGCCATCAAACGAAGCCTTTGCGGTGCACTAAAACGCGATCAAGTTAGTTCTGGAAATCTAAAATAGGTCCTATAATCAGGGGAGTTGGTGAGACCTCCTGCCTTTGCATCAGTGCCATTCTCATAGCTCTTCAGATCCATGTAGTTGGAGATCTCATCTTTCCAGCTCTCTTCTATGAGACTTGTGGGGTGCGACCTCCGGAAGGGTCCCTGGTCTCCTATGTATATCTCAGCCTTGACGAAGACGGGCAGGAAGGACTCTATTATCCTCTGGAAGTGGTCCTTGTACTCAGGACTGTACTCAGGAAATCCCTCGTTCCCTGCGAGGAGAATGAATATTCCCACGATACTCCGCGAATAGAGCTGATCGGGATTCATATCCACTGTATAGTGTACCTCATCCTCAAATGTTTTCATCTTCTTGAGGTCCATCCTATTTTTATCCACGGTCCTCGATTGGCTCTTCGGATCGGAACCTATATCCTCATTGCCGAATGTTCTAAAAACTTTTTTTTCAGCCTCCTTGATCTCGCACCTCCTCTCCGTCAGCGTCTCTACGAGGGCCTTGAGACCCCGGGCCGTCCCCTTCCACTTGTAGAGCTCCACGGCGTTCATTATGAATTCCCTGTTCCTCTCTCCCATCAGCTCATAGAGGTCGAGGGAAAGCCACCCGGATAGCCATGGCAGGAATTCTTCGGGGGCCGAGAGGGGATCGATAAAGTTGGGGACTTCTGAGATCAGATCTTCGTATTCCTGGAGGTTGGACCCGAATATAGATAGGAAGCTCTTGAGGGACTCCTTGCTCCCTTCGTCCTCTTGATAGACCGCCGGAAGGTATTTGAGCAGTACCTCCCCATCCATTGCACCGTCAGTCAACTTGCTCATCTCCTGAATATACCGTCACAATGTGATCTTCAGGTATGGAGTAGACCAGGGAACTGGCTGGGATCAGGATCTTGTCGTCTTCAGATTCCTTCCACCTACTCGACCCATCCGACTCCTCCACCCAACTCCAAAGCCTGCATTCCTTCACATGGTCTACTCCTTCGGCACCATCAATTACCTGCATGACCTCCGAAAGATAGACGGGCCTTCCAAACGGCCAGCCTACCCCATCCGGCCCGCCACCCTTTCGGGGATCCAAAAATTCAGCCAACTTTCTTTTCACCGCTTCTATGACTGAATCGTTCTTATATCGAGGGTCTTTTGCCACCTCCGTCTCAACCTTCACCTTGACGTACTCTGGAGGTAATACGAAGAGATTAGTGCCCAATAGGCGGTAATTCTCCAGGAGATCTCTCACCAAAGAGAACTCCGTCTGGGTCGGTTTGGCCTGAGGGTCTGTTGACTCCGGGACTATTACCACAGATACTGCTGTGGGAACCCGATAATTATAGGATGGATGATGCATCTCAAGGGCCTTTACCCTGGCCAGGCGCACATCTGGGCAGGTCAGTGCCAGATGCTCGTAATCCGCAGCGGTCACTGCCCTTGCAACTTCTTTCAGGTCCCTCCTGGCCCTGCCTATGGCGCTCTCGATAGGCTCATCGGCATCAGTGCCTCCATAAGCAGCATCCTGGTTCATTACGGTCATAATTGAAGCCAGACCATCATCCTGAATCTGGTTTATAGCCCTGGCTCTTACGTTACCCCTGGATCCCACACCCGACCTGTACTTAACGATTATTTTTCCATTCGATGGAATTTTTCCGCGAACTCCATCTCCAAAGGTTATGGTCCCATCTTCCGGATCGGCGGTGAAATGAGGATCGTATTTGCCGGACCCATCCAGATCTTCTTTGTACGCCCATTCGACTCCATGGACCCACACCTTCAGCATATTCCCTATAGTCTCGGTGCTTCGGAGGAACATGCTCTCATCCAGCTCTATCATGAGGTTGGGCGATCCATCTGATTGGAACTCCCTGCTATTCTCCATCCCCTGTACCGCATGCACTGTTGCTGTACGAGATGAGGGGCTCAATGATACTTCATTGACCGTCTCAAAGCAGACTAGGTCTCCGGTCCCATGATTAAGGCTTGACACAAGGGCCCCTCTGGGAATTGATGCTGCGGAGTTTCCCTTCAATTCGAAGGTGAGATCCACCTCAGCAGGCCTTGGAGGGTAAAGCCTCGGGACTCCAAGCAGCTTGAGAAACTTGAGTCGGCTCCTATCATCTATCCTGTTCAAGCTGTAGATCTGCATCTCCGTCAGCCAGGCCAGGAGTTCTATCAGGGTTATGCCGGGATCCGACTCATTCCAATCGGTCCACTGAGGAGCATATACCGGAATCCTTGCCAACGACTCCTTGACCAGATCCGCATAGGTCTTATCATCCAGGTTCTCCAGGGGAATGGTCATTCTCAGGCCCCCAGCTTGATCGATATCATGTGGTTCCCTGAGCAGATCATCTCTGAAGCTTCTATTGAAAAATCACTGTCATCATCATTTATCTTTAAATTCTGGACGTGATCAATCCCGTCTATCCTCTCCAACATGGCATAGACATCTGAAATGTAAACTCCTCTGCCGAAGGTCCAACCTGCCCCGTCAGGACCGCCAGTGAGAGGATGGAGGTAGCTATTCAGCAGCTTGATAATAGCAGCCCTCAAAGGAACTGCTTTATCGATGGATGTAGGCATCACATCCACAGACACAACTACTTCTCTGTAATCAGGTCCTTGGATATCGATGTTCTCCGAAGGTAATGTGCAAAGGCAACGATCCTGAAGATGTTTTCTCACAATATCGAGCAGACCCAAGGATGGCCTAGGCTGGCGGTCCTCTCCCGGAGGTATGATTATTATCTTCAGCCTGCTTCCTTTCGTCAGGCATTTCACCCGGGCTATGTAGCTCGATGACGCTTTAGCCAGCCTTTCGAAGTCCTCCAGAGTCACGGCTCTGTCCCTGTGCTTGATGATCCATGGGCCCCTCACAAGGACGGAGCTGATAGACTCTGTATCGGATCCTCCTCCGGCAGGAAGGTGATTTATCACTTCATCGATACCAGGAATGGCGCTCTTGAGGACATTGATCTCTCCGGCGGCCAGGTTGCCAATGGCTCCACCCCCCCATCGATATGTCGCCTTTATGTTATCGCTCCCAATGGGTGGTATCATGCCGTTTGTGCCGTCTCCGAAAGCGATCTGGCCGGAAGCCTCATCCAGAACGTAATGCCTGCTTCTGGACCCGGAGCTGAAGAAGTCCTCGACACCTTTCCACTTGACCCAGGTATCTATGACCTTTCCTTTCTCATCTAATACATTCTGGGTTAAGGGCTTCTCCTCTTCATCCTCCTCGTGAACTATCGCCCCTTCCCTCACCCACACTTCAGAATAGATGACAGGTCTCTTTAGAAATGCATATGAACTATTCTTCTCTCCATCGCTCGATCCTAGGATCTCGTCTTGGATTGTCTCCCTCTGCTCAGCCCAGGTGGTATTTGGATAGATGGCCTCTATTACCGGCATTTTCTCTGGAAGAGGCGGTTGCTCTAGCAAGCCCGCGATCCAGTAGCAATTGAGGCCGAATTTATGGAGAGCCTTTTGACCAGCGGGTCCCATGAACTGGATAGTATCGCTCCTCGAGAGAGATTTCGTATTATCTCTGGCTTGAAGCATGATTTCAATCTGGTTCTTGTTATTGGAGGGATCTTCTGTCAAATATTGCCAGCTCAGGTCTGCCTTCCTATCAGCTGATGAGGAGCTCGATACAGAGAAAAATGCACTATAGGATCCATCATTGAGCGGCTCCTCAAAACCCAGGTATATGGCGTATTCGTTCTTCAGCAAGGGCTGGAATATATCGAATCCACCAGTGCTGCCGATTTTTTCTGTGATGTCTTCATATTCAAGATTATTATGAGTGACGCAGTGTTGAAGGTCTGCCTCCGCCAATGTATAACTAATGTGAACTCCTGATCTGCTGATCAGAGGTGGATTATAGGTAGTGGTCCATTTTTTATCTGCATCTTCCGAATATTTATCGCCACCATATCCGTTATTCATTAACCGCGCCCGAATCCAAAAGTTTGATGCGCCGTTGATATCACAGGCTTCAAAATCCTCAGGAACTTCAAAGGCTAAGGTAGCAGGGAATGTAGTATCGTATTTGTCGTATATGTTCAACTTTTTATCTTCCTGCTTTGCCATGAATTTAAAAGTTCTAACGTTATCGATTTTCAGGATTACCTCAGTTTTGCTCTCGTTAAGTTTCAATGAAAGGGAATTGCCTGCTGCAGACGCATTGATAGTCCTATCATCGTCGGTTCTTTGAATTTGTGCAGTTTCTATCCATTCAATTTTAAATTTCTGTTCTAGAATTTCTTTGAGCCTTACGTTATCTGGTTCTGATATTTCTTCCCAGCTAAACAAATAATTTATGGAAAGTGGCCTCCATTGGGTGCCGTTCCAGTACTCCCATGATATTATTGCGGTCGGCGAAGAGCTGATAGTGATAGTGAAAGTGAAAGCCATAGTCACTTTTGCACCTTTCTTAGAAAAGGCTTCTCTGCTGGCCAGGTGAAAAGTATCGAATATCCTTGGTTGAGTGCCGAAGGGATAGAATTCCTCGGCCACATCGAGCGGGAATGAGTTATAAAAGCCGGCATCAGGTACCAAGTCGGTGCTCGCAGTATCCACATTTACTTTGATGCCTGTAATCGATTTGAGCCCTTCGTTATCTTCGATTGAGGGCAGAAGATTGTCAATAGACTGTGTTCTCATCTCTATCCAAAGGCTGCTAAGGCCATTGACCTCTTCTTCCTTTATCTCACCTCCGCGCGTTAGTTCCACAGATATCTTTCTTTTGATAATATCGATTACAGGATCACCGGCCGCAAAGGTTTCTCTTGTCTTTCCATTCCAGTAGTTCCAGGTACAATGTTTCAAAACCGTTTGATTATTTTCTAAATTCTCTTGAGTTATCTTTTTATTAAAGATGAAAATGATTTTGATTTTGGTATTACTGTTGATTTTAAAGAGATCGCTGTGACCGAGATAGAGCGCGTGTTTCTGAACATTCTCTCCGTTGAAGATTGTGAAGGATCTGCCCTCCTTCAAATCTGTGGAGTGGTCATATATTGCGTCTTCCTTCGGGTCGACACTATAGATTCCAACGATAGACGAGTTGATCACAGAAAAGCCCTCCATGGTCTCGAAGGTCACAACATCATGCTCTTCTGTACCATCAGCCGCTACCTGGGTCCCAGCTGGCACGAAGATATCTCCAGACAGTCCCTCTGAAGGATAGAAAGTTATGGGGACCTTGGCCGGCTGGGCCTCCAGGAGATCTATGCCCAGCATATCCAGGAAGGCTGCAAAGTTCTTCTCTGGAACACGGTTCAACCTGCTGATCACCTCCTCTCTCATGTGGGCAAAGATCTTCAACAGGGCCAGCCCCACATCCCCTTCCTGTTGTGACCAGTCGGGAATCTTCTCCTTTGCTCGGCTCAAATCTTTCTCAACCAGAGCATCGAAGGTTTTATCAATTATTTTTGGCGCTTTCATTTTTCACTCCTTCAGATAAAACGGATACACCATATTGTACTCGTTGTTGGTGGCCCTCATTCTGTATTCGAGGCTGATCTCGATCAACCCGTCCCTGGCTTCATCAGACCTTGCTTCCACCTTCAGAACGTCGATCCTGGGCTCATAAAAGACGAGGGCATCCCTTACACTCTCCTCAATCATACCAATAGTAGTTGTGCTCATGCTGGAGAATACCAGGTCGTGAATACCACAGCCAAAATCAGGCTGCATAACTCTCTCGCCCTTTGATGTGCAGAGGATTATCCTTATAGACTCCAATACGTCATCCTCGTAGCTTGAGAGCATGATCTTTCCATTAGAATCTAAACGGAAGGGAAACTTCCAGCCCCTTCCCAGAAACTCGTATCCCGAAAATTCTTCAACCATAAAGATCATTCACCCAATCAACACATTCGCACAGCCCATAACGATAGCATTAGGAGGTCCAGCCTCAGTTATCTGATCCCCCTGCCGGGCAGCGGGAAGCCCGTTGATGAACACCGTCGCGCTCCCCGCCACGACCACTCCGCCCACATGAGGGGCTGATGTTGATGATGGGTCCACTAATGGGCAGCTATGCTGGTCAGAGGTCGCACGCCAGGCGGGCATTCCTCCAATCAGCACATTGGAGCTTCCCGGCCCCGGCCCCAGGGGCGTTCCATGGCTGGTCTGGTCCCCGACCCTCGCTGCTGGCGGCAATTTCGTCCACCTCAGTTGATCTTTACTACGGCACCCTGGATGGTCAGGGGGCCCGTCGATTTCAGGGACATAGAGCCCTGGGCTTGCATCTCAATGGTCGGCGCCTTGATGCTCAGCTTCGCCTGAGCAGAAATAGAGATCTCCTTATTGGTTATCTTTACGATATTGCCGGTGCTATCCGCTATCTCAATCATCTCTTTTCCCGGAGAATCGTTCAGAGTTATCCTTTGGTTCCCGCTGGTCTTTATCTCTATACTTCTGTCGTTTCCGTTTTTGTCATCCTTGAAAGTCAGCTCATGCCCTGATCTCAGCTTAAGAGTCTTAAGATTATTGTTTCCATCTCTGGCAGAATCAGGCGGCTTGGAGCTGGCATTCCACAGACTGCCTATCACATAGGGACTGTGTACATCGCCATGATCAAAGGCCAGGAGAACCTCATCTCCAACATCCGGCATAAAATAAAATCCCCTGTTCTTTCCTGCCATGGGCACGGCAACCCTGGCCCAGGACCTGAGGCTGCCCCCAAGCCAGCGAAACTTCACCTCCACCATCCCGGGATGGCCCTCTACCTCCACTCTGAGAACTTTGCCACTGATCACACCGGCTACCGGTACCCTTTTATCTCTGGTATTTTGCACCAGCGAATCATGCAATGCTGCCAACGGCCCCCCTCCTGAGGTCGAGGGTTGTTGTAAAACCACCCTCGCCTATTGAATGCCTTGATCCAGTCACGTAATACCTCCCACCAAACCTCCTTCCTACGCCCGCAATCATCACGTTCATCCCCGGCCTGATCCAGGGCATGCCTATGCATTCACATGTTCCTTCTATCAGGCTATTGTTTCTCTCAATAAGAACGGCTTTGGCGATGCTTTTGGCCTCGGCATCGCTGCCCACGGGCCATTCAAGAAATTCCTCACCCTTATCCTTAAAGAGTTTAACAGCGCTCAAAGCTCCCTGTTCAATTAAACCAAGATCTGCGCTGGTAGCAACGCCCTGGAAGGGCTTCTCTGATCCCAGTCTATTATTAGAATACTGTACAGTTACTTTTTTGACTACCTTGGCAGTGCTCATCCTTGGAGTGAAGTCTATCAGCTCCTTGCCCCAGGTAAGAGTGGCCATAGGCAGAGTCGTAAACTTGGGATCTCTGAAGTGGACTATCCTGTTGCGAACAAAGAATTCAAAACCAGTTTTTTCAGCCATAAATCTCAAATAAGCATAATCACCCTGATCATCTCCAGGAGGGATCGGTGATCTTGACCTCAGCTTAGAGCTGGTCTCCCCCAGCATTAATCCGTTGGACAAAGCTATTTGAGACAATACCTCCAAAAAGTTTTTGCATTTATCATATCTCACACGGTTCAATGTCGTGGTCTTCTGCATGAAGAAGGAGTGATCATAGCCATCGATGCTCAGAGATGGAACGCCGCTGGAAGGAAAGTTGGGGTTGAGCGCCACAATCTTTCCTGATATGGATGGCCACTTAGGGTTCTTGGGGTTGTTAATGTAACCCATGAAGATCTGAACTTCTTGACCCATCATGGGATCGAAGAGTGGATTGTCGAGGAGCATGAACTTCAGAGTCTTCATACTCTGGCCCAGGCTGAGGCTGAACTTGAACATGCTCGGGCTATCCAGTCTCTCGTCCACAACGATACTCGTTATCACCTTTTGGAGTCCATGCTGGCTCACGCCGCCTATTGTTATTTGGAAAAAGGGTGCGTAGTAGCTCAGGTCCACTGCCATTATAACCTCACTTCTCCAAGGATGGTATAGTCAGAAGCTGGCCTGGCTTCAGGATCCGGGGATTCTTTATGCTGCGGTTCGCATCGGCCACGTGCCTCCAGAGAGCCGGATCACCATAAGCCTCCGCTGCTATGGCCCATAAGCTGTCTCCCCCCTTCGTTCTGTATACCCTGGTTTTATCTGGTGAATGGAGCGGCGTTGCCCTTTCCTGTGTCCCGGTGCTGTATTCGCTGAAGGTAACGCTGAGATTGGCTCTGACAGGAACGCCGTCGGAGAGAAACATTGTGAACTTCTTGCTGATCTGGCTCAGTACGCATGTAAAGCTGAGCCTTCCCCAGATAAATTTTAGCACTGGAGGAGCATGGAGCTCTGAATCGATATTCATCAGATCGGTAATCTTGCTGGTATATTTTCTGACATCATCACCCTTCTCATAGGAGTCGAAGAAAAGATCCATGGTCATGGTCTGGAGCCCTCCTCTGGAGAACTGAAGCAGAGGTGAGCTTTGTCCGGCGGCATTTATATTGGCGAACTCATTGCTCTTGCTAAGAGTGTACTCGGAAGGGTTGAAGAGGACCTGTACCCTCTCCTTTATGCTCCTGCCGTCGACATTTAAAACCTGTATCTCCGCCTTCTCGAGCACATTATATCCCCCTTCGTTCCCTTTCTACAGCCAGCCTTCTCTCTAAAAGCGAGTAAATCTTATTGGATAACCTGTCAAGATCCACTGTTGTCATCTTCGGGTCCCTCTGCGAGCTATTAGGGCTCTTTATCTCCTTTGGCTCGTCAATGTGAGGTGTTGAGTGCAATGTAGGCCCAACTCCAGGTTGGTCTCTGAACGTTAGCCTCGGAATCTCTAAAACGAATCGACCATTGGAGTTCTCATTGGGACTGACTGTGGGGCCGATTCTGACAAATTGAGGGCTATCACATCTTGTATTTTTGCTATTTAAATCCGGATATTCAAAGCTCGGATTTTGAGGCCGTCCCAAAAGTGGATTTTGGCCGGTGTAAGCACTTAGCACCTTCATGTCTTTATGTTTTTTTGAGCCTAAGATGTTCGTTACGGAGGCACAAACACAGAGAGAATTTGACTGGGCTTTTGTTTTGGGATCAACTCTTAAACTGGTGATATCCTGCGGCATATTCCTTACAGAAGTGCTTTCCAACAGTTCCTTGTATTCCCGCGACGTTTTCCTCCTGACGCCATCTGAGCAATCTTTTCCGGTGGATTTGATCAATGCCGATTGATTTAGCAATGGTAATTGGTTCCTCGCTGTTTTGTGTGGGTGGACTGGGTTTCCTGAGTCCAGTGGCCAGTTTAGCTCAGTAGCATGATCCTCTGAGTCCACATCTTGAATGCCATATATCGCTATCATTCGCCTCCTGCTAAAACCATGGTAGGCCAATAAGTCATCAAGACCTGAGATCGATATCTTGGAGTTACCAACAGGAAATAGCGAAGAGCCTGGTAATTGATTTATCTGATATGCAGAGGCATCCTTCAGGAGCATTGGCTGTTTTTTCCTTAAGATATTAATTTGCTGAGTCCTGTATGCCTGCAGTCTAAGATTGATATGGTTCTCCAGGGTATTTGCTTGAAGCATATGATATAGTATCTGCATCGTTGATGGAATTAAGAATATTAGACCTAGCTTCTTAGCAAAACGTGCTATGCTTGGGCGAGTCGAGATCGCTAATTGATTTGGCTTCAGCATTCCAAGGGGCTTTTGAGATCTACTCCTGGGAAACGACCCATTAGTCAAAGCCAGTGAAGAAGATCTCTTCACCATAGGATCACGCTTTCTTAATCCCTTCATGGGCAAGTTCCATTGTCTCAACAGCAATTGAGCTTCCATCGGCCTTCAGATCTGGACCCACCCATTTGGCAGGGTATGCCTCCAAGAAGCACCACCTCCACGCCTCACTCCCCAACTCACCAAGGATAATGACAAAGACACTACGCCTCTTTATACGTCCCATTATTGCATCCTGATGCCATTTCCAGAGCGTATCGCCGTTAGTCAGCCCCCTCTTCAAGATCAGGCTCGAGTACTTGGTCACCTTAGGTATCTTATGGATGCGATCATTCACACCTCCCTCTCTCACCTCTTCGAACTCGATCTCGGCCTGCAGGCCTGTTACCTCAGAGAATCCCCCCACAACCAGGCCCTGGATCTCAACCAGAAATTTAAAACTGAGATAGGGATCGTCTCTCTCTGCAATAGCAGTCATCAAAGACCCTCGATGCTCTTTTCCCTGGATTTCTCGTTCAAGGCGCTGTTTATCTTGGATATCTCCTCGCACCAGCGCCTTCTATCACTGTGTTCCATGTTCACGATCTCATCGTGATCCCACTTGAAGTGATAGGCAATGAAAGCCACCTCCTCGAAGATTTTATCGATGGGGTAGCCAGTCATCCCCCCAGCTTTGATTCGACCTCGAACTCGTGCTGGCACTTGGGGCATACAGCCTTCACACGTGGCATTCCATCACCGTTGATCTTGGTGTAGAAGTTCTGCAGGTATGAAAGATCGGAGGCGAACATCTCTTCTACTATCCTGGGATTCACATCCGAAAGGCTACCCAGTTTGGTTATGACCCTGGATAAGAGGATGACAGTGAGATAAGCGGGGTTTCCCTGAACTCTTGGGTCCTTGAGCGGCAAGATCTCGTCAGCCGCTGTGGCAAGCCTCATGACTCCTTCCTTGTGCAAATTCCCTTCCTCATCGATGTAGCCTTTTGGAAGCGAAAACTCATGCTCTGTTCTGAACATCTATACCTTCACCCTCTTCATGCCCTCATGCACTATCTCCAGAGTCTCTATGGCGATGTCATTCCCTTTTGCCGAGAGGTCAGGGGCCTTGTACTTAATCGGCCAGGCGTTCTCGAACTCCCACCTTGCGGCAGGCTTTCCTTCCTCGTTCATCAGTATGATGGCTACATTCTTCCTGGCCACCTTGATCCTGCCCTCTTCCACGGGCTTGCGCCACTTCTCATAAAGCTCCATAGAATCGGTAATTCCCCATTTCAGGGTTATATTGCCCCCCTTGGTCTGGCCCAATAGCTTCTTTGTAAAGGGCTCGTTTCCATTCCTGTAGTCCACTGCATCAGTCGTCGAATCTGGAATGGTAACCTCGTTGAAACCAGCCTGGATAATGCCATCGATCTCAACCAGAAAATTAAAGTTCCTGTATGGATCAACTCTCTCTACAACCATTAACACTCACCTACTCAGAAATCTCAGATCCCTTGGCCACCTGGGCTATACGGAAGATCACAAACTCTGCAGGCTTTACCGGAGCTATGCCTACCATAATAATAAGCCTGCCATTATCGATATCATCCTGAGTCATAGTAGTCCTGTCACATTTAACGAAGAACGCCTCATCCTGGGTCGAACCCATCAGGGCGCCGGACCTCCAGACTGTGGTTAAGAACTGATTTATGGTCTGCTTCACCCTGGCCCATAGCTTCTCATCATTGGGCTCGAAGACCACCCACTGTGTACCTCGCTCTATGGATTTTTCCAGGAATATGAACAATCTCCGAACGTTCACATACTTCCAAAGGGTATCAGTTGAGCAGGTTCTGGCACCCCAGATCCTTATTCCCCTTCCCACAAAGGAGCGTATGCAGTTGACTCCTCTGGGGTTCAGAACATCCTGCTCCCCTTTGGTGAGGTTTATCTGCAGATCCACTGCTCCCCGCAAGACCTCATTGGCAGGAGCCTTGTGAACGCCGCGTTCGCTGTCGCTCCTGGCATATACTCCGGCAATGTGGCCGCCAGGGGGTATCAGCTTATTGATGTTTGTTGCTGGGTCAATGATGGTTATCCAGGGATAATAAAATGCGGCATACTTGGAGTCCATGGGTGGGAAGAGGGAGCTTATAGAGCCAGCCGACTGGCTGGCCTGGCAAATGGCAAACCTGTCTTTCATCAACTCGCAGTGGTTCACAAGTTCTGATGTAAGCTCAGGGATATCGTTCTCATCTGGTATACAGACGATGGATATATCATCCCGCTCCTCAAGAGCTGCCAATCCCGTGCGTTTTCCCGGATCAGTGATGCCTATGTAATCATCTAAAGTGACTTTGTTCTGGGATCCTTCAAACTTAAGAAAGTAATCCATAATTCCGGGCCGACCCGCTACCACTCTCTCGATAGTTACCAGATTCGAGATGCCATTTATCCTGTTGAGATAATAGTCGCTCGAAGTTTGTATGGGCGATAAGTTATCGTACACCTCTAAAATGGTTGCAGTCTTTGCTTTCTCATCGGTCAGCTTTCCTGTATTATCGTCCAATTTATCGTCCAATTCTGGTGGCATCCCGCTCCAGTAGGCTACCGTGATCTTGAAGAGAAGCGTATTGATCACTTCCTCCTGCCTGGTGAGGCTGGCATCTTCGACCTTTATGGCGATGCGGCTTCCCCAATATCCCGGACCCAGCGCCGAGACTTTGATGATGGAACTACTGCCAACTTTGAGTTCTGCAATCGCAATACTCGTTTCACTGGCAACTATCCTGCCCACGTAGCAGCGCTGGCCCCCATTTCTGAAGAAACCGTCGACCGCATAGGCCAGATAGCTGCCGTCGATGTATCCTCCATAGAGCTGCTGAAACTGTCCAAAGCCTGTTATCAGCCTCAGATCCAGCGGACCCCTCTCGGTTTGGCCCAGGAAACCCGCGGTGCTCGTGCTCACTCCTTCTATGGGTTTAGCTCCTATGGAGATTTCTTCAATATATACACCTGGTGTCAAATATTCCGGCATAAGTCTCTCACCTCTATCTCATTAAAGAATAATTATATAAAATCGGCAGGCTTAATTAAGCCTAGTGGTTTTGATGTTACAGAAACTCAGGAAATCCCTCGTCATTATAATATGAGCTTTCCATCGAGGCTATCTTTCCTTTAAGTGAGATTAGAATCTCCTTATCTTCTGGGACATCTTTATGGATTCCTTCCAAAATAGTACTGCTGGGGACCTCTAAGTCCCTGATGTTATTTACACCTACTTCGATGTCGCTGACAATACTATGAACCATAATGGCACGACTTCCGTCGACAGGGTATCTTATCAAGATATCAATATCTCTTGGATTATCCTGATCCGTGCCTTTAATGTAGTCTTTATCGTTCCATGTTACTATATCCTTGTAAGCCAGAACTCCGAAATAGACAACAAATCTGCCAATTTCATCGGTCTTGCTGGAGAAAACCCCTGCGGATACATTACTACTGAGTATAGCTCCGGATATAGGCTGACCATTTTTTGGCCGAAGGGTACCGTGAAGAAGTGTTTCACCTGGTGGAAATGTATAGTAGTATGGCCTGGGTAATAACGAAATTTCGAAGAGCTTATCCCGAACTCCTGTGACTACAGGAACCTGTATTTCTGATTCTCCATCGAAGTACTTCTTAGATTCATCGATCGCTCTGACGGTGTAAGTCCCATCAGGCAGATTCAAGAAGGTGTAATAAGAGTCTGGATTTATGACTGGATTGAAATCTTGCCCGTTGAGGAGAATCTTTACACCTCCCTTTATAGTATCTTTTGAATAGCCATCTTTGAGAGCAATTGCAAAGGAAAGCGTGTGGATTCTCCGTCGTGGGGTTATTTGACTCATCATTGCCACCGTTATACCGTACTGATTTCGCTTTCCAAATCTACGCTTGCTACCCGTACGGTCTCCACTTTGCGGGTCGAATCTATCCTGATAGGTGATACCTCATAGTAAATCGAGAGCATGTATGATTTGGATTTGGATATTATGCTCCAAAATTTGTTGATCTCATCAATAGATAGTGTATTAGGGATGAGCTTCAGCGTCTCGCCTGCT
The DNA here is from genome assembly GCA_963782455.1 of uncultured Methanosarcinales archaeon. Lineage (GTDB taxonomy): Archaea > Halobacteriota > Methanosarcinia > Methanotrichales > Methanotrichaceae > Methanothrix. The sequence continues at coordinate 267,898 of CAWAJP010000005.1, forward strand.
AGCGGCCCTTCAAGGAAAGGAGACCTCAAGACGGGATTGTCGCTGAATATCTGAATGATCTTCCCAATCAGGAAATGCTCCCTGAGAGCCCTATCTCGCATGCCTTTATCCAGATGAGGAGTGATCATGTAGAACAAGCGCAATGAGGTGGGAGTTTTCTTTAAATTTCTAGAGTCAAAAGGCAGCATTCCCTGATTCCTCTGATAACTATCCTCAACTATATGGTAAAGAAATATAGAAAGCTCACTCTTATTATCTTCCTCTGGAGAGGAGAGAGTTATTCCGTTCTCGCCAATATCATTGCCCAGATCCAGGTTCGATATATTGCTCCAGATGAGTCTCTTCAAAGATTTCCCGACCTCCCCTACCGCTTCATAAGTGCTCATCTCTATTCCCTTAGAATCCTTTTATAAATAGCAGTTTATCCAAGGACTTAGCGCCTATCGGATCAATAAAATCAGATAGCTAAACAGCAACAGGCTGAATCCCCTCCCATGAAGTGCCAATCTATTAGAGGTGATATTGAGACATTCTCAGTCTATTATTCCAGGCTCATTGCCTTGAAGGCTCTCTTTAGAACCTCTGCATCGCTGAAAATCCCCTCAGACTTAAAGACATCAACCTTCATTAGAAAAACGCTAGCGTCTTCGCCGTTCATATGATATTTGGCAGCAAACTTTATGGCAATGCCTTTTAGCTCCTTTTTTGAGGAATATCTTTTCGGCATTCCTTTATCGATAAAATCAAACAATAATCCACAGTTGCTGTGACCAAACGTCGGTGTAGACGGACCAATTGAGGTCTCTATGTAATCCCTAAATCTATTGCTCTCGACGAATTCTCCACATTCACATAGTATCCACTTGATGATATCCTCTCCGTCTTGATTTAAAACTTCCAGCTATTTGAAGGAGTTTTCATCGCCCAGGTGCTCGCTCCTTTATGCAATAGCTCACATATAACGGTAACTCTTATTACATCATAACTATATCATAAATCTTTTGCTCAGTGGGCTTATCCCTCTATCTAGTATTATACGTTCTATCATATCTGATTTTTTCACCGTGATTATATGTCTATGCGACACATCTTCTTTCATATCTACCTTTATTATTGGCTTATGTTTGGACCTTCGATCTGCCGATTGTTGGGCCCAGATACACTGTGGCACCCTTCTTCCATTCCAGTGACACAGATGATAGGATCGCGATGTTGAGTTCAACAACCCAGACGTCACATGTAAGGGGTTGGCGGAAGATAATTTTACAATCTCCAAAGGTAATGTCTGGAATTATATAGATTGCTTCAGATAGCGATTTTCAGTAGCCTTCACCCACGACCAGGCATTGCGTTGATAGTGAAAGGGAAACGTATGAAATATAGATCCCACTTCTCGCGGTCCGCGTCTATCGGCCAATCTAGGGGCGTCTCATCACTAGGGCGAAGATATTTTATATACCATTCTTGGCAAGTTATTTTTCCTTCCTTAACCAATATAGGCGAATCATTAGGACCAAGCGGGCGATCCTCGCTGAATAGATCAAGGGTTTTGGTTTGTTGGTTTAAACCAGTAGCTACTATTGGCTCTTCATCAAGAATCAATTCCTTTACAAAACTCATTTGCGCATCCTCTAACGTTGTTAGCATTTTGCTTTGTATAAATTTTAGAGGCTCTAAAAGAAGTGATCAAAGGCCAGAACAAACCAGTCTATTCGCTATTATGTGACCTGCTTGTTAGCAAACTTATCCTCGAAATGATCCAGGGCGAACTGATGGGTGTGACGAAGCATAGCGATGCTCTCAAGATCTTCGAGAAATATGGGATAGTAGCGTGCAGCCAGGCACTCAGCATGCTCGGATATAAGGTAAAATGGAGTGGATTAGACCCGGAAAATGCAGAAATCGTTAGGATATAGTTGATTTCTGGCGCAGGATAGAAAAAAAGGGAAGGCTAAATTCATGAGGATGATAGAGATCGAGGTCATAGGAAAGGGAAAGGCACTGGCAAAGCTGGACGAACGCAATCCCAGGATCAGAGAGTCATTCTTTCGGGCATTGCCTATGGAGGGCATAGCTAACCTCTGGGGAGATGAGGTCTACTTTGATGTGCCTCTGCAGATGGAAAATGAAAATCCATCTCCCTCCGCAACGGCAGGCGATATCTGCCACTGGTCGCCGGGTTCGGCCTTTTGTATTTTCTTCGGCAAGACCCAGCCCTATTCGGCAGTAAACCACATCGGAAAGGTCACAGAGGGGCTGGAGATATTCAAGAACGTAGCCGCTGGGGATCGAATAGTGCTGAGCAGAAGATGAGATCTGGGCTCTGGCGGCAGATCCCAGAAACCCAGTGGCCCACAAGAATCTGGGCAACATCTTCGGCAAAGAAGGCGACAGCCTGCGGATCTCTCTACTACTTGCGCCAATCCTTGGAGATCGATCCCCAGGAACCGCAGACTGTGTACTGCCTCGCCTTCGCCTACATGGAGCTGGGGGACATGGATCCGGCCCAGAAGCATTTCCAGAAGGTGCTGGCGATGGAGGCACCCAATGAGCTGCTCGGTCTGGCCAGAAATAGGCTGTGGGAGATCGCTTTTTCGAGATCGGCATGCTGGGCCAGGGCTGCAGCAGTGCGATCTGGACATCAACAAAAATTGTTGGATCAATAGACATCAATATTGACATCCACCCCCCCCAATTCGTCTCAATCTTTCTGGATAAATTATTATATGTACTCTAAGATACAACATTCCTCATTCACTGCTACATGTTCTGCATTGGGAAACTTGGTAAGGGTAACGGTGATCTGTCCATCTAATGGGATCTTATCCGCCAGAATCATCAAGTAGCCGATTGTCTGGTAGCCCCAGCCCATCGTGTCCGCTGGCATCTGGAATTCTGGGTGCATGTTTTTTAGAGCAACTGTTGCATTTATGCTGCCAGTTCTTGTTGTATATGTGATCTTCACATCAGTAGAATATCCGCTTCCGCCACCGTTTCCAGAGGGACGAGTGACTAGGGGAGTAAGATAAATGTACAGTCTTCTATCAGTTGGCAGATTATAAAAGGTCCAAGATGCAGATTGTCCTGGCTGCTTCAGCCATGTCCAACCAGAAACGTAGTTCTCAGATGTGACATGGTAATCAGCATCATTCTTCACGGAAACTACATTTACAGGACCATATTGCGTAGCTGCGGCAGAATTAGTTGCTGTGAGTGTCGTCCATTTATAATCGAGTGGGCACACCCAACTTGATAGAGAGGCATTTGCGGGCATCCTTTGCCAACCGTTAGGTACGGTGCCGTTTGTGGCATTGGTCACAAAAGTACATTCCTCGGTCAGGTCGTTCTTGATCAGGTTTCGGCAATCACCGGATGCACCTGTATGCTTCTCAGTGCAACAATGCTCACGCTCGAATCCACTGCAACTGCTGTTTACAGTAACCAACGTGTAGCTTTCTGGGCAGGATGCATATGGACCTAGGACCTCCCAGCCTTCGGGCGGCGTACAGTCCATGCACTCATCCCCCGGTAGGAACCTGGCGCATTGCATAGAATCATTGTTGACTATCATCTGAAGCGGCATCGGCGCAGCGAAAGCCAGTCCTGCCAGCATTAGAGTGGCCAGGAACAACATTATTTTAGCACTTTTCATATGCACGTATTGTCGCTCTCTTGTATATTTTATTTGCTTAACTCATTCAGGTCTATGCTGATCTGGAATGGGCTGGCTCGTGAGGACAAGATCATCCTGGAAGGACTAGGACGAGCTATGGTCTTCTCATTGAAGCCATAATCTCGCAAATATTGGAGACACAAAAGAGGAATAACAAGAGTAGGAGACACCAGTGTCACTTTATCTATCTCCAGCTTTTCTGGGCATTTCGCATCTCACATTGGCCTCTGCATGGCCTCTCGCCTGCTCATCGCAGACGCAGAAACACCCGGTCGCCAGCTCGGCTATATTCTGCAGGTGCCGATCCAGCGCAGGTGCGTAGATCAGGACTGCCGCCACCCGGAAGGTCTGCTTGAGGATTGTGCTCGGTAATCCACCATCTCCCCGGCATCACTCGTAAAGCAGCAGGTCGTGTTCCACAATCAGGAAGTCGTGGTGGTTCTCCTCCAGGATGGGCATGTGCCAGGCAGCTGATGAGAATGAAAATTCGATATTTATTTACTGGTAAGAGGTTTAAGAAGTATTCTCTAAAAAATTGCTATGCAGCGACTTGATTCTATGCAGGGGAAGGGATATCCGCACGTTTTTACCAGTAATGTAATACAACGTTTGAAGCGATCTAATGTTTAAGGCGATCAGTGCTTTTGAAAGATCGTTAGCATATCGGATGTTGCGCTCACCCGAGCCTGTGCTCTGATCTATTCTTAGACGAACATCCAGTTGCTTGACACGTAGAACAAAATACCGGTAATCTTCTCGAATATGGATTTTTATGTAATGGCAACCTCATTTTCCAGCAGATCGACGTCGATAGTCATCTGTTTTGATGTAGTAATTGTAAAATTGCTCTTTAATCCACCCTTCTGCAGCTCAAAATCGTGTTTTTCCGACCGTGAGAAGGATTCTCTGAACGGCTCGGCTCTTCCTGTAACCCTGCCCGTATCAACCCCATCCATCAAGACCTTCGCACCTTCGGGGATAGAATTAATTGTTATTGTAATAAACGGCAGAGGCTCAATCGGCAGCTGGGACTGCCTGGCAGATTGAGCCAGTTCTTTATTTGCATAAGCTTCAACATATCCCGGTCTCAATTCCAGTGCCCGGTCAAAGCATTCAACAGCTTCCCGGCTCTCATTTAGAAGAAGCAGCAAGTTTCCTTTGCGGTACCATGCTTGCGAGTCGTTGGAATTTAATTCAATAGCCTTATCATAATCGTTCATCGCATCTTCGTAATTGCCCAGGGCAAATTCACAATTGCCAATTCCAATCCATGTATCCGCTGAGTTTGAGTCGAGGGCTTTTCTAAATTCTTCCATAGAGTCGTTATACCTGCCGAGGTCATACAGGCCAGCGGCTCTATTGATTGCATCTGAGGGATTGGGGCTATCAGGTGATGAAGAAGCAACATCGATTATGCTGGAATGATTGGCCACAATTGCCACGATCAATATCGTTAATGGGATCAACGATTTTGAGACAAATGCTGTCCTCAACTAAAACCTCCGATTATTCCAATTGTTGCGGTTCATCTCTTTAAAAGCTTTTGGTTATCGCAATGAATGTGTGGAGTCCCGAAATTATTTCACATCTGGTTTGGCCCAGGTCCCGTATCACGGGATATGAAGTTGAACCGGAAGAAGGTGCACTGGATCATTCGTCAAAAGCAGAAGAGGGTGGGAACAAAAGAGATCGCGCAGGACATGAAGATCACTCGTCGGAGGGTTCAGCAGCTCTGGAAAATACTACCGGGAAACAGGCCGCACGCCAGTTCTCGGCCGGAACCTCGGGCGTCCGAGGAGCCTCACGTCAAACGGGAGGCGGAAATCGTCAGAGAGGCGTATGGGCGCTACAGATTCGGGGCGCGAATGCTTGAGATGGTGATCAGGAAGCAGTACAGGGTTCGCATCTCTAATAACCGCATCCACTCGTACCTTATGGCAGAAGGCCTAGCTCGTGAAGAGCCAGGCAAAGAAGAGTCGGAGCAAGTGGAACAGGTATTACCGCAAGCACAGCCTTTCAGCAGGACATATCGACTGGTACGAAGTGGAAGGGACCGACATCAAGGTCTGTATTATTCTTGACGATGCCTCCAGGAAGGTCCTGGCTGGCGGCGAATTCCACAATACAAACACGGAGAACAATAAACTGGTCCTGGGTCAAGTGGTCGATAGCTGCTGGTGGCTTCTTCCATTGAGAGAGCTGATAATGGATCACGGGAGCGAATTTCGGTGCCCACAGAGTCCATGAAGACGACACCTGGAATGGTGGTTTCAAAGAATACCTCGATGAGCTTGGCATCAAGCCTATCTTGGAGTGTGTAGCCTATCCCAGACAAATGGAAAGCTGGAAAGGTTTTTCAGAGAATACAACAGGCATAGATGCGCTTTTTCTTCGATCAACGAGTTCATCTATTGGTATAACGACAGACCTCATGGGAGCCTAGTTTGAGCGGCTTGAGACACCAAATGGAGCATTCAGAAGAAAAATGCCGCTAGAAGCGTACTTTGCAATAGTTCATGGGTTGTTCGGGTTATGAAAAGATTTATGAATAATTCATGAATAATTCACACGAATCGAGTCCAGAGCGGGTGCGAAATAATTTCAGGACTCTACATTGTCGCAATGAAAGAGAGTCTATGTATACTTCCTCTAAAACGTAATCGGAAAATTTAATAAGGAACGAGGGCAAAGAATTATCATTCAGGATTGACATATGTCAAAATACAATGGCTTCTGGGTCGAAAGGGCCCTCAAAAGGATTTCGCTTCCTTATCCCATCGTTTCTATAATAGTATCAATAATTATTTATTTAGTATTTTATTTATTTAGCTTCAAGGTCGATTTCTTCCCTATGGATTTTTACCACCGAATTGAAGTATCGGCTCTCAGCATTCTAATTGGAATTCAGCTCACAAGCATAAAATATTTTTTGGATAGAATAAATAAGGATTTTAATTATCTTCTCCCACGAAATGCCAGAAATAAAAGCTATTATGCAATCTCTTTTCTGGTCATTGCATCTTATATCGGCGTGATTTTGATACGTTCCGCAAATGGCGAAGATCCCTTTTTCTTCAGCAGATATCAGGGTTACTGGGAATTGATGCTTGATATCTTTAACCAGGGCATAATTCTATTCAGCTTCCTCCTGCTATCCGGCATTCTATGGATTATTTTCAATATCGCAGGCGGACTTCATGATATAGCCAATGAAAGAGCACAAGATAGGGTAAAGGTTGATCTATTTAGCCTAGATCGGATCGGTGGCTTGAATCCGCTGAAGAGCTTCATTTTGACTGTTACCGTAATCTATTTGATAAACATAATATTAATGATAATATCCTATATTACACCATTTGGCTACATTACTTATGAAAGTATTTTTATCTTAATATTATTATTCGTGGGTTTGGATTTCTTCTTGCTGGGATTTAAAGAAATTAGACAAATTCTGCAATACAGCATCGATTCAGAATTTAGTTTGATTGCTGCAGACAATCAAAAGATGAAAATTAAATTCAAGCAGATCCTGTCTGAAGATAGCTACAGTGAAAGGATAAATGAATTAAGCTCAATATCAACCGCTCTGGGAATTCTGGATGGCGAAAAAGAAAAACTATTAAATCTGAATGTGAAGATCTATGATATTCCTACCCTGGTAGCATTCTTGATTACTTTTTTAGCTTCTTTAATGACATATCTGCAAAAGATATATGAATTTCAGTCCAAGGAGTTGTTCCAGCAATTGCTGGGCTACATCAAGTGAATGCGATCATTTATATGGTCGAAATTACATGAACCGGAAAAGTCAAAAGTAGGCCCGGGAGAGAATATATGCATAGAATATATGTGCATGCGATTATAAATTAGAGGGAAGTCTGCCATTATGAAATTTATCATTCTGATTGCATTAATTCTAGCCTTTCTGGTGTGTTTGCCCTTTTCCTCGGCTCAGACCATCGATATTTTGGCATCTCCAAATGCATCATTTCCTCACGTGTTCCTCTCAAACCATGAAATTACCATTACATATTCTGGCGCGCCGGGCTTTGACAGCGATTGGATTGCCATTTACAACGTCTCCTCTCCCAATGAAAAATATGGTGAGTATTATTATCTTAAAGGCCAGACCACTGGAACTCTAACTTTTAGCGCTCCCAAGCAGACTGGCGATTATGAATTTCGCATGTTCGGCAACTGGGTCGGCGGAGGAGGCTACATCGACATAGCGAGGAGTAATACCATCACCGTGGAAAGCCCCTCCGACTCCGTCGATCTGAAGGCAGAGGACACCACGGTCGTTGCGAGTTTCGCAGAGGGATGGGCAGACAAAGGAATAGAGTACAGCAATCGGGGCTTATATGACGATGGTTTAGAGTGTTTCGATAAGGCGATTGAGATTGATCCGTTGAATGAAAAGGCATGGAGGAACAAGGGGGAAATCCTCTCCCTCAAAGAAAGATATGAAGAGGCCATAAAATGCTACGATGAAGCCATAAAGATCAACTCAAAAAATCCGGATGTGTGGTACAAGAAAGGAAATACGCTCTGCAAATTAGGTCTTTACAGCCAGGCAGTTGAATGCTATGATGCCGCTCTGCTGATCGATCCTGGGTATGAAGAAGCCACAAACATGAAGAACGGGGTTCAGCATTTGGTAGAGCTTTATCGGCAATCTGAGAATCTCTCGGTTGAGAAGGGCGATCTGCTCTTCCTTTATGGAAATTACAGTGAATCGATTGCGGCATATGATTCGGCTATCGAAAAAAATAGAAGCAACATATATGCCTGGCAGCAAAAATGTGCCTGTCTCTCTGCATTGGGAAAAGGTAATGAATCAATCGATTGCCTCAATCAAGCTCTGCAAATCGATCCTCCGAACACAGATATTTTGAACTCCCTCGGAAATGCCTTAATTGCTCAGGGCGACTTCAGCCAGGCACTCAATTATTTCAATAAAGCAATTGAGGCCGACGAGAATTCTTCAGAGGCATATTGCGGTTTGGGAATTGCTCTCGGGTCAATGAAGCGATATAAAGAGTCTATTGCAAGCTTTGATCAGGCCCTTAGAACTGACCCGAATAATGAAATAGCCTGGTTCAATAAGGGCCTCATTTTGTATCACCTGAACAGGTATCAAGAAGCTATCACATGCTATGAAAAAGCAGCCGGATTAAATTCTCAGTTCGATCTGGCGTATACCGGGAAGGGCGATGCTCTTCGCCACATCGGCAAGTATGAAGATGCTCTGAAATGCTACAATAAATCGATAGCAATAAACCCTCTATCCGAGGGAGCCTGGATTAACCGAGGCCTGGCGCTAGCTGAACTTGACCGGAATCAGGAAGCGGTTAGTTGTTATGACATAGCCCTTGGGATAAATCCATCGAATCCATCGGCCTGGATTAACAAGGGCAACGCTCTCGACGAATTGGGGAATTACAGTGAAGCCATTGAGAGCTATAACCAGGCCATTGAACTAGATTCTCAGCTGACTGAATCGTGGGTGAACAAAGGTGTGGTCCTGGAAAGGCTGGAAAGGTATGAGGAAGCCCTTACGTGTTACGATAATGCCACCAAGATAGATCCGGATCTTTCGGGTGCCTGGAATGATAGGGGCAATGTGCTAATCAGCCTTGGCAGAGACGAAGACGCCCTGGAATGCTATGATAACGCCATCAGGATTGATCCGAATGATTTGAGTGCATGGAACAATAAGGGCAATGCTCTCCTCGATCTCGGCAGATATGAAGAGGCAGTAGAATACTATAATAACGCTATCAAGATTAATCCCGATTTCGCCGAGGCCTGGATTGATAAGGGCTTCAGCTTCTCGGCCAGAGGCATGCACGAACAGGCAGTGAAGTGCTTTGATGAGGCCCTCAGAATCAATCGGCAGGATGCGGAGGTCTGGTGCTACAAAGGTACATCGCTTTCCATCCTGGGACGATACAACGAGTCTCTGGATGCATATGAAAAGGCCATTGAAATAGATCCGGAGAATGCTGATTCCTGGTCAGGTAAGGGAAATAATTTTGTGATCCTGGAAGACTATGACCAAGCTATCGCCTGCTATGAAAAGGCTCTGACTGCAGATCCAATGCACTCGAATGCGGAAAATAACGAAGGATTTGCGCTGGCCAAACTGGGCCGATACGGGGAAGCACTGCATTATTTCAATAGATCGCTGATTATGAATCCCTTCAACGTCATTGCCTGGAGAAATAAAGGTCTGGTCTTTGATAAATTGAATAGGTACGAAGAGGCTTACGGGTGTTACGAAAGAGTTCTGGAGATAAATCCGGAAAGTGCTGGCGCCTGGTGCGATAGAGGATGCGCTCTCGATGATCTGGGCAAATATCGAGATGCAATCGATTGTTACGATAAAGCCATCAAAATCGATAAACAATATGCAGACGCCTGGAACAATAAGGGAGCTGCTCTTGCCAAGCTGAATGATTCCCAGGGGGCACTCCGGTGTTTTGAAAATTCGCTGGCAATAACTCCCGATAATGCCATTGCCTCGAAGAATCGAGATCTAGCTCTAAACCAGACCAGACAAATGGAGAAATCCTCCTCGAATTATAGCAAAGCAGAAATACTTGATATAAAGCCGCCGATTACGCTGGACAGCAACACTACCATTTTAGATATGCAGATCATCGGAAAAGAGGTAGTCCGTTCTCCTGGACCGGATAGCTCAGGCTTTCTGAAGATATCTGACCGGCAAGATATCTCAAATGCTTACGAGTTCCTAAAGAGCTATTACGACCTGGATTTCCAGGTCGATCCGGTGATAGAGCGGGAAAGTGGAAAGAGCTATCTGGCCGGAATTATTCGAGGAGATCATAATGAGACCAGGATTAACCTCGGCGGATTTTACCTGCCCATGTGGCAAAGAGGCTTCGATTGCAGCCAGATCGCCGCTTTGATGGAATACTATCTGGAGAGAAGCGGCATCCCGGCAAAGATTGCCATCTCAGGAAATATCACAGATCAAGAGGGCCGCAGCGTCAGACACGCCTTTGTGGTGATCGATCTGCCTGGAGGACCATATTATATCGAGGCTACAGGCATGTCCTATCTTGGCCAGTCCGAGAAGCTCGAAGTCATATCGCCGGAAGATTCTGATTATGATAGCGAGTTCTTCAGGGACATGGTGCTATATGACAGCATCTATGACTTGATAGACGACGGACTCTTTGCGGAGTTCAACTGGTGGGATTCTCCAGCATTTTTGGGAAACACAGGAGACAAAGCTGGAGCTCCAACTCCTTTGTAGAAGCAGAACACCCGGTCGGCCAGTTCTGTCAGCTTCTGCCGGTGAGCGTCCAGCGCAGGCGCGTAGAGCCGGATAGTGGCCCCCATAGAGGTCTGCTTTTTCTAGATCCGGTGTCATGTAACCCCCCCGATCAGGAAGCTGTGGTGGTTCTCCTCCGAGATGGTCACGAGCAGGAGGCGGTGAGAATGAAAGATTCGATACTTATTTACTCGTAAGCAATTTAGGAAGTATTCTCTAAAAATCGCTATCAATAAAGATATTGGAGTGCGGGGAAAGGGATATCCGCACGTTTTTACCAGTAATTATATAATCCCTTATAGACGGCAATCAATTATGTAGATCGCATAGCAGAACGAATGCCACTTCTTCCACGCCTTTTCCAGCGACCTCCTATAGTATCCAGCATCAAACTCAGATGCATCTCTTTCAGTTTCAACTTCCCACTTCTAGGCATCCTTCAACACATATCCGATCTCCATTCCAGGAGCCCAGTGGCAATCCACATTTCTGATAAGCATTTACAGCTGAAGCCTCTGCGCATCTTCGCGGATAGTTCAACCTGGCGTACTAAATCAGGCAGATCTGAGTCTCTTCATCGGAGTGAGTGCAGACACTATTGGCAAGGACATCAAGAGTTCCAACTGGAACGCGGCGTTGTCCTGCCGTATCGTGGGACTATTTATGATATTGGTCCGACATTAACTCACAAGAAGATAGCATCCAGCAGCTGTCAGGAACGTCCCAACGCCTGAGATCGCGCGGATGACTTCCCATAGCGAAGAGGCATGCGACCGGTACATCAAGGGCTATAAAAAGTTCTAAAGCTTCATCAAGACGGGATTCTGGCAGAGAACAATTGCTTCTGACATGGAGATGAGGAAGTCGCTGGTCAAGCAGTATGTCGAAATAACCGTGGATTTGGCTGAGATGAAGAAGAGATAGAACAGATGATATTCAAGGAAATCGCTAACATGGAGAATGTAGAGATCATTTGCCACTATTTGTAGCAGCTGCAATTGAATATTTCCTCGGGCACCCAAGCCTCGCGGTCCAATCCATCTGTAATATCTTCAGTCCTCAGATAACAGCAGGGCAGCCATCTACCGTCCTCCTCATCTTCTTCATACACAGAAGTGGCAAGGATCATGTTTTTCTTTATGTGAAAGCTCCCTATGTATACTTCATCCGTTTCAATTAGGGGCTTGCTCTTCTCTATCGAGAGAACAGTGACCGTCTCAGGCTCATCTTCCTCATCCGACAGTCCCTCATCTCCTTTTACCATCACAACATCGCGAAATGTTGGCAGTTCTTCAAGCTGCAATTCGCCTATTCTTACCATGCCGTCCGTAATCGTCTCGTCAAATTCCATCGTTGTGTTCGGCAGATCAATGTAGTTCGCGTGAGCGTTGAGCTCTTTCCGGAAGGCCTTGCTGTATTCAATTTCGTTACTCAAGATGCTTCCAGTGTCTAGATTTTTAATGTATGTCCTATCTTCCGGCAGAGATAAATGTCTGATCGGATTACGAGCATAATAGCCACTTCCAAGAGCTATAACCGAAGGGCTGTATACCATGCTCGTATCCTCCTGAATGCTGATGGAAGGAGATGCTGTTATATTCTCTTCATCTATGACCGGCTCCAGCTCCACGTTACCTTGAACAGGGACGATTCCGGTTTCGTTGTAGTAGCTGTAAGCAAGAATTCTGGAATTCTCGCCGATCTTGCCGCTTCCATGCGCGAGATGCTTTGTAGCCATTCCGCTCAGATCATGCCCTGTAGCACCTTGAAGATTTCCAAGGGGATCGGGCATATTCAAGTTCCTGTAGGAGGAAAAGAAGCCAGTTCCATTTATAGATTGAACTAAGTCGATAGAAATGTTATCCTCGAGGCTGTATTGTGCAGCTGCCAATCCTGTCACGAACAGTAAAGATAAAAAGAAAGCAGCAATCAGACACTTTCCTCCTAATATTACAGAGCTTTATATGTATTTATCTTTAACTAATCTTTGATACAGATCTGAGATCATATTGCTAAATATTTATATAATAAATGATTTTAGAATCTCCCACACTTGCGCGATCACTATGAATCGAAGCTTAATTGCAGCCAGACATCTATTTATTATCAAATTTTTCCCATATTGTTAGTAAGCCGATCACTAATATATTAATATCTTACCATCAACCGACTTAGTACACCAATAAGCAACAGCATCAGTCCCCATCCGATCAGGCGCTCCAAGATACCTGAAAACCAATGGCACGATACAAATTTGATGTATTCATCTCTGCCAAATCGAGACCATTCAGGCGGCAGCGATAACAACATCATGGTACTAAACGACACCGATTTTTTAAGATTCTGGATAAGATAATACTTACAGGGGGTTTTGAGTTCTTGCTTATGAAAAAGATTTGCCGCATTCCCTATCAATCGATAAGACTCATAATATATGCCAAAGAGTACTGCAATCGCAACAGCTGATAGGATTGGATGTTGCCAACGAACCCCGTAGCCACAAGAAAGCCATGATATATAATCGAAAAATTTGCCCCAACCAAGAGGCCTATTCTGTCGCTCCTCATCTCTATATTGATAATAGCAATCATCCGCATCTTCAAATTGCTCCATTTCCTTGAAATTCTTTATCAGTAACAAATAAGTTGGACCATTGCAAACCAATATATCTTTAATGGAATCCCATGAAATTAATAATCTTGCGAATTTAATATCATTAAGGTACAGCTTCTTACCGAATGTGGTGCCAGTGAAATCAGCCGAGTTGCTGAATTGTGCAAGATTGAAGTCGGCCAATCCATAAAATTTGGTTCCTGAAAATCTTGCATTGGCGAACTGCGTTTCACGAAAGTTTGCCGACCCCATAAATATGGCATCTTCAAAATTAGCATTGTCTCCAGAAACAATAGACCTGAAAAGAGCGGTTTCGTTAAATCGGGAATTATGGAAATCTTGTTCACCCCTAAACGTAGCCCCAAAAAAATTGGAAGACCTATTGAAGTCAGCATATCGGAATAGTGCCGATTTATTGAACTGAGACCCTATAAAAAGAGAATATTCATCAAATCGAGAGGCATCAAAGATAGCATCTCCTCTAAATTGAGTTCCAATGAAACTTGTAGGTTTCATAAATTCGGTTCGCTCAAAATCAGCTGGTTCTTGCAGGATGCTATTATCTAAATTAACAAAGCCCGAGATTATGGAATCCGTAATTTTTATTGGAGATGTTATATATCCTAAATCTGGCAAATCAATCTTGCTTATATCGATATCACCCTTAATTGTAACATGAGAGTAGTTTAACGGCTCTCCTTTCTCAATCTTGGCGATGATCTCGCTAGCCGGGACTATCTTTATGTCTTTTGATTCTGATTCTACGGCATTTATTCCTGCAAAAACGAACGATGTTATGAGCAGAAAAACCAAGATAGCCCTCATATGTCTACCTTGCAATTGATAGTGACGTTCTAAGCAAAAAAGATATGGGTATGGAGTTATGGCTTGATTAAGAGTTTAAAAAATAGAAGTCCAATCTGTTTTATATCTACATGGGGTGTGATATTACCCTTTAATGTCCAACGTTGGCATTATAAACTGCTGCCGCCTTTTGACAGGCTTCATCAGCTTCTGTGGCTGCATTTGGATCCCCTTTCTTTTGTTCCTTTAGGAATTTGCATATATTCGACCATGCGTCAGCACATTTGGGGTTCATTGTTGTGGCTTCACGGAACAACTTAATGGATTCGTCATATTCACCCATACGATAAAGGATGGTGCCCTTGACATTGATCACATCCGCATTATCTGGATTGATCTTTATGGCCTTGTTGATAATCTCCAGGGCTTTTTCGTAATTATCCAACCGATTCTCTGAATCAGCCATATCCATATAGGCGTCGAGATTTGAGGAGTCTAACTGTATGGCCTTCTCAAAGCACTTTATGGCTTCTTTATAGTAGCCTCTAGCATCAATGTACTCTTGGGCATCATCCTTATCATAAGCTTCACCATTAAGCGCAAATCCTTTTCCATGCCATGCTTCAGAACTCGACGAATTTAATGAAATGGCCTTATCGAAACAAGCCACTGCCTCAGGATAGGATTCAACATCAATCAAGGCCATCCCTTTATTTATCCAATCATCCTCCACATTCCCTTGCACCACCATCGATGAACAAATAATGATAATAAATGCCAATGAAATTGTAATGGGCTCTATTTTCATAAGGTGCTCCTTCAATTTATATATCATTTATATTCATTACTATTAAGCTAAAAGTTTATCGGTGAATAGAAGACAGAATTTTAGATGCTTAAAACAGATATATCTTGGGATGAGATGTATAAAGTTAAGAAGACATTCAGTATTGCACAATTTTTGAAATGCTAGAAAACCTTTAAATAGTTTAAGGAAGAGTATTTCTATAAGATAAATAATATCCTACAAAATCAATTATAATATTGTATGATATTAATAATTTTTAATGATAAACTCCGAATGAGAACGAAAAAGAGGTTGGATGGAATATGGCAACAGATGAAGAATGGAAGATACTAACGGATAGCTACATCAGGTATTTTCAGTTTGCAAAGAGTTTAGAAAAAGGGATTCATGCCTATAACCAGGCGGTCGAGCATCTGACAAATAAAGAGCTTGATGAAATTAGCAGGCTGTTGGGTTGTATTGCGGACCAATGGAATGATACATTTACTGATGAAGAGAGAGACGCGAGCTTGAATTCATTAATAACCATTATTAAGGAATTAGGAGAATCGAAACAAAAGGATAAGATAAAGGATATCTTTGACAGTCTAAGCCAGATTCCGCCTGATGAAACCGAACTTTACAGAAGACCGCGTACAATATAATCTCCCAGATAATATCAATGAGAATCGATATCCACGAACCAATAGTACATGCATCAGGCGTGAAAGAGGTCGCATCTGTAAATAAGTGTGATTCGAAAATGAACAAACATAGTCGCGTCTCACAACCTTTTTACATTCTGATTGGCCTTATAGTAGGCACTTTAGTTTGCCTGGGAGTGGCAACGGCAGTCATTAACGGTACACTAGTCAAACAAGGCGAATTTGATGCAATCGGCTCAGTTGGAAATAACTCTGATTGCACTGGAACTTTGATTCAAGGTAATCTAGTTCTAACGGCAGCTCACTGTTTCGAGGAATGCTCCAGCTGTAGAGCAAAATTTACGCTTTATAATATGACCCATAAGAATGAATCGAATACGAGCCGGGATTATTCATTTTATGGAGACGCCGTCCTATATCCAGAGTATGGAACAGGACGTAATGGGGCGGATCTTGCACTTATAAAACTTGATGAGAATGTTAGTCAGATTTTGCAGATTGAACCGATACCTATTGCGACTTACGTAATGCAACCGGGAACAAACTTGATGTTCGTAGGATTTGGAAATATTTCAACGAATTGTGAAACTCTCAATTTCCGAAAAAAATATAAGTCCAACGCCCCTGTGTATCTTGTGTATCCTGTCAACATATCAGCCAGTTCGTATGGTACCGCGACAGGATATTATGGTAATACAACCGGAATCTGTCCGGGTGATTCGGGAGGTCCTGCATTAGACAATGCAATAAAGATTGTGGGTATTATAAAAGGACCAGTAAGAGGTGAATATTCGACGGATGATACGATTTGGTATTACACCAGAATATCAAATAAGATTTACATTTGGATCCAAGAAATAGCGAAGAATGCCACAATCTCATCAAAAGCCGTTAAAGGTGTAAGTTCGTTAGGAAACAGGAGCAGTATGAAAGTTTAGAAATATCATAGATTGATGGAATCTTAGCTGGATTAGCCCAATGCAGGGAGATTGGCTTTCATTTCGATAGTTTGGTCATAGAAATTGATTCTAATTCATCCGGTGGTATTTGATTTGGGCGTATTAGGGGCCGAGCATAGGTGGCTGACATTATTGGCTAGTCAGCTTTAATATTGATACTTGCGACCGATCAGGGGGGGTCTACCCACAAACCATAAACAATAATGAGACGGACCTTAATGGTGATGGGACAATAAGAATGGCCTATCTGGAAAGGACTATACCTGCAAAGAACTAACCATAAGGAAATAATTGAGTTAGGACATTGCGATTCGCAATAGAATTTGAATAGAGGATTATATGTCCCCTGACGCAGTTGACGTGGCATTCATGTTCCCTCCTGGGAGGCAATCTCGCTCTTTTGAGCATCATTTAGGGGTTGCCTACATCCAAGCCTATCTAGCAAAACATGGAATCACTTCCAGGCAAGTAACGCCAGCTCTGGGAAGTACATTGATCGACTGTGCAGAACAGCTGATCGCGACAGATGCAAAGGTGATTGGATTTACGTCCTACGACAGCAACTATTTCCTTGTTCGTATTATCGCTTCTCTAATTAAACATAGAAAACCGGAGATCGTTGTAATAGCTGGGGGACCTACTGCGACATTTTCAGATAACCTGCTTCTCACCTACGCCCATGATATCGATTTTTGTGTTCGATTTGAGGGTGAAGAAACAACCTTGGAATTGGTTTCCTTCTATTTAGATGGAAAATTAATTGACACCCCTGAGGATATTGCAGGCCTTACCTATCGGCTCGATTCTTCGATAGTTAGAACGAAAGATCGCCAGCTTTTTGGGATTAATAATGACAAAGAATGCGGTTTGGACGGACTCCCTTCACCATATTTGGATGGTATTCTTGATGGATCCGAAGGTGCTGGGATTTTGACCGCTCGCGGATGTACTCATCATTGTACGTACTGTAACTTTTCGGCCATGTCAAAACATACTATCCGCTATCATTCCATAGACCGGATTATTGAGGAACTCAGGTATATATACGCCGCAAATTCGTCATCTTCAACATCTCAGGTTGTTAGGATTTTTGATGACGCTTTTTCCCTCAACGCCCGCCGAGCAAAGAAGATCTGTGAACGAATCATTGATGAAGAAATTGGATTAAAGCTTGCTTGCCTATGTCGTGCCGACAACCTTGATGAAGAGCTTGTAGACCTTCTTCATCAAGCAGGCTTTATTGATATAAGCTTTGGAGTTGAGAGTGCTGTCCCTAGAATCTTACATGACATCAAAAAGACCTTCAAAACAGAACATGGACAACTTGAAAAAGAAGATTACGCTTATGAGAGGCGTTTTCTCAGCAAAATAAAGGAAGGAATTGATTTAGCCAAACTTTACGGGATGAAAACCTCTGTTAGCATCATTTTGGGTCTCCCGGGAGAGACTATCGATGACGCCTTAAAGACAATTGAGTTTATCCGGGATCTAGGAGTCGACTCCTACTCTCATAATTATCTCCAAATATTTCCAGGTACGGAACTTTTTAAAACCGCAAAAAGTTATGGCATAACATTGAGGTCCTCAGAATTTCTGCTGCCATACGATACGCATCATGCATATCCTGTCCATAAGATTCCTTTTCTAGATAATTCTTCTCTAAAGGATCTTTGTCATGGATCAGCAAAAATAGTCCTTGATTCCTTTGCTGGTGGGCTGAACACTTCTAAACCAATCGGCAACGGTATTTTAATGGCACTGATTGAAGCAGGTGAAGGGAATTCTTTTCTCAATTCCTTTAAATGGTTGCTTCAAGCTCTGGCAGTTGAAGGAAGAGTCGTTGCCCTTGGAAGAGAGAATGACACAATTGAGAATTTTGATCTCATGCTCAGAGATGGCTACAAGATCGGTTTGCCGACTGACCAGCTCTATTATCTAAAAAGCTGTTCATTTCCAGATGCGGAACTTATCTATGAAATCATTAATAAGCCATTACAAGGTAAACTTCTCCAGTGGAATCCTCGATTTCCTTTGATCCGATTTAGCGAAAGTTTGGATTTCGCAAAGAAGCTTTATCCAATGCAAGATCAGCTTTTTCCTGTTTTTTGCTTGAGTGAAAAGGCCGACGTCCAATTTCTTGCTGAAATAGCCGATATATTGGCTCAAAAGGTTAAAAGCGGCGCGATCGGGCCAAAGGTGTGGCTTGATGGAGTGTTCCTTGATGGATGCAGATGGGGAGTGGGTTTATGTCCCGCACTGAAATTGCAGCGCGTCATCATTAACAATTGCGCAGAAATTCTTCCCTGCATCAATGGACAGCCATTAGGCGAATTGACCGATGACATACAGGATATTCGCAATAATGCCGGAAGAATCTATGCGAGAATACGCGAGAACCGGAAATGTGAAGAGTGTCCGGCAGATTCCCGCTGTTCAAAATGTTTGTTTCCATATCCACTTAATCAACAAGAATATTGTGAATTACAGCGCGCCAACTCAAATATTTCTGGGATAGTAACGAGATCTAATCTGGTTAACACCGTAGAACTTGGACGGTAATTTCTCCCCAGATTAGAAGTCTCGGTGACGCCGTATTCTCGTTTGCATAAGAAATCCTAGGCGCCTCCGTTTTTCCGTTTCCTGCGAGCCCTTGCAGGCTTCGCGATGGCCTAGGAAGGAATTTTTTACAAGTTTGCGATCAAGATTTTTAATCGATTTCTTTGAACGGCGTGGCATTTGAGCGCAAGGATGCCTATAAGGTTTATCCTTAGCCCGGTAGACGGGTGCTAGTGTCGCAGCATAGCAATGGTATATAACGCCACAACAATGCAACTAACATATTACAGAGGTCTCTTCTTCCTATGCTTTTTCCAGCAATTTCCACAAAAGAGCAACTTCCTATAATATCTCGCATCAAACTCAGACACATCTCTTTCAAGATCCGCTCTGCCACATCTGTCACGACATATCTTATCTCCATCCCCGGAGCCAGCGATAATCCACTTTTTTGATATCCTGCACAGCCGTTGCATCAGCACATCTTCGCAAATAGTTCATTCAGGTTTCTTGCATCTCACGTTGGCCTTTGCATTTTCGCATAGCCTCTCGCCTGCCCACAATAGATAAAAGAACATCCGGTCGGTAAGCTCTGTAAGCTTCAGCAGGTGAGGATCCAGGCAGGCGAGTACAGCAGGATGGTCGCCTTCTTGGAGGTCTGTTTCTGGGGCCGATGTCATTTTTATCCCCCGATTAGGGGCCGTGGTGGTCTCTTCCAATATGGTCATAAGCAGAGAGTGGCGAAAATGAAAGATTCGATACTTATTTACTCGTAAGCGATTTAGGAAGTATTCTTCAAAAATCGCTATGTAGAGATGATTTTATGCGGGGAAAGGGATATCCGCACGTTTTTACCAGTAATTATATCCACGCCGGATTGCTTCATTATCGGTCGTTAGGACAATCCTCAGGCTTATGGCCCCGCATATCGAGCTGGCGCAGATCTTCAGGCAGTCCTGGAGTAAGTCGGCCCCACTCAGTCAACAGGCAGGCCAAAACTCTCCTCGGGATCGCTTCCCATTGGGCTGGAAAGAATAAAAAGAATGGAGAGGATATTCGATAATGGCAAACGAAAGGTAATTTGAAATGAAAACCGGAACTGCCAATCTGCCGCTGCATGGCGGCTCTGCTCCGCCATGGCTCTTCAAGCGCATGTGCCTCCTAGCAGGCGAGATAGTCGGAGCCCTGGTCTATGAACACGGCCAGGAGGAGTTCCTTCGCCGCATATCAGATCCTTATTGGTTTCAGGCCCTCTCCTGTGTCCTGGGATTCGACTGGCACTCCTCCGGAACGACCACCGTTACCACCGGCGCATTGAAGATGGCGCTATCTCCTGAGAGGCATGGGATTGCGGTTGCTGGTGGCAAGGGAAAGACTTCTACCAGGGCACCGTCTGACATTCAGAGGCTTGGTGACACTTTTTCTTTCCCGGCAGATAAGGTGGCAGAAATGGTGAGAGCGAGCAGAATGAGCGCCAAAGTGGACAATGCCCTGGTGCAGGATGGATACCATCTCTACCATCATGCATTCTTTTTTACTGAGAAGGGAGAATGGGCGGTGGTTCAACAAGGCATGAACGATTCTTATGCCCGGCGATACCATTGGCTATCCGACCGGGTGAAGAGCTTCGTAGAGGAGCCCCACAGCGCTATATGTTCTCAGCGCCCTGAGCCGATAGTACTGGACTTGACGGCCGCGGATAGCCGCGAGAACCGAAAGGCAACTCTGGATATCGTCAGAGACGGCCCATCCCATCTCAGACCAATCGGTGCTCAGCTCAGCCTTATGGACTTCGGAGACAGGACACGCCCGGCTCCAGCTCCCGCTCCAGAGCTGTCTATGCCCAGGAGGCATGAACTTATTGCGGGCCTCGATATCGGAAAAGCAGGACGAAAAGCCCTGCAACTGGCCTATGAGCTGCAACCCTCCAACTATGAAGAATTGGTAGCCCTCCGGGGAATGGGGCCAAAGAGCATCAGGGCTCTGTCTTTGATATCGGAGCTTGTATATGGTGCAAGCCCAAGCTGGAAGGATCCAGCCAGGTTCAGCTTTGCCCACGGTGGAAAGGATGGTACACCTTTCCCTGTGGATAGAGAGACCTATGATCGCACCATACAGACCCTCCATGAGGCTGTTGAGGAAGCCAGGCTAGATAAGAAAGAGAAGTATAACGCCATCAAGCGGCTGGAAGGATATTCAGGCCTCTTGCGTGGCCCGGCTGCAGGGTCCTCGGCTAGACTGCCCAAGGCGGGCATCGTCACCCCCCCGGATATATGCCACCTTTAATCTCATTGTTTCATGCACTAAAAAGATAGAGGGAGGTATGCTCCCTCAAGAAATCGAACTCTCATGGCTATAGGGGCGGTTCTATGTTGTTTTCACTCTCATTCCCAAGGTGGTTATCGAAAACGATGGTATTGGGATCTACAATGCCATCTCCATCTGCATCAATGAAATTCAGAGTGCCATACATACCATAGTTATAGATTCCTCCGCCATTGCCAGATCCATTGTTATCGGAATCTGCGGTATTCAGAGTGATAGTGCTATTTTCCAGAATAGTAGTATCGCCAAAGTAGCTGTAAATGCCGCCGCCACTCTCTGTTGCTTGGTTCTCCGATATGTTACTTCCTGTCGTTGTTACCGTGTAAGCGGAGTTATAAATACCACCGCCATTTCTGGCTGAGTTGTGTGATATGGTGCTGTCTGTTATTGTGGTTGTGCCCTCGCTCCAAACTCCACCACCGAAAGAAGCTATGTTCCCGGTGATAGCATTGCCAGTAGCCGAGACTATTCCCCAATTACCAATCCCTCCGCCGTAACCAGCAGAATTCTTTGATATAGTGCTTCCCTTAACTACAGCTATGCCGCCATTGCAGAGGCCACCGCCGTATCCATATGCGGTATTCCCTAAAAGAATACTATTCGTAATATTGGCTATGGCATAGTTGAAGATGCCACCACCAGTATACTCGGCAGTATTTTCCGATATATTGCTATCAGTAATCGTAATGGAACCCCGATTCTCGATGCCACCACCAAATGAGGATGCTTTATTTTTTAATATATTGCTGTATGCAATTACAGCTATGCCCTCGTTATAAATTCCGCCGCCATCACCATAGTAAGCAGTATTCTCTGATATGTTGCTGCCAATAACCGTAATGGTTCCAATATTGCTAATGCCACCGCCTTCATAGTAAGCCGTGTTCCTGTGTACAAGGCAATGTTTAATGGTTGTTCTGCCCTCGTTATAAATGCCTCCTCCGATACCGGATCCATTTGTGATTGTCATCCCAGAAAGGTTCACATCTATATTGGAGTTAGTCTCACCTATCTTGAACACAGAACCTTTATGATTTCCATCGACAACAGTCTCGCCAACACCCGCACCCAGAACATCCAATGACTTATCCACTACGACGTTCTCAAAGTACGTCCCTGGAAGCACGTTAATGGTATCGCCAGACTCTGCTGCATCCACAGCGCCTTGAATTCTGTTTGCGCCAGGACTAACGTTATCGACGTAGTAGCCCAATTTACCGGAAACTTCAGGCAAACCACCCTCGATCTTTGCCCGCATATCCAAGTCGTACATAGTGCCATAGTTCGAATTCCTGGTTAAGGACTCGATGCCAACCATAGCAGTGCTTCTAAAAGCGCCCTCAACGTGGCCATTCTGATTAATCTCAGACAGATCCTCGTACTTGGCCGCATCGTCTTGGTATCCTGTGATTGTGCCGGCTACCTCAGTATCGATAGATCCCTCGGAAGGGTTGTCACTACCCTGCCGGACTGCGATCCACAAAGGCTGCTTCCCTTTCGGGGAGCTCCAGGTGCCTGTTGTTGAGACTAACCGCACTGCATCTCCCTCTGCCCTCGGGAACTCCTGAGACACCTTAACCTCATCGTTCGAGGCCAGGGCATGGTTAGAATATCCCTTGAGAGATCCCTGAGTGATGTCCACAGCAGTGCTCACGCTGTATCCTATGCCGTTTCGTGCCTTGGCGGAAGCACTGATCCGATCAGCTCCTGTGACGTCCAATGACTCGCTGGCCTCGACTGTCTCGCTCTTCCTCAGGCGCGATCCAGGCACCAGAGTGTAACTGTAAGAGTAATCGGTGGAGTTATCTATATCAACACCAACACTTGCGAAGGCCCCGTTGCGGTTCGCTACCCAGTGATCCTCCTTCAGATCGCCTGCACCCTCTATTGTGTTCGATACGCTTTCCTGTCCCAGGATAGCACTCATGCTCACCCTGTCATCGACTCCCAGGTCCATGCTCACTGAGAATCCTCCTCCGTTCGAAGAGCCTGCGATGTTTATTCCGCAAGCTGAAGGGATAAAAAATGCTAGAGACATACAGACTATCGTCAGCAATTTATAGCTCATTGCGGTCATATCTCTCCTCCTCCCGACCATGCAAAAAAATTCTCTGGTCATACGAGGATCCATATCATCTATTAGTATTAGTAATACTTAGGTATCTCAATTACTGATTGTTGTATATACAAGGCACAGTATCCTCATTTCCCGAACATAGTCGTATTTTTTTAATATGCTCATCATGTGAGTACTTCGAAGGGTAGCATATGGATATAGATATTGATATGTTTCAGCTAGGTCATGGACATTTAGATGGCTTTTCGATCAACTTAGGATCTTGAAGTGATATAATAAATATTGATAATGGTATCCGCCTGTCAGGGTGGAAGAGCTGGGGGGGGCAATTCTTGAGATGAATGCTTCTCTTTATTATATCACTATTGCATCAACATGGCAACTATTGTCTTAGCTGATGAGTTAACAGTATTCGATAAAATGGTGCGGGAAAGGGATATTCGCACGTTTTTACAGGTAATATTTTTCCCACCCTTCCAAATCTGTCGAGGGTAAGACTTCAACTTATTTTATCCGTAAATGCTCCATTTCATCTGGTATTCTTGAGCACGAAGGCGATCTCATTCAACAAACTCCCTTATGCCTGCATCCCTTTAGCTCGCGGATGCATTCGTGCGAACTCTTGATATCGGCTTAAAAACTATGAAACCCTTTGATACCAGCACGCATGTTCCCCAACTCAATGATCCTGGTGCTGGCTGCCCACCTGGGCTCGATCGGCTTTGCCTGCCGCCTCCAGGCCATCTTATGAGTATGGTAGATATAGAATAGGTCAACTCTGTCAGCTTCTGCAGGTGAAGATCCAGCGTCGGCGCGTAGAGCCAGATGGCGGCCCCCCATAGAAGTCTGCTTTTTTAGGTCCGGTAGTCATGTACCCACGGATCAGGGACCGTGGTGGTCTCCTCCAAGATGGTCACGAGTAGTGGGATGGCGAAAATGAAAATTCGATACTTTTTTACTGGTAAGCGATTTAGGAAGTATTTTCCAAAAATCGCT
The DNA here is from genome assembly GCA_963782455.1 of uncultured Methanosarcinales archaeon. Lineage (GTDB taxonomy): Archaea > Halobacteriota > Methanosarcinia > Methanotrichales > Methanotrichaceae > Methanothrix. The sequence goes on from CAWAJP010000005.1 coordinate 292,653, forward strand.
ATGCTGCGACTTGATTTTATGCGGGGAAAGGGATTCGAACCCTTGAACTCCTGCGAGAATAGATCTTGAGTATAATAACTCCATATACGTTGTCTATTCTGCTCCAATTCAATCGGTTAAGCTTGGTTTTATGATTGGCCTCAATTTGCTTGTCCATTTATTAGTTGGTTTTAGTATTTAGTCTTTTGGGCCAATTATATACGTTATAGTTAGTTAAAGACGCTATTAATGCAAAATACATGTCTGTGCGTCTTAAATTAACTGCTTATATAATATTTATGCATTATTAAAAAAGTTAAAGGCTCATTATTGACCCTCGCAAAAGGAAATAGCATCCTCCGGATAGCCAAATAGGGAAATCACTTTTTTCGATTGCTTAAGTAGCTGATCTTTATAAAACCAAGTCTCTACATAGATATCCGTGCCTTCTATTAGTTCGGGTGAATGCTTCACTTCTTCTTTTTTCCTCGAAAAATAGGTATTCTTGTCACCTTTTATTGTAAAAATGTCTTTAGCGAATTTCTCCTTGTTCCTGGATGCCATAATTGCGCAAACCTTGGGTAGCATGTCCTTCCAGAATTTGACTTCATATCTTTGTCCATCGAATAGAAACGACTTCGGTTGCGGTGGGATAGCAGAAGCAATTTGTTCTGAATATTTATAAATATCGTCAATTGAATTTATTGCATTCATAGTTTCTTTGCCATCTTCATCGAATAGACCGATATGTTTAGATGGTTCATTTAAATATAAGCGACATATGACAGTTGGAATCAAGCCGTTAAGTACGATATCAAAGGATTTTTCCGATTTTTTGGTGATAATTTTTATGGGGTCTGTGATATCTTTTAGTAAAGTCTTTACGATATAATAGCCTTCTAGCTCTTCCTTTGTTGCTTCAGGTGACTCTCCGGGGGTTTCATGCGTTATGACATGCGCCCACGTATCTTTCATTCTGTCCAAAAAATATTGATTAATCACATCCGTGGTAAGTTTTGTATATTCTTTAATCACGCCATCATTCACGGATCCGACATGAACTTGTTTTGCAATAAATTTTACAAATTCTTTTGTGGGAGACTTAAACTGCTCTGCGATTATTGCACGAATATCTTTCATTTTCCTAAGTTGGGATGCTCTGTCGTATGCATTATCCATATCAGCCAATTTGATAAAATTTCCTAATTACTATTATATACAGAATCCGTCATGTTAAATAGATCAAATTCAAAAAATGGATCTTCATCTAAAATATGGCTTTCTTTTATATCTGTATAGAATTGATAACGAATGCCATTAGTTAATACACCAAATTTAGATTTAGCTCCTTTAAATTTGGGTAATACGTTCTCAGTTGATCGATATCCCTTTTGTTCAAGATATCTGGTGCAACTTTTGCATTCTATTAAAATTGCTGGCAATCCGTCTTTCTAAAATGGCTGTAATCAATTCTTATGGCCCTTTGTGTTGATGCTGGAACTCAGGTCTAACTTCGCTAAAATCATTAGGTGTTATAACCTAAAACTTCATTTATAAATGGTTGAATTAAAGTGGTTTTTGTGGCTTCTCTTTTGGTGCGTCTGTAGCTTCAATAAGCTTGACCTGTTTCTCGACATGGGCCTGAAGATCGCGTATTTTTTCAATATAGTCCATTCTTTATATCACCGCGCGGAGCTTTGTGTCCTAAATAAAGAATGAAGAGATATACTTTTGCATCATTTCCTATGGTTGGCAAGCAGAGGGATTTGCGATCACGGTGAAGAATATTCAAGGTTCAATAACATATTTTATATAATTAAGTAAGTTAAAGCAGTTTGGGATTTGCGTTAGGTGGGTCTGCACTAAAATATAAAATTGTATTTATAGATTATTTGCAAATCCACTTCTGTTAACCTAATCATTACGTAGACTATAGTAATATGACAATCCTATAACGTAAACGTATACGTATTGGCCCGAAGACTATGTTTATAAAAATGTGAGCGTTGGCGTATAGTGGTTTTGCGTATATTGATTATAGAGCATGAAATCATCGAATAATACTATTAACTTATAGTTATAAATTTTAGCCAAATTCATAAACTAAAAAAATTATTAATAAAGTTCCCTTCTAGTCTGGCCTATCATAATAGTCATTCTAATCACAGTCATAGCATTGTAAAAAAGGGTGCAGGAGAAGAAGTGAAGTCTCGACCTGCTTCACTTCACCTTTTTCTCAATATGCAAGGTCTCCAGTAGTAACGCAACGTCTTTATCGTAATCCAGTGATGAAGCGCGTACTTGCACGAATGTGTTTAAATCTAATGCGTATGATACCACATATATATTCGGTCTATCTGGGTATTTGGTATTGTATGACACAACCGCGGTCCCAATATGTCCGTCAATCTTGATGGATTCGGGGTCGAGTATTGTATAGCCGGTCCTTTTTGCGGCTTTAAGTGGATCAAATGGGCTTGTTGGCTGATATTTTGCAGGTCCTGTATAATGTGCTATTGAAATGAAAAGATTATTGCCCATTACAAATGAAGTCTGCGTGAAGTTTTCCGTGTGATAGTCTATACCAGTTCCTGCTGTTTGTGACGTTGTGCTATTGCGTATGCTCATCTCGCCAACAGTTCGTATTTGGAAATTTGCTTCGTAGTCCCTCATGGGAACAGTGATCTTACTGGAGTCGTATTGTCCTGCTGTGATCTTGATACCACTCGCATTGAAAGATGCTGGTATTCTTTCTCGCGTTCTCGTTCAACTAGTATGGACGCTGCTGATTCTGCGTTTTGTCTTGCTTCGGTGTCGTCGTAATTAAAATTTTCTGCAAGGCTCCCACGATCTTGTTCCCTACGTCGATCTATATTGATATCATATGTGCCCAAATCATGTTTTATATCTGTGAGTATATATGCTGCATCGACTCCATAATGTTGTATTGCAGGGGTAACTGCCTGTAATTTCAAGAATCTGTAATAACACTCTACCGTACCATTGTAGTCCTTTTGTTCAAATCGAATACTAGTTTCCTTGAGCAAATTTTCGCCAATCTTTATGACTTCATCACAGCGTCTAGTAAAGTTGTTTACTTCACTCTCGTTAAGATACAATGACTCATTGTATTTTCCTTGATAACTAGGATTATGACGTCTTTCATTATTGAAGTTATACTGATCTTCTAAGATATCACCTAGTTGTAATAATGTTATATACGATTCATTAGTTGCGTCGTACTGGTAGTATCTTGATTCCAGTATCACGGAGTATGCATTAAGGGGCACAACGTATGAACCAGCAGTCACGTTGTATATGCCCGTAGTCGCATTGTACGTGTAATCTAAGGCATGGATTGGAGCAAACAACATTGCCAATCCAATGATGAAATATATAAGTCTCATAAGATATCTCCATTTTAGTCTATCAGCTTGGTTTTCTTATTCAAACAATGCAAGTCGTACATCCACATAGCGACCAATTGATCCTTACTCTCTAAAAAATGTATCGATAGCTCATCTGATGGAGTACTTTCCCATGAGTCTTTCCACCCAAAAATCATAGGCATACGATCGCCTAAACTTAGGGGCTAATCGTTCAGCATCTTCCTTTTGTAAAAGTTCGAGCATATCCTGTATTTGAGCCAGCCTAGCCCTAAGCTTAAGCAGTCGTTTGATATCCCCGGTTTCGACGAATCGACCCATGCGCTTTCTGACATCCTTGATCTCACTGTAAAGACAGGCAACCGAATCAGCACTCTTCATAATCAATCCCCGTGTCGCTATCAAGGTCAACATGGTCAACATCGATCTTTTTTCGCTTCTTGGTTTTAGCGGCCTTTCCCATAGGAGGCGTAGTCAGCCGTTGCAATTCCTGGTCCACTTTTTGTATGGCATCGACTGCCATTTGATACGGTTCGTCACCCATCATTTCGCGAGCCTGTTCCACGGCGAAGCCAGCCTTACATAGCGCCCGGCATTCTTCAATCAGGCCAAGTTCGTTATCGTTTAGCTTGTTGATCGCGATCTCCAACAAATCAATGTCGGCTGTAGGTCTTTCAAGTACTGTGATTCTTGGCTCTAAACCAGAAAACTCTTCATTTTTTTATCACCTTATTTTGTTCCAATGCTTCAATACGTTCTTCCAAATTACTCATTTTCTCAATTTCATATGAGCGTAGCCATACATTTAGCAGTTGTACAATCGTTCCACCTTGATCGAAAGGCAGCCTCTTCTTCTCACAGGCTTCCGAAATCCATTCGCGAATAAGTTGCCTGATATCGCTTGGGCTCTTCAAGTTGTATCATAAAATCGTCCCAAATAATATTTATTATATATTATAAAATAAAAGTTAGG
>CAWAJP010000006.1:0-457639 GCA_963782455.1 uncultured Methanosarcinales archaeon
AAGCCAGCAAAGAGAAATCCCGATGACAATCAAGAAGCCAGTATAAAGGGGCCTAGGACAGCCCCCTTATGTAGTGCAGCATCATCCCAGCGATATTATGGGCATTCAGGAAGGTTAAGCAGATTATTCGGATGCTCCCCGTCGGCTTCGGTCTTCAGGTACTTATGACCCTGGGAACTAACAGCAACAATGACCCATACAGATTTTCCTCCTACATTCGCATAGAATTTCCATTTGTCATTCTCAATGCCTTCAATAGCTTTCTCTTGTGGAAGCTTCCATCGTGTTCCGTCTTGATTCGTGCCGCCAATGCTTAGAATGCGTTCATAAGGGTTGTAGCGATCGCTCTTGTTGATGCATTTGATTTGGACATTACTCACCATATCTTTTCTCACCTCACGGTTTGAGTACATTTGTACTATTATTATTCCTATGATTATAAAAAATTAGTTGAACTCTGCATTATCCCTTTGGGGGGTTTGGATCATTACCATGGCTATCTGACTGCTTAATCCTTCCTTTTTTGTCGTGGATTATCAGTTCCGTGCCTTGATTGCGGCTTATCTCTCGTCCTACAGCTACTGTTTCCTTTTTCGTTGGCAAAACCGCCGACGCTCTTTCAGATCCAGCTCTCTCCACAGCCCAATCATCTCCGTGCGGAACGATGTGGTGCTGGTTTGCTTTTTGAGTTTTCTTTGTCATATTGTCTCCTTAAGGAACACTCATGTCTGATTGGAAACCCATGAGGATGAAGATGCTCAGGTACGAAGGGCAGTTTCATATCAAAGGCTAATCTGAATAAGAAATAATCATAGATAAACATTAAGGAAGCGAAGCGAAAGTAATCCCATCACACGGTCATGAAGTTACCCTTCAACTTCTGCGAGATAGATCCTGTGTATAACAACACCATATTATTGGTCTATTCTGCGTTAATCCAGGCTATTGAGCGCGTTTTTATGATTGGCTTCAATTTGCAAGCCCAATTTATCCTTCTGAAGACATTATAATGGTTATCTAACTGCCTAATCCTTCCTGATGCTATTGACCTTTTTTGCGCCTGACACACAAAATCGTTAGAAAAGTTAAAAGCTCAGAACGGTGTCAGATCTTCTAGAGGTGAGTGGAATGGAACCTACAGATCTTTGCGTACCTATTTATCTAAACCAACAAATAGTTTTTGATCTACTCGCGATATTAGATGATGGATTTTCCAACTTCTCCACGATAAAGACTTCAAATACAGAAACAGAAAGCCAATGTGCTGAGGGTTCCCTGGGTCTGAGTAATGTGTTCGCTTTTATTGGAATATCTGCAAAAGGTGAATTAAGTACTCAAAAAGGTGGACAAGGACAAAGAGAAATATCTCAACAGAAGATCCATACGCCGACATCTCTCTTCGCAAAACTCAAATTGATGCTGGATGAAAGTGATGTCCCAATGATCAAGAGAATTGATTCTGGAGAGATTATTAATAAACTAAACGCAGGTGATTTCGTTGAATTCCGAGCCATATTGAAAAAAAATCCCTTAATTGATGCATTAGAGGGAGTTAAAAAGGTAATGGAATTAGTAGTCTTGTTTACGGATAAAGGAGGTGGGGAAATGCAAAAAGATAAAAAAGGGCAAAAAGTAATATCTCCCCAAAACAACTATCAGCCTGTTATGAAGCTATTTGATGGATTGTTGGCATCACTCACCCAATCAAACTCGCTTGAATTAGTAGGTGAATTACTAGATGCACCTGACACCAAAGCGGTTATATCTACAAAATTAAATTACTTTAACGATAAGAATGCAACGGAAATTATAGACGGAGAATTTCGCGTTCTTGGTAAGGTTGTCCGAATTATCAAAACTGATTCAGACGCCCCAATTAACCTCTTGCGTAAGACCAGTTTTGGATTGTTAGAGGGCAAGATACTTACTCAATTCAAAAGTGCATTTGCAGGGATGGAAGAAGCTGGCATAAAAATCCCTGAACTAGTTACTGAGATAAAGGGACCCGCGCTTGTAATAATACCGATCGCCATATTCACCTAGCATAAACATTCTCAAAAATAATAATCCTATCCCAAGAAAATTAGACTCAGAAACAATCAATTTTCAATTTTCATTTGCCTTAATCTGGTTGGTCTGAGCTTACTCATCACGAAATACTGGACATAATGCTAGAGACGCGGAAATTATAAAGAAGCCACCACTATAAGTGTATGGCAGGCCAAATTATGGCCTGGTGTTGCCCTTTAGCCTCAACTCCCGAATAGATATATATGCCTTCGTAGAACGCCTTCCTGTCCAAGGTCCTTTTCACCTGCATGGCATGAAACGGCTTGCCTTCTTTGGTTGTGTGGCCCTCGCTATTCAGAATGTCCGCGATCATCTTTAGTGAAGCATCGGGCTTCATACCTCGCAGCTCAAAGACCCTCTTAACAGTGCTGGCCTTCTCTTCATCCAAGGTAAGGGCTTTGTCACCTCGCTCCACCTTGTAACCGATCGGTGCCTTGCCTCCTGCATAGCCACCCTGACGGGCCTTAGTTCTGCGACCGGAAGACAACCGGGAAGTTATCAAGGACTTCTCGAACTCAGCAAAGGCCGCAACCATTGTTAAGAGAAGCTTTTGGGTCGGGTCTTCCCAGCGTCCCGGTTCAGCAATACTTACTAGCTCCGCTCCAAGTTTCTTGATCTCCTTCATTAGCCATAAGGAGAGCATCGTATCCCTAGCAAGCCTATCCAGCCGGGTAACAATAACCTGCTTGATGTCTCCTGCCCTCAAAGCCTCAAGTAAAGCATGTAGTCCAGGCCTCTCCAAAGGTGGCAGCGATCCAGAAAACGCAGGGTCCTCATAGACTTGAATCAGCTCTAGCCCATTCGACGCGCAATACTTCGTGATTGCATCTCGCTGGGTTTCAAGCCCGAAGCTATCGCATCCATTTTGGTTTTCGGTACTCACCCGGACATAGCCCACTGCTCTCATAACAGTAATCAATTAGTGTTATGAGTTTATAAACATAACGGTATTACTAATTATCGTTATAAGATTGGTTTTTAAAGGACCTCTGAACTTCAGTTCTTGTCTGCATTGTCTCATCTTGTTCTCTTCACATATGCAAAAAAAGAAATTCTCTAGTTCTTTCGCGATACCAGCAAATCATTAGAAAAGTTAAAATCTTGAAAGTCCAACCTGTGCTTCAGTCAAGTTAGTGCAAAGTATAATGGAGATATTATTGTCATGATCAGCAAACAAGAAAAATCTTTGAAATTCGTTCTCGGGGTGGGATTATGATTAAAATGCGCTTTGACATCAATTCAAAACACATCGGACTCCTCTTATTTCACATCAAAGAAGGTAAGATTGCCATCCCTGAGATTCAACGACCTTTCGTATGGGATGCAGTCAATGTGCGTGACTTCCTGGATTCACTCTTCAAGGGATGGCCAATCGGATACTTGATAACTTGGCAAAATCCTAAAGTGAAGGATAAGAATGGCAGACTGGCTGACGGCAAGATTATCCTCGTGGATGGTCAACAGCGCATTATTGCACTAATGACTGCACTTCTCGGATATGAAGTAATGGATAAGAATTACCAAAATAAAAGAATTTCTATATCATTCCATCCGATAACTAAGGAATTTCAAGTTTCGAATTCTATTAAATATACCCTTGATAATGGATGGATTGAAGATATATCTGAAATTTTTGACCCTGATACTGACCGTTCAAGCCTCGAGGTTAATTACTGCAAGCATAATCCTAATGCAGATAAGGAAGAAATTAGGCGTAGCCTTGACTCTTTAAAAGATATCGAAAATTATCTAATTGGAATGATTGATCTGAATTCAGATCTCGATATCGATCAGATAACAGAAATCTTCATCCGAGTCAACTCAAAAGGAGTGCCACTTAGCCAAGCCGACTTTGCTATGTCGAAGATAGCAGTCAATGAGAGCTACGGTGGCAATATGTTGCGCAAGGCTATTGACTATTTCTGCCACCTCGCAGTAACTCCTGAGTTCTATTCGGACCTAAAGAAGGACACCGAGTTTAAAGATGGCGAATTCTTCCAAAAGATGTCTTGGCTTCATGACAAAAAGTCCGACATTTATGATCCCTCATATAGCGACATGTTGCATGTAGCGTTCACAACTGAATTTAAGCGAGGTCCTCTTAAAGACCTTGTTGCACTACTATCGGGCCGCAACTTCGAAACCAAGCAGTATGAAGAAGCAATTGTCGAGGATTCATTCAAACGGCTGAAAGGTAGCATCAATCGGTATATGAATGAATATGATTTCAATCAGTTCATCATTCATATCCAATCGGCGGGCTTCGTTACAGCTTCCATGATCAGCTCGCAAAATGCGTTGAACTTCGCCTATGTCATCTATTTAACTTTGCGTGATCAGAATTGGAATGATGCAGAGATACAACATTATGTTAGACGCTGGTTCGTAATGTCCCTTCTTACAGGGCGTTATTCTGGCTCGCCTGAATCTAAGTTTGATGAAGATATTAAAAAGATTCACGAACAAGGCATCATGGGCTATTTTGAGAGCATAGTTCAAAGTGAACTCTCGGACGCTTTTTGGGATATAGGTTTACCAGAAACTTTGAAGACATCAGCCGCCTCCAGCCCTTATTTCCACTTATATCAGGCTGCACAAATCAATAAGAATGATAAAGGGTTCCTATCTGATAGCACAGTAGAGCATTTAGTTAGAATCCAGTCGGATGTGCATCACTTGTTTCCGCGAGCCTTCCTCAAAAATAAAGGGAAGAACAGGAGTGAGTATAATCAGATCGCCAACTACGCTGTATGTGAGAAACCAATAAACTCAGCCATCGGAAATAGAGAGCCAAAAATATATTTTGCGGAAATCCTGATGCAATGCAATGCTGGGCAGAAGAAGTACGGCAATATTACTGATTTTAGCTTGTTACAAGAGAATTTCCGAATGAACTGCATTCCTGAATATTGTATTTCTGAAGATGGCATTGAGAAGATGACAGTCGACGGCTATTCCGACTTCCTATCTGAACGTCGCAAACTCATGTCACAGAAAATTAAAAAGCATTTTGATGGACTCTGAGCGATAAGTGCGATCCTTAGATGATGCGCGCTTATTCTTTTTGCCATCGTTAGCTTCCACAAAGCGATTGGTACGTTTCCGTATGTCTCGGACCCTGCACAGATATTAGCAATGTCGTCAGTCTTCGCTTCCAAGATCGAAATCACATGCCTGTTGTCTCTTGCGTCGTTTCTTTATTTGTTTTGGTTGTTCTGGCGCTGTCAGCCGTGCCAATTCCTGATCGACCTTATCAACGATGCCCATCGCTTGCTGATACGCTTCTTCGCCCAACATATCCGAAACCTCATCTAATGAAAATCCTGCATTCAGTAGGCTCATGTATTCCTGAAGAATGCCCAACTCCGTATCATCCAAGGTCTCCATTGCCAGCACAAGCGGATCGATGCCGCTTATGTTTTGTGGCCTTTCAAGCACAGTCACTCTACGCTCTAAATTACTCAAATTTTTCATTTCAATCACCAGGGAAAGATTTCACTTTGCCGGACAAGGACGGTCCTATAATAGTCACTCATCTTCTTTGACCGCCGCCCAACCTTGCAGGGCAAATCAGAAGGCTCAACATCAATTCGGGCAACTGGCCTAACCGGGCTAAACGCCACATATTCACCTATGATCTTGCCTCGCCGGAATTGATCAGGCTCAACAACATATATGGTTCCAGGTTCTGCCTTCTTAAGAAAATGCTTTGTTGCCCAGATCTTTGGGCCCTGAGAAGGCTGATTTTCAACTGCCCATATCTCTCGCTCTGACAATGGCACGAAAGTCTCATCCGGCCTAATCGCATACATCACGGCTAGAACCGGGATATTCGTAGCGCAAATTGGTCGTAGGCCCACACGGAGGATAGAAAATAACCGATATGGTGAAGGTTATCTGCATATCAAGTTTCGCTGAAGGCTAAAGAATCGTTTTGTGTTGACCATAGGCTTCAACACCGGAATAGCTATAAACGCCTTAATAGAATGCCTTTCGATCTATGATCTTTTTAACCCGCTGCCGCTTCCAGATATTGCGGCAAACTATTGCCCAGGAAATGTTTTGCCCTGGCAAGTTCCTATTTAGAAGATAGTTATTTGGAGATCGGGTTCTAAATTTGTTCAATGTTCCTGATAGAAGTCGATTTAGTCTCCTGAAGCGATCACATAACACAATCCTGTCTCCTTACAGAATTATGCCTATCTGAAAATCAGCATCTAAAGAATGATTCAATGGGGCCACGGCGATTTGAACGCCGGTCACAGGACCCCCAGTCCTGTAGGATACCAGGCTACCCTATGGCCCCGCACGGCGGACCTTAGGATGCAGAGGTGACATATAAGGATTTCCCATTAGAGAATTTTTCCGCAGCCCTCTTAAAGTCATTCTCTCATATTTTCTTTTGCGTGTTAGTTCAGAATGAAATCAAGCCGCATAGATCGATAGAAGACGAATCACTAACTTATGTCAGGACTATATGCCCTGATCAAATTATAGAAAATTTTAATAGCTATAAAGACCAAACTAGGTAGCTCAGTTCAAAGGAGGATAAATGCGAATAATAACTCTAATGTTTACGCTGCTCATTCTTTGCGCAGCCTGCTCTGCAGTATCGGAGCCCGTCACACAAATCAACCAATCGGCCATGGCCGAGAATTACACGGTGCTGGTGGGCGGCAACGATTCTGCCTACAATGCCGAGCTGCAGGGCTTCTTCCCCCAGAACATCACCATCCATGTCGGGGATATGGTAACCTGGAAGCAGAACACCATGGACATCCATACCGTCACGTTCACTCCGGGAATGAACAGGACTCCCGATATGATCGTACCGGTCCCGGGAGAGAATGGAAGCCTGATGCTCAACCCCATAGTAGCCTTTGCTGCCGCGCCAGCGGGTGGCATGTACAACGGCTCCACCTATGCCAACAGCGCAATAATGGGGCCGGATGATACGCAGGCGAAGAACTTCAGCCTGACCTTTACAAAAGCCGGAACCTACAGTTACATTTGCGTTGTGCACGCCGGCGAGAACATGACCGGCCAGGTCATTGTCGAGAATGCGAGCGTATCCATACCCTCACCTCTGATGGCATCTGACGAGGGCCAAAAGGAGCTGGATGCCCTTCGCTCACAGGCTGAACCCCTGCATGCCAAGGCCGTAGCGTCCGTTCCAGAGCCGGAGCAGAATGCAGACGGCACGACAACCTACCACGTCAATGTGGGCTTCGGACAGGGCCAGGTCCATCTGGAGGCATTCTTCCCGGACAAGATCGATGCCCATCCCGGCGACACAGTCGTCTGGACACTGCCCAAAAACGATATGGAGCCGCACACCATCACTTTCCTGAACGGCGCCAAAGGGCCGGAGCTCTTCCTGCCCGAGATGCAGCCCCAGGGCCCGCCCCTGATCATCTTCAATCCAGAGGTGCTGCTGCCCCAGAATGCGAGCATGCCCCTGACCGATAAGGGAGTCTACAGCTCCGGCTTCATAGATCCGACGATGCCGGGATCGCACTCGTTCACGCTGAAGATCGGAAACAACACCACAGGAACTCTGCCGTTCGTTTGCCTGCTGCATGACGAGATGAATATGACGGGAGATCTGATGGTCTCAAACAAGGCATGAAGACCGGCCGTAATAGGATCAAAGGAATAAAGTGGCTTCATCTGAGCAATGGGACATACAGATGGACTACAGTTTAACCGTCGTCGCTCGGCCGGCCGCGGCCATAAGCCGCGCCCCCACCCATAGCGTGGGAGGCCAGCCGGGCCGACTCGCGGCACCCCTGAAGATTGTACGAACGTTGTCCCTGCAAGCGCCAGATAGATCCCTTTTGCCGTTAAATGAATTGAAATTATTTCTAATTCGTTGCAAAATTATCCTACAACTTCTTCCGGGTCCCGCGCGGTGAGACGCGCTGGGGTGACGGGGTCCACTCCAGGCCGTGGCGGCCCCCTGACCCCGCGTCCGCGGGGAACAATTTATGAAGCTTTGCCATTTATTCTGGATGTATTCTGAAAAGGCTCATGGACTCAAACTCAACACTCTCCATCATTTTATCCAAGCCTCCCCGGCGTTGAGGGGGCCCCAGCCATAGCGCGGGAGGCCAGCCGGGCCGACTCGCGGAACCCCGGAAGAATGCGCTGATGTAGTCCTTAATTGCCTCAGAAGGATCCATCTGCAAGTTGAATGACTTCAAATAGGCGCGAAAATTATACAACTACATCGTCCTGGCTCCGCGCGGGTGTTATGCATTTGGTCGATGGGGGCCCGACTTATGGCCGTGCAGGTCCCCCTAACCCCACGGCCGCGGGGTACAATCTATGAAGCTCTGCCCTCTATTCTGAAAGGTGTTTGAGAAGGATCCAGACTGAGTGCATATCCGAGAGGCTCACGCCATTATTGATGGCGAATAAGAACGAATGAGAACGAATAAGAACGAATGAGGACGAATGGATGCAACTCATCTATTCGTCCATTACTAGCCGTTCTTCACACCCACGTACATCATCCAGGCCCCGACTATTACCGTGAACCCGAAGAGCACGATGCCCTGAAGAGCGAAGCCGTTGGGCAGATCATGCAGGACCACAGCTCCCATGATAACGGTCCCGGCGCCTATGCCTATGACTCCCAGCCTCGCCGAGAAGGGATAAGCCAGGAAGCCGAGGGCGATCAGGGCAGCGGCTATTAGCAGCGGCATTGAGAATAGAGGGATGGACAAGATCATATTTTGCAGTCCATTGCGGCGTACTTATAGTTTCTCATTTCTCATTCCTCTTCAGTTGCAGCCCCAGTTCGCTACCTATTTACCAGAGCATCTCATAAGTGTCTCGGGATGAAGCGGATTTACATGGACCACTCCGCCACCACTCCTGTGGCGCCCCAGGTTTTGGAAGCCATGCTGCCTTACTTTTCAGAGAAATTCGGCAACGCCTCCAGTTTGCACAGCTTTGGCCAGGAGGCAAAGGAGGCTCTGGAAGAGTCCCGGGAGAAGGTGGCCGGGCTCCTCGGCGCAAAGCCCGAGGAGATCGTCTTCACCTCCGGGGGAACGGAGTCGGACAACCTGGCCCTGAAGGGCATCGCACGCAAGAACCGGAAGTCTGGAAAGCATATTATTACCACCCAGGTCGAGCATCCTGCCATCCTTGAGTGCTGCCGCAATCTGGAGAAAGAGGGCTTCGAGGTGACCTATCTGCCTGTGACCAATGAGGGCCTGGTCGATATTGCCTCTCTGGAGTCGGCCATACGATCAGACACTGTTCTCATCTCAGTCATGCATGCCAATAATGAAGTCGGAACCATCCAGCCTCTGGAGGAGATTGGCCGCATTGCTGCAGAGAAGGACATATACTTCCATACTGATGCTGTGCAGAGCGTCGGCAAGATCCCCGTGGACGTCAACAATCTCGGTGTCGATCTGCTCTCCCTTTCTGCGCATAAGCTCTACGGGCCTAAGGGCGTGGGCGCCCTCTACATCCGCAAAGGTACGAGGCTGGAAAGCATAATCCAGGGCGGCGGCCACGAGCGCGGCCTGCGATCCGGAACGGAGAACATTGCAGGCATAGTGGGTCTCGCCCGCGCTGCAGACCTCGCGGGCCAGGAGATGGCATCCGTTGCCTGGAGACTGACTGATCTGAGGGATAGACTGGCCAAAATGGTCCTCGATAGCGTAAAGGACGCCTGGATCAATGGAACCATGAAGACAAGGCTTCCTGGAAACCTGAACTTCGGCTTCAAGTACGTTGAAGGCGAATCGCTCCTGCTCTTTCTTGACTCCCTTGGCATCAACGTATCCACTGGATCTGCCTGTTCGTCTCACAAACTGGAGCCCAGCCATGTGCTCCTCTCTCTGGGCCTCAAGCCGGAGGAGTGCCACGGTTCCCTGAGAATCACTCTAGGCAGGTCGAACACGATGGAGGAAGTCGACTATGTGGCTTCGGGCATAGCCGAGGCTGTGGAGAGGTTCAGGGGAATTTCGGCGCTGGGAAGATAGATTCGATTAGATTACATCAATCGCTTCCGATCTCAAAGAGGGAGCACTGTGCATTCAAAATAGAAAAGGTATCTGACCCGGGCATTCTCTACTGGATCATCGTGCACAATGCTCTATTCCATCATGCTGCGGCAAGAGCAGGCTCAACTGCAATCCTATCACAGAAGGCTTTGATCTGCTCCTGGTTCATGCTGTTCTTGGGAATTACGACTACCTGATATCCATCGCTCTCCAGCCGATTTATGAGATCTCTGAACTGACTCATGGCCACCTTGACCTGCTTGGTCAGATCCGGCATCTTCAGGATAACTATCTTTGCCGAAGGGATGACCGCATCCACGACATAGCCCCAGCGCGTGGGACGATGCATCAGTACTGAGACCCCTCTTCTTCCTAGCTCCGAAATTATATCGTCAAATTTTTCCACTTCGGGTGACTCTGATTGTTTGATAAAGATTCCTCCACATACCCTATTTGATTAATATCTGCAAATTATTGTTGAATATTAAATCATTTTTGCCGTATACAACCGTCATTTTTAATTTTCGGTTAATGTCACTGAACATCATCAAGAACACTGTCATTATTTTTTCGCTTTCAATTATTCCAGCCGACACTATCTCCTTCCCACCAGTTCGAGTAGCCTTCCGTAGTCTGCTACTGGAAATCTGACCGATAACGAGAGCACTATCGCACATGCCTCGGTGGCGTTCAATTCTATTCGCCCCAAATCGTCCATGCATTCTCTTGTATCATGAGGATGAGCATTATACTGCCAGCCTCCGTTTTCGCCTACTATTCTAGAGTAAAGCCAGTTATCAGCTTCAGGGCTCGCAAATGGGTCTAGTCCGGATACTACATGGGTCAGGAATGCCTCTGCGTCTTCAGTGGTGAGAAACTCTATCCACACCACACCGGGCCTGTTCTCCTGGCAGGAATTGCAGGTTGTGATTCCGAAACCCCAGATAGCTTTGAGCAGAGGGGCTATTCCTTCGTCCACCTCAATCACTCCATTTGACGCCGGATCAAGAACTGTGATCTGCTTATGCTCAACCATTTCTATTGCTCTCTTAAGCCTGCCGATAATCCAACTATTCTCAAAGAGCCGCACCAGGCGGCGATGAGTCTAAAAATTTGCACGGTGCAAGCTTTTGCACCGCGTTCTGGTTCACGTCCGTGTTGCGGACGCTGCCAATTAAAACAGATCGATTATAGTAATAATCAAATCAGCTTAATATCTTCTGGGTGCCCTGGCAGGTCTGTGCTTCTGATAGCACTCGCTGCAGTAAACCGGTCTGGATCCATCCGGCTTGAAGGGAACCTGGGTTTGCTTCCCGCATTCTGAACAGGTAACATCTGTCATTTCTCTCGGACCACTATTGTAGCCGCCTCTGCTGCCGCTACCACTGTTTTCATATTTTCGCTCAAACATTTAATTCACGTACCTTTTGAATCGATTCAAAGAATCGAAACTGCCACAGAAAACATCTCAGCAAATCACTTTGATCGACGCAATGCAGCAACGTATAGACGACGGCTTAGTTTTTAAACCTATTGGTCAAAATTCGATTTGTAGCCGCTCAAATCTGCATAAGATCGCTGTGAGTATCAACCTTAATAAAGATGGACAGATCTTTTGATCTTTCCGTATGCACATCAGTCGCAAAGGCTCATTCAACGGATTTATCAGTCTTAATAGACCTGTAGCCGGAAATTGTGTTCGCTTATCTCCTCTTAGTGATTATGGATAGAATATCGCAATCCTTGAGCTCGTGGTCCAAACCGATCGATTGGCCCGGGAACTTCGCGCTCTTACCCCAGACCAGTGCGTAGCGGAAGAGATTCACGAAATCGCGATGAAGATGCTCACATACCGATTTGACGGTGCTTCCATCCAGGAGCACTAACGGTTCTTCCAGATCTGCTTTGCCACCTTTTGGCTTGAGGTAGACACGAATGAAGCCCAGCTTGTCGTAGATCTGATCCTTCAGCTCCTCCAAACCCTCAAATGTCGCGCAAGAGACTGGAAGATAATCCCTGCCCAGCTCCTCCCGAATCTTGTTCTCGACGCCTCCGTACCGCAGATCGAATTTATTTATGGCCACAACCGATGGAATGTATACTCTGTTGCCTGCCAGGAAGTCAACCAGGCTATCAGTGTCTATATCCTCGCGGATGGTGACATTGGCATTCACTATGCCGTAAGCCCGGATGATCTCTGCTATCTCGAACTCAGTCATTTTTGTGAGCTGGACCGTACTGCGCACGATTATGCCGCCTTTCTTTTCCTGGGTGATGTGAATGTTAGGGGGCTGCCTGTCCAGCCGGATGCCTGCGTCGTAGAGCTCGCGCTCCAGGACATTCAGCTTGTAGTTGAATACATCTCCCAGCAGTAGAATTATGTCTGCCGCACGAGCTGCCGTTATTACCTCTCTGCCCCTTCCTTTACCCCTCGCTGCGCCTTTGATGATGCCCGGCATATCCAGTATCTGAATCTCTGCGCCTTTGTACTTCATGACGCCCGGAATGACCTCTAAGGTGGTGAACTGGTATGCGGCAACCTCAGATTTGGAGTTGGTCAGGTAATTGAGCAGGCTGGACTTTCCAACGGATGGGAAACCCACCAGGGCTACGGTCGCATCGCCGGATTTCTTGATGTAGTATCTTCTGCCCCCTCCGCCGCCCTTTATCTTCTGAAGCTCTTGCTGTGCTCTTAATTTCGCGATCTTGGCCTTGATCTTACCCAGATGATGCTCGGTTGCCTTGTTCTTCTGGGTGTTAAAGATCTCCTCTTCCAGCGCCTTAATCTGCTCCTCGATGGTTGCCATTTTATACGTCCTCTTAGTCGGCAGGCGACCCTAAAAGAGGCCTGGCCCTGCCATCAGCTTGAAGTGTGCCGAGTTTGTATTTATAAAAGGAGGCTACCCCTTTATAAGGTATAGGTTAGCCCGGGCTTCCGTCAGGTTCTTCCAGAGCTTGCGGTATGGCCGATCTTGATAAGTTCGTTGGATCTTGCCATCCGTTGGAACGAATGATAAATATCCAAAATAAAATTGGATGCTCAAAATAGGTTAAAAGAATCGTGAAGCCAGGGTTTGCCTTGTCTCGCATATCTCCGTAGCCATGCATCTCTGGCAAGGGGAATCGTTCGCCCTTTCGGGAAGCCTGCCTTCTTTTATCTGTTTTACTCTGTCGCGAATGCGCAGCACTCGGGCTCTATCTACGCTGTGGATCTGAACCTTCCGAATGGTGCCCAAGCTCGCGTACTCCACCAGTCCGTGATCTATTCTGATCTTATGCCTCTCACCCAAAAGCAGAGCGTAGCCGGCTAATGCGATCCTATCGCTCTTCCAGACTCCGCTCTCCGGGGCCCGACCTGAGCGAATAAGTGATGGTGTAAGCCCCGGTGCCAGCCGGTCCAGCCTGCCCGATAGACCCAGTTTTTCGGAAAATAGGTCCACATCCGGTTCAAATGGTATGAGATAATCGACATTTTCGGCAAGGCCTTTAGCGATCGCCGCAATCTTCTCCTCCAGCTCCCGGCAGGCCGGTCCGAGCTCCTTGACATCAATCTCATAAACCAGAGGCAACTCCTCTTCCAACCTGTGCAGGTTCTCTCTCAAATGGCTTTCCAGGTCGCTTTCCTGGGACAGGGAAAGCATCAGACTGCGTATGAGGGTCTGCCTAACACTGCTCTTTCTTGTCATTCTTCCCAGAGTTTCGAAATAGACCAGCCTTGGGCAACGCAGATAGAGGCTGATGTCTGAGACCCTGACGTTTGACTGCATCATCCAGCTATTGCATCTCATCTTTTAAAAATTTTTTCTTTTTATTGACAGCCAGAATCAAAAACTGAAAATCTCTTATTCCGGGCCAGAAATGGAGTCGTTCCGCGAATTTGCAGGATGTAGAACTATACCTTCAAAGGATCGAGTCAAGTTCTGCAATCTGGCTGCATTTTCAGGATCAGGGAGTTTTGTTTGCATCTTAATAAGCCAGGCGTCTTCAGCTCCGGACCCAAAAGAGCTGGTAATGCCTGCCAGAACATAGTCTCCATCCCTGTTCTGTACAGCAAAGGTGCCGATATCATCGGCTATGCCTCCGAGGATCCGTCTCCATTCCTCTTTCCCGTTTGAATCGGTCTTGATAATGAGGGCATCTCTTCCCGATTCCTTGCTATCGATCCGTCCTGCTATGATGAAGCCGCCGTCTTTTGCCGGCTGCAGGGATGTGCCTGAACTTCCGGGGTATGTCTGCTCCCATAGCTCGCGACCCATGAGATCCGTCCTGATGAGAATGATTCTATTGCTATCAGAACCTGATTCTGTCCTGCCCACCAGCGCATAGCCGTCCATGAGTTCTACTACCTGAAAGCCGGCATCATCCTTGCTGCCGCCAAAGGTAACATTCCAGGTTTCGCTTCCTCTGGAATCGGTCTTAACGAGCCAGATGTCGTCGCCACCTTTTCCAGTGGATGCTGTCCGGCCTGCCGCAATATACCCTCCATCCCGGCTCTGCAAAACTGAAATGCCCACATCATCCTTCGGGCCGCCATAAGTACGATCCCAGGTACTGTTACCCAGATCATCGGTCTTCAGGAGCCAGAGGTCTTTTCCTCCACTGCCGAAAGACTGGGTATAGCCGGCAACGATGTAACCGCCATCATTAGTCTCAGAGGTGGACCACCCTCCATCACCGGAAGAGGATACGAAGCCTCCAAAGGTTTTATCCCAGCTTCGGCTTCCATTGCCATCCGTCTTGATGAGCCAGAGTCGCTCTTCGCCCATGCCGAACGACTTTGTGCTTCCAGTGACAATGAAACCGCCGTCATTTGTCTCTCTCACGAAATATCCAATGTCCTCGCCCGATCCCCCGAAGATCCTGCTCCAGACGGGATCTCCTGATTGACCTGTTCTCATCAACCACAGATCACTTCCTTCTCCTCTGCCGGCCGAATTGCCGGCCAGTATGTATCCGCCGTCGTTCGTCTCTTGCAGGGACCAGGCCCCATCTCCATACTGCCCTCCATAGGTTTTGTTCCATACCTCGACAGGCCCGGCTGCAAGGGCAGAATTGGATTCAGATAGGACGAAAGATAACAGGACAAAGGAGATAACTGCGACCGAAAAGATCCTTTGGGGGATACCGTTCCAGATCATTTGTCTCTCCATCGGCTCTATATGCCTCTATCCTGGAATTTTACCGACTTGTCCAGGGCAAATGTCCCGCTCAGGAACATCCTGGAATCTATATCGTTCTTGCCCATCTCATGCTGGGAGGCAGTGATTCCGTAAAAGCCTTTGAAGCTGGCCTTGGAATTGGTTTCAACACCTTTAGGACCGGCCGAACCGCCTTCGCTGAGGGTGCCTACAGATACCGTCGCATTATCCGGTACTTCTTGTCCCGGTGCGATACCGCTCGCAGGCAGACTGGCAATAGAGGAGTTGATCAGTGAAGAATTTGCGGCGGATGAATTTGCAGACGAGGAATTTACTGTCAAAGTATTTTTTTTATCAATCGCGACAGGCCTATGAATAATGAGTCCGCTCAGAGCGTCACTCATTCTCTCCTCTAACTTCTTTGTATCTGCGTCCGTTGACGGTGTCCGGGAGACTTCAAACCCCAGAGTACTCTTTGCATTCTGGCCGCTGGCCAGAGCTGGAAAGAAAACGACCGCCATTAGTACAATCAGGACTAAGATTACCCCCTTCATCATCCCACCTTCAGTGCTACAAAATTAAGAAGTCGTCAATACAATTTCAACTTTTCTATTCCCGCCCTATGGATAGCATTTATCTCTTTCGAGCGATATCCTCCTTTCGTGTACCTGGACTACTTCCCATACGAGTCCCTCAGGCCCTACCAGGATAAGATGCTGGACGCGGTCTACGATGTGGTGAGCAAAGGAAAACAAGGAGTGCTGATGATAGACGCTCCCACCGGCACGGGAAAGACGAGCTGCATCAGCGCAGTCCTATCCGCTGCCCCTGGAAAGATCGTGGTGGCCCTGCGGACTGTATCTCAGATCGACATCTACATTGACGAGATAAACAGGATATGGTCTAAAACCCGGCATAAGCCGGAGATCGCTTACATGGTCGGCAAGCAGAGGATTTGCCCTCTGGAAGGCGAGTTTCGGGGTGAGAGCGTTTATGCCGGCTGCTCAAGGCTCAGAGAGTGGACGAAAAATTATGTCTCCTCTCGCATCGGCAAAAGTAATGCTAGCGTCTACGATCCGGGATCCGACAGCATACCCGAGGAGGAGCCCGGCTACAGGACCTTCTGCCCGTACTATCTGAGAAGCCGTGAGGGCTTCGAGCTGAGCGGAAAAGTCCATTTCCGGCGGTCTGGCCGGGCTCTGGATGTAGTGGAAGGCTTGAAGAAGAAGGTCACGCCTCCGTCCAGGCTTTCTGATTCCTGTCAGGGAATCTGCCCCTACGAGATAATGAGCCTCTATGCCAAGAACAGCGACATCGTGATCATGAACTATTCTCACCTCTTCAGCCCTGACTTTCAAGACATCATCTTTCAATGGCTGGAGATGGATTCGGAGACAGTGACTCTGATCGTCGACGAGGCCCATAACCTGGGAGATGCGGTGCGGGCCATGAACTCGCGCCTTCTCACCATGCGCATGGTAGATCTCGCTCTGACGGAAGTGGAAAAATTCGAAGGCACTCTGGGCCAGTCAAGGCTCGAGGAGACGCGAGAGGGAGCTAGCTGGAGAAGGTTGGGAATCCAGGTCATACAGATGCTGCTTCCCCGTCTGAAGCGATTTCTACAGAGCCGCCAGGAACGGATGCAGGAGGGAGAGGCTCTGCTGGATGCGGATCTTTTCCGCTCTTTCCTTTATAACGGCGTAGAGGATATCGACGAGGCTCTATCCTACTTCTCAGATGTCTCTGTGGCTGTCGCAGATCTGAATCTGGCCGAAGGTGATAAAGAGAACCTGCAAGGCGACATCCAGCCGAGTCTTGCTCTGGTGCTGCTCTTCCTCAGGGATGTGGAGACCGCGGAAAATGATCTCTCCTATCAAAGAAAGATCGTGGTCAGCGGAACGGGTGCAAGGAAGTTCGTACGCCTGGAGGTCAACAATATCGATCCCGCCGCAAACATCAGACGCATCACTGACAATATCAGCGCCACAGTTATGCTTTCTGGCACCTTTTCGCCGCTGGAGGCTTACGAGCTCTACTGTCTGGGAGAAGAAGGCAGAGCGCAAAAGCTGAGCCTGCCAAATCCTTTCCCCAAGGAGAACCGCCTTCTTCTGGCGGCAAAACGGGCAACAACTCAGCTGGAGATCAGGGAAGATGCGGATAACAGAGAGGAGATATCCGGGCACATAAGATCGTGTATTGAGTATATTCCCGGCAATGTGGCAATCTTCTTCACCTCCTATCCGATGATGAATAATTACAGGGACGTGTGTCTCGTCTCCTCCAGGAAGGTGGGAAAAAAGCTCTGTGTTGAGCCGCGCAGTGCCGATGAGGTCCCACAGCTCCTTGAGCAGTTCTTCTCCCTGGGACGCCGCGGCGGCGGGGTCTTGACGGGAGTATGCGGTGGAAAGCTCGCTGAAGGAATTGACTACAAGGGAGATGCTCTCAATGGCGTGGCGGTGGTGGGCTTACCGCTGGCGGCCTACGATGAGATTCAAAAGGAGATCAATGGCTATTATACTAAAAAATATGGCAAGACAAAAGGGATGCTCATCGCTTATACCCTGCCCGCCATAAACCGGGGTCTGCAGGCCGCAGGTCGGGTCATCCGTGCTGAATCTGAGAGAGGCGTCCTTCTGTTTTGCGACCGGCGTTTTGGAGATAACGGTCTGGGAGGCGTCAACCAGTTCCTTCCCGACTGGGTGAGATCGGAACTGATATTGGTAGATGCAAAAGAAGGCGGGGATTTGATCCGAGAGAAGGTCGCGCAGTGGAAGATGGAAAAAAATCCTGCAAAATCCATATGCAATGCAGGATCACTGAGACCAATTAGCAGTAAGCCCAGAAAGCCTGGCAAAAGAGATCTCAGGGAGCTGGCAAAATCGTTGGGGCTGGGAGATCCAGAACACAAGAGTCGTGCTGCCCCAGGGAACGAAACCCTGAGAAGTCCGAGAGTCGGCAGGAAATAGCGGCCAGAAAGACCACAAGTCCCGGGGGCTTAGAGATGAGATTCCCATGAGATCTCGGGACCCTGGAGCTCACACGTGGCTTATGAAATCGAATGCTTTTACATCAGGAACCTGGGATTTGCATGGTAAAAGCTTCTATTTGATAGGATCTATCTCCAGAACCCTTAGTGGTATGGTTCCCAGGGCTTTTCCTACACTTGCTTTGGCTATTCGCCCGGCATGCTCCTCGCTCTCTGCATTAAAGATCTTTATCTCAAAGAGCAGCGCCACCAGGGCCGTGCTGGCGACGAGAAAGACGCCTGGAAGAGGTTCCTTGCATTGGGGGCAATCCCACTCCCCCTTATCTACCTCCACAAAATCCATCTTTCTCTGGTTCAATCGCTTGCCTGCCTCAGAAATGGCAACTCCAATGGCATCATCTTCAGTCTTGACATCTCTTACCAGCCAGGCACCCTCCAGCAAGACGTTAAAATTCGGCATCGCATAAATGCTAGGGAGATGTACCATATCTACTTTTTCAGTCAGCACATTCCTTCGATTGGTCCTGCCACTGGATATTATTTTGACGTGGAGAAGAAGCAAGACAATTGACTTGAGCATACACTATTAATAAGGGGGAGCCAATCTCGATGCAGTGTCTCAGAAATAAAGGCAATTTCGGACATTTGGCGTCCCTGAGGTATGCGACCCATCAAATGATCCAAAATTGTATAACCTCCAAATATACAAATCGCATATTTCAAAATGGAAAAGGTTCAGTCTGATATGCAAGAGGATACCAGCGTCGACAATCGAAAAGCTATTCTAGACTATATATCGGATAACCCGGGCTCTCATCTGAGGAAAATAGCAAGGGATCTCGATATCCGCCTGAGTACTCTTAGATATCATCTCGACTATTTGGAAAAAAAAGGGTCAATCAGCTGCCAGAAGCAGAATAATCTCAAGGTGTACTTTGCATCGGGCAAACTCAAACCTCTGGAGAAGACCTTAACTCCCCTGCTTCAGCAGAAGCGTTTCCGCGACATTATCCTGATTTTGATAGACTCTCCCGGCCTGACATTCTCTCAGATAGTTGATAAATTATCAATTGGCTCCTCAACTGCATCAAAATACATCAATATCTTAGAAGATAAAAATATACTATTTCATGAAAAATCAGGACGGGAAAAGAGGTATTACGTATCTGATGAAAAAAGCGTCGTCGAGCTTTTAACTACATATAAACAATTCATGGCAGACATGAGCTACGAGATTCGTACTCCCATGAACACAATTATAGGCATAACAAGCCTGCTTCTTGACGAAAAGCTGACCCCTGAGCAGAGGGATTTCGTAGAGATGATCAAGGTCAGCGGCGACGCCCTGATGTCGATAATAAATAATATCCTTGATTTCACAAAGATTGAGCGAGAGACGATAACTCTCGATATCCAGGAATTCAACCTGCGCGATTGTGTCGAAGAGGCTCTTGATTCTGTGGCAATAATGGCCACCGAGAAGAAGCTAAATCTCGCCTACATAACGGATAAAAATACGCCGGGCACGATCGATGGAGACAGAACCAGGCTCCGTCAGATCCTGGTCAATCTGCTCAATAATGCCGTCAAGTTCACCGAGAACGGAGAGGTTTTGGTATCAGCCTCCTCCAAACGTTCTGGAACTCTGTACGAGATTCATTTCATGATTAAGGATACTGGCATCGGGATCCCACCAAATAAGATCGATCACCTTTTCGAGTCTTATGGTCAGGCAATGGATCGCCTCTCTGAATCTTTTAGCCAGGCCGATTTCGAGTCGTTTAGCCATGCTAATGACCCCATCGCGAAAAAATACGCAGGAACGGGATTGGGACTTGCGATAAGCAAGAAACTTGTGGAGCTGATGAAAGGTAAGATCTGGGCGGAAAGCAAGGTCGGAGGTGGATCTACCATTCATTTCACCATCAAAGTGGAGCATATGAGCAGCATATTGCCCTTTGCAGGAATCCAGCCAAGGCTTCAAGGAAAACACATTCTCATTATTGAAGGGAATAAAACCATCCGAAATATACTCAGCCTGCAAGCCTGGGATTGGGGCATGATTCCCGTGACAGTCGGCTCACCAAAGGATGCCGCTAGATTGGTCCGGGGTGGAACTCCCTTTGATGTTATCGCCCTGGATAACGATATGCCAGAAATAGATGGCGTTTCCCTGGCGAGAATGATTCGTAGGTACCACAAGACTTCGCCTCTGCTGGCTCTCGCATTCGTGGGCCAGCGAATAGAGCCTGACCTATCGGATGCAACTTTGACAAAGCCCATCAAGCTGTCTCAGCTACATAACGCCCTCACTACAGTACTTACCAAGCGAGCCGCGCCCATAAAAGAGCTGGAGCCAATCAGTGAAGAGACGAGATCTGGTTCTATGAAGGTTCTGCTGGCGGAAGACAATTTGTCCAATCAAAAGGTCACCATGACCATGCTCAGGCGCCTCGGATACAATGCGGATGTGGCGGCTAACGGAAAAGAGGCTTTGCAGGCACTGGAAAATCAGCGATATGATATTGTGCTGATGGATGTCAGGATGCCTGAAATGGGCGGTTTGGAGGCCACCAGGATCATCCGCCAGCGCTGGCCGGAAAAGGGGCCGAAAATTATCGCCATAACCGCTTTCGCCCTGCAGGGAGACAAAGAGAAATTCCTGGCAGCGGGCATGGACGACTACATCAGCAAACCCGTGCGGATGAACGAGCTGGCAAAGCTGCTCGGGAAATATCAGCCCTCTCGAAATGCAACATCATGATCAATCTATCATGCATTCAATCTATCTCCCAAAAATCATGATATATAAATAAATGAACTATGCGACCCGCCTGAATAGTATTTTCGAGAGGTGCCCTCTGAGATGCAGTCTTAAAAATGGTTCCTATAAGGCCGAAGTTGGCAAGATTATTGCGTCCTTATCTTCAGTTAGTGAGTTATGGACCTGGTTGATGGTTTCCATTAAAGATTTGCCTTTTTCCGTGGTTTCATAGATTATATGCCTGCCTTTATTTACTTTTAGCAGATCGTTTTTTATCAGGAGCTGCAAGTAAGGATCAACAGTTCTGAAGTTGAGGTTTACCTGATACACTACCCGGGTTTTGCTGGCACCTGTCATGCATATGTGCAGGATTTCCGAGATTATTTCATTTCTATTTCTCTTCATGTCGTCCTCCATTCAATAGCATCAATCTTGTGTATTCAGTATTATAGACGATTACGTTCAGTTCTGAAAATTGTCCTGTACTGAATCAACTACAACTTTGATTCGTATTACCCATCATTATTTTGTATCTGCCGATAAGGCTTGATGGGATCGGCAATTGAGCTTGTAAAATTGTCCGGAACTGGAAGTTCTCTTCTGGCAGCATAACAAGTGGAAGAGCTGAGGTTCGTATCCTTTTACTCGTTGTCTGCGAACGTGCTGAAAGCTTTCATTCCCGGGATCGCAACACCATTTATCAATTACTGAAACTCGTCTACCAATTAACTGCGGTTGCACTCAGGTTGGCGGTTTTATGGCTCTATCTGTGCTTCAATTGGCTTGGCGTGAAGCGAAATGCAGAACCATTGCAGATCAGGCGATCGATACGTTTTAGGATCGGGAGCATCTCATCTGAACGGCCAGATGGAATCGAGAAGGAGATAAGCCAGGAGGAACGCTTTATTACATCGGGAGCGCGGAGGGTCACGAATACCCCGACCTTCAGGTTGGGGATGAAGTGAACCCTCGCCCGGTTTTCATATTTTCTTAGATTTGATTAACAAGGACTCTCTGGAACCGAAAACAGAGTTACTATAATTCTGATCAAGGGGATCTGGGCAACGAAAGCTCGACGATTTCTGGATTCCATAAAACCGAGCGTGAGGCGTGCGGCCCGAAGCATACCCCATCCTTTCCCATGAAAAACCATCTCCAATTAAAGGATATGGGGTCCTATCCACCCCCCTTCTGACGAAGATTTCTTCTTCAAGTGATAAAAGGCATCTACGATTGCGGCCACACCATCCTTCAATGCTCTTCTTTGGATAGACTGAGGAGAACCTTCTTGAGGGGTTTTGTCTTAGCCGTAGTATCGTTGTTTTCTTGATATAGCTCTTGATTAATCAACAGATGAAAAATTATGCTGACTAATTTTCTGGCCAAAGCCCGCAAACACTATTCTTTCGTTTGCCCATATATGGTCTCTATCCTGATATGGGCAGATGGTTAATCCCTCACAAGGGGCAATTTCCCATACGCGTTCGATAGACGCAGCCCCGTATTCGCGGGATTATTGGCAAGTTTAGGGCACAGGATTCTTGGTCCCAAAAGGATGACTGCCTTCACTGCCCATATCAGATGAGAAATAGTACGTCTCAGATTGTCAGGTTTTTCATCGGCCACGTATGAGCCTCAAGGATCATGTGTGTTTAGGGTGGGGTGGCCGCACGCAGTTTGATTGATTGCAGCTCTTATCGCAGCCTCATGATTCGGGTCCCGAAACTCCATCCCATCGCAGACTTTTCCGGATGTAGTTTGACAAATAATCCGTATCACTCGCATTTCCGACAAACAACGCATCAATTTGAAAATTATTCCAAACATTTATATATCATGAATTATCACTATCAATTGGAGGAGTTTTTCATCCATATCTCTTCAAAATACGTTGAGGTAGCCTTGGTGCTTTTTTTAATACTCCTAGGTGCCTATTTTAGCCCTGCCTTCTCTAAAGAAGCAGGTGGAACAGATAGCAACCAGTTGAACGCGAATCCTGGTGAACCTAATCTGGCAAGTGATGTCAATACTGGGACCGACCTTCTCACCAACAGGAGGAAGCCCCTGACAGCAACTTCGAGCTTGGCAGAGGTTGCAAACGAAGACGTTATAGATCCAGTTAAGCCAGAGAGCATCCTGGTAATCCAATCTGCCACAGCCAAAAGCTCAGACAAAGATTGTGAGCCTGTCGTCGCATTATCCTACAAGAACTCAACGCCCTGCTGGCCTGAGGTCGCACAGCCTCCCAAGGGTGCTCCAAACGTCATATATATCGTACTTGACGACGTGGGCTTCGGCCAGATTGGGTGCTTCGGAGGGCCAATTGAAACCCCCAACATCGATAGTCTGGCGGCAGGGGGGCTGCGTTACAGTAACTTCCATACCACGGCCCTCTGTTCTCCAACGAGGTCTTGTCTGCTGACGGGGAGGAACCATCACTCTGCAGGGGTTGCGTTGATCACCGAATACCCCACCGGCTACGACGGTTACACCCAGAATCTTTCCCATAATACGGCAACATTAGCAGAAATGCTGAAGGCCAACGGTTTCAATACTTTCTGTGTAGGAAAGTGGCATCTTTCGCAATTTCAAACATCCACTGCAGCAGGGCCATTCGATAACTGGCCCACAAACAGAGGGTTCGATAAATATTATGGATTCCTAGGAGGAGAGACCGACCAGTGGTACCCATACCTTATCGACGGCACAGATGAGGTACAACCTCCTGCAACCCCTGAAGAGGGATATCATCTCACGAATGACCTAATTGACCATTCAATAGATTATATAAGAAACCAGCAAACTGTTGCTAAAGACGAGCCCTACTTCCTCTACCTGGCCTCTGGAGCATGTCACGCTCCCCACCACGCCCCTCAAGAATACATTGACATGTATAAGGGCAAGTTCGACAAGGGCTGGGACGTGGTCAGGAACGAAACACTCGCCCGGCAAAAGACCATGGGCATAGTGCCCCAGAATACTGTGCTGCCTCCGCGCAATCCTGGTATTCAGGCTTGGGCAGATCTGAACGAATCCCAGAAGAGGTTGTATGCCAGGGAGCAAGAGGTGTTTGCTGGATTCCTAACTCATACAGATGCCGAGATCGGTAGATTGCTGGACTACTTGAACTCAACAGGTCAGCTCAACAACACACTAATATTTGTTGTCTCCGACAACGGCGCGAGCCAGGAGGGATTGTACGATGGGCTATCAAACGCTTATCAATTCTTCAACGGAATCGTTCCAGACGTGCCATCCCTTCTTACCCATATCGATGAGCTTGGTGGACCAAAATCGTACCCCCATTATGCAATGGGCTGGGCCATGGCAGGCAACACGCCCTACCGGATGTATAAGCAGGACACCTACGAGGGCGGCGTCCACGACCCCATGATAGTCTATTATCCGGCACTGATCAAGGACAAGGATGGAATCCGAACTCAATTTGTTCACGCGGTTGACCTGGTGCCGACGGTTCTGGACGTCATGGGCTTGGAGGCACCCGAGGTTTACAAAGGTTATCCCCAGAAGCCGATTGAAGGCGTGAGCTTTGCGTCTACGTTCAACGACTCAAATGCAGCAACTGGAAAGTACATCCAGTACTTTGAGATGCTGGGCAAAAGGGGACTATGGTACAACGGCTGGAAGGCCGTGGCTTACCACCAGAAAGGAGCAGACTTCAATAAAGATACCTGGGAACTCTATAACATGACTGCAAACAACAACGAGAACCCGAATCAAGACTTAGCGACAAAATATCCTGATCGGCTCAATGAGATGATAGGTCTCTGGTTCGACCAGGCTGGGAAGTACAACGTGCTCCCACTCGACGACCGCCTAGTCGATAGAAGCCGGCAACCTCTAGTGACCGGCAAATTCACCTTTGTCCCAGGCCAAATGACCCTCTTTGAGCCAAAGATACCAGACACACTTAACAGCTCCTACAATATAGCGGCCTATGTGAATAGGTCTAATCCAGACACGCAGGGAGTCCTATTATCCATCGGCGGGCTCTATGGTGGCCTATCCCTATTCGTCCAGAATAATCACCTGGTCTTCGACTACAACTACAACGATTTGACACATTACAATGTGACATCCAAGTCTGAGGTTCCCACCGGCAGCTCTGTTCTAGGAGTGGCCTTTGCCAAGACAGGGCGCAATAAAGGTGTAGCCACATTGTATATCAATGACCAGGATGAAGGAAGCGTCAAGGTCGTTTGTGAGACTGCGACGTATTCTCTAGAGGAAGGGCTGGAGGTAGGCAAAGATTCCCATACGCCAGTAACCGATAGCTACACGAGCCCATTCGGGTTCAACGGAACCCTGGAGAAGGTCGTGATGGAGGTAAAGGACTGAATTGAGAATGCCTTATGTTTTGAGCTCAGATGTGATCGGATAGTATTGAATGAAAGGGGATGTCAGGCCCCCATTTTTTTATAGGAACAAAATTAAAAAAATACAACATTAAGATTAAGAGATGGTGTATGATATTAAAAATGTTCTTCATCTGCATAGCTGTTGCTGCACTGTGCATAAAAATCAAGCATCTCAGTGCATATTCAACAACATCGATGAGTCTCGACGAAATGATCAAAACCATTTTCAAAGCAGGATATGAGGTGAGGAAAAACGAACACTTGGAAGGCGGTTAAAGCCGCTGACTTTTTTATTAGGGTGTTTTCATGGCAACTAAATTATGCGGCGTAACTGCATTCCCCCCTTCATCACATTCGTTCCACGCACGGCTTGTTCTCATATTCTTAGAGCCACTTATTCTCTATCATGGAAATTGAACTCCACCCGGTTGTGTCCCTTCTTCCTGAGACCTTCAATGTCTTGGTCGCCTCGGTTGAGATGTTAGTTGATGCCCTGAACAGCCATCTGGAATTGCAGCGTTAAAAGATTCTCTTCATCTGTGGTAATTATTCCCGTATCCTCAGCCGGCTGGATCGCAACTTCACGGAGCTGGAGGTGCGCCGAGCCTTCAGCTTGCGGGCCATCCTCCCTTTTTGAAATACCTCTTAATACCTCTTGAGGATTGAGCTTTCCTAAGCCCAAGTTCTTCCAGGCCAGTGAGTCGATGGTAATGGTGATGATGCTTACTTCAACTTTTCGTATTAACAAAAAGAAGAAATTGCCATCAGATTGAGTGGACTCATCAGGAAACCTCAGTAAAAATTATAAGCTTTAAGATGCCAACGTAATATAAAACCTAATGAAAATATAAAACAAAAGCTAGTGGGTTCATAAATGAATATAAGATTTTTCTGGATGGGCATTATTTTTTTGGTGGTTGGCATTGACATATGTTCGAGCTTTGTGGGCACTGGGGCTGAACTCATCAATTCATCTTGCGGCACTGCTGATTATGCCAGAGCAGAACAATTCATACCTGTAAATGCAGTTGCATCCATGTTCAATGTCAGCGTTGATCCTCACTGGATACCGAGCACGCAATCGTTCTGGTATCTGAAAAATGGCAGAAATGGTCAGGAGTTCATGCTTGTTGATGTCCAGAATAGGACCAAGATGCCTGCATTCAATCATACCTTGCTTGCAAGATCGCTATCTTCTGCAGTAGACGAGCAAATCGATCCTGCTCATCTTCCATTCTCTGAGATCATAGTTCATCAAGGAAGTGATGAGATTGGATTTAGGGCATTTAACCGAACAATGCAGTTCAACCTCAGTAGTGGCCGGATAAATGAGGTGCCTTCAGGTCTTGAGGCAGGACCTGGCGAGTCTCTTTCTCCCAATGGCAGGTTCGCGGCATTTGTCCGGGACCACAACCTTTGGATCAGAGAGACGATGACCGGAAAGAAGTACCCGCTGACTACCAATGGATCAAAGGACTATGCCTATGCTGAACGCTCAGAGACAGTATCTCACCCGATAAGCCAGGCCCGTCTCAATGAGACTCCAAAACCCTATGCGGTCTGGTCTCCCGATTCCAGAAGGATTGCAACCTTCAGGATGGACCAGAGGAATGTTACCGAGCTAAATCTTCTCCAATACGTGCCTGACAACAACTCCAGGCCAAATCTCTGGACGTATAGGTTCGCCATGCCCGATGATGAGCACGTGCCGATGTATGAACCAATCTTGCTGGACGTTCTTGAGAAGAAGGTCATTCCTGTATCTTCCAGAGCCCAACCCGAGGTATCTCTGATGGATACAGAAGACGATGTCCTGCAATGGTGGCGGGATGATGGCCAAGTGCTTTACATTACCCCTCTTCAGAAATTACCATGAAGGTATAGCCCTTTTTTGAATATTTAGAGAATCCGCTAAAGAAATTAGCTCTGCAGCTAAGAAAACTATAGGGACTACCCTTTTTTCGACACTGGGCAATGTATATTGGTGTATTTTGTTCAATCCCAATGTATTTTTGGCTATATTGAATAATACTTCTATTTCTAGCCTAGAAAGCCTAAAATCCTCCCATTTATAGATTAAATTCTTGAATTCGTTGACTATTTGGATCCATTTTGCCAATTTATATTTGTTGTGAGGTACGTGTTTAGCTCCCTCTTGAGTCTCCGAAAAATTCCCTCAGAATTCATTTAGACCAAAAAATCAAGTAATATAACAGCAATATTCTTCAATTGGGATTATGGACGACGGAGAGATAATCAAGCAGCTTCGTGAACAGAATGAGCAATTAAGACGTGAGAATGAGCTGCTTAAGGCAAAAATAAGAGAGCTTGAAGCCCGACTGGCTCAATATGAGAATGCACATACTCCACCAAGCCTAAGACGTGGCCGCAATCGCAAGAAGGAAAAGGACGACAAGGGAAAACCGGGTCAAAAAATCGGTCATAAAGGCGTAACGAGACCTTATGCAGCTCCTGATAGTCAAGTGGAGGTTACAGCGGATCGATGTCCTGATTGCGGAGCAGAGCTTGGCGTTCCTTTTCGCATTGAGTCGAAGATTGTCGAGGAAATTCCCAAACCTCAGCCGGTCATGGTTACGGAATATAAAATCGCTCACTACAAATGTCCATTTTGCCGGAAAGAAGTTGTTGCGAACGATGCAAGTTGCCCACATGAAGGCAAATTCGGAAACAACACGATCGCACAGGCGACGCTGCTAAAATATGAAGATAGGCTTCCTCACAGGAAAATACAAAGTGCGCTGAACAGAATGCATGGACTGAAAATAAGCCCCGCGACGATATTTGATTTAACCCGCCGAGCCGCCGAAGCAGTTCAATCAGATTACGATGCAATCTTGAATAAGATTCGAGATGCTCCGATTCTGTATGTGGATGAAACGGGAATCCATGTCCAGGGAGTAAAGCATTGGATCTGGACGTTTACCACACCATCGGAAACCTTTTTCGTGATTCGAAAGAGTCGAGGCACAAAAGTCCTGATCGAAGTTTTGACGCGGAGATTCAGGGGAATAATCGTATGCGACGGGTGGAAACCTTATGCCAGATTCACAAAACGATTGCAGCGGTGTTGGGCACATCTACTTCGAGAGTCGAAAGACATTGCTGAAAAGTTCGAGGAGGCTATTCCGCTGAATAACGCGCTCAAAGAGCTTTATGAGATACTAACCGAGGCTCTGGAAAACGATCCCTCACCAGAAGTCAGAAAAACTCTATGGAATTTGGCACGAGAAGCGCTTCGGCACTGGATCATGAAAGAGTACTCTATTGAGAAAGTTCAGAAATTCATCGGCAAAATTAACAACGGCTTCGAGTACTGGTTCACGTTTGTCATTAATCCCGGAGTTGAGCCGACCAACAATCGAGCTGAAAGAGCATTGCGGCCCGATGTAGTTCTGAGAAAGATCCTGGGCACACTGCGCAACGAAAAAGGGACTTCTATTCATGAGCGAATCATGACAACACTGGCAACATGGGGACAGAATGGACTAAACTGCCTCCAAATGCTAACGGCGAAGTTAGCGAGCTAAACACGTACGTTGTGAGCAAATGCATCCAATGGTGGATTAAGGTCGTAAATTATTTGATCTAAATTGGTGTTAATTCGTGGATAAATGATTGGAATCAAGTAAAATCGATTAATTAGCTCTTTATAATTCCTTTTAGACGTAAATCCTTTATCGCAAATGATTAAATCGCCCATATGTATTCTTTTCGAGCTGTAAAGCCTTTCTATAAAAGGGATAAGCATTTTTGCGTCATTAGGGCAGTTTTTGTGGATTTCAAGCCCAACAAGATTATCATTAAGATCTATAGCCAAAATCAACTTAAATCCAACGAAATAACCTATTGAAGGATAATAAGACCATTTATATTCTTTATCCTTCTTACCTATTCTACCCCTGTTTCTCCAAGAATTAAGGTCAATTACGATCGGTGTTGTATCAATAATAATAGTTCTTTGCTTTTGGTCTCTTTTTCGGCTTTCAGGCCGGAATACTTTGCTAAAGAAACCATATAATGAGTCATAATTTAGATCAAACATAATTTTATAGATTTTTTGTGCATTTATCGTTGAATCGATATTCAACAGCCTTTGTAGCTCTGGATTGAGGTTTATTTCCGAAACTATTGAAGAAATATCCCTTTCAAATAAGCCCGAAAGGACTATAATTTTTATTGCTAGCATGAAATTATCAATATCATATATTTTTAGCTTGTATGCAATCTTCTTAGATCGATGAGATCCGATAATTTCAAGTATTTTAAGCACTATTATCCATTTCGGGTGTTTATCATTAGGAATCAAAGGAGATAACATTTAAAATCCCTTCTTTGTTTGTGCAACCTAATGATAAACATTCAAATTACTTAAAACTTGCGAATAAAGCTTAAATCTTAAATTTAAGCATGTCCCATAACTTTTTTGGTGATAAAGTAAAAAACCATCGTTTGATTTCAAATTAGACCAACAATATCAGTTTGTTTGAATGATGTTTCGAAGAGGGGTACTTTACATGCTATATGCGGAAAGAGGGGAGAAGGCTCTGCAACTCCTGAAGACCGATCCAGACAACGGCCGGACCGAGGAAATCCTTGAGGAGAGAGGCAGCACTTACGTCGAGGCCAACCTGGATTATGCCAGCCCCCCTAACGCCAAGATCCTGAAGAACGGTGACATGGTCTGGTTCTCCGAGAAGAATGGCTATGGTCACCTGTATCTCTATGACAAGGAAGGAAAGCAGAAGAATGCCATAACCTCCGGCAAATGGGTTGTTAGGAAACTCTTGCATGTGGATGAAATCAACTCCCAGGTCTACTTCACTGCAGGAGGCAAAGAGCCAGGTCGTGATCCATACTATCGCCATTTATACAAAGTGAATTTGAACGGCAGCGATTTACGACTCCTCACGCCTGAAGACGCAGACCACAATATTCAGGTTGATCCCAACGGGACGGCCTTCATAGACACTTACTCCAGAGTTGACGAGCCTCCTGTAACTGTGGTTAGAGATATGAATGCCAACATAACCCTGAATTTAGAAAATGGAGACGTAAAAAACATCACAGACATGGGCTGGAAACCACCCGAGAGGTTCATCATTAAGGCATTGGATGGCAAGACCGATCTATGTGGCCTGCTGATAAAACCAACCAACTTCAATGCCTCCCAAGAGTATCCTGTAGTGGAGACCGTTTATCCGGGACCTTGGATCATAGTCACAGCTAAATCCTTCCCCGCAGATCTGGCTTGGGTCAACAAGATTTTCTGGAGGGCTCAGGCAGTCGCTGAGCTGGGATTCATAGTTGTCACCCTAGACGGGCCAGGAACTCCCTTCCGATCCAAGGATTTCCATGATGCTTCCTATGGCCATTTGGGTGATGCCGGAGGACTGCCGGATCACATCAATGTCTTGAAGCTGTTGGCGAAAGACCGGCCTTACATGGGCACTATCTAGAAATCAAGTGATTTCTCGATTTTCCCGAGCCCATAATGATGCACATTTGACAAATGCCTGTGAAGTTTAAAGTAATTATTCCTAACATTATAAAATTGATGCGTATAGTTCATAAAATTTGCAAATAAATAATGAGATTTTAAAAATTGCTTTAAAATTTTGTATACATGGTGAAAGCTCACGCCACATATTTATTTAAAAACCGCATACAAATAACCAACCTTTATTTCCAGTCCATGAAAGGAATGAATACAAAGAAGGCTTCGAGCAAAGTCTTCTGTGGCCTTCCAAACATACCCCATCTTTTTAGACGAGAAAGCTTCATCTGCTCTTCAATTCCTGTAATATCTAATTGGTTCTTTCGATGCGTTTTCAGGCTGGCTGAATAGTAATTTTCTAATGGATTGTTTGTGGCAGGCGCACCATCAACAAAGTAAAAGGCAACAAGATTCGCCCAGTCCTTTTTGATTTGCCTCAATCTCTTTTGGACAGGAATTTTAAAGCTGTCTATTTCATTCATCAAAATTTTAAAATTTTCTGCTGCTTCCCAATAATAATTCATCTCCATATTTTTCTTACTTCTTCTTCGTGCATTCTCTAAGTTATGAACAAACTTTTTAAACAAATTTTTTGCCTCATCCAGCCAATCTTCGTATACTTTGCCACCTCTCTTTTTCATCTCCTGCTCCTCTTCGATTAAGCAGGAAAGAAATTCGATTTCCATTCTTCTATTATAAAAAATATTCAGTAACCTATATTTAATCAGTTCTTCCGCAATAGTAGTATTTACTGAGAAATCACTAACTATAAGCTTGTTTAGATGGAGTAAACATAGTTGATGTGTTACCATATTCTTAAATATCTTCTTAAATAGTTTTCTATAGCCTAGGGAAAGATCCGTTACAATAAATATCGGCTTATTTGTATTGAGGTTTCTTCGAAGAAAATCCTCGACTGTTTTCATATCCTTTGAGTCGAACAACTCGTCCGCAATGATTTGTTTTGAGATATAGTCAAGGAGAGTCAGCCGATACATTTGACATCTTCCTGCCTTTGGATGCTGTTCGTCATAGTGAACAATCTGGATATCTTTGATTTCGGGAATCTCCATCTTCTCTGTCGCGGCTGCAATCCTTGTGCGAATAGTATCTTTATCGCAGGGATAGAAATAGCTAGAAGCCTTCTCCAGGACTTCGTAAGACACATGGTTGACCCTTAACAGCTGACAGAAATTACCAAATATTCCCAAAAATTCTCTTTTGGCATCCTCCCAAAAATCGCACAATTCTGTCACATTTTTTTGACACTTAGGACAGGAGTACTTGCCAATTTTGACTATTCCAAGCCATCTTTTGGTGTGGGAGTTCGAGCCATTGTGGTCCATTAGAGTTCCACATTCAGGGCATTGTGGAGGAGTAACCAAACGAAATATTTCTTCGGAAGTATACTCGTAGTCATCGGAGTACCTATCGAAAAGAACAGTCAGTTGTTCGGCGAACGGAAAGTTCATTAGGTTAAATTGTATCTGAGTCATTGAAGGGTCTCACAGGATATATTGGCTTGAAGATTAAATATTTTTGGGCGGATATATCCTGCCTTCACTTAATCACTGGAAATCTAGATTGTGCCCTTACATGGACTTGAATCGAGTGGGAATGTTCGGACACTCTGCAGGCGGATTTATGACCGCCCAGGCTCTGCTCACCTATCCTGAATTCTATACGGTGGGTGTAGCCTCATCAGGAGACTATGATAGCAGGTTTTACGGGGCATTCTGGGGCGAGAAGTATGAGGGGCTGAATTCTTCTGATTTTAAGGAGCAAATAACTTCCCTGAAGGCTGGCAACCTGACAGGCAAGCTGCTGCTTATAGCTGGAGATGTAGATGACAACGTTAATCCCTGCATGACGATGCAGCTTGTTGACGCCTTCATAAAAGCCGACCGGCCCTTCGACCTGCTGATCATGACAAATAGGAACCACGATCTGAGCTACGATACTTACTATCTGCATCGCCTCTTCGGATATTTAGATGAGAATCTGAAACACGAGCAGCCAGAGCGAGCTGCTTTTCCTTCTATTTTATCCGGCCTTGCCGTGGCATTTTTTGTACTTTAAGCCGCTGCCGCACGGACAGGGATCATTTCTGCCCGGCTTGAAAATCACATGCGAAATTTGCCCATTTTTCATGTAGTTCATAATATTAGCTGGAGCCCGGCCCTGACGAAGTTCATGGGCCATAAACCGCATTGGCCCATCAATGTGCCGGAAGAACTCCCTGTAGCCTGTACAAAGATAATTAAGTCCAGGTTCGCCTTCTGGTGTTTTGATAAAACGGTTCTTGGGGCATTCGCCGTTACAGGCGAATCTGACCTCACACTGGAGGCAATATTCGGGCAGAGTATCGAGCTTATCTCGGCCGAACTTTCGCTGCTTCCTGGAGCTGGCCAGATGTGTCATGCTCCTATCTCTAATATTTCCGAGAAGGAACTTGGGCTCCACAAAATGATCGCATGAGTACATGTCTCCATTGTGCTCCATAGCCATGGCTGTTCCGCAGGTCTGCGAGAAGGCACAGATCCCCGGAGGCACCCCCGCCCAGGCGGCAAGAGCTACATCGAAGATCTGGACAAAGACCCGCCCTACATCTCTCTGCACCCAATCATCAAAGATATCGATCAGGAAGTGGCCATACTGCTCGGCCTTCACGGAGCGATTCGTGACTCTGTCGCCCTCCTGAAAGCCCGTGTCGTTATCTCTCTCTACTATGGGTATGAACTGGATAAAACTCGTCTTAATTTCATCTCTGAGAAAGCGATAAACCTCTAATGGATGATCCGCATTTGCAGCATGAACTGTGGTCAGGATATTGAAATCCACTTTATGCCGCCGCAGGAGCCTAGCCGCCCTCATTACCTTATCGAATGTCGGTTTGCCGGCTTTATCTACCCGGTAGGCATCATGAAGGTCCTTCGGTCCGTCCAGGCTCAGGCCGATGAGGAAGTTGTTCTTATGGAAGAATTCGCACCATTCGTCATCAAGGAGAGTGCCATTGGTCTGCATGGTATTTTGGATGGTCATTTTTGGGCGTTTATGCTTCTGTTGATATTGAATTGATCGCCGGAAGAATTCCAGGCCCATCAGGGTCGGCTCGCCGCCCTGCCAGGCAATGGTGACTTGTGGAATCTTCTGCGCTTCAATGTATTGGCGGATGTAGCTCTCTAGAAGCTCATCTGACATTCTAAAATTGCTACCAGGATACAGATCCTTCTTAGATAGAAAGAAGCAGTATTTACAGCCTAAATTGCACGCGGCCCCGGTGGGCTTAGCCAAGAGATGGAAGCCAGGCAATGCGTCCGTCTTGCTCATCGATAATTGTTATCGCCGCGGGGTTAATTAATCTTCGTGCCTGTTCAATTTGCTTCCGGCCGCAAGTATTCGAAACGATTTGAATGAATGGTTTCTAATAATCTCTTTCCGGACTAAAAATTCTAGAAGATGAAGACGGTTGGTCTTCGTCAGCTTGCTTTTGCAGCATTTGGAAACGCCCTTTAGGGTGGGGTGGCCGCACGCAGTTTGATCTTCAGCAAGCCCTTTTCGGAAAGGCTGGCATGTTCTCCGGGTCTTAATTGTAACACCATTCACGGGATCGTTATAGGCAAGATAGCCTCTCAAGAGTAACTCTCAAGAGTAAATATTGGTGCAGATAGCATTATTTAGGCCAGCAACGAAGGTCTTCTCTCATCTCCTGGCAATAATTACAAAATGAACCAGATGCAGTCGTTTGGCCACAAGCAATACACTTTCCAGAATTACTTTTTTTCTCTATTCTTTTCGTCTTCATCTTTAACACTTCGTCATCATTTGAAACAGATATCCAAACAGTTTTTTAAACTGATCGAATGAATAGCCCACCTGCCGCGGGTGATATCGATACTCGATCTGACTGGAGAAGCAGGGAAAGACTGGGTGGAATGAGCAGCTGCCCTATGCCCCTCTCGTCTACCTCGTACCTCAGCGTCAATATACCTCTCGAATCGATGAATTCCCCTTCGTTCTCCAGGGTATTCATATCGCGATCTGAGGAACTGCCGCTAATTGCCTGGGCTGTTTTCTTGGCAGATTTTGTCTTTCTCTTCACCCCATCATTCGACCTCATCCTTCATCCTCTCCAATCGGAATCGTTGTTTTTTTTTTGCGGTTACGGGAGTTCTATATTTTATCTATTTCAATACATTTGTATAAGTGTTTTATGACACAGATCGTGAATTTTAGTACAAAGCATGAACCATTAGGTCACAGTTTGATCTAAATATAAAAAAATTTGACTCCAATTGATCTAAAAAATGTTAAAATGAAATCCAAATATCCATGGCAATCATGGATACAATCGAAATAACGGGGCGAAAAAATCGGTGTGCATTGATCTTATGCCAGATATTATATGCTTGCTGGCCTTTTTCCAGCACATAGACTGCAACTCAGAACACATTTAAAACTTCTGCAAGACATAACTTCCAATCACTTGCCACCGAGGATAGTAATGATGTGATAAAGTGGTCCGGAGAGTACCCGGGAGGAGGAAACCAGGTGGCTCTCCGGTAAGGGCGGAGGGTTTCAAAATGGTCTAGCCACCCAAGGGCTAGTAATGATTAATTGGATCGAAATGTATTTAAAATCTCTGACACAAATTGAAACTTATAGCACAAAACTCGAACATGGGTCACAATTTTATTCCTGTTATGAGCGGATGCCTTTGCATCCTCTCTCCATCGGTGAAACCTATGCAGTGTTTCGCCTACTATCGTTTTCCTGCCGAAGGTATGTAACCGCAGTTATTAGATTCAATTCGTCAGTCCACATCATTTTGGTTCGTGACTATAATAAGTGCATCTTTACTTCGGTAGACGCAAATTGGACGCATATCCATGAATTCGATAAGGTTTAGTAAAAAATGATTTTTCTGTAAT
Organism: uncultured Methanosarcinales archaeon; assembly: GCA_963782455.1. GTDB lineage: Archaea > Halobacteriota > Methanosarcinia > Methanotrichales > Methanotrichaceae > Methanothrix. The sequence continues at coordinate 35,805 of CAWAJP010000006.1, forward strand.
ATGAAAATGGGCGAACGGCAATATCAAATGGGAACAGACAAGCTAACATTGAGGATCATAAGAAAGATCAAAGCTATCCCCTTCATTTCTGGAATAGTGTGTCATTGACTTTAGTTATGCTTTCCAGCAGATTTATGCCTTTTTGTGTGGTCTGGTATAGTACCTGTTCTCCCTGACCTGTCTCTATAAGATTCTGATTTTTCAGTAATATGTCCAGATACGGATTTACTGTTCTGAAGTTAAGATTGGCCTGATATACGATTCGGGTTTTATTTGCGCCGTTCATACATATGGTCAGGATTTGGGAGAATATCTCTTGCCTGCTTCTTTTCATGGTCCCCTCCTTAGCTCAGAATGCGGTTGCAGCCGTCGACCCGGGGGTTGTGACCGCATCTTTTTTATTCCATCTTGGCATCCTACGTTGGCGCCAAATCCATGATTGGGTAGAGTTCGAATTTTTCGTTCCCAGAACTCACACGGTGCATCTTGATGATGTAATTTGATTATTTCAAGCTTCAAATCACTTAGCCAAGTGCTGTCTGCCTAGATTATTGCTTTACATAGATAATTATGAATTGAATCTTTAAAGTATCTCAGCCTTACATTTGAATTATGAAATCCAATAGGTTATATAGACGATTATGTGAAGTTTAAATACAAAAATGAACAGATCATACCAGCATAGCACTTTTATATCCAATTAGTATAGATAATATTATCCAAACAGCAAAATTGTGGAAATTAGCTTCAACAAACTGCAAATAATGTCAAGGCACCGCTATGAATCGACAGATGATATGAATCTCCGCATCATATCTATATATCCATATAACCAAACCTATAGCCATATACCATATAGCCATATAACCATATAGCCATATAGCTATATAGCCATATAACTGTTAAGACGTAGAAATATCGGAAAATTAAAATATCATCCCGACCTATTATCCGTTTCGAGTGATTCTTTATGAAATCAAATATCGGATTCGTGGGTTTTGATGGAACTGAAAGCAAGAGGGCAATCCCTGCCATTTATCAGGTAAAGGTTGGGGAGAAAATTACAGGAGACATCAACATTCTGCTCCGCACTCCTCATGCCCGGGCCAAAAGCATGTTATCCAAGTTCACAAGAATGTTCGATGTTAGAGCCTTCTTAACGGATGAAAAGGACAGAGCCGCCTGGGAGAAAGCCGGTGCCAGGATTGCAGGCGGTTATGACGACTTCTTTGAAGAATCGGATATCATAGCTGTCGGAGCTCCGGAAGACCAGGAGACGCCGTACGTTGAGGGGTCTCTTGCTCATGAATGCAAAACGATTCTCATGGGAGGGGCTCACCGGCCAAAGATACTCAAGGCGCTCACAGAAAAAGGCGTCGAGCTGCCGGAAAAATTCAAGGCGGATCTGGCCAGAGAGTTCTTTTTTGGACTTGAGAACTACGAGCAGTTCCTCAAGGCTTCGCCAAGTCTGATTCAATGTACAAGCTGCAATACAACCGCGCTCTGCAGAGCTACCTTGGCTGCAAAACCTCTTGGACTTCGGGCAGTTCTCGGAAATTTGGATCGCCGGAGCGCGGACCCTCATAATATCGTTAAGCTGTCGCCCGATGCAATACAGTTCGGGCAGGGCGTTGGTCATCAGGGCCAGGATGCGGCAACGGTTTACAAAGACGTTATGTACTCGATTCGCGCCAGCAAAGTGCCAACGACAATGCCGCACGTCCACCAGTTGAATATGGTCTTTGATAGAGGGGTAACGCCATCCGAGCTCATCGAAAGATTTTCGAAAACCAGAGAGGTCGTCGTTATACCTTACGATGATGCAGGAAAGAAACACGATTGGACGAGCGAGATACTGGAAGCATTCGTATCCGGCTTTGAGAGGCCGATCAGCCCTGAGATCTTTGAGCTGCTCTGCCCGGATGCGATAATACCGGTCGAGCTTGGCGATCATACCATCCTGCAGACCATCTTGCTTGTAGAGCAGATGTCGATTCCAGTCCCGAACTATGTCGAAGCATTCCTCATGTTGGCTGGATTTCCGGGCGATAGGGTTCATAGCTCTGTAGATAAGGCATTAGGAGCTGTTCACGGCATATGGCCGGATGAGTTGGTCTCCTGAAATTGGCCTCTTGAAACTATCTCTTGAAAATGATCTACTTGAATTGATCAATTGGTCGATGCAAGAGACGGCGGCCCGGATGGTCATCCTCGCTCGAAGATGTCCATGAGGGTCGGAAGCATTGAAGAGGGCAACTGGCGGCTGCTTCTTCATGGTTTCATTCTCTGCCGGCCTCACCTGGATGAGAGTTACGCTCTCCAATTCAGTCCGAGGCCCAAGAGAAGAGAACCGGAGCTCAGGCAAAGCCGTTAGCCTGATCCGGGCCAACTGCCCTTATGCCCTTCATTTCTTCTTTTGCCGGACCACTAACACGGGTCTGTCTGTCCTGCGGGCCAAATCGAAGGAGACGCTTCCCATCCGGATCTGCTCGAGCCAGCCTTTTCCCTGAGAGCTCATGATCAAGAGAGATGCATCCTGCTTTCTGGCGAGATTGAGGATCTGTTCTGCTGGATCGCCTTCCAGGATATGGACAGTGACCTTGAGGCCCGATCCTGCCAGCTCCTCACGCATCTGGTTGAGCTTCTCTGCAGCCGTGTTGAAATCCTCTCCTTTGGTGATCACATGCACCAGTAAGACGTCAAAGATTCCCTGCAAGCCCTTCACGAGGGATACAGCTTCCTGGGCGGCGGGAGAGAAGTCTGTGGTTAGAAGCAATCTTGAGAATATATTGGGGCAGAATTTCTCAAGGCTCTTTTCTTCTTTTCCTTCCAGGACAAGGTGGCGGATAAGCAGCAGATCGGTCTCGCCATGACGCAGCATCTCAATTGAAACGCTTCCGAGGAGGATTCCCTCAACCAGCCCCTTTCCCTGCGCCCCCATGATTATGAGCGAGACATTCTCTTCAGCTGCAGTCTTCTGGATCGCCTCGGCCACGCTGCCTCCATATATCAGACCCACGTCGGATCTTGGCTCCAGCCTTTGCATATTGACTCCATCTGCACCGCTCATCGGCTCCACGATGACCTTCAAAAGGGATCTGACGATAAGGCCCGATCTTCCAGCGTGGGAAAGAATCTCTGCCTGCTCTTTCAGCCGTGTTTCTGCATCATCAATGAGTGAATCGTAGCTCCATCCGCTCTTCTCCAGGTTCATGGGATTGCTGGCATCCAGGACATTAAGAAGAACGATCTCCTTCAACCCAGGAATCTCTGCTATGCACTCTTGCATCTTGTGGGCATATCTGGAAAAATCGGTAGGGATTAGCGCTTTTTCGAACATGATCTATCCTCTCGCCTAAATTGCATTAAACCTTTGGGATATCCACATCTTTTGAGACATGGATCGGAGACTCAGGCAGTAGTATTCAGGGGCTCGGTGTGGAGAGAGCGCAGAAAGTCGGCTGTATCGTAGATGGACATACTGCTGACAATTATATTAAATACAGTCGTCTCATTTCCAGAAGGAATGCTGTAATAATCGGCACCTGATGGGGCCTGAATATAATACATCACGAAATAATTCGGAGCGCCCTGGTTATAGTCGAATGCATACCATCCTGTCGTATTGTCGACTTCGATCGGAACGGGTGCATCCGGCCAACCGCCTACGTTGGAAGCATCTGCAAAACTTTCCTGTGTGGTCATATTCGAGGCTCCGATAATGATCGACACCATGCCTTTGGACGAATTGATATCGATCATTTCTATTCGGGATGTGCGGTCACCAATTAGACTGCATTCACTTCTTTAAGCTGTTATTTCGTGCGGCTGGCCCATCTCAAAAGATACGTTATAGCCATTCATGATAACCGAATCGGCTGAGACCGCGACGCATATCAGCGTTATAATCAGTATTAATTTTCCGATCATGGGATTAGATCAAATCTAACAAGTATAAAGATTTTGCATGGGTTGACGCAATATGTACTTTTCAAACCAGCCATAAAATCTCTCCACCAGGATACCGCGTGCTACTGGGGGCTGGGGGGCCGGACGCCTCCCCCTGGTAGAGCTGAAGAATATGACGATATTCTAAATTCCGCTGCACCAAAAAAAGGGCTCAGAGAATCATCTGCCCCTTTCCGTAAAGATCCTCTGCCACCTGATTTAATCTCTCTCCTTTCACCTCTGCTCCATAGTCGGGCAGAATCGTGATCTGTTTTTCCTGGTACCGGCTTTTCAGGTCCTGGATGTAGGAGGTCTGAGAGGCCATCTTCTGCTGGCAGAACTGGCAGTCGCACTCCCGAATCACATGGTTGATGACCAGGGAGGAGACGTGAACCCCGTGCGACTCCACAGTCGCAATCAGGCGCCGGCTCTCCTCGACCGCGGCTTTCTCGGGTATAGTCACGACAGTGATGCTGGCCGTCTTCGGATCGAGGAGAACGTTACGCATTGTCTCAGCTTTGACTCGCATGGTCCTGATCTCGGTGAGAATCGAATCACCAAAACCGGACTCCAGGAGATTCAGAATGCCAATCCATTTGTTCCTCATCCCCAGAACTCTTGTGACAAAACCGGTGGTGATGGACGGCAGTTGCAGCAAAGGCAGTACCATGGCAGTGGGCGCGGAGTCTATGATCACGTAGTCGTACTTCTTCTCCACAAAGATGTCGTTGAGTTTGTCCATGAAAATGAGTTCGGAGACTCCGGGCATATTCGCAAAGTCCTCAGGCTTGACCTCCACTTCGAAGAGTCCGAAGAGGGCAGTGAAGATGTTCTTGTACCTGCGATAGAATCCACGTGCCTCCTCTGCCAGGTCCGGCTCGTAGGCATAGAGATGATCGCGGATCAACTTGGGCTCGTTCCCCAGATCCACATCAAAAATGTCTGAGAGTGAATGAGCCGGGTCCATGGAGAAGGCCAGGGTATCTTGGCCCCGGTCCGAGGTCCAGATGCCGGTAGCGGCCGAGCAGACGCTCTTTCCCACGCCACCTTTTCCTGCTACATAAATGAGTTTCATGAGCCCTATGAATTGAATGGGGGAATTTAATTGTTTTGGGCGCAACTATGTCAACAAAAGGTTTTTCTACTTCCACGACATTTTAATAGACCTAATTATAAAAGGGGGCGAAAGGTTGAGGAAACTAATTGTTTTGATCTCCATGTTAATCCTATGGGCATCTGCCGCATATGGTGTGAACAGCGGGGGGTCGGCAAACATAGATATCATGGGAAGCCTTGCGGATAACACTTCATTCATAACACCGGAGGGCATGCCGGTTGTACTCGATATTGTGGGCAGCACCACGACCAACATCCAGATCGGTAACCCAGGGCATGAAGGAAGAGTCTGGGACAGGGAACGCTCGTTCTGCGGCCCGTGCGGAGAGAGAATGACTTATAATACACCATGGGACGACTTCACAAGGCCTCTATGCTATCCCTGGAGTTCTTATATTCCCACCAGATATAACCGGCCGTTCATCAACAGGAATCATGGATACAGCAACAATGTATCGGGAGCACTATATTTGGGCCAGGGAAGGGCGAATCCATAGCGATAATCGTATCGACAAAAGGCCTGCAAACTAATGGAGTATTCTAAAAATCATGAGATAGATATAAGAATATTCGCTTCTTATTCTATCCAATTCGTTCTTTTCTTATTTTTTATCAAATTTTTTATCTATTTAAATTAATAATTCTTTGGTGCATTTCGAGCCCTCAAATCCTCAGTATATACGATATTATGGGCCGAAAGACTTTTCTACTTTTAGTATATATAAAACATCGGTTAAATATTAGATTCGATGAAGGGGGAATGAAGTTGAAGCTATCAATCATATTGGCTCTAGCACTGATGCTATCCGCATCCGGTGCTCTTGCGTTTGGCAGCCCCGGATCAGTGGTTGTGGATATTGTAGGAAGCAGAACCGAGAACACAAAGGTCATAGCAACCGGACCTGAAAAAGTGGAACTGGAGATCATTGGAAGTGAAGCAATCAATACCACGATCTCTCCTCATCAAGAGAGAGTAAAAATTTGCCCCAGATTTTCGTTCTGCCCAGAATGCCCATCATGTCTTACAAATCCCTGTCCTGATGTAAAATGCGACCAGAAGAAACCCTATCCATGGGACAACATGCATCTGGGGGTCGACGCCTGGTACGGCACGTTCTGGTACACTGATATCAATATGCCCAAGTGGCCTCAGATTTAGGTAGACTGAATTGGCAATGGGCTATTCGTTCGCCAGATAGATTCGCTTGGATGGAACGGCTCTTTTGGCTCTGAGCCGTTTCAATTGCTTTGTCATTCTCATCTCTCTGTCCTGTTTGTCTGAAGATGGTTTTGGCCCGCATATTATCTGAGGACGGAAAGGTCTTCCTGGAGAAGAAGTGCCAGGAGCACGGCGATTTTAAGGAGCTCTACCGGTCCGACCTGCCTTTGTACGACTGGTTCCATAAATACGGGTGCGACGGACAGGGTGTGGATGGTGCAGCCAAAACCGGGCAGTTCTGCCCGTATGACTGCGGCCTATGCGAGAACCACATAACATCTACATTGCCCGGCGGCATCGACCTCACCAATCGCTGCAACATGTCTTGCCCCATCTGTTTTGAGGACTCCTGAAGCCGGATCTATGAGACGAGCCTTGAACAGATTCGCGCATGCTGCATAATTCCCTTCTGCGTCTGCAATTCCTTGCTTCTCAGAGGGTAGAGGATAGATTTTCCCGCCCTTTGGTTGAGCGGAATTCTCACCAGACCAGTCGCTCGATCCTTTTCCACGTATGACAAGCCCGGCGGACGCAACAAGACTTCTGGCGGTGATATCTTGATGGGTAAATGAACCGTACTGCATGGACTCCATTTCATAACGACCATTGTGCGATCGGCCCGCATCTCCAGGGAGACGCCCTCCTACCGACATGTTTAAATGTAGTACGGCTCACCTTCAGGGTCGAAGGGCAGGTAGATCAGCTGGAAGATCGCTACCTTGGCATGGTAGAGGCCTCGGGTTCAAATCCCGACCTGTCCATTTCGTCTGTTTTTGCGGTCAGATTTTCGGGGACGGTTTTCTAATAAACTCTTGGCCGATCACGGAGCAAAATGTCTTTTAGCAGCAGGCCAAATTGCTATTGAAATTCGGCTGAGAGTGGAAGATGTACGAGATGATTGGGATGCTGACTATGGCCTTCTTAACCGGCCTGACAGGTGCGCTTGCACCTGGGCCGACGCTTGTTGCCACCATCAATTCATCCCTCAAATACGGCTGGAAAGCAGGTCCTAAGATCGCAACAGGCCACGCACTGGTGGAGTCCGTGATCTTTCTGTTGATTGTGGGAGGAGTGAACGTGGCTATGCAGCAGCATTTTCGCTGGATTCACCTTGTTGGCGGCCTTGCCCTGATAGCTTTCGGAATTCTTACCGTAAAAGAATGCAAGAGCGCCACCATGTCAGTAACGGAAGGGAAGGCCATCGGTAACCCTTATCTGGCAGGAATGATGACCAGCGGGGCCAATCCCTACTTCTGGTTCTGGTGGCTCACCATAGGCAGCACTATGGTATTATCGGGTCTGCAAACAGGGTTGATTATGGCCTCTCTCCTCATGATCTTCCACTGGGGTGCAGACTTCGGGTGGTACCTACTGGTCTCGACCAGCCTGGATCGGGGAAGATATGTCATCTCTGAAAAGAGTTATAAAATAATCCTGGGCCTATGCGGCGGCTTTCTGATCTCTTTTGGGCTTTACTACCTCGGCACTGCCTGAGGACAAAGCCGGAGGCTTCAATGGATATTGGAAGATTGGGCTTAAGCCTTTTGAAGAACTCATCATTCATTCTCGTTCTTTCCATTCTCTCAGGCTTTATCTGGCCAGAGGCCGCGCACTACTCGGAGATTCTCATCACACCGGTGCTCATGGTCATGATGACCTTCTCCTTAACCGAAGTGAACCTCGGTGACGTGACCGCCGGGAAAGGTTTCTTGAAGAACTCTATTCTGGGTCTGGCTCTGAACTACGGCCTCCTATCCGGACTTATACTGCTATTGAGCTACAATCTGCAGGATCAGGCTTTGCGCCAGGGTTTCATCGTAATGGCCGCGGTCCCTCCGGCAATCGCGGTCTTGCCCATGACTCGCATCCTGCTCGGTGATATGCGTCTCTCTCTGTTCTCAGAGTCCTTATCGTATCTAGCTTCTTTAGTGCTGATGCCGGCAATTATTTACGCCTTCACTCTCCAGACAGGCGTAAGCCTGGTATACCTGTTGCAGATGTCGGTACTATTGATTCTTCTGCCGGCGCTGGCTTCCAGGTTTGTGCGGCGCTTACCGCTTGATCCTGTTCTTCCCATCAATCTGGGATTCTTTTTGGTTACTTACACCTTGATAGGCCTTAATCAGGACGCGCTCTGGGGAGACATCGGAACGGTCTCCGGGATCGCTCTGGCGCGCACTCTCGGAATAGGATTGGCAATATACACGGCAGCCAGGCTGACGGGTCAGGATAGGCCGCATGCGATTTCCTATACGCTTCTTGGCTCTTACAAAAATCTGGGGCTGGCTGCAGCCATATCTTTAACGCTCTTTGGACCCGAGGCGGGAATTCCGGTTGCCTTCTCAGTTCTGGCTGAGACGGGCTTTTTCATTCTCCTTGCAATCGCGAAACCGCGCCAGCCTTAAATAAAGGCCGGACGAGGTTGAAATGGGAGATCTTGTTTGTCGATAAAGGATGATATAGCCTATTTGAAGTCGATTCGAGGATACATTGGCCTCTCCGTTTTCCTCTTTGGCCTTACGGCTGTAATGGGTTATTATACTGCGGTAGTCGACCCTGTCTTCGCATCAAGCTGGACCAAGGAGCTAGAGATGCTGAAGTGGATTATGGAACAGCCGCCCCTTGCCATAATGATGATCATCTTCCTCAAGAATCTCCTGGCCTCAGCCATGGCTATGCTATTGGGCCTGGGCCTGGGGCTGATACCTCTGATGGTTGTCACGAGCAACGGATTTCTCCTGGGCATTGTAGGCTACAGCGCAGTCCAGAAAGTGGGATGGCTTTACCTGGCGGCGGGAATCCTGCCCCACGGCATCATCGAGCTACCTGTAGTTCTGGTCAGCATAGCCATCGGATTTCGGCTGGGCCATTTGCTGATTCTGTCCATCCTGAAAGAAAAGAGTGATCTTTCCGGCGAGATCAGAGTTGCTGTTCATTTCCTGATCCGCTGGGTCACACCGCTGCTATTCCTGGCGGCGGCAGTTGAGACTTTTATTACCCCCTTTGTTATATCGGTGGTTGCATGACCGATTCCAAGACTGAATTTAAGACAAAAAAGACGGCCGGCTCCAAGGCCGCCTGCGAGACTGAATCTAAGGCGAACGCATCCAAGTCAGGTTCCAAAGCGCCCGGCTCCAAGACTGCAAAGCTGCCCTCGAAAGAGAGCTTCAGCGAATGGTATCATGAATTGCTCATGACGGCGGAGATCGTAGATAATCGCTACCCTGTCAAGGGGATGTGCGTCTGGTTCCCCTTCGGCTTCGCCATTAAGAAGAATGTCTACGGCATCATCCGGGAGCTTCTTGATCCGGATCATCAGGAGACCCAGTTCCCGCTCCTGATCCCTGAGAATGAGTTCATGAAGGAGGCGCAGCACATCAAGGGCTTCGAGGATGAGGTTTATTGGGTGACTCATGGCGGTCGGTCTCCTCTGGAGGTCAAGCTCGCGCTGCGTCCTACCAGCGAGACTGCGATCTATCCCATGTTCAAGCTCTGGATCAGGTCACACGCCGATCTGCCGCTGCGCATTTACCAGATCGTCAATACATTCCGCTATGAGACCAAGCACACCCGGCCGCTCATACGCCTGCGTGAGATCACTTCCTTCAAGGAAGCGCACACAGTTCATGCCAGCTGGGAAGAAGCGGCGGATCAGGTGGAAGTTGCCATCCAGAGGTACTCGGAGTTCTACCGCCGTCTGGCCATACCCTTCCTGGTCAGCCGCCGCCCCAGCTGGGACAAGTTTCCCGGTGCGGACTACACCACGGCCATAGATGTGATCATGCCCGACGGCAAGACGCTACAGGTGGGCACAGCGCATCACCTGGGCTCGACCTTCGCCAAGACCTATGAGATCACCTACGAGGCAGAAGACGGCGAGCAAAAGCCTGTCTTCCAGACCTGCTACGGCATATCTGAGAGATGCATTGCGGCTCTTGTCTCGGTGCACGGGGACGACAAGGGGCTGGTATTGCCCTGGTGCGTGGCTCCCACACAGGTCGTGATAGTGCCGATACTATTGGGCGACAAGGATCTGGTGCTGAAGGTCTCCAGAGATCTCGAGAGCCTTCTGGCCGCGGCTCATATCCGTGTTCAGCTGGATACAAGCGACGAGAGGCCCGGTGCCAAGTTCTACAAATGGGAGATGTTGGGCGTTCCCGTTCGTCTGGAGGTCGGGCCCAGAGATATAGAGAAGGGAGTCGTAACCCTGGTGCGACGCGACGGCGTGAAGAAGGCGGTGCCCATGGAGGGCCTGAAAGACGCCATCCTCAAAGAAGCTGAAGAGCTGCAGACAACGCTTTATGCCAAAGCCGAGCTGTTCCGCGGTGGCAAGGTTCGGGAAGCGGGCGGCATAGAAGAAGCGAAAGCACAGGCAGAGATCGGAGTGGCCCTGGTGCCCTGGTGCGGTGAGATTGACTGCGGCCACCAGCTGGAGGATCAGGTGGAAGCGAACATGCTGGGCGAGCCGCAGTACCAGAGCTTCCCGGATGCAGCCTGTGCGGTTTGCGGCAAGTTGACAGGCAAGCGCGCCTATATGGCCAGACAGTATTGAACTCGGGGGAGACTGCGGCTGGTAAGCCGTCGCCCTCGTTTCTTCTTTTATAATTTCTTCTCGTTATCTTCCCTACTTTCCCGCTACTATATACCCCCTCTTTTCTCGTTCCCGGCTTTCCTCACATCTCTTACCTGCCACATGCGGAGCAACGAGGATTTTTCAATACGGGAACCTTTGTAATTCCAGGGAAGACCAGGTCATAGATCAATCTAGATCCGGCCCCGGGATCGGCAATGCCGGTCAGGAAGAGGATAGCGAATGATGCCATGGAGACGGCCATCGTCCCTGTCGTCACTCCCATAACGGGCGTCACCTCCAGTTCCGGGAAGCTCTCGTCCATAGCGCAGGCAAGGCACGAGCTCTTGCCCGGAATCGCCATAAAGATCTCGCCGCTGAAATCCTGGGCAAACCCATGGACCGCAGGAATCCCCAGATTCATGCACGTCCGGTTGACCGCAAGCCGGTCGGCGTTTTTGTCGAAAGCAGTCCAGTACGAACTGAGAGTCCTTGAGAAGGGGCTCCAGGTCGCGTTCTTTAACCATTCGGTCAACAACCTCAACCTTCAGGTCCGGATTAAGGCCAGAGCAAGCGTTCTGCTGCCAGATGGGCCTTGGACACGCCCAGATCAGAAAAATCGAAGAGGATCTGGCGGTTTAGGTTACTGGTCTCCACACAGTCGCCATCCACCAGCACCAGGGTTCCTACGCCCGCCGCTGCCAGGTAAAGGGCAGCCGGTCCGCCCACACCGCCCAGGCCCAGAACGACCACCCGGCTCTCCTGCAGCCTCTTCTGCCCATCTGCCCCAAACCCGGGTATGGCCGTCTGCCTGGCCCACATATCCGGGTTCATGCAGCGCCTCCCATGACCCCGAATGAGACCAGGTCGCCCTCTTTGAGCCTGGTATCCAGGCCCAGCGGAAATTTCTGCAGGCTATTGAGATCCTGGAAGTTGAGGCAGATGTTCAGGTACTCTCGATCGCTGTACAGCGGGCGGATGAAGCAGAGGCGCGGGAATTTGTAGCCATAGCTCCTGGCAAGAGTCTCGATCAAATCCTTCACTGCCAGTTCGTCGTTGACTTCCAGCACCTCATAGAGCTTACCTGTCACCTTGGAGAAGAAACCGTAATAGCGAGCAGTTATCTTCATTCGTTCGGCTCCGCGACTCAGGCAGAAATCGCGGCTTTTTCTACTTTCCTTCGATAATCAGCCCTGTACGGTTCCAGCTCTTCGGCTATCTTCTCCAACCCAAGATCTTTCAGAATCTCTGCCAGAGGAAAGCCTGTCTCCTTGTCCCAGCCCCTGACCTCATAGTAGCGGGGAATCAGCAACGATTCAGGGAAGACGGTGCCCTTATTCGGTCCGTCGGGCATGGGCTCCAGAACGAACCTCTTGGGACTACGGTCTTCCAGACGGCCAACGAGAAGCCGGTTCCAGTAGGCCCTCTCCAGGTGCACAATCCTGGCGCCAATTCTCAGCAACTCTTCGGCTGTGAATTCGATTCCTGTGGCGGACGATAGCAGGAGCGCCATGTCTTCGGGCTGGACTGCGAAGGACCAGCTGTGAGTAAAAGTGCACTGAGTCAGGCTGTCGCCCACGGCCTTCAGGTCCTCCTGGTACCGTTCCATCTCCGGCTTCTTGACCGGCGAGAGCCGGTCTTCGGCATCTTTGGTGCCCAGGATCTTCTCCACCAGTCCCGGATAGAAGGGTCCTGTCAGCTCCAGGCAGGGCAGCCCTTGCAGGTGGTCTCCTCCCCGGCGGCCGGTAGCAAAGCCGATTCCAAAAGCGAATCCCAAACCTCGCGGATCGTCCTGAGACATGTCGTGCCCTTTGACGGAGATGGAATAGTCGTGGCCCCGGCCCAGGATCTCTGCCGCCCGGCAGGAGCCCTCGGCCAGAAGGTCACCGAAGCCTTCCCTCTTGGCGATCATTTCGATGAGCTTTGTGATGAGCTCCTGGTCGCCCCAGTCCAGGACCAGGCCGCCTGTCTCCTCTTTCGTCAGGAGACCTCTCTGCCAGCACTCCATGGCCCAGGCGATGGCTCCGCCGCAGGAGCAGGAGTCCAGACCCAGCTCGTTGACCAGCTTATTGTTGTGGACCACCTTATCCATATCCAGAAGACCGATGCGCGGGCCTATCGCCGTCAGGGTCTCGTACTCCGGTCCGCCTGTGATCTCGCCCGCGTACTTTCCTTCCTTTATCTTGCTGAACCTGCCGCAAGAGATGGAGCAGGCAAAGCAGCCCTCCTTGTGGGAGAGGAAGTTGTCCCTATGGGCTTCGCCGCTCAATTTCTTGGCATCGGGATGGTATCCCTTCTGAAAGTTGTGCCAGCAGAACCAGCCCTGCTCGTAGTTGGCAGGCATGGTAAGCAGCCATGTTCCCTGGTCATTGAGCATCTGGGCCATCAGGTCCTGGTGGAGACGCTCACGGATTTCGGCTGAGATCCTGTAAAACTCCTGGGGCCTGGCAATGTTGACAGGGTTGGTGCCGCGCACGGCGATGGCTTTCAGGTTCTTGGAGCCCATGACGGCACCCATGCCGCTCCTGGCCGCGGCCCGATATACATCGTTCATGATGCAGGCGTACCTGACGATATGCTCTCCTGCCGGCCCTATCAGGGCGATGTGGATCTCCTCCGAGCCCAGTTCGTCTTTGATCATGGCGTCCGCTTCAGGAACATTCCGGCCCCAGATGTGGCTGGCGTCCCTGATCTCGACCCGGTCGTCATCGATCCAGAGGTACACGGGTTTGGAGGCTTTTCCCTGCACGACCAATTGGTCATAGCCCGCGAACTTCAGCTCAGGGCCCCAGTGGCCGCCCATGTTCGAGTCTCCGAAGCCCCCTCCCAGCGGAGAGCGGGCTGTGACCGTCGTCCTGCCGCTCGATGGTGCAAAGGTACCTGTGAGCGGGCCCACTCCGAAGATAAGGCGGCTCTCCGGGCTCAGCGGATCCACATCCGGGCCGACCTCCCTGTAAAGAAGCTCGGAGTTGAAGCCGCGACCACCCAGCCACTTCTTCCTGTACTCTTCGTCGATCTCCTCGACACTCGTCTTACCGCTGGAGAAGTCTACGCGCAGCCTCTTGCCAGTCCATCCGTTGACCGGTCTATTGACCAAACTGTCGACCATTTCTCTTTCACACCTGGACGGCCTGAACGGCTTTGTTGGCGACGGCCCTGCGCCTGGCCATGAGGAATTCGTCCACTCCAGAGAAGGTTATGGCTCCGGAGGTGCAGAACCTGACACACTGGGGCTCTCCGCCGCACAGGTCGCATTTGAAGGCGACCTCTTTTTGCGGGTGAAAACCGATCTGTGAGCAGGCTATGAGGCAAGAGCGGCATCCCGTGCAGAGGGCTTCGTCAACCGTCAGAGTGCCTTTCTCATCGCCGGGCTTAATGGCGCCGGTAGGACAGGCGGATTGGCATTTGGGCTTGCTGCACTGGGAGCATACCGAAGGGTAGCTCTTACCCAGTGCTTCGTATTTTATGATCCTCATCCTGGATAAGACCGGGCTGCACTTTCCCTCGTGATAGAGTGAGCAGGCCATCTCGCAGGTCCTGCATCCCGTGCACCGGGAGGGGTCCACCAATAATGTCTTGATGCTCGTAATAATCACCACTTGTATCGATGTAAGTACGAATTTGGACTCTCATGCTAGCATTTGTACAGCATATAAGGATTGCCCGTTAGTGAATTGGTTTTCAAACGGATCTAAGATAAGCGAAAGCATTTGCCAGGAGGAGGCTCTCATGTTATCAATGTTCAGCTACGAATATAACTGCAGAGACGCGAATTTTACTAATTACCACAGTTGAAATTGAAAGAAATAGCGCATTTGCTTCTGAGCAAAATAGTCTTCTCCGTTCGTTCGTCCTCTGTGCGCTCTGCGACTCTGCGGTCTTATTCCGTAAACCAAGGGTTTGATTATTTCAGCTACGATTGTTAACCACAGAGGCACAAAGTCACAAAGAACGGCTGCGAGACTAACTAATAACCTGAAAAGCCATCGTAACCCAAGGATCGACTGGAAAAATGAAGAACTGGATCCTGGCGTCCGATCAGGCATTAGATTAGTATAGTCTGCCGCAAAAGTCGGAGCGACTTTCTATGAAGATTCTGGTTGCGGAGTACGCATCCGCCATTGGTTTGGGCGGCACCTGCGAGCTGGAGGGCCGGGCCATGCTCTCCACTCTCGTCGAAAGCTTCGAGAGGAGCGGCCACAGTGTGACATATGCTACCCACGGGCCCAGGATCAAAGCAGGCGACCACGTCCAGGTGGATGGCCAGGCAGAGTTCGAGGTAATGCTCGAAACGATGAAGGTGGACGCCTGCCTATTGATTGCGCCGGATGGTCTGCAGCCGCGTTTCCTGGAGATCATCGAGGATCAAACCGCAAACCTGGGCAGCAGCCCCGTTGCGGCACGCCTGGCAGCCGACAAGAAGCTCTGCACCCAGGCGCTCGTGCGGGCGAATGTCCCCGTAGCCGAGATCGTGGACAAGCCAGACCCTGTTGAGAAGGGCTGCCATCTCTATGTGGTGAAGCCGCGCACTGGCTGCGGCTCGGAGGGAGTGCGCATAACGTCTTTTGTGCGCGCGGGCCCGGGCGAGATCGTCACGCGCTACCATGAGGGCCTGCACCTGTCTGCCAGCTTCATCGTAGGCCTGGAGGGCTTTTTGCCACTGACCATCAACCGCCAGCTCATCAAATTTGAGGGAGAGGGCATAGGCTATCAGGGAAGCCAGGTGCCCTACAACACGCCACGGGCGGACGAGATCTGGACGGAGGCAAAGAAGGCGGCTGTGGCCCTGGGCCTCGCCGGTTACGCAGGGATCGACTTCGTTCTGGGGGAGCGGCCCTGGGCTGTGGATGTGAACGCCCGCCCGACAACGTCCATCATCGGCATTGCCAGGGTGATGAAAGAGGAGATCGGGGAGCTGATACTGCAGGCCAGGTTTGGAGGGATGCCGGAGAGGGTGCATGTGGCAGGTGAGTACACGTTCCTGAAGGAAGAGCTCATCTGACGGAAGGAACAGGGCTTACATAGTCCTCATGCCAGGAAGAATCACGAGTATTGCCAGAAGATACAGAATCAAAGTATAGCAAGATGCAATGGCGGAGTTCATCGAGGAACGAACCAGGGGCCCTGCTGCGTGGACCTCAGCCATCTCGATAGGGGCATGGGCCTGTTGCACCTCTGCCTCCAGCTCGCGCCGAGCACGCGCCCGCACCCCGGCGGACCAAGAAGTACCGATGCAGGCTCTGGCGGGCTGACGCCCTGCGGAGCTGGCCAGCGAAACCCTATCTATGCAGAAGGCCGCCATGCGAATGTCCACCTGAGGGTCTCCAAGAAACTTTGCGGGACGAGTACGTGCGGGGAATGGGAACCCTGCATGTAAACAATCAAATGAAGGACTATGAGGTCGGCGACTCGATCCACGTCAGAGGATCATGGATGAGGCCAGAAAGGCTAACGACCCCACGGTCATAGTCAAGAGTGCCCGGCCCAAAGCGCAGAGGGTGGTCTTGACAGAAAATGCCTTCTAAGTCACACCTCAAGATACTCCGCAGTCTTCATGAACTCAACCACGTCCTTTTCTTTTGGCAGATCGGTGCTGGCTCCGGGAGTAATTATGTTGAGCGCGGCTACTGCAGACGCGAATTTTACAGCTTCCTTGGTCGAATATCCACTGAACTTTGCATGGACAAATCCCGCGGTAAAGCTGTCGCCTCCTCCGGTTGTGTCAACGACTTTCACCTTGTAAGAAGGCACCCGGAAGATCTCCTCTCCTTCTGCAACCAGCGATCCTTTTACATCCTGAGTAATAATTACCGTCTCTGCCCCGTAACTTTTCAGCGCCTTTATGGCTGAATCGACATCCTTTTTCCCAGTTATCATGAGCGACTCCTTGCCGTTCATTATTATCACGCTGCCGTTTTTCATGGCATATTTCAGTTCGTCAGGTCTATGCGTGACCATGCTCATGCTCGGGTTCACCACAATGGAAACATCTCTCGCTTTTGCCTCCCGAATGGCTTTTTTTATCAGGTCGATATTGTCAGGGCTTACGAGGCTTGTCAGGATCAAAGTATCAATTTTCGCAAAGATCTCCGTATTGAGGTCCTCTTCACCCAGGAACTCATTTGCGCCCCGGCTTGTCAGGATCGTCTTTTCGCCGTTATAGAGAAAGACCAGAGACATTCCTGTCGAGCCTTCCTTCAGGGTTACATATTTTGTATTTACGCCGTGAACCCTGAGGTTCTTCAGGGCTTCTTCCCCAAAGTCGCCTTTGCCTACCGATCCGAGGATATAGGTTTCTGTGCCCAGCTCAGCCAGGTTCGCGGCCAGATTGTGCGCTGAGCCGCCGATATCTTGCTTAAGCTCATCAAGGGTGATCTTTGAGTCAAAGGGAAAGCAAATGTTGTCGTTAACTACCTGGAATTTCTTTGACCTGGCAATCAGGTCGATGATTATTCCTCCAACTACAAGAACACCTTTATTGCTGGATTTTTCAATGGGCATAGTGCGGCTAATGGTTCTTCTAATAAATAAATTATTATCCCTGATCAGAACCTCCAGTTCACCCTCCGTCTGCATGGAGAGGCGTAGACGCGGCAATGAGAACCGGATGCTGTCCTGCTCGGGGCCGGGCCATGCTCTCCACCATTGTTGAGAGCTTCGAGCGAAGCGGCCACAGTGCGGCCTATGTCACCCATGGCCCCAGGATCAAGGCGAGCGGCCCTGGGCTGTGGACGTGAATGCCCGCCCGACCACGTCCATCAACGGCATTGCCAGGGTGATGAAAGAGGAGATCGGAGAGCTGATACTGCAGGCCAGGTTTGGCGGGATGCCGGAGCGGGTGCATGTGGCAGGGGAGTACAGGTTCGAGAAGAGAGAGCCAGGGTGATGACGTGGATGCGGACGGATGAACGGGATGAGATGGTCAATCGCTACACAAACACATCACCTTATTTTAGCCGTAATATACTGCAACTCTGCAACTTGGATGTTATACGTTATTAATAAATGATATCATGAGTGACCAGGAATGCCCGAGCCCTGCAAGCCGTTGTTTACCTTAATCCAAAATCTGCGATTAGCGAAGGTCTGGCCGCCAGAAGTAGCTCTAAATGGCTCTCAGGCCACATCTCGATGCGTAAAGCTGTATCTGATTGATTGTGTTTTTCTATGTAGTGACTGCATCTGATGTAAAGCGACCGCTTGTTGCGATTATATGGACATCAACCCTAGGCGGCTCCCAGAGTTTCATCTGTCCGATGAGAGTTGTCACATCAGGAACCCTGATGCTGCGCGAAAGCCAATGTTTGCACTGGATAATGACACGGCTTCGAATCGTTCCAGATAATCGATCTACCACCAATCGAGCAACGGACAAGTCACGGCCTCGATCAGGAGCATTAGGCTGCATAAGCCACTCTGGGTTTTCGTAGCCTTGTTCGGAGCTGATGAGCGCAAAGATAAGGCGTTCAAACTCATCAGGACTAAGCCTATCCCAATGCAATCTTGTTGCCACAGGCCCCTGAGGGCAACTTGAAACAAGATCTGAAAGATCCTTTACGTGCACGTGAATTGGATCGTTCACACCGTAGAGGCTTTCTCTCAACTCTATCTTTATGCTCGGCCAATCCATCTTCTCTATATCGTGGAAATCGCCAACCATTCCAAAATGAAGATTCGCAAAAGGTAATCCCATTTTGGCGGTTTCTTTAGGCTGCTTCCTAAGAGCGTAGCGATTTGACTCACATGATCCTGGAATATTTCCAGGATGGGCTTTTCATTTTAACATTTTCTTCAATGTCAGGTCTGAGATTAGTCTTAATGGTCCTGATATCAGAATCTATGAGGTGTATCAGCCCAGAAAGAGAGTCTTGAATAAGAGCACGCCGCTTTTTATCGAATCGAAATCGATATTCCCGCAAATCTCTTCCTGGGATTTCTATTGAATCTTCTGCCTCTACCCAAAGTGAGACTTCGCCAATATCCTCTGCATCAAGTCGTGATTGGGCAAGGTTATTCAAATCAGGAAAACGACATTCAGGCTTCCAGCCATCATCATAAGCGAGGTAAGAAACATTTAAAACGCTCGACATCTGTCCTCATAGTCAGGATCGGTTCCGAACTGGATTCCTTTCGGAACTAGATTTTCTATTTCTCGTCTTAGTCTTTCTAATTTCACAAGATTGGCTTCTGTTGCCTCAAACTCACGCAACGCTTCCATTAATGGACTTTCTTTATGAGCATCCAAATATTAGATCCCGTTTGAAACTATGACTAAGCTATTATCTATTCTTTGTGGCATGAAATAGACCAAGATGCTTATACATTTTGTTCGGTCTTGACATCAACAACTTCTAAGCGAGCCATGGTCCGGCCCGGACTGCTGGTTCTGTGGGCATCCTATTAGAGCATGGGATAGTGCTCCACGATCATGAAGTTGTGGCGGTTCTCCACCTGGATCATAAGGAAATGGGTGCCCATAAGGATGTGAGGGCGATGTGTCTAAGAAGTGAGAGATAATTTATATCATGAATAAATCGTATAGAATTAAGTCTCAGATCATTGCAGCTAGATGTAAGAAGAGAACATGCTACGAAAAATTATGAGATCCTTGGGTGAGCAAAAGTGAATCCGTTGGGCATTCCCTCTTGATTGCGTGCGATTGGTTATATCATGGATAAAGATCGGGAGATGGCCTCCATAGATGGAAATGCAGATAAAGAAGTCAGGGATAAGATCGAAAAATGGCTCGATGGGAATAAGTGGCCTGTGCCAAGTTGGTGGCAGAAGACGGGTCTAGGGGCTACCATCGATAGAAAAAAGGATTATCATCATTATTTTGTCCAAAGTCTACGCAATCGAAAATGGTGATAGAGTCTGATTTCAGAACGATATTGCCTTTATATATCAAGACGCCAGAAAGACTGATATCAGATATTCCTTCCGTCGAGATGATCTATCAGCTTCTTAGAACAATTCGGGAGGTGCTAGAGGGGGATAAGGTAGATTCAATATCCACGTCGGAAGAACTGGATTTCCTAGAAAGGTTCATTATTTGGAATATACCATCAAATTTATTAAAAGCGAGGATTGTCGCGCTGAAATCAAATATTAGCTGATGAGCTCAATGATAAGGACTTTATCGCCAGGAACTCGCATATTTTATGAAAGAGCATTTAGAAGATTCAAATGAAAATGATCATAGTTTAGATAACATCAAACTTTCCTCAATTCGCTCGATCTTAGACGAACTGATTGGAGCCTGCAATAAAAAAACATTGGACGATATGATCAGTGCGGGTCTGCAGATTAGACGTCTGGAAGCGTTAAGACTCTGGGGATTGGTCCTTCTTGGAGTCTTCTTTCTATCTACACCACTTATGATTAATTCGGGTACGTTATCAAATTGGATCTGTAGAGTATCACCTACAGAAATATGCAGTAACTTGGCTACTGCATTTTCCATTATATTGATTTGAACGATAGGCGGCTTTCTCAGCAGTTTGATAAGTGCAAGAGGATCCAGTACGTCCCTTGGAAAGTATCAAGAGGATCTCCTTAGGCTGCAATTGAGACCGCTTGTAGGCGGATTTGTTTCACTTATCGTATTTGTGCTCCTATCATGGGATATTATCCACGGAGTAACTGTCACGAATCCAGGATCATTTCTTTTGATTGCCTTTGTCTCTGGTTTCTCAGAAAGATTTTTCCTGAGACTCTTGGACATAAACGACGAACCGAATTAGTATGTCAATATAATTCTCATCTCGAATTTGTCCTTCTTTCACCTCTGCGCGTCTGAAATCATAACACCACATGGCCTGCAGATGTGAGGTCTCATCCAGGCGGAATTACCTACCATCGAAGAATCGAAACCTACCTTCAAACCTGCCATCAAGGAGCCAATACCTACCATCAAACCTATCATGAAGTCTTTTGAACAAGAGTTTCCAGAAATTCCTGCATCCTTATGGCAGACTATTTACGATCTGGGAAAACATACCCAACCAGAAGACATTAGATCGGTAATTTTCGATCTATGCGGCATTAGGCCGTTCGCTGCAGAAGAACTGGCAAAAATATTAAATCGAAATAAAGGTTGGGTCCGCACCAGCTACCTCCGGCCAATGCTCAGAGAAGGAAAGATCGAGTACGTCAATCCCGATCACCCTCGCCAGCAGGGCCAGGCATACAGGGCCGTGAAGAAAGGAAGGCAATGATCAGTGGCGAACTTCGCCATACTGAAGGGCTGGGCTTCCAATGGATGCCTCCTGGCGCGATGGCAACAGGCCGTACAATGTCCTCCATGAGGCCCAGGGAGATGACGCGAAGTTGCTGGTGATCAAGCTATAAATACTAAGAATTCAAATCTAACGTTCATGTGTGAGACTCTGGAGCGGCGGATCATAACCCAAGATCTCCCGTACGACCTGGAAGAGCCAGTTGATGAGCGAGAAATCACCAGAGGACTTATGAGGCTCTCACAGCAGGCATTGTCCAAATATGTTGATAATGAGCCTGACCTCTATTGATGAAAGGAAAGATCGTCGTAGTTCCATTCCCTTTTACAGATCTTAGTTCATATAAGCGGAGGCCAGCTCTTGTTCTTCATGAAACCGAATTTGATGTGGTCGTAGCCTACATATCGTCTGTTATGCCCTTGACGACATCGCCGGAGGATGTTGTAATTCCACAAAGCCGACATTCTTTCGCGGGTACTGGACTAATATCCGATTCGGTTATAATGTTGGGTAAACTCGCAACGGTGGAGAAATCCCTTATTATGTGCACTTTGGGCGAAGCGGATGAAGATTTAAAGGCAGAGATTAACCCCAAATTGGCAGCATGTTATAGACTCTGAGAAACCTAACCCACAAAAAAATTCTAGGCCATGATTTTCAATTCAAAACCTGCAGAGGAACATCTGCGATATTCGAGCTGCAGCCTCCTTTTCGGGCGCCTAACCTCTTGATAGATGCATCCTCCCTTCGGCATCCATTCGTCATCTTTTGTACCTGGGCTACGGAGGCGAGGTGGCGCAGGGACATCGGTGACAGCGTTTGAACCTTTTATGTAGGCCATATCTAACCACAGGTGGCGGAGCTTATGTGATGGCAGGCTTAGTTGAAAGTCTAAATTTTTTAGGGTTTCAATCCAGAATCCGTTAGTTTAAATCTCTTGAAGACGATATAGAAACTCGATATGTTCTGCGAATACATTCATGCGGCGCTGCCCAAGGCAACTTACGAGATCATTGAAGACGAAGAGCCCCTTTATGGAGAGATACCAGAACTGCGTGGCGTGTGGGCTATCGAAAAGGCCCTGGAAGAATGCCGCGAAAACTTGAAAGGAGCTATCGAAGGCTGGATAGCTCTGAGGTTGAGATTGGGTCTGGCTATTCCTCCCATCAATCAGCCATCTTATTATCTCATTCTAGCTTCCGGTAGCATTAACGTTGCCCGTTGGATTCTCAGAGCTTCTTACTATAATCTGCAGGGCGTCATTGAACGCCTTTGATCCGTCAGGTCCAGATGCCACAACAGTTGCATTGTAGGTGTCAGATCCTGCGTTGACATTCCATATTCCGGAATATTCATTCTCAGATGATTGTTGCAGATTCACCCTGCCAACTTCAGATCCGTCTGAGTTCTTGATGTCTGCATAAACCGTCAAATTGGTCAAATCTGCCGTTTTCGATGTGTCATCCTGGGTCGTTATATTGGAGCTGATGTTCCCGAAGACCGCAACTATTTTGACGGCATCATTGAATTTTGCAGGATTGGGTGCAGCATGTAAGTCGTTCAGATCGATGTCGAACCTTGATGTGAAGTTGGGCGCCGGGGTTACCGCTATATTATTCGTTGCATTTGAATCATAACTCGCGCTTTTCCTGGCATCGATTTGTGCATTTAGGAGTCTGGCCTGCTGCGGGCTACCCACAGTGGGCGTATCCTGTATGGGCTTTCCTTCTAAAAAAGAGGTTGCACTTTCAGTCCAATCCGGTTGTTCTCCACTGCAAGCCGGGCATGTCGCCAGTGTAGCATGAGCCAAACTTGATATGAACATGATTGCGAGAATAAGTATGATTTCTGAACTTCTCATAATATCTCCTTCTTAATTTTTTAAATTCAGGCAAGAGTTCATTTTTCACGCCCTCTGCCACATCTCCTATCAGATCCTGACTTATCTTCCTGGCGCTTCATCACGCCAAAAGCCCAATTTTCATATTAGAAGAGCAGATAACCCTGGCGAGTGCAAATTTGATTCTGTGGCACGTTTTACAGGCTGACCTATGAAGAGGCCGGAACTGTGAAAGATACCTGACCGCAATCTTTTGTGGTGAGTCTTTTGCATCGATCGAGAGAGAGTAAGCTTATATCTCATTACTGTCTAACATATTTGAAAATTTAGGAGGACAGATAATGACGAAGATTTTTCTCTTGCCCATAATGCTTGCAGTTTTTCTGGGCACAACGTTGGCCGTAGATCTAACCGGTGATTGGAGAGCCAGCACCGGCGAGAATTTCTATATCAGACAGGTCAATGATACTGTCTGGAGTTATGGTGAATCGATCCCAACGAATGGGAATTGGACCAGTGTAGCCTATGGCACCCTGGAAGGCAACAAAGTGTTGCTGGACTGGGCCGATGTGCCCAAGGGCAATGCATCTTTGATGGGTACCCTCATGCTAAATGTCACCTCCGACAACGAGCTGCAAGTGGTAAATCAGACTGGTGGATGGGGTGGCAGTGATTGGATGCAAATTAAGTTGATGAGGGCTAGCAGCGGGTTTTGATTATCTTACGTGATCCTGAACCCGCAACGGGCCGGGCAGACAGCTGGTCCCGACTCTAAAACAGTGCGTGTATCCTGAAAATTACGCTTCTTTTTTTGATCCTCGCTAATTACAATGGATAATCACGGTTACTATAGTTTTTACAGTTATTGGTCTGTCTCTGTGCATACTCTGTGAGCTCTGTGAACTCCGTGGTTAAGACATTGCGAACACGCTTGGATAACTTCCAGCGGTTACGAACCGCCACCACAGAGGCACAGAGCGCATGGAGGACTCACAGGGGCTTTCTATTATTCTATAACTCACTCGATACAGCGAGGAACCAAGAGTTATACCGACCTATCACGAAAATAATGAGCATGATGGGTAGATTCCGGACCCCAGCCACCAACTGTCATCCACTTTCATCGCGTAGGCGATCTTGAACTCATCTCTGTTACCGTGAGCAGGGTTCGGGAAGATGAAGTAAGTAAATCCTTTCCCTTCCTTGGCGACATTGATCAGGTTCTTGATGAATGGGACGCCATTGGAATCGGTCAGGTTCAGCCTGTCTTTGCCTATCCAATCGAGTTTGAATGGATGTGCAATGTTAGTTCCATTGAAGTCGTAGGCATAGATATAGAAATCTCCTCGGACGAATGTGCCGGTCTTATTGCTGAACTCTTCGAGTGCTTTCTCTTTTCCGTTTTCTCGGGCATAGAACACGGCGGACTCAACAAATGAGACGAGTTCTGTCTTGTTGAACAAGGCGGTTAGAGATTCATTTGCCAGGCTCAGCGACTCTTCTTTTGCCACAGCCGACTGCATAACGAAAACGGATATCATCAGCAGCAAGATTGCGACAATCAGCACATTCCTGTTTTCCATATGTATCATTTGTATTGCAGACGATGAACTTAATAAAATACTTTGCTAATAGCAGAAGGTTTAACCTCCTTAAGACGTCAACATATATTGGCACATGTATGTAGTGGATGGAAGCAGAGTGGAGCAGAGCAAATATGTTCCCGAGTCTAGCTGATCAGATTACGATCTGGAACTCACGTTAACTTTTCGTAAAAAAGTAAATGGCATCGTCTCTAAAACATGTATTTCCAGTCGTTTTTCATGCTGACCTCATGCCAGCCCCATTGCTTAGCCATCTTAAGCCCCTTATCCAGTCTCCCGATAGCGGACCCGCTATCATAGGCGTACTCGCGGATCGGGTCGTCGTGGTGATTCAGTAACCCTATGCCTCGCCTATTGCCCCCGGTGGTGAATTGAAGCATAGCAATATCCCCATCTGAGTTGCCGTAGGCAAAGATTGGGCGACGGCCAATGTTCTGCTGAATTTCCTTAGCCTTCTCCTGACCGTCATCAATGACCAGGATTTCAGGAAGCTTCCACACCATGCAGCTGCTGTTATTTTCAATGAACTGCAGCTTAAAAGCCGAACCTATCACCTGTTCAGGTGGGATTCCATACGTCTCATCAGAGAAGGCACGTACGAAGTCCTCGTCTCCTCCCGTCACTATGTAGATCTTGAAGCCCTCCGCTCGCAGATATCCCAACAGCTCTAACATCGGTTTATAGACGCACCTGGTGTATGGGAGACCGAAGTGAGGGTCCCTGGATCTATTCAGCCAGTCTCTTGCCAGACTCACGTATTCGTCAGAAGTCAAATTCGAACTGGTGGTGACATAGATTTGCATGGCCTCCAATGTACTGAAGTCGCTGTAGGCGAATCGTTTGCCAGAAAGGATAGAACTGTAAGGCTCTTTATTGTTCCATTCAGGGTGCTCCGGGGCCATATCCTTAACTCGATCGAACATAAAGCGAGACTGGGCGTAATCCGGATACTCGCGCCATAGAGTGCCGTCGTTGTCAAAAGTGGCGATCCGCTCAACTGGCTCTACATAGTCAGGATTGCTCTCGTCAGTGACATTCGCTACAAAACTGAGTATGGCAAATTTTGCCGGTCCCTCGTTCCAGGAAGGTAAAGGATCTACAGCGCCTTGACCGGCTAGCCTGGGATTTGTATCGACAGCATGGGGTTCAAATGCCATTGCCAATAATGGTATGCACAAAAAGGCTGCGATAAATATGATCAAATATGTACCGATTTTCATACTGCTCATCACTTCCATTTTAGTTATTTGTATTTTTTGGTAAAGATGTATGCAAGACATATTTGAGATTTGTGGCAAAGGATAAAATGAAGGGAAGGATCATCATTTTTCGGTCAAGAATAAACAGAATAAAAAATTTAAATACTATAATACCAAAGTACAAACTAGCATTTGAAGGCAAGTAAACTGGAGACGAAAAGATCATTGCATATCACTTGATGAGTTTGCCTCGTCAATACTTAGAAGTGGATTGATCTATTTCGTAAATTTCACTCAAAGTTTATAGTAAACAGATTTGATTATCTTCTAATTGCAGATCGGAAAGGTAAATCAGTAGTGTCGATACCAAGCGATTATATACATTAACTGTCTTTTAAAGAACTTGTATGATTATCTGCAAGGAAAAATTTCTATTTGCGACAATGGTTTTCCTGTCGTTTTCGATGTTTTCAATCATTTTTTATTTTGTTTATGCTAATATCTTAAAATAAGAATAATTATTATAATATATGAAACTATCAAACCATAAAGTTGTTTAGCGGGAATGTGAAGCAAGATCCATATTTTCTCTCTCAGAAAACAACTTAAAATCCTATAGTTACACCCTGTCAGACAGTGAAGATGCCAATGCCACATCATCAGAGGTGTACTTTGGTGAAGATGCCTTATACAGCAAGGTTGATGGCAACGGACTGCAATGATGCTGACTCTGTCCGGAGGCTACTACCCCAACTTCAGCCCCACCTAAAGCTTCCCACACAGCTTCCCATACATGCCCTATAGCCCGTACTATAACCCGTACTATGGATACAGTCCTTTCTACAGCTCAACGTATGATATGGTTTATACTCCGTTCTACAGTCCGTTCTACGGTCCATATTACGGCCGGTATTACGGTACTTATCAGATGTAGATTGTAGCAGATCATAGGATTATCTGGATCCTGGATTATCTATTTTTTTAAGATGGAATTTGCCCTTAAGCCTGGGTACTGCTTTGTTTGACCTGCTGCATTTTCATGCCCGTTTCGAAGATCAATATGGGGAGTAGTGTAAAAAATTCTGACTAGATCGACTTGACGCGATTTTGTCTCCTGCGGCAATAGCTCTCATAAGCCACCCGCGAGAGCTCGTCTGCTTCTTCATTCTCCTCTCGGGGCACCCAGGAGAAGCTTACCTCCAAACCCTGTAGCAGCCTCTTGATCTCGGGCACGTACTTTTTGGAGGTGGCGGAGTTTACCCTGTACTCGCCCTTCATCTGCCTGATCACCAGTTGGGAATCGCCCTTGATCAGAATCTTCTCTTCGATGCCCTCATCGACCAGCCACTGCGCCGCTGCCCTCAGCCCTTCATACTCGGCCACGTTGTTGGTCATGCCCCGGCCCTCGCCCACAGTGCCGAAACCGCGCCAGATCGGCTCGCCGTCGCGATAGACGATGTAGCCGTAAGCTGCTACGCCCCCCGGATTCTTGGGATAACACAGGCCGTCGAAGTAGATGGTGATCATATCATTATGGCATTATGAATGTGCCATTATAAAAACTCCGGCCAGGATCAGAGCATGCTCGAAAAGAGTCCTGCAAAACAGATCACAAGACCGTCAATTAAATCATTATAGAATAGCTTTAAAGCTCCTCGGTGGGCACATATATCGTTGATGCACATATAAGACCATTTCAAGCCGTCTTAAAGTAGGACTGCCTTAATGCCAAGAAAGAGGTTCCAAAGATCATGAAGGTAGCTGTCATTGGTGGAGGAATTGCTGGAGCAGAGCTGATAAGAGTAGCTTCGCCCTGTCCCCTGGAGTTTACGTTAATCGAGCCCAAGAAGCAGATAGAGATGCAAGCTCTGTATCCGGAGTACCTGGGCGGTGTGGCCAGGCTCCAGGATTTGGCGGCCCCACTCAAGCCCTTTTGCGAGCGCGTGGGTGCGACTCACATCCAGGAGAAGGCCGTTGCCCTGGAAGGGAATACCGTCATCTGTGAACGGTCTCGCGTAGATTTTGATTATGTCGTGATTGCCACGGGTGCTGCCCAGAACTACTTCGGCATCAAAGGAGTGGAGAACACCTTCTCCATAAATACTCTGGAGGAGACCAAGAAGGCTCGAAGGTTTGTGGAAGACTTTTTCCCCGAGCGCATCATGATCATGGGCTCGGGCCTTACAGGCGTCGAGGCGGCATCCATCCTGGCTGAGAGCCTGGACTCCAGCGTCTACATCATCGAAGCGCGCGATCGCGTCCTGCCCCTGTTCTCGCCGCAAACCTCGGCTCTTGTGGAGAAGGCTCTCTCCAAAAAAGGTGTGAACATCCTCACATCTACCCAGGTCGCCGAGGTTAAGAAAGACTGCATAATGTTCACTGACGGCAGCTGTCTGGACTGCGACATGGCCATCTGGACCGCCGGAGTGAAGCCCTCTCCATTCATCCATGATCTCGATCTGCCCAAGAAGAACGGCTGGGTTCTGGTGGATCAGAATTTACAGGCCGGGCAGAACGTCTTTGCCATAGGAGACTGCGCCTGGATTGAGGTCGACGGAAAACTGGCTACCAGGACGGGCCTCGAGGCGGAGCGGCAGGCCAAACATCTGGCCAAAAACCTCTCCAATCTAGCAATAGGAAAACCTATGGAGAAGTACTCCGTTCGCGCCAGCACCGACAGCCAGGTGGCGCTCATTTCCTTGGGGGCGGACTGCGCTGTGGGCGTGGTGGGGAAGACCTGCATAGGTGTTCCCACCAGGCTGATCTACTCTCTGAAGAGCTGGATCGACAAGTCGTTTATCAAACGGTTCAAGTGAGACAACCAGGATAAGATCATCAAATTTAGATAAATAATCAATGAACTATTTTTTATTGCTATAGCTGCCGGAAAAACCGGAACGGATATCGAAGCGAAATCTCGAATCCTAAAAATAGATTGCATAGGCGCATACCCTGCGCCTATCTTTCTGTGAACAGCGTTTTATCTTGCTGCCTTTGCCACGCGCTCCACACTATCCCTGTGGTTGATGGCGTAGCTCTTGACATCACGGTTGGCGGCAGCTATGATCTCATCCGCTAGAGCCGCATCTGCCTTCTTTGCCTTCTTGAAGGAGGCAGCATGGGCGCCCTTGCTTATGAACATGAGCGCAGTGTCGACCCTTCTCTGGGGTGCGGTATCCACGGCTTTTGGTACGGTGATGCCGCCGTACTTGAGACGGACAACTTCTTCGCGAGGTCCGGCGTTAGCTATGGCTTTGGCCAGAACAGAGAGCGGATTCTCCTTGGTCCTCTTGGCGATAATGTCGAAGGCACTCTCTACGATGCCGTAAGCCTTGAGCTTCTTGCCTGTATTCCTCTCTTTGCGCATCATCTTATTTACCAGGCGTTCGACTATGTGCTGCTCAGACTTCTTGAACTGCTGCTTGGCATGCCTGCCGCCGGAGTGCATGACCGCTTTGGCTGCCATGTTCATGTAACCCTTGGTGCTCGGGTCTGCAACCTCCACTTCAGCCGGGTCCCACTTACCAAATACCTTCACAATAATCACCTCACCGGCTTCTCTTTTCTGCCCCGCACCAGCTCTTGCAGGGAGACGTTATTGACGGCGATAACCTTGAACCTGACTCCAGGGATATCTCCCATGGACCGGCCCTGACGCCCACCGATGCGGTCAACCAGAACCTCATCGTGCTCATCTATGAATCCGATGGCTCCATCGCCCGGGGTAAAAGCCGTAACTTGACGGCCATTTTTGATGAGCTGTATGCGCACTGCCTTTCTTATGGCCGAGTTGGGCTGCTTAGCCTCTATTCCGACCTTCTCCAGGACAATACCTCTACCCATGGGTGCACCGCCCAGGGGGTCAGCCTTCATCTTGCTCCCCGACATCCTCCGGATATACTTAGGATGGCTCCACCTCATCTCCTTCCTATCACTCTCCAGTTTCCTGGCTGCATAGATTCCATTTCCCATTCATTTCACCTTGAGTAAATCGCGATCCGTCTCATTGAATTATGATATCGTCAACGCCATGATGCCTCTGTGCAAGCATCTTGGCTTTTAGTATGTTGCGGCCATCTCTACCGATGGCAATGCCCTTGTCCTTATTTGCTACCTCTACATAAGCCAATCGCTTACTATTCTTGTTTACAACCATGACGTTCTTTATAGCAGCCGGCTGAAAGAGGTTCTCCAAAAACTCTTTTACGTCGTCGCTGTACTCGACGATCTCGATCTGCTTGCCTACCGACTTTTTTACACGATTGATGTTCGAGCCCTTTCGGCCTATGGCTGCGCCCATGTCTCCTTTTTTGATGACAAAAATGATGCGTTCATTTTCCGCATCAACGATGCAATCTCTGGCCATGCCGCCCGTCAGGCTCTCGAACAAAGCAATATATCTGATTCCTTCGGTGGTGAGCTTAAACTCACTCATGCCTCAACACCCCGGATCTCACGCTGCAGTGCCATTATCTCCGAGTCCCCTGGCTCGATAACGGCCAAGGCGGCCACGGAGAAGGGTTTCCCACAGGCGGATCCGAGGTCCTTGCCCTTACCCTGGTAACCATAGACTGGAAGGTCGAGGGTCTCCAGCTTCATCCTTACGTCCGCAGGACAATCGACAGCAAATACTATGAGCTTTGCCTGTCCGTCAAGTCCTGCTTCAACGGTCCTATTCGATCCTAGCACCACGTTTCCCGTTCTGATGGAACTTCTAAGAGCTCTATCTACATTTATCATTGTTATACCTCATCTCTTGCTTGCCACCAGAGTAACGTCTCCAGTGCCGAGCTGTATAGGCTGGCCAACGATGACATTTTCCGTTACGCCTTTGAGATCGTCTACATCCCCGCGTATGGCCGCATCCAGGATGTGGTTGACGGTTACCTCGAATGCAGCTCTCGCCAGCACGCTGGCTTTCTCGCCCGATACTCCATGCCGTCCGATCTGCTTTAGCTCCCCGTCCACGGTCATGATGTCCGCCACCAGCATGATATGCCGGACATCCACGGAAAGGCCCTGTTCGCGCAGGGTGTCGGTAGCTTCGTTTATGATGGCATTTCGTGCAGCTTCTATGCCCAGGACCTCTCCGATCTCATTTATATTATTGGTCTTGATTCGAGTGGGGTCCACTCCATCAAACTGCATAACTTTCTTTAGGGACGAGCCTTCAGTATAGAGAATATACTCATCCCCCTCCTTGCGAATAACGACACGCTTGATGCCCTCTACGCCTTTGAGCGACAGCCTCTTGATCTTCTCAACCAGTTGAAGCAGCTCGCGGTAGGACGGCTCTTCGGGAGCCATCACCAGCAGGTTCTCCTTCTGATCCACGGCAAGACCGGTCTCTTCCTTCAGACGGGCCGCAACCTCTTCGGCAGTAATCTTACGCTGCTCTAGAGCGCCCGGGTTCAGCTCTATGATCACATTCATCTCCGCCAGGTCTGTGGCTATCGAACCCAGGTGGAGAATGGAAGAGGACTCGATGGCCCAGGCCACCTCTCTTGCCAGGTCTCGGTCGTGTGCATAATCCTGATTAAGCTTTATGGTCATGGTGGGCGTCGAGGGAATCTTTCTAGCATCTACAATCTCGATGAGACGGGGTAAGCCCAGTGTGACGTTGATCTCGGCGACGCCCGCGTAGTGGAAGGTACGCATGGTCATCTGCGTGCCCGGCTCGCCTATGGACTGGGCCGCGACCACTCCCACTGCTTCGCAGGGCTCTACTCGAGAGTGCTGATAATCTGAGGATACCTGAGATATGATCTCATCCAGTTGCTCCGAGCTTACCTCCACTCCTTTCAGCCCGGCCTGCATTGCTTCCTTCATGCTCGGGGGAAGGTCGATTCCTTCCATCCTCTCCATGATTTCCTTTTCTGATAGGCTCATGCGGACTCCTTCTTCTTCAGCACACTCTTGATGATGCGCTTGACGTTATCCGTGCTGGCGTAGTCTCGCCTGGAGGCATCAACCCCGTCTTCGCCATACTGGAACTGGACAATCATGCCCCTTGTCTCCTTGACTGTGCCGTCGTACTTGACCTCCAAATCCTGCAGAGCGTTAACCAGGCGGCGCTGCAGGTAACCACTCTGGGATGTCCTGATCGCCGTGTCCACCAGACCTTCGCGGCCACCGATGGCATGGAAGAAGAACTCCGTGGGGTTCAGTCCGTCTTTATAGCTCGACTCTACGAAGCCATGTGCCTCTGCGCCCAGATCACCACGCCGGAAATGAGGGAGGGTTCTGCCGGCGTAGCCACGCATGATGCGCTCTCCTCTCACCGACTGCTGGCCAACGCATGCCGCCATCTGGGTCAGGTTGAGCATGCTGCCGCGCGCTCCGCTCACGGCCATGACCACACCGGAGTTGTCCAGGCCCAGGTAGCGCCCGGCGATCTTGCCTGCCGTATCCCTGGCCTTGCCCAGAGTCTGCATGATTCTCATCTCTAAAGTCTCATCCAGCGTGCGGCCGGGCAGAGGTTCCAGCTCGCCGGCGTTATAGGCTTCGATGAGCTGCTTTGACTTCTCGCGAGCCGTGCGGGTGGTTTCTTCGATTTGCTCCGCCGCCGCTGCCGGGATGTCTTCATCATCTATGCCGAAGCTGAATCCGGCATGCATGATACCCCTCAGTGCCAGACGTGTCATCCTATCCAGGAACTCGCTCGCCACGGAGGGGCTGTACTCCTTTATTATTCTATCTGTTATCTTGCCCTTGAAGGCTCCCACAGCTTCAGCATCGATAGTTCCCATCTTCAGCTGGCCGTCCTCGATGACCACATAGGCATCATTCTCGCAGTCCTCGCCCTTGCAGACGTCACAGTTATAGCAGAAATCCGCCTTGAAGCTCAGATCCAGGCCGCGAGGCAGAATGAGACTGAATACCTGTTTTCCTGTCCAGTAAGGTTTGCCGTCCACGACGCCTGCGGGTTCTGGCAGCTTGGTTATGTCAAACTTCTTTAAGAGCTCCATCGCTCCCCGGCGGTCGATGGGCTTTCTCCCGTGAGTCAGGAGGAAGGACCCGGTAACGTAGTCATGGATGCCGCCAATGATGGGGCCGCCGAATCTGGGTGATAGAATGTTCTCCTGTACGCGCATGAGAATCTCGGCCTCAGCCCGCGCCTCTTCGGTTTGAGGTACATGCATGTTCATCTCATCCCCGTCGAAGTCTGCGTTGTAAGGCGGGCAGACGGCCGGGTTGAGCCGGAAGGTCTTGTAGGGCATGACCTTGACGCGATGGGACATTATGGACATTCTATGCAGAGAAGGCTGCCGGTTGAAGAGGACTATATCTCCATCGGCGAGCTGCCGGTCGATCTTCCATCCGATATCGATCTGCTCGGCTACCTCTTCGCAGTTCTTATCTGTTACCTTGACGCGTCTCTGGTCGGGTCGGGTTACATAGTTCACACCTGGATGGCGATCAGGGCCTCGACGCACGAATGTCTTCACAATCTCCATGTTGCGGGAGTTGGCAATCATGGGCACGGATAGCTCCATGGCTATGTCCAGGGGGACGCCGACCTCACCGATGCTGAGGTTGGGATCGGGAGAGATGACCGTTCTGGCGCTGAAGTTGACACGCTTGCCGGAAAGCGACCCCCGGAAACGTCCTTCTTTGCCCTTCAGCCTCTGCGAAAGAGTTTTCAGAGGCCGGCCGCTCCGGTGGCGCGCTGGCGGCACCCCTGAGACGGTGTTGTCCAGGAATGTGGTGACATGATACTGCAAAAGCTCCCACAGGTCCTCAATAATTAGCTGAGGTGCACCTGCCTCCCGGTTCTCCTGGAAGCGCTGGTTGATGCGAATGATGTCCACCAGCTTATGTGTGAGATCGTCCTCGCTCCTCTGGCCGGACTCCAGAGTGATGGAGGGCCGCATGGTGACCGGCGGCACAGGCAGCACAGTCAGAATCATCCATTCCGGCCTGGCGGTTGCCGGATTCATGCCCATGACCTGGATATCATCGTCCGGGACCTTCTCGAACCTGTCGCGAATATCCGAGGCAGTGAGCTTATGTCCGTTCTCGATATATGAAAGAGGCCGCTCGAATTTGATCTCCTGCTGAGGCGCCCCGCAGTAGGGACATGTCTTGTTCTTGCGCGCCTCGGAGAAGACTTTGTTAACGGTGTCGTCCGTCATCTGACCCAGCCGCTCCAGTTCCTGGATCTGCTCAAGATACATATTCTTCTCATTTTCTTTGAGCATGAGACGGGAACAATCCCTGCAGACTGCTCGCAGGATTTTTCGTATCAGTTTGGCAAAACCCACGTGAATTACGGGAGCGATGAGATCGATATGACCGAAGTGGCCGGGACATTCTCCAGGCCGGCCGCCGCAAGACCGGCAGCGCAGGCCGGGATCAATGACTCCCAGCCTTGGATCCATCAACCCCATTTCAATGGGAAATCCATCGTCATCATACGTATCTGCTGTAATGATCTTGACTACGCTCATCTTCCTAAATTCCTGTGGGGAGATGAGCCCGAAGCGGATCTTACCAATTCTTTTGGGAACTGTCATATTTCCACCTAAACCGCGTCTTCCAGGATCAGCCGCGGCGCGACGCCTAGCGATTTGATCTCGTCCAACAGAAGCTTGAAGGCATAGCTCATCTCCACGGGGTAGATCTCCGTGTCTGCTCCGCAGGTCGGGCAGAAGTCCGCATTTCTGCGCCGGTCGTGGATTGCAATCATGCCGCAATGGCTGCAGACAAGCTCAGTGACCTTGTCCGATTCATCCACCAGGCGTTCTTTGAGAGCCAGTGCCGCGCCATGGGCAATGAGCACATCCCTCTCCATCTCACCAAACCGCAGACCGCCTTCTCTGGCACGCCCTTCTGTGGGCTGACGGGTCAGGACCTGAACTGGTCCACGGGACCGGGCGTGCATCTTGCCTGTGACCATGTGATAGAGCTTCTGATAGAGGATCACTCCTACAAAGAGGTCGGCCATTATCTGCTCGCCGGTGGCGCCATTATAAAGAATTTCGCGACCTGTGTGAGAGAAGCCGAACTTCTTCAGGGCGGAGCGAAGGTCCGGCTCGTTCTCGCCCAGGAACGCAGTGGCATCCACAAACCTTCCCTCGAGAGATCCGACCTTTCCGCCGATCATCTCCAGGACGTGGCCAACGGTCATGCGGGAGGGGATGGCATGAGGATTCAGCAATAAGTCAGGCACTATACCCGATTCTGTGAAGGGCATGTCCTCCTGGGGTACAATCAGACCCACCACACCTTTTTGGCCGTGACGGGAGGCGAATTTGTCTCCCAATTCTGGAATGCGCTGGTCCCGGCTCTTGACTTTGGCCAGGCGGTTGCCGTTGGAGGACTCTGTGAGTATGACCATGTCCACCACACCTTTCTCATTGGAACGCATGGTCACAGAGGTCTCACGTCGCTGCTGAGGCGTCAGCCCAAACTCGGAAGGCTCTTCCAGGAACCGGGGAGGACTGGTCTTGCCTATTAGCACATCGTTCGGACCCACATAGGCATTAGGATTCACCAACCCATCCGAGTCCAGCTGATCGTAGGCCTCACTGCCCCGGGCGCCGCGTACCTCTATATCGGGAATCTCGAACTTGTCCTCTTGACCACCGGGGTACTTTCGTTCCTCTGCCTCAGAGACACGGAAGAAGTGGCTGCGGGCA
This sequence comes from uncultured Methanosarcinales archaeon, assembly GCA_963782455.1. Taxonomy (GTDB): domain Archaea; phylum Halobacteriota; class Methanosarcinia; order Methanotrichales; family Methanotrichaceae; genus Methanothrix. Next base: position 71,180 of record CAWAJP010000006.1, read on the forward strand.
AGGCCGCGCTGGATTGAGCCGCGGTTCATGACCAGAGCATCTTCAATGTTGTATCCTTCGTAGGCCAGCACTGCGACCACGAAGTTCTGGCCGGCTGGCCTTTCATCGAATCCCACTGCTCCCGAAGTCTTGGTCCTGACTATTCCCTTCTGGGGGCTGTTGAGGTAATGGCCCCGTGTATCGGGTCGCAGCTTCATGTTAGCTGTGGACATCCCGAGGCATTGCTTGACCATTCCCGCGCCCATGGTATTTCTGGGGCTGGCATTGTGCTCGGGATAAGGCACGAGACCTGCCGCTATGCCGAGGATCATGGAGGGATCAAGCTCCAGATGGGTGTGATCAGTGGTAATATCCTCTTCCCAGATGGCGATGAGGCTGTTTTCCTCCTCCTCTGCATCCATGTACTCCACGAGGCCTGATGCCACCAGATCTGCGAAGGTCATCTCGCCCTTCTGAATTTTTGTCACATGCTCCTCAGTGACCAGTGCCCTGCCGTTCTCCACCACAATCAAGGGCCTCCTGGCTCGACCTGAGTCGGTATTCATGAAGATCTCATTGGTGTCCTCAAAATAGGCCACGTTCATCTGGCTGTTGAGGCTGCCCGAGCGCCTGAGACGGCGCAAATTCTCTACCAGCGTTTGGGGGTCTTCATGATGCCCTACGATCTCACCGTTTACATAAACTCGAGCGCCGAAATTTATGGCCTCAGCCAACATTACCACCTACCGTAACTACGCCTAAATCCATCAAAATCTTCTTGACATTATCCGAATCGCCCGCGCCCTTGGAGAGCTCAACCCCCTGGGCGAAGTTCTTTACCAGGCCGCAGTTTGGCCCCTCAGGCGTCTCGCTGGGACAGATGCGGCCCCACTGAGTAGCATGCAGATCCCTGGCCTCGAAGTGAGGCTGCGATCTGGACAGAGGCGAGATAACACGGCGCAGATGAGAAAGGGAGGCCATGTAATCGGTCCTGTCCAGCAGCTGGGAGACGCCCGTTCTTCCGCCGACCCAGTTGCCCGTGGCCAGAGGATGAATCATCCTCTCCGTGAGGACATCCGCCCTGACTGTGGTCACTACATTCAGGTCTCTGTTCCTCATGCTGGCCCTCTCCAGCTGATATTTTATGTCTCTGGTGAGACGGTTGAAGGCCACGCGGAAGAGATCCTCCATCAGATCTCCGGAGAGCTTCAGTCTCTTGTTGGAGTAGTGATCTTTATCGTCCTCGCCCCGGCGCACCAGCGCCAGCTCGAAGCAGGCTTCTGCCATGCGCGAGAGGAAAAGGGCTTTTGCATAGCGATCCTTCTCATCTACTCCGATATGAGGCAGCAGGTACCTGTCCAGGACATAGGTCGCTCTCTTCTTCTGGTACTCCTTGGCCTGGCCGGCTGCCACGCGCGAGCCGATCTTCTCCAGGGCCTCGTCATTGGTCGAGACCTCGGCTTCCTCCAGGTTTTCCAGCATGAACTTGATGATCTCTGGGTTGTCCGATACGGCTTTCACAATATCCATATCAGTCTCCATGCCCAAAGACCTGAGCAATGTCACGAAGTTCAGCCGCCCGGAGACGGACGGGAAGGAGACCTCCAGAATGGAACGCCGGCCTCGCTCGACAATTACCAGGGAGCGATAGCCCTGCCTCTGGCTGAATACCTTGGCCACCTCAATATTCTCATCGTAGCGCTGGTTGTATTCGACAAGGATCTTGTTTGGTGCCAGATCCTCCAGTGTCATGATCACGCGCTCTGAGCCGTTGACCACGAAGTAGCCGCCTGGATCGGATGGGTCCTCGCCATAGGCTATCATCTCATCCGAGGTCAATGCATAAAGGTTGCAGACATTGGAGTTGAGCATGATGGGCAGTGTGCCTATGTCTGCTTCTACCGGATCCTTCTCCTTCTCGCCCTCAATAATGGTCATCTCCAGCTTGATGGGCGAGGCATAGGTCAGATTGCGAAGCCTGGCATCGTTGGGATAAAGCCTTTCCACGGAGCCGTCCGCTTCGCGCACCATGGGCTTTTCTACCCGGATCTTGCCCAGCTTCACGTATGTATTTTCGATGTTGGTCTCGATGATATCCACTTCGTCTATGACCTTCTGCAGACCCTTATCTATAAAATCATTGAAGGAGTTGATATGATGATGCACCAGCTTATCTCTGGTAAAATAGGAACTATAGAGAACATTTCTATCGAGCAAAAGACCACCCTTAATCGATTACCAGCCGGTAGAAGATCGAATGCTTGGCCGTTGTACTTTTCCGGACTATCTTAATTATATCGCCTACTTTTGCCCCGATCTCTTTGGCAGCGGGGTCGCTTATATGAATTTTGGGTAGCTGCGGTGCTTCAATGCTAAATCCTTTCAGCACCTCAACGCATTCTTCCGGAGTGAGCAGCACGTGATCCGGAACCATTTCATGATCTCTTACGGCAAACTTGGTCACTAGAACCACCTTCTTTTTAGAAGGAGCAGCAAACGGGCTCAAGGAAACTCCAAACGGGCTCGGGGGGATTTGAACCCTCGACCACCTGGTATCTTCACACAAAAATTTAAAAGCCAGACGCTCTGCCTAACTGAGCTACGAGCCCTCATGGCCTGGCATGCCTCAAGCCCAATATGCTGCACTGAGTGAGGAATAAAGGCATCCCACATAAAGCTTTTTCCCTTGTGGGACTTAGACAAGTCCCACTAGGCGGGCTATCTCCGAGCCTACATCGGAGGTGGTTGAGCTTCCTCCCAGGTCGTAAGTCTTTATCCTGCCCTCAAATAGGTTCCTTTCAATGGCCGAAACGATTGTCTTGGCAGCTTCTGCCTCGCCCAGATGTTCCAGGAGCAGGGCACCCGCCCAGATAGTAGCGACGGGGTTCACCCTGTTTTGGCCTTTGTATTTAGGAGCGGAACCGTGGATAGGCTCGAACATGCTCGTGCCCTCCGGATTCAGATTTGCGCCAGGCGCGAGCCCGAGGCCCCCCTGGATCATGGCGCCCAGATCCGTGATTATGTCACCAAACATGTTGGGAGCGACGACCACATCGAACCATTCCGGGTTCTTGACAAACCACATGGTTATGGCATCCACGAAGTTGAAGTCGTGTTTGACATCGGGATAGCCGCGCGCCACGTCCAGGAAGACCTCCCGCCAGAAGCCGTAGATATCGCTGAGCACATTGGCTTTATCAACGCTGGAGACAGAGCGGCGGCGCTTTGAGGCCAGGTCAAAGGCGTACTTCATGACCCTCTGGCAGCCCTCACGGCTGACCTCTCCTATCTGGTAGCCGATCTCGTCGCTGTCGGAGTCGATATCCAGGCCGAACTTGATGTTGTAGAGACTGCGTTTGATCTCAAAATCGGCATGGCTCTGGCCCCGGCGTGCGCGACCCCCTTTGCCGATGTAGAAGTCCTCCGTGTTCTCGCGAACCACAACGAAATCGATATCTTTGGGACCCTTATCCTTTAAAGGCGTCCAGACGCCCTCCAGGAGTTTGACGGGCCGGAGGTTGACATACTGGTCGAGGTAGAAGCGCATGGTCAGAAGAACGCCCTTTTCCAGGATGCCCGGCGCGACGCGCGGGTCGCCGATGGCACCCAGATAGATGGCGCGGTAGTGGCTGAGCTCTTTCAGTGTCTCCTCGCTCACCAGCTCACCCGTCTTCAGGTAGTGCTCCGCTCCCAGTGAATGCTCATGCCACTCTATAGCGAAGTTATACTTATCTGCCGCCGCCTCCAGAACTTTTTTGCCCTCGGCTATTATCTCCGGGCCTATGCCGTCGCCTGCAATAACTGGTACTTTATAATTCATGCCTTCACTCCAGCCACCTGTCGCCTGGTGTATTCTACAAGGCCGCCCACATCGACGATCTCTCTTAAGAAATCAGGAAGCGGCGTGGTTTTGTACGATTCGTTGCGGGAAATGTTGTGTATCACTCCCCGGGCCATATCGATCTCTATCGAAGAACCGTCTGTGATTCGATCTACCTCAGAGCAGATGAATAGAGGCAGACCGATATTGATCGCGTTGCGAAAGAATATCCTGGCAAAGGACTTGGCTATAACTGCGGACACGCCTGCTCCCTTCAGCGCCAGAGGCGCATGCTCACGAGAGGATCCGCATCCGAAGTTTTCACCTGCCACCACATAATCGCCTGAATGAACCTCTTTTGCCATCTCTGGCCTGACGCCCTCGAAAAGGTGCGCCGCCAGCTCCCGGGGATCGTTTATTACCAGGTACCGTCCAGGAATAATGGCATCGGTATCTATATCGTCCTCAAACTTCCAAGCTCTGCCAGCCAAAATATTTCAACTCCAAATGGTGAACTACTCATCAATGAGAATGAAGTATATTAAAGTAATGCACAAAAATTTCTAGAAAAGAGACGGTATGTGTTCCATTGCGGCAAGCCATTGGCCTTCGCTCGATGAATACCAAGGAAACAGCCAGATATACATAAATGGAGGTCGAGATAAACATGCAATTCGCGGCCCTGTTGATTTGCGGGATTTTGAGCTTCATTTGCGCAGCCAGCAGTTCCCAGGGAGTTGATGCGGGAGATTATGGGGCCAAAGGCCCCGGGGAGGATAATCTTTATCGTGGCTGGGCACGAAATATTGTCCGGACGGGAGATGACCAAAGGTACTATAACTTTGCAGGTCAAGGCAAAGGTTCTGCCCGGGGAGCCCTGGAATGGGACTGGGGGAGACTATAATGATGATGCAGGATATAATAGAGAGTATTAGTTGGGACCTTGGGAGGGTGATGGAGATGGGCAGTTACGTGTATGATAGGGTCATCTTGATAAATCGGAATGGAAATATGAGGGACCAGCATAATTATTTTGAGGTGCTCTGACTTGATCGATCGTAGCAAGGTTTTGGAGGTATTGGAGGGATACGACCTCGAAGATCTTCGAATCGGGATGATTGCATCCCACTCTGCCCTGGATACGGCAGACGGCGCAGTGGAGGAAAATTTCAGGACGCTGGCGGTGTGCCAGGAAGGACGGGAGAAGCCTTATGTCAAGTACTTCCGGGCAGATCGGGACAAGAGAGGCAATGTCGTTACCGGCATGATCGACGAGGTCATGATGCTCAAGAAGTTCCCGGAGATTTTAGAGTCGGAGAACCAGGATATTCTCAGAGAGAAGAATACTCTGTTCGTTCCCAACCGGTCGTTCACCTCTTACTGCGGAATTGAAGCCGTCGAGGATCAGTTCATGCTTCCACTGCTGGGCTCACGGAATTTGCTGCGTTCTGAAGAGCGCGGTGACAAGAGAGACTACTACTGGCTCCTGGAGAAGGCTGGACTGCCATTTCCCGAGCCGATCGAGGCCGAGGATATCAATCAGCTGGTCATGGTCAAGCTCCCCCATGCCGTGAAAACTTTAGAACGGGGATTTTTCACTGCCGCCTCCTATGAGGAGTACTGCCAGAAAGCAGAACTGTTGCTCCGCCAGAATGTGATCGACCAGGATGGAATTGAGCTGGCCAGGATTGAGCGCTACGTCATCGGGCCGGTCTTCAATCTGGATTATTTCTACTCGCCCATCACAAAGCGAATCGAGCTCATAGGCATAGACTGGCGCTTTGAGACCAGCCTGGACGGTCACTGCCGTCTGCCTGCCCCACAGCAGCTGACGCTCAACGAACGCCAGATCAACCCGGAGTACACCGTATGCGGCCACAATTCTGCAACCCTGCGTGAGTCTCTGCTGGAGAAGGCCTTTACGCTGGCTGAGAAGTACGTTGAAGCGACACAGGAGTATTATGCGCCCGGTATCATCGGGCCCTTCTGTCTGCAGACCTGCGTGGACAAAGACCTGAACTTCTACATCTACGACGTCGCGCCGAGGATCGGAGGCGGAACCAATGTACACATGGCAGTCGGGCACCCCTACGGGAATGCACTCTGGCGCACCAACATGTCTACGGGACGCAGGCTGGCGCGCGAGGTGCGCATAGCTCTCGAGAACGATTGTCTGGACAAGCTTGTGACATAAACCGTCTTGAATCGAATTGAGATGAATTGAATCAAGCTGAATTAACAGAATCAACCTGATGAGACTTGAGGCCCCAAAAGAAGATGACAGAGATCGTTGATATCGAAGAAGAAAAAGAAGAAGAACGCGGACCCATAGTGCCCAAGAAGCTGAACCGGATGGTCAAGAAGCTTCACGCCGCGGGTGAAGAGCCGGTTCTCATCACCCCGGCGCTGCTGCACAGCCAGGCCTCGGAGACGATGTTGGCCATCGCCAGGATGGGTATGCTGGACAAGACCCTGGGCTACCTGGTTACGACCAGAAAGAGCGTGCACTTTGTTCGGCCCGGTCTCGCCTGGGACAGTGTGCGAACGATGCCTCTGGAGAAGATCGATGATGTCGAGTATGTGGCTGAGTTTCATACCAACACATTGAAGCTGAAGTTTGGGGAGAAGGCCGAGAAGATCGTCTTCTACGATGACCTGGATGGCATCAGGTTCTATCAATATATCAAGAGCAAGCAATGGACGAATGGGTAAGCCGGTAGTTCGGCTATCGGGCACATTTGAGCCCATTTTCCGCTTTTTATAAATCAACCAACGAGTTAGACGTTGAATCCTTTCCCTCCGGGAGCACTCTCGTTTGGGCAGGGCTGCCGAAATGTGATTTTCCCCATTTTCATAACTTTTTGAAAGAGATATCGAACGGCCTCGTCATAGGACTCGGCGTTGATCTCCTTCTTCAGGCGATCGAGCATCTGTTGCACAATCGTCTTCGAACTGGATGGTGGTAGGCATGCTGCATAATTAAGTTGTCATAAAATTAAAATTCTATAGGAGAACAGTAAGTAAACTTAGATGTCCTCTACACCGATAATGAAGAGAAAATCCCATAATGCATCAGGTGCCACCAGCGAGCCGGAGATCACTGTAGTGGCCCACTGCCTGCTCAATCCCAATACCCGGGTCAAGGGACTGCGGCCTGTGCCGTTCCTGCCGGAGGGCCCCATCATCCAGCTTCCCTGCCCGGAATTGCTCTACCTGGGGCCGGATCGATGGGCTGTAACCCGTAACCAGCTGGATGTGCCTGAGTTCCGGCGCTTTTGCCGGTCGCTGATCGTTCACTATGCTGACCTTCTGGAGATGATGGCACGGCAAGGAAGGCGGCTGAAGATTGTGGGCGTGGCCGGAAGCCCGAGCTGCGGCGTCAGTACTACGAGCCTGGGCTACGCGGGCGGGCGCGTGCACGAGGCCGAGCATGAGCACGTGCCAGGGAAGGGCGTCTTCATGGAGGAGCTGCTGGCGGAGTTAGAGCGGCGTGGGATTGTCTTTGATTGCGAAGAGATCGAGTAGAAGGGCACTTCGCAAGACAGCAACGCCTAGGATCTCCGCGAGGCAGAGGTAGTCGGATAGATGCGATTAAGTCAATCTTACAGCATTGAATTGATTTTATCAGCTTCTGCTGCTTGCTCCGCTGGGGAACCCGCGCGCGGGTGTTACGCGCGGGTGAGTGCGGGTGCCCTCAACGCCGGGCAGGCTTGGAGCGGTTCGTAGCAGGAGCAGGGCATGTGTTGAATGTTGCCGATCTCTGGCTTTAAGGAACTTCGGGGACTTGCTGTTTGCGTTCTTTCCTGTATCCTGTTTCTTCTGAGGCGCCGCGCGCGGTGAGACGCGCGGGTGAGAGCTGGGCGCCCTCAACGCCGGGCGGGCTTGGACTCTGTGGACGCAAAGCAGTTGATGGTTCTGGTTCATACTCCCTGCAGCATTGAATTGATTTTATCAGCTTCTGCTGCTTGCTCCGCTGGGGAACCCGCGCGCGGGTGTTACGCGCGGGTGAGAGCGGGCGCCCTCAGCGCCGGGCAGGCTTGGTCAGAGCGAATGGAAAGGCAAAGCTGAATCAGGTGAAATGGTCCTGCCCCTCCTTCTAGTCGCCTTATGCTCCTGTTTTAGCGGACTGCTGCTAGTCGTGGCTTGGCGCGTCTTTCGGGAGCCTGCCGGGACTACGAATACCATTAAATACTACTACTGCATGAGATTGGCTGCATCCTTAGCGGGGGTTGCCAAGCCAGGTCAAAGGCGCTGGATTCAGGGTCCAGTCACGAAGGTGTTCGTGGGTTCGAATCCCATCCCCCGCACTACTGATATCGATTTTTGGTCTTTAACTTCCATAGATTTCTGCTATGGGTGGCTGGATTCTTTTTCACGCAAGGCTTCAAGGATGATGCAAGATGCCAAAGAAGCGGTTAAGTGTGAACTGGGAAAGAGAGGTTAGGACAGAAGACTTCAAACCTGCATTAATGAGGTTTAATCGGTATCTTGAAGACAACGGGATGAGAAAATCGACAATAACCTCATACGTCTTCCGAGTGGGCAAATTCCTGGAATTTGCGCAGAATGATGCCCCCCATGTGGATGATTTTGAAAAATTTCGTGAAATACTCAATGAAAAGAAGTTGTCACGAAGTTCAATCAACAACTGCTGTTTCGCTATCAAGAGATATTATGAGATGAGCGGGAAATCAATTGACTTCAATTTCATTAGACCAATGAACTCAATCCCTTAATTCTTTGATGAAAATGATATTGATAAGATATTCTCAGTATGTAATAACCTCAAGCATCTTGCTATGCTCCAGACGTTGTTCTATGGATGCCTTAGAGCATCCGAATTATGCAGTGTGGACGATTGCGATCTAGACTTGAAATCCTGAAATCCTTAACCCTACGGGTTGAGGGCAAAGGCGGCAAAGAGGCGATTACTTATATCACAGGTGATTGTGGGAAGACCATCAGGCGCTATCTGGAAGTCCGTGCACCTCTTGAGATTGATGGACGCATATTCTGAAGGACTTTATGATAGAGCGCACAATACCCCGATTATTCGCCGTGGTTCCTTAGCATCTGTATATCCACTTCCTTATCAGGATAAACTCCAATTCTTAATTGATGCTCGCCTACATGATGGAACTAGTGGAAGTCCCGTTCTGCTAAAGGCAAGCCGCCTCACCAGCCTCTTTTACTCAGGAGGACGGTCTGTAACAGAACGCCCATCCAAGAGATATTTAATTGGAATTCATTCGGGACCTTATGATAGAAATATGGAGAATCTAAATCTGCATATTGCTTGGTTTGCAGAATTAATTTCTCAGATAGTTGACTCAAAGAGACATGTAAGTTGAATGTGTTTGTGACCTAAAATTAAGTTAAGCCAATAATAATGGGCTAGAGCCTTAGGACGTTTATCGTACTTGGCTCTTTTAACATCATCCATTTGCTTAGAAACGCAGAGAATTACATGGAAGTTAGTATCTACATCGATCTTCAACGAATTCGAGCCATCAGAAGATTCACCGTTCTCTATTCTCCAACTACACAAGGAGTGAAATGGTTAAAGCCCAAACTGGTTCTGGAGGTCGTGGCTCTGGAGGTATCCAAGAGAAGGCATCTCAGAGCACCTGTATTTCTCAGAAGAAGAACTGATAAAGTGCCAGAAGAATGTACAATTGATCAAATGGATCTATCGGAACCCGCATGAAGCATCTGACCAGGCCTTATCCAGCATCTCCTTTAATATCCAACATTAATCACAAAAGGGTTGCTGAATACTTACATAGTTGGTACCGATGTCTTCTATATGTGACTTGTGTCCGGTAGTTTCTTAATCTCGGGCAAGGCACCAATTGGCATGATGCATGGAATGCCGATTAAATAAAATAGTTTATGGCTAATCACGATTCTACGAACCGCAATTTTGCAGCAAAATCACTGTAGGGTCTTCCTTTGCAGGCAGGAAAGGAAAATTCCTGCCCCATGCCCAGGCAACTAAGGGCAAACAATATACCCTACAATAAGTCTTCTAATCAATAAACGACTAATGAAGCAGAAATTCATCAATCCTTTCGCTTTGTTTGAGCGGGGCTTTGACCTTGCGAGCGTTTGTGGTCTTCTGGGCTTTGACCTTGCGGGCATTTGTAGTCTTCTTTGGCGGAACTTTTGGTCGATGCTTTGTTTCCTCTTGTGGAGCAGATTCTGCTATTGTTGTGCCTTCAAAGGGTTTCTGAAGTGCTTCTGCCTCTCGTAATGAGAATACCATCGCCCGTCCTCGCCTCTCTATGGTGATCTTGTTTTCACGACCCAACCAGCCCAGTGCACCATAGACCAATTCGCGTCTCAAGCCTGTTGCTTTCACAATATCACCTATGATGCTAGGACCATTCTTATTGAGTGCTTCCCAAACAATTCCAGCATCCAAGCCAAATACCGCTTCAACCGTTGGTTCTTTCATCTTCGCTCACGCCTCTGTTACAGATCTACTTCATTGGGATATAAATAAGATTACTAAGCCCAAGAAGGAAGAATTCCATAAAAAGTCTACATTCCTCTATTATATGAATACATATGGAAAATGTGCACCTTTTTGGATTTCTTTCAACAGGGTGTCAATAATAAACATTAAATTTTAATAATCGTTATATGGCAATAAGAAAATCTGGCAGGGAATTCCTCCATTAATTTATATTCATTTCTGCAAATAATTATATATAGCATGATTGACATTACTTAGGTAATTAACAAAAAAAATGTGAGATTCCCCAAGAACAGACAAAAACAATCATCCCTGATTGATTCTACATTCGCCCCGAATGGGTTGGGCTGTTTTTGGAGGGGCTCAAAGTACAAATGAAGGGGGTAAAAGAAAATGAAAGGGATAGCAATCGTTATAGTGTTAGCAGCCTTCCTTATCGGAGGTTGCACCACTGTGCTGGCAAATCCACCACTGATACCGCCAGTACAATATGAACAGTTCTGCGAGAATCAAAAAGTCTCTGGATCGGGAGTTATCGATGTCAGCACTTCGATAATCGATAAGAAGATCGCTCTCGAATACTATAACACGATGGCAGGAGACGGCGACCTGGAACTAGACTCTGAGCATGCATACTCGCAAGATCCAGAAAAACTCAAGAGGAATATACCCTCGGTCAACGGCGGCGACCAGTCTGCCTTGAATATGGTCGAGACTACAAAGATGACCTATAAAGGCGATACGCCTCTGGTCGGCGGCAAATATCTGAACTCCAAGGGGTTTTATGGCGGCATTGGTGCTGATGTTCAGGAGATGTTCTCCGTAAACGAGATGGAAAAGGATGAGACAGCCTACTTTGCGTCTACAACGCCCTATCAGCCACAGGATAACGTTAGCCCTGAGGACCTAATCGGCAAACTCAAGGACGCGGGCAGGGATACCGCAACGGTCGAGGATCTCATGACGGCCAGCAATGGTGTCTATGATCCGGCACATCTTGTTGGACTGGAGACCAAGAACACCTTCAATGGTACCTGGGGCACAGATGCCAAGTGGCACAAGATATTCTACAAGGATATCAAAGCCCACGAGATGTTCACAGGAACATTCGAAGCCGAGAAGACCATTAAGTTCCATGAGAACCCTGTGCCTGAAGAGATGAGCCGTGCGATCTGCGACGGCATAGATTGCTAGGGAAACCTAGCATTTCACTTTTCTTCTATTTTATATTACATTCATCCTACCAATAGGGATGCCTTATCGCCATATTCCTTTGAGAAGCAGCCGAGATATCCTGTTTGCAATGCAATAATCGATATAAAATGTACTTCATACAGCACATGAAATAGTCGGTGGCAAAATATGTCTATTGGGAGGCCGGAATTGAGAAACCAGTCCTGATTTCCCATGTCTTCTTTGACTTGAGAAAGTGAAGGGATGGAGCCTTTCAGGGGGAAAGGGAGTGTAATTCTGCAGGCTCCAATTGATAATGGTATTTTTAACTATTTAAATTTGATTAAATTATCTAGATCAAATTACGAAGTAAGAATAATCATCATAATAATAACTACCCAAAAGATGTTTAGGAGGATCTTACAAATTACTGCCGGTCAAGATGATATTGGTACCAAATATGTCAAATATTAGAAATTATATATCATTATTTGGCAAAAACTATTTATAACTATTATGATTACCACCAATAATATGAATTCAAAAAATGTCTTCATTTTGGGTATATTAAATGCGGCTTCTACGCAGATCTCTATTTGGCGATGGGAAATGCATATGATTAGCAGATATAGCTTTGATTGGCGATACAAGGAATCTTGGGAGAGGATTTAGAAATGCCTTGAAAAATGCAAATGATCAAACATTATAAATCCTATGAGTTGGGTATATAATAATTGGTGAGATTTATGGACGATATTGATCTGAAGATCATTGATGCAATCAACACTGCTTCCCCTAAGTCTTTTGTTAGCCCAGTCAAAGTCAACGAGGTCCTTAGCCTTGATGCAAATCTACTTGGAACTCGTCTAATGCTCCTGAAGAAATCCGGGCAAGTAGACATCATGAAGAAGGATTACCCTTCGAGTTTAACACTTCCAAATTCCATCTCGAAGGTTTTCCTGACAGAATTAGGACGAAAAACACTGAAAGATAAGAAATAGATCTGCGCTCTAACGATTGGCATAGACAATTCCGTAGAAAGTCAACAATTCCTCTAATGAAAAAAAGAGTATAGATAATGTATACTTTTTCGGATTTCGGATTCAGAATTAAATATGAAGCGCAGTGAAGCCAGGATCATTGGGACATGATCTTGTGGCTTGATTTGGCAAACATGGCTCATAAGGGTCATTATTTCCATTAACCGCGTAGAAGAAAGATATATCATATTCTAAATAATATCTAGAACAGCCCATACAACCAATATCACTTCATTCGGATTCATGAACCGCATTGAATGATGCTCTCATCCATCACTATGCCTTTTCGATCTCAGTCAGGACCTCGTCTGCATCTATATTGCCCCAGTAGTAACCCATCTCCTTGCTCATTTGCTTGGCATAAATGGCTTCTGCTTTAGCCTTCTCTTTGTTGTCAGCAGCAAGGTGTGCCCAGGCGAGTGCCACTCGTATGTCTGCTTCAAGGATTCGGAATCCGCTCGTGGTAGCATAGTCCATTGCTTCTTCAAGATCGTTAAAGGCATCGCGGGCATTTTTCATATGCTTTGCAGACCATCTGCCCCTTGCCAGTAACGCTTCGACGAGAACCTGACGGTAAGTGCTCTTCCGAGCAATTTTAATTGCTTCATCGTAATGCTCTCTGGCACTATTGTACCTTCCTGAATTGCAGTCCAGATCGCCCAGAATACGGCGGATGCGACTAATATTATCTATCCAATCATATATTTCGCATATCAAACGATTCGCAATAGTGATCTTCAGAGCGTTGGCTGCATCACCATTTCGCATCAAGTATTCAGCATTCCAGATGCCTTGAAGGCTGTAAATATATTTAAATGTGGGATCGACCTCTCGTTCTAGATCTTCCGCTTTCTTGAAGTGCCATCTAGCATCTTCCAGATTGCCTCGTAGATATTCAGCATATGCCAGAAAAGCATTCGAATCGCGCTCATTACGTTTATTTTTCGCCAGAATGCTCAACTCCAACGCATGGAGAGAGGCTTCTGCGCTGCGATCGAGTGCTCCCAGGCATGCATATAGATCAGCCAGATTCTGGCAACTTGTGCTTGCATGTGACCAGTCTTTTGTGATATTAAGATCTATGGAGTTGCTGCGCACCAAAAACGGCTCCGTTTGGTCCAATCTGCCCACGCTCATTAAGCATAGACCGAAAACATTTAGTATCCAACTCTTATCGCTTTTACTGCTAACCAGCGGATCTCGGGAAGTGTCGCCATCTGGGAAAAACTCTTGCAGAATGTTAAGTTCGGTTTCGTAAGCGCCTAATTTCACATACATATCAATATTCACACGATATATGCTGAATGCCTCATCATAATCTCCGCTCTGGCAGGTATGGTGCACGGCTTCGATCAATGACTCAGGGTCGTCCAATGTGGAATTGACTGACATATTCTCAAACACGGCCAGATGAAACCTATCTAGATAGTACTCTTTGAGTTGCTTATGAACATCTGTGGCTTGAGAACTGTCGCTTTCCGTTAGCAATGCATAGTAATGCGATCTGACCAAGGGATGAATTGTATACCTGCCTGTACGAATATCATAACGCAGTATACGATAATCAACCAGTCGCTTGACCATCGCATCAAAAGCGGAATCTCCCATGACGGTAATGGATGTGTTGATTGCTATTGGGTTATCAGGTTCTTCCTGCGGTATCTCCCTGAAAACTTCGCCGAAAGCGGTTCTATCGATAGGAATGCGAAATGCGCTAAAGATCTTCAGGAATGCTCTTTCTTCATCATTGAGGTGCTCGCCGTAGCGCATTAGAATCCTATGCACACGCTGATAGTGTGGTTCGCCCGCAGTCGGTGCAGGTATCTCTTTGATACGCGAAATGTCACCATTGTGTTGATTGACTATGTAACTTCCTATTAGACTCAAAGTCAGAGCATGACCATCCCAGTCTGCTACTACTTTGTCCAACTCTGCATCGTTGCCTTTCACGCCCAATATCTGGAGTAGTTCTCGACCATCCGCCGCACTCAAACGCTCCACATCACGGTGCTGGTAGGTTGTGTACTCCATCATATCCAGAAGCGGAACGCGGCTGGTGACCAAGCAGAATGAATTATGGTTAGGTGCTGCGAAGAACTGCAAGAACTCGCTGAGATCGTTGCTCTTTAGCAGACCAAATTGATCGCCTTGCTGATGCTGTATACCCTCTAGACCATCGAGGATGAATAGATAGCGTCCTCCATGAAGCATTCCTGCAAGAAGGTGAACTATAGCACTTGATGACGGGTAGAGACATGCCAGTTCGGTATTGCCACCGCTAAGGTAGTTCAACGCTGCTTCGAAGAACTCATCCACGCTTGGTCGATCATAGAAGCCCCACCAAAAGATGCCATCAGGTTGAGGCTTCGTTGTATCTTCCAGGAGGTCTTCTATCCAACGTCGTGCCAGGCTGCTTTTTCCTTCTCCGCCAAAGCCTATGAGTCCCGTTACTCGCTTCTTTAGGTCTATCCAGTCATTGGTGATAGATTTCAAGAGATCTGCCCTTCCGACCCATTCCTGGATCGAGGGAGGTGCATTATTCCAAGCCCGACCACGATCTTTTCGTGCTGATGCTATGGCTTCAGGCACATCGATTCGTACGACGGGAGCAGGTCGAAGTGGAAGTGCTTCCTCTCGCAACTTAAAACAAAACGGATCAAATGTCAGCACCTTGGCATCTACAGCATAAGCAATGTCTCCTTTCGCCCAGGTTTTGGGAAAATAACGTGCTGCTACGAGGCCCACAACCAGATTTAGTTTGGTATCTAGCACCGCCGCACCACTCATCCCATAGTCGATCTGCTGTGAACTGATCTGAATAGGGTCGGCACGAAGGATCTTACCCGCAGGTGGCTCTACAGATCCGAGGATATGGCCGTCTGCTCTTGTTCCAGGATAATCGAGAGTAGGACTGTATCCATATGAAAGAAACGCATGCCCTTCTGAATGTTCTGCTGAACCTAATTCAGCGATCTGCTCTGGACCGAGTGGTGCTGGACCGTCAATGAGCCTGAGTGTGACTATATCATCGTCGTGTTGGGCTAGGCATCCAGCAACGATAGCATGACGAATTTTTGTCTCAGCAGAGGATACAAGTGGAAAGTACACGCCAATTCTTCGATCTGCTGCATCTTTAGCGTCAACTCCCAAGACCGCCTCTACAACATGTGCACATGTTATAACATGATCTGGAGAGAATACTATGCCAGTACCTTTGATTTCCTCGGTCTCAGGATCACGTATCTGCACCGTGAAATCACGCAGGTTTTGCAGGCGGACATTCTCAGGCATGATTCTATTTGGATTCGTCTGGTCTGCTCCAGGTAAGCGTAACATTTATGCTTGCTTCCGTGCCTGCTTCCGCTAAGAGGGCACCTACTTTCCAATCGAACTTGATTCCGAATTCGACTTCTACCTGAGAGAATTCTGCGGGAATCTTTTTTTGCAGGGCACTAACTCGGTTTGCCATCTCCTCGATGTTCTTCATGGCGTTGTTCAGTGCTTCTTCAGATTTCCTTCGTATTTCCTCAGGATTCGTATTAAAAATCGCAACTGCCTCTACTCCTGGTCTTGGTGAAAATTCAATTAGAATTGGCGTGCTATCACTGTCGGTCATCTTATGATCTCCCTAGGGATGGATGGAGTTTTCTTGCACATATTCTTTTTGCTGAAATCAACATCTGAAGGAACTGGCCAGGATTTGTTTTTCAGCTTCGACCTGCATTACCTCATTAAGATAACCGGCGGTTAACTTCCTCATTCCCTCTTTTGGATATTTCACCTGCGGTGAAAGAGTCTCGATCTCAATCGAGACATCGATAAGATAATCTTCTGACGAGTTCGATATATTCATGGCTCTGTGTCCCTCCGGAAGTTTGACGACTTGGGGAATACAGGGCTAAATTATAATATCTCGTGAAGAAATAACTTGCTGTTATCTCAGTTACAGCAAGTTAGTTCCTGCTACTGGATATACCTGTGAATTTTACATCAAAATTGGCACACTACCCAATTTTCTAGGAAACGAAGAAAACTGGAAATGGATCATAGCCACCATATTGATACCAATAATAGGGTGGCTCTATAAGAAAAAGAGTGGAAAAGGAGAAAAATGTCCTGACTGCAAAGGCAAAAGCTACGTGAGCTAAACAAACATGGCGACGCTATAGAGGGCTTCGCCGAAAATGGAAGAACGGATCTCTCCGTTGCCCTCGTCCCGCCCAAGCTCCATTGCCTGAGTTCTGCTGTGTAGTTATGATCTTCAAGAGAAATGATATCCTGAAAACCTTCCCGTAGATGGGCCTTCTATTTTCTTAAGAAGAAAGCTTACAAAAATGAAAGGCCCGATCCATTTGAAGTTCGGGCAATTATAACTGCATCAACTTTTTTAGAGTTTTTATGTTTTCATGAGCTCCGTAACGTTCAGTCTCGTTCGCTCCGGCTGGTAATAGGGGTATTCTGCCGGAAATCCGGTCCACGATCCAATGATATTATTGGGAAAAGAATTCCGCTGAGTGTTATATCTTTGGACCTGAACCATCCAATCATCTGCAGCCGTCTTGATCTCGTTTACCGCTTCCTGGAAGCTTGCCAGTGAATCTTCAGCTGTGAGCGCCGATGCCAATTGCGGATTTGATTCCGTCACCATTCTGACATTGGCGTATATCAGACCGGCGGACTGCGCTGCACCATAGGGATTCCCGTTCTGCGCAACGCTGTCATTGAAAGCGCTTCTGGCTCTGGCCGTGTTGATAAATACATCAGACTCGTGATCAACATACCGATTAAAGATTGTCCAGATTCCTGCGATCTTTTGAGAGCAAAAGTCAAGAGCTACGCCATATTGCGATTCCTTTTGATGGACCAGCTGCTCCGACTGCACCAATCCGTTGTATGATCCAATTATGCTTAATCCAAAAAGCATAAGCACAGCGAGTACTGCGACTGCTGCGATTTTCGTGTAAGGCAAATTATCCGCCATTTTTTCCACCTGCGTAAATCTCCCTCAATCTTTTATCAGTATTCTTTACCAGGCTCAAAACTCCACTGTCATAGTCATCTATGTTTATGTAATCCATGGCAGCTTCTTTAATTATTTGATGCGCGTCGATGGCTGTAAATTTAGGCAACCCCCGGCCGATCGACACCGTAATCCTTCCGACCTTTGGATCAACATCTGGCCGGATCAGATAAACCAGTCCATTATCCTTGCCAATCTGCCCGAGTCCTATATACCGTCCGTAATGCGTGGCGTAATCTTCGGGATGACGGACATTGTACTGGATCAGCACAGCGACTTGCGCGATGCCGTCGTCATTCAACCGCTCGAGTACCTCATTGGCACGGGCTATAGTCTGCTCAGAAAGAATGTGGTGGGGGTCACGAATTCCATATTCTTTTTGAGAAGGAAAAGCAGGGTCTCCTGAAGGAACTTCTGCGTTAGGATCGATAGGCGCTTGCTGCACGCATCCTAAAATTGAAACCCCAATCAAAAAGATTATTGCTAGGGTCAGTTCCCTTTCTTTCATTTTCCATCGCCTGTCTCTTCTTTTTCCATGACATCCTCCATAAAGGAATATTGAGGGTCATCGCACTTATTGCAGTAATGCAGCCATTTCTTGGCGCATCCAGCTCCTCCTCCGCCTCCCCCAGCGCAGGCGCAAGCACACGCGCAGGCGCAGGATACGCAAGCGCATGAAGTTGCCCTACCGCCAAAAGCACCGCTGCCTCCCGGATCATGATTTTTATGCGATCCGATTCGTCTTCTGATACCGCCTGTTGAGACAACGGGACCGCTGTAGCTGTAATAGCTATCGTTGGGATGGATAGAATAGTAGTAATATGCCACAAGTATGACTCCTACAATGATCACAAGCAAGATCAGAAGGACGAGGGAATCCCAACCTGATTGAGGTGATTGAGGAGATTGAGCCGGCACTTTGAAGAGTGCGCTTTTCAGAAAATTTACAGATATCCTGTATCGTTCTCCCATTCCCAAATTATTCTTGCTGAACACCAATGTTCGACCAACGGTTGCTACAGGCTTCGGATCCGTCGTCACATTCATGAGGTCAATCGGGGAGATTACTTTGAGGCTTAACTTATCGATGGTGCACCGATCATACCATCCCGGCGTGAATACTATACTGTAGCCGTTCGATCTCTGAGATATCAAATTACGCTGTATGATGGTGAAGTTGTACGTGAATATTTCATTGGGCATATAATTTTTATTGAGATCCACTCTCGCTCCGACCCAGTCACCTTCATTGCCGTTACTGACTGTCTTTGCTGCCCCGCCCCAGCTAATTATTTGGTAGTTAGCATTCGCGAGGCCTACAGTAACCCAGGGAATATAGCCTCCTGTTACCAGCCAGGTTTGCGAGTAATTCATTACAACATCGCCATTGGGTTTCGGATCAAGAGTCACGCTGTAATCAATAATCCGATAAGTGCCGGTATCAGCAACGCAGTTTGTCGCCATCAGCAACAATGCGAGTAAAATGAACAGAATCAGATTGCCCGGCATTTGTTTCATTGACAATCACCTCATGTTGATTATTTCCAGTGGACAGCCACCGCCGCATTCATTCCAGTATTGACAATCGGCACACTCTTGTCTGAAGACTTTGGTCTTATCCCGCAAAGACAGGCAAATCGGATTTTTCCAGATTGTTTCCCAATTGTCCGTGAGAATGTTTCCGCATCCTTCGTGTATCCATGACTGACATGGAATAACCCGGCCGTCTGGCTCAATGGTCATATTATACTGCGCTGCCGAACAACCCTTTATCCCGAATCCCATATCGAGGGGATTGAGATCGTTGTAGCAGGTCGGCGAGTACCAAGCCAGTTCGATCCCCAGTTCCTTGGCAAGCTCCAAAGCCTGGGACAAAACCACCTTCAATTCCTCGATGGAAAGCCCGTCCTTTTTAATCTTGGTTGGGCCCTTGCCCGAACAAATAAGGCTATTGCAGCCCATAGTCTTCAGGCCCAGCTGCTTGCCGAAGCGAAGCGCGTCCAGGAAGATGGGGGCGTTTTCTTTGGTAAGCGTTGTGTTTGTCGTCACATAAAGTCCAGCCGACAACGCTGCTTCAATGCCGTTAACGGTTTCTCTCCAGGCACCGCTGGCTCCCACCATCTTGTCATGGACTGCTGGGTCGCCGGCTTCAAGGCTAACCTGGATGTAGTCTAGGCTGACCTCATGCAGTTCATTGGCGATCACAGAAAGTTTTCGGCCGTTTGTTACCAATCCGGTTACAAATTGTTCGGCCTCCAAGATAAGTTCCACCAGATCAGCTCTTATAGTGGGCTCTCCGCCTGTAAACAAGACGTTTGGCACGCCGATCTGCCATAGATTGGCGATAATATCTTTCCACTGGTCCGTCTTCAGTTCCTGAGTAATTCTTGGTCCGTCGCAGTAGCAGAAGGAACAGCTGTTCTGGCAACGATACGTGAGCGCAAGATCCATGCGCGATGGTGCGGTCCACTCTTCCGGCTTGATATCCGTCACCGGCAAGCCAAGATCAATTGTAGGACACTGGCCCTTGGCGACATTCAAGTACGTGGCAAAAACCTTGTTTATGTCTTCTCTAAGCCTTTCTTCGGAGACACTGGGACCGTATTTTTTTCTCAGTTGTTTGAACATCTCCTGCCAGAAAACGTCTTGCGAAAAAATATCATTGTCTTGGTATTTCCAATAAGTCTGGATCAAAGCTTCAGTTATATCGGCAGCTTCTCTGTTCAAGACTAGCTGGTATGTACCATTCACCCATATTTGGGCTTGATCCGGTTTTTCCCATCGCATATGCAAACGCATACCGTTAATGGTAACATGCCGCACACCATGCTGGGTAAATGGTATTACTTTGGCTTCTTTTTTCTTAAATATCCCACTCATCATCCATCCCCAAATATCACTTACACTTCATATTTTTCACTTCCAGGCTTTATATTTACGCTTGGAAGGTGAAAAGATTATGGAATTCGCATGTTTCGAGGACTCATGATCAATGTGATTTCGCTGCTATTGCTTAACTCTCGGTAGTCTGCCTCAACAGAGTTTATAAATCATTGCAGAGTGATCAAGAAGCTTCGAAATTGTTATCATTTCTGCGAGGATTATCGAAGGAAAGTCCTTCAGGGATGTGATTTGGAAAATCGCCTTGTATCGATACTATCTCTGACCCAAGAGTCTACGCCAATGAAGTGTTGCTGCAAAATCACTGTAGGGCCTTCCTATTACCGCCAGGTAAAGAAAGATTCCCGCCCATGCCCAGGCTGCCAGGGCAAACAATACTGGTATTATCAGGAAGAATGCCAACAGGAGTAATAACCCGGTACAAAAATAGCAGCATGGCTATGATGATATAGTACAAACGGGTGGCAGTATTTATTTTTTCATACATGTTATACTAATACTACAGTCTTAAAGCACCGGATGACCGCGGGATCTTTTCTATGGAGCGCTTCCCATTAGCCATTCATCGTGTTCTTGCTTGCCATCAGAGTTCCTGTCTGCGGCGCATAGTTGCCTGGAAATACAATATATGTTCCTTTAAATGGCAGCCTACTGATATCAACTGAGGCAGCATAAAGTTCTGTGCCGCTCTCAGGCACAACTTCCAGACGGAGGTTGCTTCCAGAGATCGATCCACTGGCAAAAGCCCCCTGGGATACCGCGCCAACAGCCATTTTTCCTTTGCCAAAGACAGCCAAATCGGATTGCAGCAGTGACAGTTCAATGTACCTTCCATCAGAAAGAGTCAGCTGCCAGTCTCCAGCTACATTCTGCACAGGGACACTTCCTGTGTACCGTGGCATATCCAGAGATATCAACATCTCTTTGATGGCGGGATCTGTCACTGTGTAGTGAGGATTGCTTTGCGCTTCTGCCAGGGATAGGAGGCATGATAATGCGACCAGTGCGATTAATATCGACTTCATTTTAGTCTCCGTTTATTATGTGACTTAATTGCATAAATGATCTTCGGAAGGACGGATCTATGGTCCCCAAAAGTTCGGTCACGCCTTGCGATGATTTCATTCGCATGGAAAAATAGAGACTGCACGGCCTTCGTCCAACACAATCCACTATCTGACTGACTTCTTGCGCCCGAGTGCGCGTGTAAGCCAGGGCGAGCAAGAGCCAGGCCATAGCTCAATTAAAGCGCCACTCTGAGGCCCAGTCGAGTCGAAATAGATGAACTCATATCAAAATCACATCTTTCTCCAAATAATGATGAATGAAGCAAGAAGGATCAAACTTTGAAGCGGACATCGAGTCTTTCGTGCCTCACAGAAATTCTCCTGAATCCGAGTATGCTTCTGGCAAGAAATTATACTGCTCAGGGATGTGCGTATAAGATCTATTGATTGCGTTTTTCTCTTCGCGATTTTGCGACTATTATCCAAATTATCTATATGTCATGTTCATAACCAAATTCAGACGCGCAAATATTCTTATTAAAAAATTTATATTAAGTTTTTAAGAATTCCTTGGCGCTTTTGTTAGCGTTTGTGATCAATGATATCTGCTAAAAATTAGTTATGTTTATTTTTAAAAATTTTGGATAAAATCAATAATTTTTATAACTCGTGACATTGTTACTGACACAACATTAGTTACATATTTAATTGTTGCTCAACCAAAACAATATTGCTGATGTCAGGAAAGTATCTGCTGATTTTCGGCTATCCAAATATCAGGAGGGGGAAAGGATGATGAGGAGAAATAGGCACATGATCATCTCAGAGATTTTAGATATATGCAGAACGGGTGCCTGCAAGACGAGAATTGTGTATCAGGCAAATCTCAACTTCAGAATCGTAAATGATTATATCGACCTGCTAATAAAAAATAACCTCATAACGGTCAAGCAGGGAACAGACTTATCATACGAAACAACTGAAAAAGGCATAAGCCTGCTAGATAATTTTAAGCAGATCAGTTCCCAGCTCTCAGAATTGTGAGGATGCAATATCCGATTAAGGATTTTATGTGATGTCTTCCCCACGGACGAATAGATGAAGGATGAAGATTACCAGACAAAAGGCAGCAGACGGTAGGGCATCTTCCTGCAGTAGGCGTCGTATCCGGGCAGGTCCCTTCGCAGCATCTTCTCCTCGCCAGCAATCCGCCACACGATTATTGGAATGTACAGGAGGAAGACAGGCTCAGTTCGCCAGGAGCCGAGCGCAATCGGTGTGAGCAGAAACATAACCAGGAACCCCAAGTACATGGGGTGGCGAATAATAGAGTAAGGGCCTGTAGTAATGACTTTTTGATTCTCTTCCACCTCGATGGTGCGAGCAGCATAGCTGTTCTCTTTAAAGACCCAGAGAATAAAACAGTAGCCAAGTAACACTCCCGCATCTGCCGCAAGTACTATGGATGGCGGTATTTGATTCAATCCATGCATTCGCAGATCATAGCCGATAGCGAGAAGTCCCGCAACCGAGACAGCATTGCCCAGAAAGACCACAGCCCGCTGTTGGCTTTCTTTTTCTTTGTACTTCATCCGCCTCTCCAGAAGCTCAGGATCGGTTCTCAGAAAATAGCCAACAGCCGCAAGCATAGGTGCTATAAGAACTGCCCAGTAGAGCCACCCCTGCCAGTAGTGAAGCGTTCCCGCCAGAGCATAGAGAATAATAGGAATAAATAATGCTGCCAGCACGAACCTGATTATCACCAGCTTTCTCAGCGCATTCAGCCTCTCTGGCTCAATTTGCGTCATCCCTATTCATATTTGCCTGAAGGGCAATAAATTCATCCGCCCGTCCCTTCAGGGTCGCCTGGCCGCATTCTTTCTGAGGTGAGTGCATCGTGCCGGAGCTTCGAGGCGTGAGCATGACCGTAAGGGATGTCTCAACAGATGCCTAAAGGCCATCCGGCCCTGAAGAAAGGCGCTGGAAGATTTTCTATGAGACTTCTTTGAAGATCCTCATAATTTCTCGGCTTGGTTGGATGCGTCCAAAATGCTATTTATCCGAAAAAAAGGGGGGGGGCGCGGCCAGAGCCTAAAGCCCATCAATGCTCGCGTCTAGCTCAACTTTTTATTATCCAGTTCTTCGAGCTGGTTCACTCTGAGCAACACAATGTCCATGGCGTCTTCGAAGAGCTTCCTGTTGATCTCCAGTCCGAAATACTTCTTGAGCTTCTCAGACGGTGTTATGGTAGTGCCTGCCGATAGGTATGCGATGTAGTTCTTGTTGAACTCCACTGGATCCTGCTTGTACATCTTAAAGAGTGACAGGGTTATGGCCTCGGACAGAGCATAGTTGAATGTGTAATAGTTATTGGTGAAGTAGATGTGGCTCACGTAGGTCCACCTGGGTTCGCTCTCCGGGTAGTAGGCAACCATATTGCTCTTGTACTCATTCTCCAGGCTGGTCCAGAGGACATTCAGATCAGAACCGCTCACATTGCCTTTCTCGTTGACGAGCTGGTGGGCCTTGTGTTCGAACTCGGTGATCATGGTCTGGAAGGTGAATTCATTAGCATAACTGCTGATATGATCGGACAGAATCGCAATGGCGGTATCATTATCGTAGTTCTTGATGGCATAATCGACGAAGAGCTCCTCCTCGAAGGTTGACGGGATCTCCATCTCGTATGTAGTTCCTCCGCAATAGAGATAATCCACTGATTGCCCCATAAGGTAGAAGTCGATAGCATGGCCCATCTCGTGGGCTATAGTGGTTTTGTCGTTGATCAGCCCGTTATAGTTCAGGAACACGAGAGCAGGACGCTTGAGAGCACATAGATCCTGGGCATACTCTATAGACTGTTTTCCATGATCCGGGTTCGGATAAACATCCACAGAGTTGCTTGTGACGGTCTTTCTAAATGCCTGATCGAATTCCGGGCCCATTTGGGCAAGTGAAGCCTCGATCTCTTTCAGCGCATCGATGTAGCTGGTCTTCTGGTCAGGGTTCTTCATGAGCTGCAGGAAAAGGTCGTAGGGTGCCAGACGATCCACGCCCATCCTGGCCCTCCGGAACTCGTAATATCCATCGAAGTCTCCTTTTCGATCCTTGAATACCTGGTTCATGTCGTCAATCTGCGATTCATTCAGGTAGGAGCCGAACATCGTGGCGTTGTAGGCATCGGAAAAGTTCAGCTGCCGTGCGTACTCATCGTCGAGCCTGGATTTATTGGCATAGACATCTCCCATATCTTCAGATTCATTGAAAAGATGGTAATACCGCTTGTCATAGCATTTCTTCCGGTCATCTCTGTCTGTATTCGTCCTGAGAAGATCATAATAAGACGAGGAGTTAATAGAAAACTCTTCGCCATTGGCAAGAGTTATATTGCCGGCCTGGGTGACGTTGTTGGTGATCAGCTTCTCGGCGTTTGTATCCAGCTTCATGAGCCTGTTGGACAGATCGGCCAGATATGCTGCCTGGGTCTCATTCCTGGGGCGGTGATCAACAAAGCGTATGTAACCGGCTTCAAGGTACGGGCGGTATTTTTCTAGCTGCGGCTCCTCTGCGAAGAGTCTTTCCCACTCAGATCTCGGCAGCGACTTCAGCTTCACATCAGCGAAGGAGGTAGCTTTGGTGTATTCTGTGAACAGATTCTGGACATCGGAGAGGAATGCCTGGAAGAACTCATCATTGACGTTCAGGCTGTTTTCGGCATTGGCATAGGCATATAGAACGTTTATCGATTTGGAGAAGTTTTCGTCACTCCCAATATAATCAAGCAGCACAGTCCCTGTCAGGTTATTGAACTCTTGCCTGAAGGTTTGGTTGATCTGCTCGATGGATAGGTTCAGCCTCTGATACTCTGCTTTAGCAGCGTCTTTGTCCTTGTAGAGAAATGATAGGTTCCAGGAGGTAGTGACATTGCGTACGTCAAGGCTCGGAGACATATTATTTTCTGATGTATTCAAAGACGGATCGGCATCTGTCAGAGCTGCAAGTACAGTTGCTGCAATGACAGACATGACGGCGACCATGCCGATAAGTGCGATGTAATTCATCTTCTTACTCCCTTTATGGCATTGGATAACAAATCACGAGGTGCCCTGAATGGGCATAGGTGAAGTATAGGTGTTTCTTCTTAAAACCTTTTGGCTGGTGATTCAAAGCGATTTTGAAAGATGAATCATCAAATCAAATGGGGCCATAGATTTCTATATTGAAACGTCTATGAGCCCCAGGACAGGGCTCATAATTGGCAAATGAAAATCGAAACGCATTGGCATCGTGAACTTCGAATTACCTGGAAATGCTACGGGATCCTGGAAAAGGAGCTCCCGTTGAAGATGCCTCGAGCATCTTTGAAAACAAGATGGTTGAATTCATGCTAGGAAAAATTGCAGCGGGTCTTGGTCAGGCCCAGTACTTCATCTCCCGGGAGGGCTACAGCCGCCAGTTCTTGCAGCATCTGGGCTTCGTCCCTTTCCCGGGCACCCTGAACGTGCTGCTGGAGGCGCCCTTCCCTTTGGGGCAGCAGGCGATCCGGATCGAGGGCTTCCAGGATGAGGGCCAAAGCTTTGGCGAGTGCAAATGCTATCGCATCAAACTGAACGGCATCGAGGCCGCCGTCGTCCGGCCCGAGCGGAGCCGCTATCCAGCGGATTTGATAGAAATCGTAGCGCCAGTACAACTGCGCCGGGCTTTGGGTCTGAATGATGGCGATCCGGTTGAGATAACTCTATTGTGATCGATGTTGTTGGAAAACCATTTTGCACGCGATCTAACCTTAAGTACGTATTCTAAATACGTATTTCAAATACAAAAAACAATTTAAGTTATCCCTGGCTATTATACTCTATGCCAAAAGAAGAAGCCCCCGAAAAGATGGCCGCGCGAAAGCTGCCCGACTTCAAGGTTACAAGCGAGCAGGTCTGCCAACTCAAGACGATGTCAGCTATCATGAACATGATGGCCGATAACAAAGAGCTCATGCAGAGAGTAGCGAAGCTTTACGTCAAGGCAGCAAACAGCAACCCTGAAGAAAGGCTGAATGCAGCCATCGATCTGAAGGAAAAGGTCACGGCCCTCGTCACAGAGAGCCTGAAGAATATCCCGGCCGAGGATATTGACAGATACTACCCACAGTGGTCGAGCATCGTCATCAACCCGATCATTGCACCCATCAGGATAAAGCCTTGGACGACGGTTATCGTAGACCCGGCGCCTTGCTTCCGCGATACGAACTTTGAGCTGTAGAGCGGCGGAGTGAATAGAGTGCTCCCGGGCGTTGAGTACGATCCTCCTGCAGTGGCAACCATCTTTCCCTTACGGTCGAAGAATGCCGGAGATATTAAGACTGAGCTTGCGGTACGAATTGGCGAGGTCCTTGCTCAGGAGAAGATGATCGACTGTCAGGTCTCTTTCCCCGATGATGGGGAGGGGATCACCATAAGATTTGATGAGTTCGCAGGCAAGTATCCTGTGAGAAGGCACGCAAGGCACTGGATTGACGGTGGCAGCCAGGTCGTGGGCATACACCCGGACACCTACATTCCATTCTTCATCAACAGCACGGGATCCGAGGTCTGCAGGCTCTGCGATGGGGAGAAGAGTGTAGGTACCATCATCTCGGATCTTGAGACCCTCTGGCCGAATGTCCAGAGCAGCATTCTCACAAGGGACCTCTTCTCCTTCCTTCTCCTCCTGGAAGAGCTCGATCTTGTGGATATAACCGGGTGATTTTTTGAAGATCCTCCTCATCAATCCGCATTACTGGACAGGCGGCAGGATACCCTTAGGCTATATGAAGATCGCAAGCATTCCCCTGGGACTGGGCTACATCGCGGCGTTCCTTGATGAGGCCGGCTTCTCAGCCCGGATCCTGGACATGGACATGCTCAACCTTCATCCCGGAGACCTCAATAAGAGGCTTGCCCAGTTCCAACCGGATATCGTCGGCATCACTTCCTTTTCTTCCAACTACAAAAATGCAGTCGATGTGGCGAAAGCAGTAAAGTCTTACGATCCCTGCATAAAAGTTGTCATGGGCGGCGTGCATGCCACATTCACCCACGAGGAGATCCTCAAATCGGTGCCGGAGGTCGATATTGTTGTACGGTATGAAGGTGAGCACGCCCTCTCTGAGATCGCAGAAAGCCTCGAAGGCGGCCAGACTCCCACAGACGTCCTCGGCATATCCTACAGAGATGGCAGCCGGATAATATCGACGCCTCTGCGGGAGAGGATGGAAGATCTGGATAGCCTCCCCTTTCCGGCGTACCACCTTCTAGATCCCTCGCCTGAGGCCTACATCGGCAATGGCGTTGTGAGGTGCATGCCCGTTATCACCACCAGAGGCTGTCCCTTCAACTGCATCTTCTGCTCGACTGCATCCCTGCACGGCAGGAAGTACCGGGTCAGAGATAACTCAAGGGTCGTGGACGAGATTGAGTACCTCGTGGAGAAGTACAGGATAAACAACGTCTCATTCGTGGACGACAACTTCACCATGCGCAAGGATCGGGTCGAGGGGCTCTGCAGCGAGATGAAGAGAAGGCAGGTGCCCGTTAAGTGGGGGTGTAGCACAAGAATAGACCTCCTCTCCAAAGATCTCGTCGGGACGATGAAAGATGCCGGGTGCGAGGAGATCTTCTTCGGGATAGAATCCGCCTCCCAGAGAGTCCTTGACACTATTAGGAAGGACTTCTCCATAGAACAGGCAAAACAGGTCGTGCGCATGGTGGAGGAGATGGGGATAAAGACCCACTGCTCCTTCATTCTCGGGCTTCCGGGAGAGACCGTCGAGTCCCTTGGGCAGATCCTCCAGTTCATAGACGAGGCCAGGCCCTCAGCCAGAGTGCTCCCCAATGTCCTGGACATTCTGCCCGGAACTGAGCTGTATGAGAGGAGAGCAGAGTTCTTCCCGGATGGGGTGGGCATACCATTTACTGATGTCGTCCAGGCTCAGGTCGAGATGCTCTACAGGTTCTACTCCCTCAGCCAGAAGACAGGTGAGCTGTTCAGGGTCGTTCCGCCAAAGGTGGTCATCGAAGGCTGTCCGACCCAGATCTCAGTACCCTGTAACTCAACCTCTCCCGCCGTTCCATCGCCCTGAGGGGAAGCTGGGCTGCTGGCCTCAGGGCCGAGAACGACTATCGAGACCTGCGCTGGAGCGACGAATATGCCCAGGCGAGCCTCATCAACCTGAGCTATAAAACCAGCCTCGGAAAGACTCTCTCCTACCTGGAGACATCCGGCCAGATCACAGGCATTGCGGACCGGAGCATCCATTGGCCCGGGGGCTTCACCGATCAGAGGCTGGTCGAGAACTTCACACTGCTGGGCAAGGCCCCAGATGGAAGCGTACGAAATCCCGCGTCAGCCCGCCTCCGAAGGACGATATGGGCTGTTGTATGTTGATTGGGGAGAGGGCGGTATTGAAGGAGGTCTGATTAAGATGGCAGCAAAAAAATGGGAGGGCTGACTTTCATCCTATTCTCTCGCTCACCCTCTTGCCCGCCCATGCCCGGTCGGTACGCGCATCCGCAGGCGCTTGCTCGGGCTCCCCAGAAGAATGTGCGAACGTTGTCCTGCAAGCATTAAATAGATCTCTTCATCGAATGAATTCCATTAGTAGGAAAAATCATACCATAACTTCTTCCGGGGTTCCGCGCTGGTTTTACGCGCTGGGGTGACGGGGCCCGACTTATGGCCGTGGCGGCCCCCCCTGACCCCGCGTCCGCGGGGAACAATCTATGAAGCCTATGCCCTTACTCTTCGACGTATCTGAGAAGACCGCCGAATGGTGCATATCCAACAGTTCAGATGCAATCATGACTGTCCCGCAAGAGAACGAGCCCGCCCGGAACCACCCGACACGCACGCGCGCTCGCAGGCCCCGGAGGCTCGCTGATGACGATCTGCGGTACGGCCACCTCCGGCGATGGCCCCGGACTCAAACTAAACCTTCTCTCTTGTTTTGTCCAAGCCTGCCCGGCGTTGAGGGCGCCCCCTTCCCCCCGCGCGTTTCACCGCGCGGAATCCACGCACAAGCAGCTGCGTAGATCAGAGCCTCCATCCTGCAAAAGATATCCAGAATCGAATTGACAAAACTCCGGATCTTGATCTTCTCAGAAAGAGTCTGACGAACGAGCTGGGCCCGCCTGCACAAACTATTTCGATAGATTAGACAGATACTCAAAAATGGAGGAAGGCTCATTAAAGTAAAATTTGTTTTTGTGTTGATGACTTTAGCTATGCTCTGTGCCCCGGCATTTGGGCAAACAACTGCAAAGGATTGGCTGGATGAAGGAGTTGATTTCTTTGGTCAGGTCAAGTACGATGAGGCCATTAAAGCCTTTGACAAAGCTATTGAGATAAATCCCCATTATGCTGAAGCCTGGCACAATAAAGGCCTTGCTCTCGATGACCTGGGCAAATACGATGAAGCCATCAAGGCATATGACAGGGCGATTGAGCTGAATCCACAATTGGCACTCGCCTGGTGCAACAAATGTGCTGCCTTTCTTGACCAGGGCAAACACGATGAAGCCATCAAAGCGTGCGACAGAGCGATTGAGCTGAATCCACAATTGGCGATCGCCTGGTGCAACAAGGGTGTAATTTTATCTCAACAAGGGAAGTACTATGAGGCATTGCAAGCACTCGATAAGTCAATCGAACTTAATCCACAATTTGCGGACGGCTGGTATAACAAAGGCCTTATTCTTTATGGTCAGGGTAATTACGATGAGGCCATCAAAGCATATGACAGAGCGATTGAACTGAATCCAGAAGATGCGGAAGCCTGGTACAACAAGGGCCTTGCTCTCGATGGTCAGGGCAATTATGATGAGGCCATCCTGGCTTACGATGAGGCCATCCGTCTAGATCCCACCTATGCCCATGCATGGAGTAACAAAGGCATCGCTTTCTTTTATCAGGGCAAGCACGATGAAGCTATCAAGGCATACGATGAGGCCATCCGTCTCGATCCGAACCTCGTGGATACCTGGAATAATAAAGGCGGAGCTCTCGCTCTCGCGGGTAAGAATGATGAAGCCATCCAAGCTTTGGATGAGGCTATAAGGCTCAATCCCGAATATGCGGATGCCTGGAACAACAAAGGCCTTGCTCTCTCTCAACAGGACAGATATAACGAATCGATCGAGGCTTTTGATGAAGGCATCCGTCTCGATTCCAATAATGCAGTAGCCTGGAAAAATAAAGGCAAAGTTCTAATCCTCCAGGGCAAGTATGATGAGGCCTTGAAGGCATGTGAAGAAGCCATCCGTCTCGATCCCACCTATGCCGATGCCTGGTACAACAAAGGCCTTGCTCTCGATGGTCAGGGCAAATACGATGAGGCCATCCAGGCTTACGATGAGGCCATCCGCCTCGATCCCCTATATTCGTATGCATGGTTTGGCAAAGGCAATGCTCTCGATAGCCTGGGCAAGTACGATGAGGCCATGAAAGTATACGACAAGGCCATCGGTCTCGATCCTATCTTTGCCGATGCCTGGAACAACAAAGGCAATGTTCTATCTGGCCAAGGCAAATACGATGAGGCAATCAAAGCAATCGATCAGGCCATCGAGATAAATCCCCAAGACGCGGTAGCCTGGTACAACAAAGGTGTTGCACTAAATGGCCAGGGCAAATATGATGAAGCAATCAAAGCATTCGATCAGGCCATTGAGTTCGACCCACAATTTGCTCTAGCCTGGGACAACAAAGGCGTTGCACTGAGTGGCCAGGGCAAATATGATGAGGCAATCAAAGCATACAATCAGGCCATCGAGATTGATCCCCAAGATGTGGTAGCCTGGAACAACAAAGGCAGTGTTCTATTTGAACAAGGCAAATATGAGGGGGCAATCAAAGCGTACGACGAGGCCATCCGTCTCGATCCCAACCTCGCGGAATCCTGGTGCAATAAAGGCATTTCTCTCATTCAACAAGGCGAGTATGACGAGGCGCTACAGGCATTGGATAAGGCCATCGAGATCGATCCAAAATTAGCGGATGCTTGGTGCAACAAAGGCGTTGCTCTTGTCTCGAAAGGTGATTACAATGAGGCACTACAAGCATTCGATGTGGCCATCGAGCTCAATCCGCAACACGCTAAAGCCTGGTTCGGCAAAGCCTTCACACTCCTCAAGTCGCCCGGTCGCACAATAGAGGCCAATGCTGCATTAGCAAAGGCCAAGGAATTGGGTCTTAAAGCCTGATTTCAGCCTTGTGATGTGTGCGTCACCTGCACTCTTGTCCTTGCCTCCCGGACCTGCACGTGCCTGCTCGCCGGGAGACTCGCTAATGAATAAAATCTGCGCCCATGACCTATTTTTCGGCCTAGTGCGGCATGGGCCTTCCAGGTGTCTCGTACTATGCGAAAAGACATGGCCCAGCATTTTTGCACTCTTTATCAGTCTGCAGCTTGACCGCCGTCGCCCGGCCAGCCGCGGCCCAGGAAAGGCGCCCCGCACCCAAAGCGCGGGAGGCCCGCAGGGCCGACTCGCGGAACCCCGGAAGAATGTTCGGACCGATGTCCTTGAAAGCATCAGATAAATCCTATCAGCAAATGAATTCTATTCGCAGGAAAAATCATACCACAACTTCTTCCGGGGTTCCGCGCGGTTTTACGCGCTGGGGTGACAGGGGCCCGATTTATGGCCGTGGCGGCCCCCCTGACCCCGCGTCCGCGGGGAACAATTTAGGAGCCTTGCCCTTACTCTTGACATGATTGAGAAGACCGCCGAATGGTGCATATCCAACAGCTCAGATGCATTATTATCATGACTAGTCCCGCAAGAGAACGAGCCCGCCCGGAACCACCCGACACGCACGCGCGCTCGCAGGCCCCGGAGGCTCGCTGATGACGATCTGCGGTACGGCCACCTCCGGCGATGGCCCCGGACTCAAACTAAACCTTCTCTCTTGTTTTGTCCAAGCCTGCCCGGCGTTGAGGGCGCCCATTCCGGGCCCGCGCAACACCCGCGCGCGGAACCCGCTGCAAAGCATCTGACGCAAGTCTGATCCAGCTTTCAGGCATACGGAACCAGAAAATCGAATGATGATGTGCAACTTACCTTGAGATGGGGGCCAAAGCGCTAGGCGAGTAGAAAATATTAATAAAATTAGAACGCCAAGCCTATTCGAGCCCCTGGAAGATGAAGACGTCAAGCGCGACCCCAAATCCGCTGCCCTGGGCGGCCAGATCAAGATCATCATGAGAACCGTCAAGCTTGCGGCAAAAGCAGATATCAACGGCGAGGTGCAGGGCACGGGATTCCTTCTACCAGAGGCAAGATCTCCACTGATTTTGAAAGCTACACCGTCACTAACAGTGTACAATTTTTTTCGGGCGAGTTCAGGTTCACTGATTCCGTTCACCACCTAATTGGAACGGTAGTCGGATCGACACTTGTTTTCAGTGAGTACGGATCGGGCACTTATCAGGCAGAGGAGCAGCTCGATTTATCAGGCAGAGGAGCAGCTCGATTACAGCTCGGTAAGCATGACTGCTAGAGCGCAACATCCTGGCAATCTCGTCTCCAGCTCACCCCAGGACCCTGGATTTGAATCTCTATACCCCTTTCCAGAACTCCGGCATGGTGTGATATGTGCTGTTCAGGAGGTCCAGTTGCTTCTCAATTCTGGACTGGGCCTGAAGCTCTCCCTGGATGGTGAGTTCCATCTCCTTCCAGTCTCGCAGGATCTCGACCTCGCTTCTCTCCTCCATATAGCCCACTGCCCTCGAGAGAGCTAGCAGTGTGGAGCTGTTGCATCTGTCCGTGAGCATCATCAGATACTTCGTGTAGCCCTCCACGTCGTAAGAATCTCTGCCAAATCTCTGCAGGAGGAGAGCATTCCAGAAGGAGTTTTGTATCTGGTTCACGAGCCCCTGCGTCTCGAAGAGAAATCGGCCAAAGGCCCTGTTCAAGAACCTCTCGAAGAGGTCGATCCTGCCGTCGAGGTAGCTGTAGTCTGGGTAGTCTATAGTTCCCTTGAGCCTTCCCTCCGCTTTGAGGCGTGCCGCCACAGCCGTCCCGACATAGGGGTAGGTCCTGGCGAAATGGGCGACGACCCTGCCTCCCTTGCACAGCTCCTGGAGAAAAGAGATGTTCTCCCTGATGGAGTCAAAGCTCGAAGAGGGCTCGAGGATCATGAAGCCGTACTCAAAGCCCATCCTGGTGGCCTGGAGGGTCTGCAGCGTCTCGCGGATCTCGCCGACACCGTAATGCTTGTTAAAGCTCTTCAGACCATCCTCCGAGCCCGACTCTATACCCAGGTAGACCATACCAAGGCCTATCCCTTTCATTCTCTGCAGCGCTTCGCTCTCGATCTCATCTATCCGGCAGCTTACCTTAAGGATTATGTTCTCTGTTAGGGACCTACTCTCCAGCTCCCCTGCAAGATCCTCTATCCATCGGCTCCTCGACCGCCCCATCATACCGAAGTCGTCGTCCTTGAAGTCGAAGACGCGGGCCCCCTTTCCGTAGAGGGCTTCCATCTCATCTGCGACGTTCTTGGGGGAGCGCGATCTTCTGAGAGGGCCTGGGGCGCTTCCATAGAACCTGCGGATGCTGCAGAAGCTGCAATCAAAATTGCATCCCCGGCTCGATAGGATAGACGCTGCCGGCATTCCCATCTGAGTTTTCATCCCGGCATCTCTCACCGGGAAAGGCAACAGGTCCAGGTTCTCTATCAATGGTCGTGGCTCTGATGCCGCTATCTTTCCGTCATGCCTCCATGCCAGCCCTTTTATCTGCGGCCAGAGGTCGGGTCGGTCGATCTTCTCGTAAAGCTCGAGGAGCGTCTCCTCGCCCTCATGGCGCACAACGGTGTCGAGACCGGGCATCAGAGTGAGTGTTGTCTCGTAGTCTATCGTCGGGAAGTGGCCTCCCATTGTGAAGTGGGCTCGAATGCCCTCATCTCTCAGCCGTCCGATGAGGTCTTTGAACTGGGTGAACATCCCCTGGAATATGAGGGAAAAACCAACTATCTTTGGTGTATCCCTTTTCATCCTCTCTATCAGGGCATCATTCGAATACCTGGTCATGGGCTCTATCACAGCTCTGACACCATGGGCCCCAAGGTAAGCGGCGATGTAGCGCAGCCCCAGGTTCTCGTGATCCTCATAACCCGTGAGAAGGACACCACTGCCGGGATATTTATCGTTCATAGCTTGATCCTGATCCGCTTGACTTCATTGCCTCCAACCAACTTAAGCGTTTTGACGTTTATTTCACCGGATCAAGAGCGTCAGGTTCCGTCCGTAATCTTTTTTTTTGCGTCCTGTTATGCGAAGCCATCTGAATCAAGAGCAAACTGGAGAAACATAGCACAGAAAAAACCACTAAGATCAACCTCATGCTTTCCAGAAAGGCCGGGTGATTTTCGGGAATGATATCTGTTCCTCCCAGGTAGAATGTGAAACCGACAGTTACCAGAGCCATACTGCTGGCATTTCCCATCAGACGCATGGTCTCTTCCAGGCTGGAGCCCACAGCGTACTTATCCCTGGATATGGAGCCCAAGATTATCTTTACCATGGGCGGATAGAAGAGCGCTCCGCCCGCGAAGACCAGAACCAGCTCCAGGAAGGCATGCAAAAAGGGTGTGTTTGGTGAGATATTGGTCATGGGCAAAAGGCCTGCCAGGGATAGAGCAGCTCCGGCCGCCGCCAGGCTGTAGAGATTCATCCGGTCCGAGAGACGACCTGCGTAAACCGTAAGCGTTGCCATTATCAGTGTAGGCGCCAGCAAGATCAGACCCGACTGTTTGCTGTCGAATCCTGCAATGTTCTGCAGATAAAGGCTGAACAGAAAGACGACCGCAAAATTGGATGTGGTATAGATCATTATAGCGGCATTGGAAAATAAGAAGCAACGATTGCTACGAAAAAGATGGAGATCTATCACGGGGCTGCGATTTTTGGATTGACGAACTGCAAACAGCAAAAATACGGCTACCCCACCGATGATGAGGCTGGCTCCTGAGACAGAGGGAAGTTCGGAGAGCCCTAGAATTACCAGAAACAATAGAGCTGCAATCATAGAGGACCCAATCACATCGAACTTCTGACCATAAGAGAATGCGAACTCTCCCGGAAGCCTCAGCCGGATTAATACTATCACCATAGCACTTATGGGAAGAGTCAAGACGAAAATAAATCTCCAGTTCGCGTAATAGGTCACAAATCCTCCCAGGAAGAATCCCAGGGCAAATCCTGTGAGGCTGGAAGCGATATTTATGCCCAGGGCCTTTCCTCTTTCGCCTTCCGGGAGCGAGAGGCTGAGAAGAGCAAAAGAGGTCCCGAAGATCATGGCAGAACCCAGACCCGTCAGAAAGCGAGCCGCGATTAATATCGGTGCGTTGGGTGCCAGTGCCGCAAGGGCCGCAGACACAAAGTAGATGGCAATGCCAATGGAAAAAATCTTCTTGACGCCAAAAATGTCTGCTAATCTGCCGAAAGGAATCAGGAACATGGATGCTGCCAGAAAAAAGACCGTGGCCAGCCAGCTCATTTCTACCGCACTCATGGAAAATTCAATGCCGATAGTGGGAATGGCCACAATCAAGGCTGATACCATGAAAGGAGCCAGGAAGGAGCCGCATGCAGAAATTATCAGGATATTTCTTTTGGCCAGGGATGCTGCCATATTAACAGAGAATACTATGTCGACCAAATGATAAATTTTTGCATTGCAAGATTTGTGCGTCCTCGGGCATTGCTGAAGGCTCTGTTTAATATATCTGATCTACCATCCTGATAGAAACAGTGATCCCCTTGCAAGAGTCCTCTCATTCCCCTGTCCTGGCACGATCTTTATGCATTATACTGGCTTATTTATTGCTTTTATCCCTTCCAGCCTCTGCCTCCTCCTCGGATGACGCAGCCCGCTGGCTGGAGATGGGTCAGGCGGCACTCTTGAACGGCACCTTTTCTCAGGCCATTGACAGCTATAACCAGGTCCTGAAGATCGATCCCGAAAACATTTCGGCATGGGACGGCAAAGGAACTGCCCTGTCCGGGCTGGGCCGGTACAAAATGGCCGAACTTTACTTCGATTTTGCTCTGCAGAAGGACCCGAAAAATCCGGGGCTCTGGCTGAAAGAGGCTCAAGCTGCAGAGCTTGATGGAGATTGGCGCCGGGCGGGCGCAGGCTACGACCGCGCCCTGGCTCTGAATGGCAGCCTGGCCGACGCGTGGCTCGGGATTGGGAATGTGTCCATTGCCACAGGTCGCTATGATAGAGCGCTGCAAGGCTTCAAGAATGTTTCTCGATTTGGCGGCCGGAGCGATGCTGCAAAAGACGGCGAGTTAAGGGCACAGCTGGCCAGGGGTCAGGCTCTACTGCAGCAGGGCAAATTTGATGAGGCTCTGCAGTGCTATGATCTGATTCTTGTCAACAATTCATCGGATCCGAGTTCAAAAGATGGCAAGTCTCGTGCCCTGGTGGGCCTGGGACAGCTGCAGCTTGCCAGAGGAAACGGCTCTCAAGCCAAAAATATCTTCGAAGAGGCGATCTTGCTTGATCCCAAAAACGGTGAGGCAGATCTCGGCCTGGTTCGAGCTCTGACGAATGAGGGAGATGGGCTCATGGACAGAGGGCTCTTTTCGGATGCTTTGAAGAGCTACGAAACCGCGCTTGCCATTTCTCCTCAGGATCCTATATCCTTGGCCGGAAAAGAGTTGGCTTCATCTGCAATTGCCCTGAAGCCGGGAGTACCAGAATCAGAGTCCGGGTCCGGGAACATGTCCGGGAACATGTCCGGGAGCCAATCCAAAAACACAATCCTGCAAGAAGAGATTACTGTCTCCGATTACAGCCGCTATTTGCTCGAGGCTCGAAATTATGCCAGAAACGGCTCTTACTCTCTGGCCCTGGAGAGCATAAATAAGTCTATTGAAGTTGATGGCAAGAAGGCGGATGCCTTGCTCTTCAAGGGTAGGGTCCTCTTTTGGCTCGGCCGTTCTTCAGAAGCGCTGAACTCTTTGAATAAGGTGCTGGAGCTGGATCAGTACAATGCATCGGCCTGGGGCTTAAAGGGCCGGGTTCTGTTGGCGACTGGAAAATATAAAATGGCTCAGCTATGCTTTGACTCTGCGCTGCGCCTGGAGCCTGATAATACGACCTTGTGGAGCAGCTCGGCATCGGTGCATGAGCTACTGCACGATTATGATGGTGCCCTGAAAAGCTATGATCGGGCACTGCAGCTGGACGAAGATAATACCGGAATCATCATAAGCCGGGGCGAACTGTTGCTCAAACTGGGTTTGTATCAGGATGCCAGGGAGAGCTTCAGTCGCGTCTTGCAGCAGGAAGGGGGAAATGTGGCAGCCTTGCGGGGTTTGGGTGAAACCCTGCTCGCACTTAAGGAGTACGATCTGGCAAAAGAGTCTTTTGAGGCGGCACTTTTGCAGAACCCCATGGATTTTGAATCCATGTTTGGGTTAGCTGAGACTCTCTATGATTGCCGGGATTACAACTCCTCCCTTCGAACCTTCGAATGTGCCTTGAAAATAAGGCCCGACGACCTTCTGGCAAATCTCGGAAAGGGAGACTCACTCCTGGAATTGCAGGATTATACTTCTGCAGTGGTCTGCTTTGACACGGCTCTGAATGTCTCCCCGGAGAATGTTTCCGCTCTCTATGGAAAAGGTGAGGCGCAGCGTTTGCAAGGCAGGATGGATATGGCAATACAGTGCTATGACCATATCCTCAGACTGGAGCCTGAAAATATCATGGCGCTGCAGGGTAAGGGAGATGCACTGTTTGCACAAAACGATCTTGCCGGAGCACTGGTGGCTTATGGCCTTATCCTTGCCAGGGATCCGGATAATGTACCTGCACTTCTCGGCAAAGGGGAAGCACTCTTGCGAAATAAATCCCCAGAACAGGCCATGCCATTCTATGAAAGCGTTCTCGAAAAAGATCCCGAAAATGTCCAGGGTCTCTTAGGAGCCGCAAAAGCTCACTATGCGTTGAACGATTGCGAACCTGCCCTGAAATACTATGAAGAAGTCCTTACGCTCGACGACAATAACACTGCTGCCTGGATGGGTGATGGCGACGTCCTTCTCTGCTTGAAGGATGCAGATCGCGCAATGCAGTGCTATAAGCGGGCGCTTGCCATAGATCCAAACAGTTCTGAAGCCCTCTCCGGAATGGGCGACGTGTTTTATGAAAAAGGGAACTTCAGTTCTGCTCGCCGTTACTATTGTAAGGCCATAAACCTGGAACCTGTCAGCGCCCGCTGCAATAAGGGATTGGCGAATGTTCTATGTCTCAATGGTGAATATAACGAATCTCTGCAGTTTTTCGATAGAGCCCTGGGCCAGGAGCATTCGGATGTCGATGCTTTGATGGGAAAAGGTCTGGCACTGGCAGCCCTTGGCAATAACTCACTGGCCATAGTGTGCTTCCAGGAGATTTTCTCCATAGATCCCGAAAACTATGCAGCACTGTCCAATCTGGGAAGCCTGCAGGCAACTTCAGGAATGTATGCCGAGGCCCTGGAGAGCCTGCAACTGGCCTGCAAGGCGAATGAGTTCAATGAAATGGCGTGGTACAATTTGGGCCAGGTTCATTATTTCGCGGGCCAATACAGCCAATCAGAAGAGGCTTACAAGAATGCGGTGTCGCTTGCGCCAGAGGACGCTTCCGCCTGGCTTGGGCTGGGACTCGCCCAAAACATGACGGGAAAGCCCATTGAAGCAGTGTCCAGCTATGAGAAAGCCATCAGGCTTTTGCCGCAAGATGCAGACGCCCAATATAACATGGGCCTGGCTCTCGTGGCTGCGGGCCGCTTTCAAGATGCTCTCAGTGCTTTTGAACGGGTTTTGGAGATGGATCC
Source organism: uncultured Methanosarcinales archaeon (assembly GCA_963782455.1). GTDB lineage: Archaea > Halobacteriota > Methanosarcinia > Methanotrichales > Methanotrichaceae > Methanothrix. The sequence goes on from CAWAJP010000006.1 coordinate 110,463, forward strand.
GGGGGACACTTCTGCTGCCTACAGCATCGTTCTGACGCGCACCCGTCTCAATGAGACAATATAGCTCTTGGGACCATCTTAGAATTGGATTTGACTTCCAAAAAGAGATTCATTTTCCGTGAATGATAAAGGCTGCCATATCAGGAGCAGACAGGCCGGACCGGAAATCTTGGTTCAGTTTGCATTTGCGGTGGTGGGAAAATCTGCAAGAATGGCTTTCCGGTCAGGCTGTTCTATCTGCCTTCTGCTCTTCTTTTTTCATAGCTGCTCTGGCGCTGATAATTTTGAGTAGGTATCATATCCGGATCGACCATCTCCATCAGTCTGTATTGCCGGTTATTTCTGTTCCCTCTCTTATCCAGCAAGCCGTCGCGATTCATCCTGGACAGATAAGTTGAGACTGTACTGAGCTTGATGTCATCCGCCACTGTCTCATATCGCTCTCTCAATTCCTGGGTTGTAAACCATGTATTTGAAAATTCAAATTTGATGAAGCTTTCCAGACGGTCCATAAGAGTCCCGATGCCGCCACCGTAATCGCGAGCAGATCCCGCCGATGCGCCGCTCTCCACTTTGTCCTCAAAGATACCGGAAGCTGACAGAAAGCCTATGATCTTCTCTCTCAAAGCCTCTCCGCCTTTATTTTGCGACTCAAATTCATGAGAGGACTTGAGCCCTTCGTCTTCTATCTCGATCCGGATCCTCATGGTATCCCCACAATCATCTTCCGGACATCAATTCTGGAATTGGACGGAATATGCTCTCTATTGAGGTTGAGGTATCCCGGCAGAGGCCATAGCCAGCGCCTTCTGCGGCTCCTGTAATTTTTAGCTGTTCGCACTTCTCCAGGTTCATCTGCAACGTAAACAACTTGATATGCCCTCTCACAGTCTTCCCCTCCTCACAACCTGAACGACATTTAGCTATCTCTACAGGATCGGATCGACAAGTATTACCCCTTCCTGCCGACCCGATCGATGCTTCCCAACTCGTGCCATCCCTTTAATTTCTGCGCCAGGTTGTGAAAGACATTCTGACCCGGGGTCCCTTAATCCCCTGGCCTTCTTCTGCTTTTCACAGCCTGTTTGCAGCAATGCGCCTCGAATCCTGGACCCTCTTCTCCCAATCTAACCTCATTGCCGTCCCTTTCCGACAATTAGATCAAATTGGCAGAGGCGAGGAAACAATCGTCTTAATCTGTGCACCGCCGTCCCTTTCCGACTGTGAACAGTTAGACAGACGATCTATATCCGGATCTGAAACACGCCCCCTTCAGCTACTCCGTTGTGCCATTCTTTGTGAGGAGCGTACGACTGTGTTGCATCTCGCCAAAGATCGAGAGACCATTTCTTCGAGTCCATCGATATCCCCTTCATTGCTTACTCCCTAATGCCATCCCTTTTTGGGGTGATCTTTTTTGCTTACACAGTGGTGAACTTTCTCGGGATAGGAACAATACTCCAACACAATTTATATGTGGAACGAATATCGCCCGTATCTCCGATATGTTCGCCGATACGCTACCTACTTCGACTATATGTTATGAAGGTTCATCCATCCCCTCAGACGAATAGCCCCTCCTTTCTCATCCCGTCTTGATGTATTCAGACAGGTTGTCTGGCCGTCCTGGCACAATATTAACCTAGTTTTTGTGCTATATAAAACTTTCCAATAGTTGATAGTTGTGGTTAATGGCTTACGACTTTTATTTGCCATTATTTTCCGAAATAGAACCTTAGAAGTATTCAGAATAGCATTTCACAAGTCTGATACGAGATTCGGAAATCGCAATACGATGTATTGTGAAAAGAAAATTCAGGCGATTACTATTAGGAAAATAGCAATCAGTAGTGATCGTGTTTGTGCGCGCCAGAGCAATGCTACTGTGAAACCATTTCACATTAGGCTACCAATATCGAAATTATTAGCAAATGACCGGGAAATCCGCTACAATCATAAAAATATTTGTTAAGTTTATGCGCGCGACACGCCGCCCAAAATGCCAAAAGGTGTTCACTCTGCCACATGAGGTCGTGTGAATGATTGCGGGCTTCTGCAGACTTTATCCGGCGGCCAAAAATGTTAGATTTGCAGTTCGAAATATGGTTTACAATTTTTCAATGGACATATGCACGATCGCGCATTATGACTGTGATTAAGTATCATAGTTACGAAAATGGTCCAGACAGTAATCTGTCAGAATGATCTGGTCGGGATCAAAATGACCTGCGTCATAAGAACCAAAGTTTTGATCAACAAAAGTAAAAATCCAAGAAATTGGCAAGGGTTAGGATGCCTGGTGGAGCTCAAAGTATTCTTCTATAAGCCAGTCGCCGACCTCCTTGAGATATCTGCGCCTGCGTTCATCTTCGGCAATTAATTGAAAAACCTCGGAGAGATCTTCATCCATTGGAGTCTGATTATCTTCTTGCGACATTTAAACCTATCGAAAGCCCAATTGATTCTAACTTTGCGCTCTGCTTCTTGCCAGAACTAGAGCCACGCAATAAGGCTCTTTAGTCCTCTTGAAGAGCCCGGCGTGTATGGGATGGTCCCCGCAAAGGACAAATAGAGTCTCATCATCTGCATTCCCTACGATTTCACCTATGCTGTGATCAATGTTTATCGCTGCCTTTCTGATCCCTTCCAGGTTCTGTCCCTGGTGAACGCTTTTATCTATGCCTATGAAGTAGGAGACAAGAAGCCTGGGCCTCTCTAAGATGGCCTGAACAGTTTTACGGCAAACCTCTTTGTCGAAGTCCTCAGGGGGGATGCTATCCGGTATCCCTTCAACAATATCGATCAAGCCCTGATAGACCTCGGCTCCATTCTTCTCCATTACGACCGCAGACTTAAGGCCGGAGGCGCTTGCCATTTCCGGCAGACTGGGTGTGCTCGATGTCTTCGCTCCTGCTTTATCGAAGATCCCGTGGTGCTCGGGCTCAAGGCCGCTCAAGATGCTGGCTATAGCTGGTGTTGTATGATTGGAGGCGGCTTTTGCGCTGAGCAGCACCCCTTCTTCGGCGAGGTGGGACATGTTCACCATGCTCGGTCGCAGCCACGTGAATAGATCATAGCCCAGGCTGTCAATAATGATGATGGCCGCATTTTTGCAGCCCCAGCCATCCACCAAATCGATTGGTCGGCCGTCAGTGCTGGGAAGGTCAAATCCCAGGGTTCGAGCGACTGTAGGTGCTATATCGAGCTGGCTGAAATGCCTCATTGAATTATAAGATGCCATAGGGATCCAAATGTGTCTTTCTCTTGCTCATATAGTAATCCTCTTTGGTCGGTTCGCTCTCCTTGTTCGGCTCACAGCCATCGATATTGACTTCTTGACGTCATCGATCTTCCGCAGACTTAAATAAGGAAAGAGATAAGGCAGGCGTGAGATATGTTAAAAATGGAAGGCCTCTCCAGCCCTTTGATAGCAGTAAGTGCCCTATTGATAATTGCGGCCGGGGTAAATGCCGCACTGTCAGATGTGGATATCGACTACAGCCATAACGTTGTGGGTACAGGGACCGTTATGACGGATTTCAAGATGGGGTCGTCCGATAACACAGTAGCTACTGGAGAAGTGCACGGAACCGGTGACGTCACGGACAGGTATATCTTTCAAAGTAACGATTCCGGGAACATTACCATCCTCGACCAATTCCTTTTCACAAAAGCTTCGGTCTACAATGAAATAACAATTAGTGACTATCCCCCATTGAATAATACTCCCGGAAACCTACGTCTGCAGGGAACGATTTGGGCTGGAAAAATAAATCTCTCCAGGCAGTAGGTAGCAGTTTCTGGGCTCTTTTCCGATTGAGGATGATCGGAACGGCTCAGAAATGAGTATTTTGAGAAATTAGTCTCGCCTTGCGGCAAAGATTTATAAAATAATCCTCCGAATTGTGTTCGATATGCAAGACGTCCTGGATATATCTCTGAAGTTCGACACGCTCTCCGGGCTCTGCCTGGATGCCGCATCAGAGATTCGCAGGCGGCAAAATCTTGTCGTTGTCTCTCATGTGGATGCAGATGGCCTCACCGCCTCAGCTATTATCTGCACGGCTCTGGAGAGGTTGAATAAAGACTACAAGCCCCTCTTCTTCCGGCAGCTCGACGCGGGTGCACTGGATGAGATTGCAGATCTGGGTGCTGAACTGGTTGTATTCACGGATCTTGGCAGCGGAATGATTCAGGAGATCTGCGACCGGGATATTCAGGCGGTCGTAGCAGATCATCACAAGCCCACGGCTTGCCTGACCCGTCCTCTGGCTCATATCAATCCCCATCTGGTTGGGGCGGACGGAGCGACTCAGCTCAGCGGCAGCGGCACCTCTTTTCTTCTGGCAAGGGCCCTGGCCCACAACCCGGGCGACAATGATGATCTGGCAGATCTGGCGGTTGTGGGGGCCGTGGGGGACCTGCAGGATATGGCCAGCGGCCGTCTTCTGGGGCTCAACCGCCGGATTCTGGATATCGGTTCGCTTGCCGGAGCCGTTTCCTATTCCAGGGATATCAAGCTATTCGGCAGGCAGACCCGTCCCGTCTATAAGATGCTGGAGTACTCACAGGATCCTTATCTGCCAGGACTCTCTGGAAAAGAAGATGCATGCATCGCCTTTCTTAAAGATCTTGGAATGCGGCTGGGCGGGGAGAAGTGGAGGCGCTGGATAGACCTCAGCCAGGAAGAGAAATCCTGCCTGGTGACAGCCATCCTTCGCAAGGGTTTACGTAGCGGCGTTTCGAACATAAAACTAGAACGTCTGATTGGAGAGGTTTATGTCCTGCTGAGAGAGCGGGAGGGGACGGAGCTTCGTGACGCCAGTGAGTATTCTACTCTGCTGAATGCCACGGCCCGCTATGGTCATGCCGATGTGGGGCTCCGGGTCTGCATGGGTGATCGGGAGAAAGCCTTCGATGAAGCTCACACACTGCTCAGCCAGCACCGCCAGAATCTGGTCAACGGCCTGAAGTTTGTCAGCGCGAAAGGAATTACCCCTCTGAAAAGCATCCAGTACTTTGATGCAGGAGACGCGATTCTTGACACAATCGTTGGAATCGTGGCCGGAATGAGCTTCCAGATGGCGGATCGCTCCATGCCCATCCTGGCCTTTGCCCGAACTTTAGAGGGCGACCTCAAAGTATCGGCCCGGGGGACGCAGGATCTGGTCAGATCGGGCCTTGATCTGGCGGATGCATTGTCGCGTTCGGCAAAGGTCGTGGGCGGGTTTGGTGGTGGTCACAACGTCGCCGCAGGCGCGACCATCCCGCCTCATGCTAAAGAACAATTCCTGGAACAGATGGATGATATTGTTGGCAAGCAGCTTTCTCGTCCAAATTCTGTAAAAACCTAAGGATCGGGTAGACCCTGCAAAAAGCGTTTCTCAAATATCTTTGGAGCCAATCACGCGCAGGGCAGGTATCCGCTTTCGCACATGTGATCCTTGGCCACAATTATCTGCTCTTCAATGCTGAAGTTGCCCACGAACATGTGGTTGACGCGTGCCTCCTCATTCTTTATGCTCCCAATTTCTGGATCCCGCACATCAGGATTTAGCACCAGATAGCCGATGCGACCAATGCCGATGAAGTCCGCGTCTATCACCATCTCTGTGAGGTTAGGCAGCGCTTTCAGTTCCATCTTCGTGGAGAGACGCGTGGCATCTGTGAACTCTTTGGAAGCGCTCATTTTCATAGGGTAATTGTGCAGGTTGGTGCTCTCGCGAAACTTCTGGTCGTAGGAGAATAGATGGGCATTGGGATTGCTCTTGCTGCCAAGCTCCATTACATAATGCTCTGCGAAAACGGGGGTCAGAAGAACGAATAGAATCATCAGACCAGAGAATCCCGTAACCGCGAGGCGTTTTGCCGTCATTCTTCTCTTACAGCTCCCCAGAAAGACTCCACCAGTACTCTTCATTCAATTCTCCGGAGTAAACCGTTACCGCAGGCCCCTCCATGAAGGCTTTTTCTCCTTCGAAGGTTATGATCAGCGGACCACCTTTCGTTTCTACCAGAACTTCATCTCCGGCCTCGCCCAGCCGTCGCGCCACGCTCGCAGAGGCCACCGACCCGGTGCCGCAGGAGAATGTCTCTCCTTCAACGCCCCGCTCAAATGTCCTGATCTTGAGAGGCTTGCCGGGCTTGACGAAATTGACATTTGCTCCTTCCGGAAAGATGCTGCTGTTTCTTATGCGCGGTGCTATCTCCTGAATATCGAAATCCAGGTCTTCCACAAAGATAACTGCATGGGGAACTCCGGTGTTAACCGCCGTGACCAGGACCCCCTCAATCTCCTCATTCACTAACTCGCCAAGGCCGCAGGCAGGGATGGCAGGCCGGTCAAACTTGGGCGTGCCCATATCCACCCTGGCCCAAAAGCTGCTATCCATCTCACGAACCTGGACAGGAATGATGCCTGCCAGCGTCTCTACATCGAAGGACTGGCCCGCGTAACCTGTCTCCCATGCGTACTTGGCCAGACAGCGAATGCCATTGCCGCACATCTCTGCCTCTGAGCCGTCCGGCTGAAAAAGCCTCATCCCGAGGTCGGCTCGCGGGCTGTTCACCAGAAACAGGACACCATCGGCTCCAATTCCGAAGCTGCGGCGGCAGCATGCAGCCGCAAATCTGCTCTTCGTGCTCTCAGCCACCTGCTCACGGTTTATCTCATCTATCAGGACAAAGTCATTCCCGTTTCCGTGCAGTTTGGTGAAAGCAAGGCTATGAGGGCGAAAGGGATCGTCATCAAGCTCTATCTCAGAAATCTCTGCCAGCTTCATTTTATATACCATGTATCCGTTTGCTAAGGCTTGTGCTGTTGTGGTGGTGATGTGATATTAAACCCATTCTACAGGTGGCACTGGATCTTCTGGAGCTCGACAGATCTATTCAGATAGCCAAAGAGGCAGTCTCAGGTGGTGCAGACTGGATTGAGGCAGGAACTCCTCTCATTAAGAGCGAGGGTATGGACTCTGTGCGCGAGATGAAGAAAGCCCTTCCTGGAACCAAGATAGTAGCCGATATGAAGACCGTCGATACCGGGGCAATGGAAGTGGAGATGGCGGCCAAAGCCGGTGCAGATATAGTGGCTATGCTTGCCAGCTCCGACAACTCCACAGTCGAAGATGCCTTGAGGGCGGCGCGCAAGTATGGCGTGCAGATCATGATGGACCTGCTGACAGTTCCTGATCCCGTGAAACGCTCCCGTGAGCTCGACCAGCTTGGTGTGGACTACATCTGCGTTCATGTGGGAATAGACCAGCAGATGACAGGTCGCGATACCGTCGACTTCCTGAAGCAGATCGTAACAGAGGTAAAGACTCCGGTGGCGGCCGCAGGCGGCATAGATGCAGTATCCGGTGCCGAGGCCATAGCCAACGGCGCTGCTATCGTAATCGTCGGCGGAAGCATTGTGCGCAGTGCGAATGTTACAGCTTCTGCTCAAAAGATTCGCGAAGCGATAGATCATGCAATAGTCAGCACCGCTCCCAAAAAGAGCCTGGAGGAGGAGCTGGAATCCATCCTGCGGGAAGTCTCCACGCCCAATATCTCTGACGCCATGCATCGCAAAGGAGCCATGCGCGACATTCATCCCATAAACCTTGGAACAAAGATCGTGGGCAGGGCGGTCACGGTGCAGACCTTTGCCGGTGACTGGGCAAAGCCTGTAGAAGCGATCGACCTGGCGGGTCCCGGAAATGTACTGGTGATCTACAATGGAAGCAATAATATCGCTCCCTGGGGTGGCCTCGCCACGTTGAGCTGCAAGAATCGGGGCATCGAAGGTGTAGTCGTGGACGGTGCGGTGCGGGATGTGGATGAGATCCGAGCTTTGAACTACCCTATCTTCTCATCCGGGATAACCCCCAACGCCGGTGACCCTAAAGGCATGGGCGAGATCAATGCTGAGATAACCTGCGGCGGTCAATTGGTTCGGCCCGGCGACTACATCGTAGGGGATGAAAGCGGGGTCGTGGTCATACCCAAGGAGAGAGCCTACGAGATCGCGAGAAGAGCGAAAGAGGTCGAGAAGATGGAAAGCAGGCTCTACGAGGAAATTCGGCGCGGAAAGACACTATCTCAGGTGGCAAACCTCAAAAAATGGGAGAAGGCTTGATGACAAGCCGTAAATAGATTGAAATATTCTTAAGAAGGCGCATAAGTATCAGGCAACACATTAGCATAAACGGATACTAATCTGCGGTTAAAATTAGAGTAATTCGAGGAGAATCATATGGAATTGGAGGATATCGTTTCCAAGTACCCACCCAAGCAGATGATGCTGATTCCAATAGTTATCATAGTCTTAGCGTTAATCAGCTTGGGGGTAACCTATCTCAACACAGGCTCGCCTGTAAAGCTGGGAATAGAGTTTACTGGAGGCACCCTTGTAACAGTGCCCGCGACAGAATCAGAAGATGCAGTGGCAGCAGAGTATGCCAAGTATCCAATGATCGATGTAAGAAATATCGGCAGTAGATACATGATTCAGTTTGGACCCATGAGCGATGCGGAGTATTCTGATCTCGCCAAGCAAACCGTCTCGAAGTACGGCACCAATGCCGAGATCAGGCATATGGGACCTATATACAGCAAGGAGCTTCAGGCGCAGGTTTTGAGGTATCTTCCTCTATCTTTCCTGCTTATGGCTGCAGTGGTATTTATCGTATTCAGGGAATTAATGGTTTCTCTGCTTGTTGTTGTTAGCGCACTGGCTGATATCCTGACGGCAGCGGCTTCCATGAACATAACTGGAGTCCAGCTCTCACTCGGAACCGTGGCTGCACTTCTTATGCTCATCGGTTATTCTGTTGATACCGATATTCTGCTCTCTATGAGGGTTTTGAAGCGCAAAGGCGCAACTGATGATAAGATAAAAGGCGCAATGGGAACCGGTCTTTTGATGGCAGGAACTACAATTGCCGCCATTTTTTCGCTTATCGTAGTTTCTAACTTCCTTTATCTAATAATACCATCGTTCACCAGAATGGATATTATTGCCGACATGACGACCGTGCTCATCTTCGGACTGGCTGCGGATGTCTTTAACACCTGGGTTACAAATGCCCAAGGTCTGAGATGGTACATGAATAGACCACGTAAAGCTGTAAGGGGGCAAAAAAGATGAGCCTGATAGATGATCTATTCAAGGACTGGAGAGTAGTATTGTGGGTGGCGGTCGTGGCACTATCCATAATTCTAATAGGTGTCTTTGGCCTCAAGTTTGGGCTGGATTTGCAGGGAGGATCATATCTGCAGCTCCAGCTGGAGGGTGCCGTTGCTCAAATCGATGTCGTCCCCGAGAAGATTCTAGAGGTGCAGTTCAATGCCAGTTCCGTAGAAAAGCTTGGAAACGCCTATGTTGTGATGGTGCCAGGCATTGTCAAGGCTACGCTTCCAGACGACCTGGGATATTCAGGGTCTAAGATGGTGGTGCAAAACAACATCACCAAGATCACAATAACGGCTATTGATACGAATATTATAACCAACTTCCTCCAGAAGAGAATGGATGCGGATGTCAAGATCATCCCAGATACTTTGCCAGTTCAGTATGAGATCAGAACCAATGTTACAAGGGAATCGCTTGATGCTATCCTGGCTCCGGTAGGTGGCAAAGTACCTCCGGGCGCTGACGCCTTTGTAGAGGGATTGACACCAGCTACGGTGGAAGAGACCAAGAAGGTGCTCGATTCCAAACTCAACCGTTTGGGGCTGCAGGACATAAAGGTCAGAGTCGTTGACAACAAGTTCATCCTCATTGACCTGGCGGGAATGGATGTTGCTACTGCTCAGGATATAATTGGCAAGCCGGGCAAGTTCGAGATACGAATCCAGACCGATAACAACCAGACCATACATGTGCTCTACGGAGATGCGGTGGAATCCGTGGAAATTCCCAAAGGAGAACGGAATGGTGGATGGGGCGTGCCATTCACGCTCTCTGAAGAGGGAGCTGCAGTCTTCCAGAAGGCTGCGATCGATGCGGGTGCCGTCAAGAACCCTGATGCTCACCCCATATCCATGTATCTGGATAAGGATGAGATCTTCAGCGCGCCTCTAGCTGCGGAGCTGGCAGGCAGCCTGGAGAAGGTTCCTGTGCGAAGCCTGGAGGCTCGTGTGGGAACAGGAGATGCCGGCTCCTTGAAAGCAAAAGAGCTGTATATTCACCTGAGAGAGGGCGCCTTGCCGGTCAACGTAGTAATAGTAGGGTCCGGCCAGGTACCTGCAGCTTTGGGCAGGCAGTTCAAGGTCCAGATGGTCATAGCAGGGCTGATCGCTCTCCTGGCCGTTGCGGCTGTGGTATTCTACCGCTACCGGGAAAAGAGGATCGTACTGCCTATGATTGCAACATCCTTAAGCGAAGTTGTGATGTTGCTGGGCATCTGGTCAGTGGCCGGGCAGCTCGACCTGGCAAGCCTGGCCGGCATCATCATGGTGATAGGGACGGGAGTGGATCAGCTCGTCATCATCACTGATGAGGTGATACGCGGCGGTGAGGCAGCGACCGCTGCATCGGATCGTACCATCAAGGAGAGGGCGGAGGAAGCGGCTGAGAAGGCAGGCGTAGGAAAAGCTGTCACTACCAGCAGTAAGGTATATCTGGGCCGTCTGTCCAGGGCATTCACCATCATACTCGGTGCTGCTGCGACAACCGCTGCGGCCATGCTGCCTTTGCTCGGGATGGGCTTTGGCGCGCTTACCGGATTCGCACTCATCATCATCGTTGGTGTAATCCTGGGCACACTAATAGCCAGACCGGCTTATGGCCGGATCATAGGACATATCCTGGCCGGAAATTGAAGACCGCATAAAAAACAAATGGCTGCAGGTCGCAAATGGCCTGCAGATTGACTTTTTTCTGAGATTTAGGCTATGTGAAGAATCTTGAATCCTGTAACCTCTTGAATCTCTGCGACGAGACCGTAGCATGCTTTTGGCGAGTTCGCCGCCTGCCGTCCACTTCTGATTTGGGCGGGCCTGGTAAGGTATCTATTCTCCTTCGATCGCCTTTGAGGTCTTGTCTGTCAAGGCTAGTAGATCCGTCTTGAGTTTATCGGACATAGCCGCCCCGTCCAGCTTCGCTCTTGCCAGAGAATACAGTGTGAATTGATCATAGCTGATATCCAACAAGTTGGCGTGCATCAGATTTGCTCCTGATAACTCAACCTGATCAAGGCTAGCATCTCTGAGGTCCGCGTGGCTCATATTTGCATTGGTCAGATAGACAACGTTAAGGGTCGCTTTTTTAAGAGATGATCCGTTCAGATCCAGGCCCCGAAGATCGATCTGATGCAACCTCACACGGTTTAGTTTTGTATTGTTCATCTTCGCGCCAACTAATCGGATAGAATCCATATTGGCATCAGAGCAATCTGCATTTGATAGATCGGCTCGAGTTAAGTCTGCGTATTGCAGTCCTGTGCGCATCAGGCTTGTGTCTTGCAGATTTGCCTCAGTTAAATCTGCATAAGCGAAGCTGGCCGAATCCAAATTTGCACCTTTGAGATTGGATCTCATGAGGTAGGCTCGAGTAAAATCTGCGTTGGACATATCTACGCCGCTGAGGTTGGCGCTATAGAGTTCAGCCCGGGATAGCTGTGCCCTGGTGAGAATGGCTCCACTCAAATCGGCCCAGTTTATATGAGCTCCCACCAGGTTGGCGTTGTATAGGTACATATTTTGAAGCGTTGCACCGGTAAGGTCGCATCGAAAAAGTCTGGCATCGGTAAGGTCCGCTTCCGATAGATCAGAATCTGATAGATCTGCCTCCGTGAGGTCGGCCTCAACAAGGCGGGCATTATTCAGCCTGGATTTAGAGATCTTGGCGCTATTCAATATAGATTCTGTTAAATCAGAATCACTGAGATCAACGTTATTCAAGACTGCACCGGTCAGGTCCGCCCTGATCAGTATTGCTCCGGAGAGATTAGAGCCGGTCAACCAGGCTGATTCCAAATAGGCGTCACTCAAATTAGCGTTCTTCAGATCTGTCCCGCGCAGATCGGACTGATTCAGGTGCATTCCGGCCAGCTCCATCCGGCTATAGTCCAATCCGCTCATGTTGGCGCGGTCTGTTGGCTTTTCCAAGATGTGAGATGGCTCTGTTGCATAGATCCCACTCACAAAAAACATCAAAATAGTCAACAGGTGCATAAATCCCATAAGCCTCATAAATTCTCCTCAAAGGATGCATTCTTTCTAAAGAACCATACGTTTGGACTTATTAAATATGTTTCTGCTATGGCCATTGCGATAGGATTTGTTTCCCAGATCGCTTGGGGGTGGTTCGCCTCTCATTCTGGTGTGGAGTGAGGATATGAGGCTCCCAGCTACATTTATAAAAATAGACTGATGTTTTTTAATGGAACCGATCAACCTGTGAAGTCTATTAACTCGCGCGAGCTATGAGCTCATCAATCGAGGTCGCAAATGAGTTATATGCGATTTTAATGTCATTTTATTTTCTCCATATTATAAATGAGGCTCCGGTAAGGGTCGCGCCCACCAAGATGTTGAAGAAATAGGTAATCAGGCGCCAGAGAATAACCAGAGGTCCCAGCAGAGCCGAAGAGACGAACATAGAATAAAGATAGCTCATGCTCAGTTCTGCCACGCCGCTACCTCCCGGAGTCAATGGCAAGAGGCCGATTATGGCCAGGATGATTTGAGCCGTGATTGATAGAAGGAAGTTCGGCTTTGCGCCCATGCCAATTAATAGTACGGAGGGAACCAGAAAATCGCACATCCAGATTAAGGTTGTCACTGCTGCCATCACTGGCGTGTGGTGCAGTATTTCTCGTGACAGTTGAATTCCCGCATCTCTAAAAAGCCAGATCTCTCGCTCTATAGAGAGGACTATGGGTCTGTTGCCCGTCTTCTTCTTGATCCTCTCCAGCAATCCGACTATTCTTTGCGGCCGGGTGACCAGTTGCCAGAGAAATGCTAGAAATAGGACGAGAATAACGAGGAATACTGCTCCAATCTCAAGTCCAAAGCCTGTAAAGAATCCGGATGCCATCAGAAATAGGGCCAGAGCTGCCACGAAGAACACGCTATCCAACAGTCGTTCGCCCACTGCCACCGCAGTGGCGCTGCCGTAGCTCATACCGTCGTCCGCCAGCATCTTTATTCGCACAGGCTCTCCACCCGCAGAGGAGGGTGTAATGGAGGCAACGAAGTTCGAGGCAAGAGTGGTTTTCAGGGAGAGTCGGAAGCTTATTTTGTGGCCCGCCATGAATGTCAGGAGCTTGAGCCTGATGGAGTAGAAGAACCAGGAGGACACGTGGAGGACCAGTCCTAAAATCAGAAATCTCCCATCAACCTGGGAGATCATCTGCCAGCTGACATTTGCGTTTGTGTATTTTAATATAATGATAATTGAAGCCAGGCTTATGAAAGTTGCCAGCAACGTGGTTCTCACTCTTTCGTTCTTGAAGCTGAATATCAAAATCTTATTCCCCGAATTCTACTCAAGCCTTCTAGGGCTACGCTAATATGGCAGGCCTGTCTTTTTCCAAGCAGATCTCCGCGACAACCACTTCTAGTAGGTCATTTAGGTCATTACATGGGAAAAGCATTTCGAATCCGAAGATGAAGGCAATGAGCTAGATGAGACGCGGCCGTGCTACCTGAAGGAATCTTTCTCTGATCTGATTGGATCTTTTGGCGATCAATCAGAACAATCAAATTATATAAACACAGTCAACGCTTCTGTTCGCCTCTAAGCCATTTAAGAATATGCGTTGGCTCTCTAGCCCAGCTTTCGTGGTATGCCGGTACTTTCTTTCCCACCATCCCCGTTACTTTTTCCAAGGATGGCTCTGGAATTTGTGTCATTGGCGACAGCCACCTGAATATCGGAAGAATGGTAGTCCTTTTCTCCCGTGGACCTGGTTACCCTCTGATTCATCAGCAGGTCTATCTGCTGGTCTATTTCTGTAGTAAGGGTGAAGGGTGTTTCGAGGGTGCTGTCGAACGAATCCTCTGCAGCGTGTCTGCCATCCCTCGCCAGGACGCGAATCCTGTAAATTCCCGCGGGTAAATCCCTGGTGGACCATCTCCAACTATCGGATTCGGACCACCGGTTCATGTCCCTGCCGTTGACCTGGAATTTGTAGAGGATGGGGTCGCCATCAGAGTCAAGGGCCTCGACATTCCAGAGAACTACTGCGCCCTGAACCTGGGGGCTGGAGCTGTCGGCCTTCAGGCTCTTCAGGATTGGTGGCTGATTGGATGCCTGCAGGACGAAGGCGGCATCCTCAGAGCTGTCAAATGAATCCTCTGATGCATGGCGCCCGTCTTTTGCCAGGACCGTGATTTTATAGTCGGCGGGCTCCGCCCCTGTCGTGTTCCAGATCCAGGAATTGGATGGCGACCATCCGGTTGCTTCTTTGTCGTTGGCCATGAATTTGTAGTAGACTTTGTCTCCATCGGGGTCGGAGGCAATGGCCGTCCAGGTTATGACAGCTCCCGCAGTCTGGGGGCTGATGATATCCGGTTTTAGCTCCTGTACGATTGGGATCTGATTAAGGACCTGATCGGATGACGTAATGGTAAATGTCCTTACCAGTTCACTGTCGGATGAGGCGGCACCGGCATGGAGTCCATCTCTGGCCAGAACTTTGATCTCATAGTCTCCCGGCGCCACTCCGGAAGTGTTCCATTCCCGGGAATTGGATGGCGACCAGTCGGCCATTTCCTTGTCATTGGCCAGGAATTTGTAGTAGACCTTATCCCCATCCATGTCAGAGGCATTGGCGGTCCAGGTAATGACGGCACCCTGAGCTTGCGGACTGTCCCTATTTGCGTTGAGTTCACCCAAAACCGGAGCATGGTTGGGGTCCGACAGGATCATGGTCGCATTCACTGAGCTGTCGAATGAATTCTCTGATGCGTGTCGTTCGTCTCTGGCCAGGGCTGTGATCTGGTAATCTCCTGCCGGCAAGTTCCCAGTCGGCCAGCTCCAGCTATTGGACTTGGACCACTTGCGTGCCTCCTTGCCATTGATCAGGTACTTGTAGAGGATCTTATCGTTATCCGGGTCCACGGCCACTGCTTTCCAGAAGATTGTTGTCCCCTTTTCTTGAGGACTGGTTTTGTCAGGCTGGAGACTCTTCAGAACCGGCGGCTGGTTGGGTGAAGTGAGTGTTATGGTGGCATTCATAGAGTCGTCATAGGAGTCAACAGCCGAGTGTTTCATATCTCTTGCCAGGACGGTGATCTTGTGGTCGCCAGGCGCAGCCGCAGCGGTGTTCCAGATCCAGGAACCGGATTGAGACCAATCAGTCGCCGCGCTGCCGTTCTCCAGGAATCTGTAGTATATCCCGTCGCCGTCGGGGTCTGTGGCGTTGGCAGTCCACTGAACTATGCTTCCCAGCACCGGATTGGCTTTATCTGCAATAAGCCCTGTCAGCTTTGGCGGAAGATTGAGGTTCAGATTCTCTTGGGGCTTATCGAGCTTGGCAACACGGGATTGATCCGAGAGGTTATTCCCGTCAGAAACTTCTTGAGTGCTGCCAGTAGATAACGAAGAGTCCTGAGATTTGGCTGATTCTGGCGGCTTGTTCGATTCCGGAGATTCGATCGATTCTGAAGATGTCGATTGAGTAAAGAAAGACGCATCTGAAGGTGCTTTTGGGGAAGGAGGTGCAACGGGTGGCGTCGATTTTTCGGATGACACGGATGATGTAAAGAATGAAGCTGTATTCGCGGATGGTGTTTTATTTGACAAAGAAGGTGCGGCGGAAACGGTCGTATTCTTTGCGGCGGATACAGTTCCGCTCTCGGTCTTGGTGACCGGCTCGCTCGTGCTGATGGCACCGCTAGCGCCACTGGAACTGCCGCCAGCGCTGCTGCTTACCGTTGCGGATTGTGGGGTGCTCTGGCTTTGCACTGAAGACGGAGACGATTGCGATGGTTGGGATGATTGCGATGATTGCGATGATTGCGATGGTTGAGATGATTGCGATGATTGAGACGATTGTGCTGATTGTGTACTTGCGGCAGAAACCGAAGCGCTGCCCAAGCTCGCACCACCAGCACTTAGAACCGTCACCTTGCTCTTTTCCTCCAAAGTTACGGGAGACGAATTCGCTATGGTATCGATCTCAGAGGAATTGGCGGCATAAGCCTGGTTGCTTGAGTCATTTGATTCGCCTGAATTATCGCCTGGATTATTTTGAGCCGCA
Organism: uncultured Methanosarcinales archaeon; assembly: GCA_963782455.1. GTDB lineage: Archaea > Halobacteriota > Methanosarcinia > Methanotrichales > Methanotrichaceae > Methanothrix. Next base: position 126,656 of record CAWAJP010000006.1, read on the forward strand.
TTCATGGATGCATCTTCAAGTAGACTGACATCGAGGTGCTCTTCTCTGTAGGGTGTCGAAAAATCTCCTTCTTTGAACAACTGCATCTCTAGCCTCTGCAGACCCGGGTTCCCGTTCAGGGTGAAGCTTAACCTGCCTTGCCAGGTCTCATTCTGGCCCAGATTCAGGTCCTTTGTGAAGAGAGTGGAATTGTTGAGCTTCAGTTTCAAGGTATAATTGGTGGAGCTTTTTTCACGGTTTATTATCTTGGCTATGGCCTCTAAATCGCGTCCCAGCTCTAACGGAGCAGATTGCGAATTCAATGCAACTCCTGGCCAGAAGACCTCCAGCGTGGCTCCCTCGCTGGATGAAGTGTGGTTAAGGCTGAAGGCAATTGCGATGGCGGCGACGGATAAGACCGCTGCAAGAGCCACCAGAAGAGCCGTATGCCGGCTCCTGCCTGTGATGGCTCCAGGAATTCTGGATAAGATATTTGGTGATCGACTGCCTCTCCTTGGCCGGGAGACGGATCCCCTCCTGCGGGGCTGCGTTGACACGCGGATGTAAGAGATCGCGCTCAGGAATATGGACAGGAGAGAGAGAATTGTCGCCAGGGATGCGGGCTGCAGCCCTCTGGGAGTCTGCATCAGAACAAGGCCGATAAGGCCCGCCAGGATTGCGGAGAGTCCGAGGCAGAGGATGATGCGTCTGCTCAAGTCAAGGTCTCTATTGGTAGGAAACAGATAGAGAACAATAAGATAGCCGGGGATGAGAATGATCAGAGCCAGGGCCAGGAGCGAACTTATCTCCTGGATAGATTCTGGAAATAGATTGGCGAGAGCGAGAGCTAATAGGGAGATCAAAAAAGACGCAATCAGATGCATGGGCGGTGGCCAGGCCAGCCTCAATTTCTTTATCCTCCTACAACTAAGCCTGAAAGTTGATTCTCAATTTATCGATAAAACTCTTTTCCTCGAACAGACGGCAGATCTGCAGGGCATCTGCTGTCCGTCTTTTTAAACTTTTTTGTTCAGAACTGGCAGATGTCCATAATTTTCTGGACTCGCCTTGACGATTTCGATTACAAAATAGGAAAGATGCTGGCATCGCCCCGGGCTCCCGCGCGCGGGCAGATGCGGGCACGCTGAGGCCGTGTGCGTCGGATATATCCCATTCTTTTGAAGAGACAAAACAATTTGATGCCTTTTCGTAACCATCTAAGGAAAGCCAAAAGCGGGAACAGAAGGATGATACTAACTTTTTAATACTATTAACCCCAGATAAAACTTAGGTGAATGTAGCCCGATGCCCATAAAGCTCGACGATCTGGGCAGAATCCTGCTCCCGGCCGATTTGAGGGCCAAACTCAACATGAAGCCAGGTGATGAGTTCGTCATAGGCGAAGCCACAAGCGATTCAATCCTTCTCAAGAAGATCGATCTGCGTGTGATATTCGAAGGAGTCATAAAAGAGGCGCAAAAGGTAGATCTCGATAAGCTTGAGCGTGATGTCGAGAAAGAGGTCAACAGGGTCGCACGAGAGAAATACAAGATTTTTGCGGGACTACTAACGTCTTCATAGCTGCGGCAAAAAAAGGCTGGACGAGGACCATTGAGCTGGTCGTAAGGGTGCTTGGCCCGGAAGACCTGATCGCCAATGAGGGCTACGATTGCTGAGTACGGCAAGTATGCTGAATATCTCGGTGATTGAGGGCATTAAAATTCAATTTAGTCATCGACCTTCAGCTCTATCCCCACCGGGCAGTGGTCGGCTCCCATGACATCCTTGAGGATGAACGCCGATTGGATGCGGTCCCGCAGACTTTCGCTGACGAAGAAGTAGTCGATCCTCCAGCCCACGTTGCGCTCGCGTGCGCCCGTCTTCATATCCCAGAAGGAATAGTTGCCGCCCTCCGGGTGAAAGAGGCGGAATGTGTCCAGGAACCCGTGCTCTACCAGCCGGTCGATCCAGGCTCTCTCCACAGGCAGGAATCCTGAGATCTTCTCATTGGGCTTGGGCCTTGCCAGATCGATCTCCTTGTGAGCTGTGTTGACGTCCCCGCAGATCACAATGTTCCGGCCCGCTTTTTTCAGCCGGTCTATGCGGTCCAGGAAGTGATCATAAAACTTCAGCTTGTAATCCAGCCGCTCTTTTGAGGCTTTGCCGTTGGGAAAGTAGACATTGAAGAGCAGATAGTCCCCAAAGTCGGCCACGATTGCCCGGTGCTCATCATCAAAGCCATCGATTCCTAAGGAGTACTGCACGCTGACGGGCTTTGTCTTGGAGAAGAGAGCCACTCCATCTCGGCCTTTTCTCTCCCCTGAACCGAAATAGGAAGTGTATCCTGGCAGGCTCTTCAGCTCGGCTGGAATCTGATCCTCTGCGACCTTTGTCTCCTGGAGGCAGAGCACATCCGGCAGATCCCGCATAAGCCATTCCACAAAACCCTTTTTATAGACGGCTCTCAGGCCGTTCACATTCCAGGAGAGAAGTCTCATAGGTCGCATCTTTTCCGCCTCAAACGGAAATTTTCGGCATCTGATTAATCCCTTGCGATCAGGGAATCAGTGATTCCTGAGGATAGAAAGTCGGAAGAGAAGGACTACAGATTTAACCATTTGGAGCAAACAGGACGCACATGACTTCAAGGTATGGCCTGTGTTTTGCATTGATGTGCTTTGCGTTGATGTTCTTTGCCTTGATCCTTACGGCCTCTGGTGCACCGAATCTACCCAGCGGCAGTGAGAATCCCATGCCCATAAGATATCCTGAGCTGAACAGGGCCGCTGCCCCGCAGTGGGTGACTGAAGGTCTCAGGGCGACATATTATGTGCTTGCCAGCACATCGGACTTCGAGGGACGAATAAATGAAAACAAAGATGTGGGGTCGGGCTCTACGGGCAACGGCCTGATTCAGGTAGATGTAGTGGCCTTGGAAAATGGCATGGCTGCAACGTCCACTGATGCCTATGCCCCCGATCTCTATGGAGGGATGCGCAAGGTAAACAGCTACGGCTCCGTTGTCCCTGCCGGGATCGGTGACTTCTGGTGCAATCCACAGGTCCTGCAAAAGATTCCTGAAAGGGCAAGCGATGACCTGACGGTACAAAAGATTCCCTTCTCCATAGACGGCAAGGATTTCCAGGCCATAAGGTTCGATTTCAGCTCAGGAACGTTTGAAGTGGCCGTAGTCTACGACCTGGACTCAGGGGTCCTGCTCTACCATACGGTTGATTACTCCTCTGAGGGAGAATGGAATAAGGGAGTTGTCAAGAACAGCGGCAACCATGCCAGTTTGCAGCTGCATAACCTCCGGCGCCTGGAAATCCCCTGGAAGGATGGTAGTCTGCCCAAATGGCTGTCTCAGGGGCAGACCTGGAGTTATCAGGGCCAGTCGATACTGCAGTTTCAGGGCGCCTCGCCTATGACATCTGCTTTGGCATCGAAGGTGACCGTACAGGCGGTTCATAATCGATTCGCCGAGATGAGGGAGGACCCCTATTCCCAGAATAGCGCGACTACAATCTACTTCAATACTGTATGCGGTGCGTCCCGGCTCATGGGAGATTTTGTTCCCCTGGATGCACTATCCGTGAGTCCCGGAGTCGTGGATACAGACCCGGATACGGGAATGCAGATAAGCGTGGTGAGGAGCGGCGAAGATGGAATAATCCTGGAGAGGACGAACCAGGTGGATTTCAGGGAATATTTCGCCTACGACTCCACGGGAAAGCTCTCGCAGATGGAGCAGCATTACCAGGAGGGGAGCCTGACCACTAATTTTGCAGGCGAGAAGGTAATCACGATGCAACTGGCCGGATAGTTGAGGTTGCTACTTGGCAGAGGATGTAAAAATCCAAAAATCCTCTGCCCGTACAACCACAATAGTCTACTCTAGCTCCTTGAAAACGGTAGTGGGGTCAAGAGAGCCCCACTATCTTCAGTCGTTGATTCGGCGTCATTGAATCCGAAGGAGGACAGGATCTCCCTCGCACCGTCCTCGAGTTGAACATAGCTATCTTCCTTTGCATAGTAGGTGAGAACGTAAGCCATGTTATCCTTTATCGTATACTGCAAAAGGATCTCATAAGGTGTTCCTTCGTTGTCGATTGTGTATAGCAGCTCTTTTCCTGGGAGGTCCCCGAGAGTGATCTCCTTCGTGGTAAGGAGCTTGAAGTCATTGTAGGAGCTTTTCAGGTTGCCGATGACGGCACTTGTGTATTCATCCAGAGCAATCTTTTGGCTGGGGGGTAGGTTCTCAATCTGCACAGTCACGTAGTTCATGGGATTATCGATATCTTCACCAGGCGCCAAAAAACCAACTACCATACTCATGGAATTTGGCTCTGCCTCTTCGGCCATCCAGCCTGCCGGATAGCTCATACTGAATCCATAAGTGGTGTTCTCATAGGTACCAGAGCTGGACTCAACCGGAACGGCAACGGTATCGTTGGTATCTGCAACGCTACACTGAGCTGTGGCGTTGACGATGATTATTCCTAAGGCGATCACACAATAGACCGCCAATTTGATGGTTTTAATTGCCTCCATAATATCACCTGATAATCAGGAAAGCCCATCTCTTTAACCCTTTTCCCATCAGTGCCATTTCTATGCTCAAGCCCCTCTCCGAAATTCAATCCATATGTTAACCACAGAGATGCTGATCAGGTTCAGGGTGGTAGCAGCGTACCAGAAGTAAGACTCCACCCGGGCAAGCCGCACTATCCAGCCGGACCAGAGAACGAAGCAGATTATGGAGAAGGAGATCAGGGTGTCTATTGCCAGAAAAAGCCGGGGCCTACCAAAGAGCCTTCCTGCCTGGGCGATTGTGCAGTATTCAATTGTAGAAGCCCTGCCTGATAGATGAAAGAAGACCCTGGCCAGGTTCATGGAGAGATCCACAGCCGCCCAGATGATGATCAGCCAGCCGAAGGCCGTAAGGGCTGCGGACCCCTGCTCTGCCGCGGCCCGAATCGCAAGCAGTCCGAAGAGCAGCTTGAAGATGCAGAAGGGAACGCCCATAGTCAGGGCCTGGAATGTGGGGGTTGAAAAGTAGCTCTCAATAATCGTTCCCTTCCCGGGCGATTCGGATTTCTGTGCCACTTTATGCTCGATTTGTTCGGTTTGCTCTTTCATCGACCACAGCTTAGTAATCTTTAGGCGAAAAACGTTTGCCTGGGTCTCTTCTCAGATTCATTTCTGGCTGCGGCTTAGACACGATTGTACCATATTTCTGATTGTCGCATTATATTAGCTCCACAGATGCTGCCGAGGATGATCACGAAACCCTGAGATAACAGCAGCAAAATGGGGCTGCAATCTATTAATGACTTCTCCAGAGAATTTCCGCAAATTCGGATTTTTTCCCGAGCACTCACATAGAAATTGATGGGCTCCAAAAGGAGTACAGGCACACAGTATACCTGTTTGGGCATCATATCTGAATTACATAAATAGAATGTTTGTCCACAAATAATTTTGTTATTTAAATTAAGTTTAAGTTATGAATTACTTAACTTCAACATAGAATTGGCATTCAGTATAAAATGAACCGACTGCTGTCATATGCATAATATGAGGACTCTTTCCCGTAATTAATTACAAATGAAAAATTCTTATATAAAGAGTGCGTTACGAATGGTGAGGGTTATGCAGGTTAGACCGACTTTGGACATTCTTATTGCTGAGGATAATCCGGTGAACCAGAAGGTAGCCTTGATCATACTAAAGAAGCTCGGCTACCGTGCGGATTTGGCCAATAACGGCCAGGAGGTCTTGACGGCTCTGGAGGGACACACCTATGATCTGGTGCTCATGGACGTCCAGATGCCGGAGATGGATGGAATTGAAGCCACCAAAATCATCCGTAAGCGCTGGCCGCAGGGTCCGAAGATAATAGTCATCACATCGTACAATCCTGAGTTCTGCCGTGAGCTGTGCTTTAGCGCCGGTGCGGATGATTTCATCAACAAGCCTGTAAAGATGAATGAGCTTGGCGCTGCCATTGAACGCAACATGGGCAATGCCGGCATTAGCCTCCCTATTTGCCAGACAGTTTAAACACATAGGCCACCTCCTCCCAGGCCTTCTCCAGCAGCTTTCTGTAATATGCAGCATCGAACTCGGATGCGCTCTCAACCGTATCCACCTCCCAGCGACTGGCGTCTTTTACCACATAGCCGATCTTCATGCCGGGTACCGGGCTCAGCCCCTGCTTCTTATGAGCCCGCACAGCTGATGCCTCAGCACATCTGCGGGAGTAGCCCGGCCTGCCTACGCGACGGTGAATGGCCAGCTCCTTGATGTCGATGCAGTTATTCTCAAGCTTCTTTGTGTACTTCGCGCGAACTTCTCGTGCTTTGGGTTCCACCATGGCCAGCTCCTTTCGGCTCCTTGCCCCGGCCAGGACCTCGAACAATTCCATCTGCATTCGCTCGACATATTCAGGGGTGTCTCCCTTTCGGGCCGCGACACCACGGATTTTCATTTTGCCTGTGTCCTGTCTGCCGAAATAGCGGTTGTATGACCCTGAGCCGTCAGCCATCGGCAGGAAGGCGATCCAGTCAAAAGTGTCAACCTCCGTGAGAATGCCCGTCTCCTGCTCCACAGCTTCCTTGTACTTCGATATGGGCTCGCCCGTAACCCACAGACAATCCACAATGCCATGCAAAACTGTGAAGTCCATATTCTCTGCCATCTCTTTGATCTGCATGAGAAGCTCCCTGGATGCAGCCGTAATCCTCTCGTGGACCTGGATCTGGCCGAACTTGGCATTTCGATAGCCTGTATAGCCGAAGCAGGTGACTAGCATCCACTTCAGAACCGAATCGATTCCCTCAAACTTCGGGTTGGTCCTCTTCAGCCTCTTGGTCTCAATACGCAGGTTGAGCAAGGAGGAGAGAACGGTGCTGAGAAAGCCCTCGATCTCCGGGTGCTCCAGGGTTTCCGGGGAGAGGTTATACTTCACAATGATCGAAGGATATAGTGAAGTGAAGTCGATCTGATGGACATTTTCGTACACCCCCGGCTCCGGCTGAAACATCATGCCGCCCTTGTCACAGCATCTCAGCTCCGAGATATTTCTCTCGCTTTCGGCATCTCTCTTCCTGAAGGGCACGGCCACGCCTCTCCGCAAGGCTTCAAAAACCTCATAGCTGGAGATGAGCGTCCCGGGCGTGAAGCGGGAAGCAAGGTTCGGGGAGAGACCGGAGAGCCTTGAGGCCATCAGCACCCCTTTCAGCCCGCTCTCCTGATAGACGAAGCTCTTGGCGGTGTCTATGAGCACCCGTCCCTCTGGAATTAGAGCCCCGTCCTTGTGGTTGACCTTTCCATAGCTCCAATAAGATCTGGAGGCCATCGGTTTGAACCAGCCGCTGCGGCTGATAGTGGGATCAAGGCCGTACCTCTTCGCCTTGCGGACCATCAGTGGGACCCAGGTGTCTGCATAGGAAAGGCGTATCAGATCGGGATTATAGGACTTGATCAGCTCCAGGAAATCGGAGAGGACCGTTCTCTCTGATCCCTCCAGCCTTCTCTTTCTGCCGTTGAGGACCTGTATGCAGGAGAAATCCGCGGGCCTGGAAGGGTCCCCGGCCACCTCCACTTCCATGCCGTTTATCGGTACCTCGAAATCGGGAGAGAATCTGGACTCATCCCGGTCTCCGCAGGGGAAGATGTCGTGCTCGGCCATGTACCGCTGATCCTGCCGGACGTCAACGTTGTAGAGTTCGGCAGAGTAGCGTGTCTGTATCTCGATCTTCTCAGCAACCTTGCGATCGGCAAAGATCCTGTAACCCTGGAGGGCGCCGAAGATGGTTCTGAAACTGCATTCTTCGACCCTGTAGAGACCCTCCAGACCTTCAATCATTTCCTGATGGGCATGCGGATCTCTCAGGTGCATGTAGAATGATGGCGGGAAGAATGCGCTGGCCTTGATCAGGCCGTTCTCCCTGCCCCACAGTTCCACGCTGCCCTTATAGTAAGAATCAAAAATCCACATTCTTTGCCTCTCCTCTCCACACGCTCTGATTTTGGCCGCATCTTCCCTGCGATCTCCATCTTGCGGTCTATTACAGGCGGTTGAGTGATAAGGACGAGGTGTGTGGGGTGCGAATGTGAATAGTGAAGCATTAGCCAGGGACGGCCACGGACATAGTTCACAGCGGCTGACAGTTCCTGACAGTTCTTTCCTGGATCACTTCACCTAGAACAACAAAAATTTTTAAGGATATCTCAAATGGATGCCTCCCAGCCCTGACCGAAGTCAATCAGAGGCCGGACTTCAGTGACCTCGAACGTGACCTGTACCTCAATCATATCTGCCGCTTGTTCGCCTATGATCTTGGCGGTCTCAATCTTGAAGGTATCTAACTTCGGGCCTGATGTGACATATTCTTTCATCTTTAGATAAACCCGGATTCCTTTCCAATCAAGGACCCCCGCTCCCGGTTCCATTATAATGAACGCAGCATTTGGGTTCTCTTTAAGATTGGCAAATGTACGGCCGTTGGCAAATGCCGCTATGATCGTCTTCTCATCGACCATTTGGGGCGAACCTATTACTGCTACATCGACAATTCCATTTTTGCTTGAGGTGCTCAGAACGCTCAACCTCGGCTGTTTGTTGAAGTATTCCATTAGTTTTGCAGGCATATTAATCTCCTTTTATATTCCTATAGCGGCTCCTATACTAAAAGAGCAAAGGAATTCATTCCATCAGGGCAAATGGAGTTTCTGGTTTAAATTTATTCACCCTGGAATCATCCTGGCGGCTCTGAAGTGTCCGTGTCTCCAGGAGACAAAAGTTGCCGATTAACCGTAACAAAATCGTAGTCTTTTAATACATAATCTGCGCATAAACATGTCAGCAACCGAAAGCGCATCAAACAATAATAAAAGAGGCGTCACCATCAATGCCCAGCGTCAGATATACCAGAATTGAAATAACGCCGGATGCCTACCGATCTTTGGAAGCCGAGGCTATCCTACAGGGAAAGACCTTGAAGAAGTTGGCGTCTGAGTTGATACTGAACGGCGTCTCCAAAAAGGCTTTAGATTTTGTCCAGGAGTCCCCCCGTCCATCCATTTCCTGCATGCCAGATATGGAATTCGATGAAGATACAGTCAAGGCGATCAAAAAGATAGGGGCCACAGGGATACACATCAGTGACCTGACACTGCAGTCGGTAAAAAAGGTAATTCTGGAGGGGGGGTACCAGGGAGCAATGCTGCATGTTGCTCAGCATACAACCTCGATGGAAAGGGACGAACTTCATCGTGTGCTGGCCATCTGCAGGCGGCACAAACTGACTCCAATCGTAGCTGCGTATCTTATTGAGAACTTGAACGAGGTAGAATCAGGCAATTGGAAATGAGCCGCAACCTTCTTGCTATCGTTCTATTGCTCATCTGTTTGTACGCTGCTGGCGGGCTTTTTTATGTCCTCTTTCATCTGCGCGTACTGCTCTCTGGTTATCTCTCCTTTAGCATATCTCTCATCCAGGATATCCTCGGGACTCGTTTTAGCATTCATAATGCCAGAAGCATGGTGCTTCGAGTCTCGCAAGATCAAATACAGTATCAAGAACAGTACGCCTATCCAGGGTATAACGATCGGCAAACCCCAGAGAAGTCCGTTCATGCCTCTTTTCTCTGCATCCTTGTAGACCAGGTAGGCTATGGCCACAGATACCAGCCAGATTAAGATCGTTCCAAATCCCATAAACGGGAACCCATGCATCACATGAAAGTACGTCATTATTACAATCCTCTTTTATCCGGAGTGCCGGATATTGGCTGCAATGGCCAGAAGTAATTCGACTCTGACGGTATCACATTTCGACGTTAAACGTATATAAGGAGATGGTACATCTTTTGCCGTCGGATCGTCTCCATTTTTTTATGAATCGCTCAGGAATAGAAACGTCATTTGAAATGCAATTGAATTCTATTTTCTTGCCATCTGCCTGATCTTGTCCCTGCCCGTTCCTCCGGCCCGGAGAGGGTTGTCCAGCACCGCATCGATGAAGCCGAAGATGGCCTGAGCATAAACGGCATAAAAGTCGCGGGCGAAGGACATGGCCTCTTGCAGATCCTGAAAGTGGCGGGTCTCCATCTCTTCTCCAGTTCCAGCAATCACTGTTTTTATGTTGCTCTTTGCCAGGAAGCTGGAGGCTCCGCATGAATTCTTGGGAGGCTGGACGGCATCTATGTTCACTGGCACTCCTCCATAGCATTCATAAGCGTAGCGAATCAGCTTCACTCTTGCATCTTGACCATCGGAGCTTGCTTCCTCCATTCTAGCTTCTTCCAGGATATCCTCATCCATGCATTCCGGCTGAGGAATGAGGCAGGCGTCGATGACGAAAGAGTAGCCCTCTTTATCATCAAGATCTATAGCCTCCAGGACCAGTCCGAGCCTAACCGGATCACCATAGCCAAAGCCGCATTGCCAGCGGTCACTCTCCACGTAAAGTTGCCTGTCGCATAGCTCTATGATGTTCAGCATTGGATGAAATATAATTACTATTACATTATAAGCCTTTTCGAAATCACAGTAAATTTTGGTGCTGCATGGAGGAACCATCGCTTTAGTGGGGATAACAGGATAACTGTAGATTATCACCAATCGAAATATGTATGCCGCCGCCATTTCGGTGAAACGAGATTCACCCGGCCCTCTGGTGCGACCTTATGATTTACCCAAAGCAAGAGTGTGGATATAACTTGCGGCTTCCTCCATGCCAAGACGATGTAATGGCCTTCAATGCGCCAAATATCGGTCCAGCGAAGCGGCTTTGAAGATTGCTGGAGACGATGGTATATTTTGCAGTCAGACAGAGACGATTTTGGTCGATGCAAAAGATGGTCGGATGTTCTTAAAATCCATCAATGTAACAATTGTAAAGCCATTGTTTCAGGCCGTCTGCAGTGTCTGGTATCTTCTTTGATAAATGCTGCAATCCGCCTAGCATCCTACAATCTGGATGATATTGGGTGTTCACATTGTTTTGGTACGAATGACTCGATTCAAACCAGCCCCATTCCTTCAACAATATCAGTTCCATCGTAGAGACGGATTTACCAACTTTATGATTTGTCCGCATTATCTTACCCTTCAGCTTGGCACTGCATTTGTTCCTATTGTTTCATCTCAATGCATCGGCCCGGTTAAGCTTCTCTCCATCTTACTGCCCGGGCGTTATAATCCGTAACAGTGTTCGAATCTATGGGGTTCTGAGATTGGTCTTCCCATGAATTTATAATTTGTGATCCTATTATTATCTCAACCTATTTTTCCTCAAAGTAGTTACTTCTATCGGTTGATGGTTCCTTGCTTTTTTTCATCCTGCTATCTCTCCAGCAAAGACTCAATGCTCTTTTCACCCATGCTCTAAAGAGTTATATCAAAGTATATAGACTCAATCAATCATTAAGAACAGCCAATCCCGTCACTTCATATCTTCAGATTATGGTTCTATTTGGCTCCCCTTCAGGTTCCTGATTAATCGATATCAAAGACTGAATCTGCTGTCAGGTCATGTCCAGATGGCGGCCAGAAGAACGAGGATCTCACTCCACCATCTCTTCATACGATAGTGCCTTCATGTGCCCAGGATCGCGAAGCGAATCCTGACGCTGTAATCTTGAAAAAAAGGTCGTTCATCAATTTCATAACGTGAAACTTATCAAATGTTATTGATGCATTAGGGAAGTTATTCTCTATGCCTGATATAAATGCTGGTGACATGTCGCAACAGAAATTTTTAATATCTTTGTTAGATCCGTTATGCTGCTCCAAATCCTTTTTGAATGACTCAATAGTTGAAGCATCCTTTCCTTCACATACGTGTATTACTCTTGACTCGTCAAGATCTATAAATACTGAAACATATTTATGGCCTTTAGCCCTTGATGTCTCATCTACGCCAACAGATCTTACCTCTGAAAAGTCCTCATTACATCTAGCTTCCGCAACATAATATTCCAGAACTCTCCATATTCGAGTATCATGTTCGTCAATCATTTCGGCAATGGCTGTAACAGTCATGTGCTGAGCCATCAGGACTATCAGAGAATCCATGAGTAAAGTGAAGCCGCTACCTTTTCGAGCCCAGGGAACCTTTGACTGCTTCACTCCACAGTTTTCACAAGTAGTACGAGGGAAAAAAGGTAGTACTTCATATCATTAATCCACATTGATTTGGTATGGAGGCAATTTACCACGAGCTCGAAAGAAAGCCTCCCAAAAAAATGTTAGGCCCAAAGCTTCTCGAGACAGACCATCAAATTTTCGTGATGCTGCGATCCGGCTTCATCTTTCGATAGGGCAGTTCGATCTACTCTTCAGGCATTTTCTCATCCCTATTCTTATTTCAATTTCTGCCACATAACTCCCATGGGATGAATGTTATGCGTGTCCATCAAATCAGCTTCTTCTCTTCAGTACGGCCTTTCTCATATCGAACCTTTCCGATTCTCTTCTTTCTGATTCTATCTTAATGAGGGCATCATATTCGCCACTGTAATTGCCACTGTTCATGGTCAGTTTGCCCTTTCCTATGGTACTGCCCTCATGGTTGGCGATTGCTATTGAGATATGACCTGCGACCAACGATGCGTTGCTATTGCCGCCATTTGTTACCGGGCCGACGAGATCGGCATCTACTGTTGAATTATCACTGCCTCTGGTCTTGGACTTAACATTGGACAGCATGTAAAAGCTATTTCCAAGCTTCAGGCTTCCATTAGCTGGTGCGGCATCCATCTCGGAATACATCTCTGTCCTTATGTCCGACTTGATCTGTCCGAGAGTCTTGTTATCAGAAATAAGACTATCGATTTTAGCTGAGTCAAAAATGACCAGGCTTGCGATACTCATTTTCAGGATATGATACTGATTGTTTTGGCTGCCGCTCATGGCAAAACCGTCGCCGGAATAATAAACCGGCATGATCCACCTGACAGGCCTCTTCATGGATGCATTATCTGTGTAGCATTCCGAAGAACTGCCATTACCCTCGAGACCCATCTCGTCAGCAGATCCATTGTAGGCTGAAATATTGCATCCGGCGCTGGAATTTTGGTCATCAGACGGTACACAGGACGCTGGCACGACTATGAGGCAAAGAGCCACAGAGGCCACCAGTATCAGGGCTTTAATTGATAGTTTCATAAACGCTTACCTCCTTAGTTTTCCAACAAAGGCAGACCGCTAATTTATTATATTGAATTGCCATGCTATTGTTCCTGCCGACCATGAATCACGGCATTTGTCGGTATTCGTTGTTTCTATATATATATATCTTGCTGAATCATGCAGAAAGCTGGACGGATCATTTGTTGCTAGTGATAATTCTAATTACGACTGGAGAATCATAAATATTTTTTGCGAAATTAGCATTACGCAGCACTAATCAAAAAAGTTCTTATACGAATGAGCTTCAATAGTAATATGGCTCTTCGCTATATGGTGTGGTAAGGAATGCTTTATTTCTCTATGCGCAACTCTGCGACTCTGCGACTCTGCGGTTTTACTTCGCAACCATTAGTCATAACCAGTGTCTAACGACCATTTAACCACAGAGGCGCATAGTGCACAGAGGACTACTGAAAAATTGTTGGACTCCAGCGCCAAGCGCATGAACCCACAGAGAACAGCGATGAGCCGGCAATATAGCATGCGATTTAGGTATGAGCGATTACGTGCCGGATTTGATCGAGGTATCTGAATGCTATTCGGAGATGAAAATGCGTGGAACGATAAATTATTGAAAGAATGCTATATAGAGCAGCCTAAGGATTTAGCCAAAAAATCCATAATTATGGGAAAGTGGGGAATTGGCAAAAGCGCATTTGTCTTACATGAGTCCAGGTACCTCAATGAAGAGATTGAAAAAACAGAAGATTGCAACAAAGATGTATGGAATATCGGAGAATATTCGATAGGAACAGCTTCATTGGCAATTCTCCGGAGAAAATATGCAGATAATGAACTGTTTAAGAGAACGCTCGAAAACATTTGGATAGCAGAAATTATCCGAAGTGAGTGTATTTTATTCTACAAATTGAGAAAACACTATGGATCATACAACGGCGATCATTGGAATCAGGTCATCAGCATAGGTCGCAGAGAAGATAAACTAACACGTTTTTGGGACAGAATTCCTGCATTGCTCTCGGCACTTGGAGATATTAACTTGAAAGGGCTAAGAGGAGTTGAGACGATGCAGGGAACATTTTGCGAGACACTTCGTCCGATTACATTAGTGAATATAAATAAATGTCTAATCGATATAAAAGGCCTAAAGATACAACCATTTGTTGTGATAGAACCTATAGATACCCCAAAAACAGAATTGGATGAAGGAGGATTCGCATTACCGCTTGTTATTTCTTTATTGAATGTTTTCACTCGTATCTTTATCAAATATCAGGAGCCGAGCCAGTGGATCAGAATTTGCATACCCTGGCATAGATACAGGCCAGACAGTCTGGACAATCCCAATAGGATCATTCCATATATTGGATCTATTGAATGGAATAGAGAGAATTTAAAGTATTTTATTAATCGACGCATAGAATGGGAATTTAGAAGGGTTAATAGAAGATCTCTAAAGAGAGATGCCTGGAACGAACTCTTTCCCAAGAGAATCAGTCATCGAGATAGTGGTCAGAATTTTTTTGAAGATTCATTCCTGTTTATACGCCGGCATACTCATTGGCGCCCCCGGGAACTCCTGAGGATAACACGAATGGCTGTAGAAAAACAATCGGGCCGATTGAATCAATCTGTAGAAGATATACTGAGGCGTGGCCAAATAGATGGAGATGTAATTGAAGATACAGTAAACGAATTTTGCAGAACAAAATTTGAGAATGAATTGACTGAGGAGGCAAAGAGAAGATATGGCGATTTAAAAACTAAGGAAATCATGGTTTCGCTCTATGGTCTATCAAACCCTATCTGTCTCGAAGATTTAAATAGAAAAATCAAAAAGAGTCAAAAAAATTTGCCTGATGGAATAAGGGCAGATAATTTAATGGATGTATTAAAAATGTTATATGATTCTGGATTCATTGGTATTGAAATTATCCCTTCAACAGGTGCCAAAATATTGGAAGATTATCTTAGAATCTTTGGTCGAGGAACACACATCTCTCATAAAGAACCCGCGCAGATCAATTTGTTTTATCTATTTCAATATAACTATGATAAAGAGATCTCCGATGCAATCAAAATTGTAACCAATCGAGCAGATGCGAAGTTGAATATTGTACTTCATCCGAGCACTTGGTCAATATTCGGTGCTGTGTCTACATGCACTGATGACAACCACATAATCGGAATTTGATGCTATCCATGAGCATAGATTTATTTATATAAATAATCTATCAATCTAGATTAACAATCGGTATGCAATGAATCATTTTATGTTTTGATTGCGGCAATGCAAAAATGAGAAGCAAGCTATTTTGAGACATCTTGCATTTGAATGGAGGATAGCAAAGCTATTAACTGAACGATTATTCCGATCACCAGGAAGATGATGGAAATGTTCCTGAATGATTGTATCATAACCAGACTTCTATGTCGCCTTGTCAATAATTCCAGCGAGGCTATTTCAGCTACAGTTGATTCGGATAGCTCCTTCTTGTAGTTTTCCATCTTCTTATCGAATTCCCAGACTGTAATTGCAAAGATCGCAACTCCCGTGTCTGCTAAAAAATTTCCAAAATAGAAGACTAGATGCCATCCCCCAATGGGTTCCATATCATGAATAGTTGTCTGAAGTTATATTTTTAAATTTCTGTGAAGCAAGAGACCCAAATTCTGCAATAGCCCACGATAAAAAGAAAGAAAAAAAAATTTTTAAATATGCCATATACAAAAGCACAAAAAAAAAGCTATCCTACACGTTGAGCGTGTAGGAATAGCCGGCATTGAAGTACTTGTAATCCGAGAATGTGAACCCGGAACCATCAATGACTATGTTGTGGTACTGGTTTCCCAGCACATTGATGGTAACTGTGCCATCGGGCTCTCCTGTCGTTCCTTCCGTGGCCCGAATGCTGCCGTCAACGTAGACATTATACCCTCGCAGCCAGCTTGAACTGATAGTTACACTGGCGAAGCTATAAACCGGCGGAGCTGGTGGCTGGTATCCAATTACATCGATGACAATCACATTGCTCGGCTGGCCGCCTATGTTGAAGAACAGCTGGTGTTCTCCCACCTGGTCTGCATAAAATCCTATCTGATTGTAAGGATAGAAGTAGTAGCCGTTTTTGTCAAGGGTTCCATCAGGATAGACCTCGTAAAGATAGCCTTCGCCACCCGTTGGGGACATTGTGATCATGTTGAGCGTAGAGCCCTGAGGAACCACTGCATACTGGGTCCAGCTGGAAGCCCCCTGAATCCAAAGGGAGTTCATGCCGGTGGTCAGAGCATAGGTCTGATATTGCGAGTAGGGCACTGCCTTTTGAGTCGAGCCGAAGTAGATCGTGGTGGGTTCAATTCCCTTCAAATCGATTTTGGTAGGTGCTGTCAGTTGATCCTTTGGAACCTCGGATGCAGAACGATAGTATTGGGAGAACTGCTGGATCGCGTTCTGGGTAGAAGGCAGGCTGGAAGCCACCGCAGCGT
Organism: uncultured Methanosarcinales archaeon; assembly: GCA_963782455.1. Lineage (GTDB taxonomy): Archaea > Halobacteriota > Methanosarcinia > Methanotrichales > Methanotrichaceae > Methanothrix. Next base: position 143,283 of record CAWAJP010000006.1, read on the forward strand.
TCTGCATGGATAACTGCCCTGCGTTCTGGCCGAGTGGCACATTTAGCTGCAGGCTCTTGCTCTGCAAAGCGCCCTCTGTTCCTCCATTTGCCGCGGTTGTCTGAGCGCTAAGCGGCTTTTCGCTCCATAATGGAGACCCTCCATTTCCCGAATTTCCCTGGGCTGAGCCTGGGTTGATTCCCTGGATGGCGGACGAAGACAAGAGGTTTCTTGGCAATATGGATTGGGTTAACTGTTGATCTGTTGTTCCCGCCACGACTATCGTTCCTTTCATGCCTGGATGAATGCTGCAGTGGTAGCTGTAGCTGCCCGGTGCTGGGAAGGTGTAGGTGAACTTCTTTCCTGGAGCGATCGCACCAGAATCGAACAGGCCTTGTACATCGCTGGTGACGGTATGCTGCACACTATCCTGGTTATTCCAGGTCACGGTCGTCCCGGCAGGCACATTTAACGTGGCTGGCTGAAATGAAAAACTCTTGATATTCACCGTGTAGGCTGAGCTTGACGGATCCACAATCTGATTGAGATTGGCACTGCCGAAATTGAACCCAACCTGACTATCAGGTGTATTAGGTAATGCCGCGGATAAGCTGATCAGCGTGATCAGAAATAACATTGTAGCGAATTTCTTCATAGACTCCAAACCCCTTTTTTCTGAAGAGAGATATGATATAGAATTGATTCTCTGAGAATAAATATCTTCTTGATCAGGGTACCTGTGAAAGAAGATCCCGAAACAGGGACTTGACCTGAAAAATAAATTTTATCTCTTCACACAAAGTTCTTAAAAATTGGTAGTTTGAATGACGCCTGTGGTATCATTAGGATCTCGTTCGATACCATTAGACGCCATATATTGATGCCTGGGGCATCACTCTTCAGTCTCATCGCGGAAGATGGTCTGTTCCCTTCCGGCTCCTACGGATACTGCTGAGACGTCCACGCCGAGCAGATCCTCCAGACGCTCTACATAGTCTCGAGCATTCTTGGGCAGATCATCATACTCTTTTGCTTCAGTAATATCCTCGGTCCAGCCCGGCATCTCATCATACATGGGTTTGCAGCGGGCTAGCTCTCGTGTGCTCTCCGGCGGATAGCCGATCGTCTCGCCGTCTAAATCATAACCAACGCAGATCTTTATGGGGTTTATGCCTGTCAGCACATCCAGTTTGGTCAGAGCCAGCTCTGTGTAGCCGTTCAGATAGACGGATTTCAAGCCCAGGACAGCGTCGAACCATCCGCATCTGCGTGGTCTTCCTGTAGTTGTGCCGTACTCCGCACCCTTCTCTCGCATCATTTCGCCCAGGTCGTCTTTGAGTTCGGTCGGCATGGGGCCCTCACCCACGCGTGTGATGTAGGCCTTGATCACGCCTACAACGTTATCTACCATAACAGGGCCAACTCCGAGGTTTGCGCATGCGCTTCCCGCTGTGGTGAAGCTGGAGGTCACGAACTTCTGGGTGCCATGGATCACATCAAGGAATGCACCTTGGGCGCCTTCGGCCAGGACGCTTTTCTCCTCAATCAGGGCGATGTTAATCTCTCGCGAGACATCCGTTACCCTTTCCTTCAGACGCTTCCCTATCTCCAGATACTCATCGATGTAGGGTGCATACCTGACTACCGTGGGGTCACCGCCCATATCTGCGATGGCCTTCTCCTTGGCCGGCGCAATCTCATCAAGCTTGGCTTCAAGCAAGGCAGGATCTGTGAGGTCTCCCATCTGAACCTCTTCGCGAGCGGTCTTATCCACATAGGCAAATCCAATGCCCCGGTTGGTAGTGCCGATCTTCACTGATCTTGCCTTCTCTCGCAGATTATCGAGCTCAATGTGATAGGGCATGATGATCGTTGTCTTGGCATCGATGCCTAAATCCAGCTTGATCCCCTCTGATTCGAGTGCCTGAATCTCATTCCAAAGGACTCTGGGATTCAGCACCACTCCTGGACCAATCAGCAGCCTGCGGCCGAAGATCGCGCCGCTCGGAACCAGATGAAGCTTATACTTCTTGCCACCCACGACTACGGTATGGCCTGCGTTGTCGCCGCCCTGGAAGCGAACGACGATATCGTAATTCTCTGCCAGAAGATCTATTACTTTGCCCTTACCCTCATCACCAAACTGTGCACCGGTGAGTATTGTAAACATGGCTCTTGGCTTGACGGCCTCGTAGATAACAATTTTGATGCTTTTCTATCACCTTCTTGAATCTGTGAGCGCGATTACGTGATCTGCTATCGCTTCTGTCACATCTATCCCCAATGCCTCAAAGATTCCTTTTCCTGAGGGCGTTCCGTTAACCTCAATGACCGTTAGACCTTGTGAGGTTTCCAGGAGATCGACCCCACAGTAGACAGCGCCCACAGCCCGGGCCGCCTTTGCCGCCAGGTCTTCCAGCTCTGCAGTGAGTGGGCAGGCCAGAGCCCGGCCGCCGCGGGCCAGGTTGCTGATCCACTCCCCTGCCGGGGCAACGCGAAATATGGCGCCCAAGGTCTTGCCATCCACTACAAAGGCCCGGATATCGCGTGGGGAACTGGTGGCTGTTTTTATGAACTCCTGCAGGTAGACCAGTCCCTGACTCTCAATTATGCCTCTCAGACGGTCCAGGTCTGACTGGTCGCCGCTCTTCAGCAGAACGATGTCCCTGCCTTTGTATCCGAAGAGCGGTTTGGAGACGGCCTCTCCAAAATCCTCAAGAGCCGCTTGCGCTTCCCTCGGGCTGGTGGTCACGATCGTCCTGGGAGTGGGCACACCACAATCGTGCAGCGCTCTGGATGTGGCAAACTTGTTCGCAGCCCTGGCAATGGCCTGGGGCGGATTGATGACAAGAATGCCCTTTTGCGCCAGAGTCGACAAAACCTCAAAGCGAAATGATACATCTACTGCCCCTCTTCTGCCCATGTCACGGACCACTAAGCCATCCAGACCCAGGAGATCGATGCCGCAGCTCTGAAGAACGAGATCGCCGTCGATGGAGGCGATAAGCTCTGAAAAATCAAGGTAAAATGCGTCTATGCCTTTTCTGGAAAATGAGGCCAGCAGAGCCTGGGCGGTCCAATCCTTCGGGTCGGAGACCACGATTCCAACTTGCATGAGCGAAAAATGGCGAAGCGCATATATCTTGATTGCCAGAGTAGCTCTGGCGTGGGGTCTGGAAATACTAGTGGGTCAAGAGTATGATGGGTTTTCTTTGATCATTAACAGCCTTCCCTTTTGATGAGATCTCTAATTTCCTGGAGTACATCCAGAACAAAAAATTCCTGGCATTCCAGCGCCTCTTTCTCACTGTGAATGTGGAAGTGGTGGGGGGAATGTTTTCATTTCCGGCCAATGTGGGGCGTTGTCCCATCTTCGCACCATCTTTCCATCCTTTTGGGCATGGTAGGAATAGCTTCTGAAGTCTTTTCCGAATGCCTCAGTGATATATAGGATATATCCGCCTTTCAAAGACGCTTTGGCGCGCAATGCTTGTTTTCCTGGCTCTTCTACTAAAACGAGTACCGCTAGCTCCTGGACGATCTCACTGGTGGAGATAGCATCCAGGATATCCTGAACTTCATTCCTTGTTGGCCTTTAATCTGGTCTCAACTTTTGCCCAGTAGCTCCGGGCCGATTCATAACTGTCCCAGATAATGAAGTCATCCCATTCTTCGGAGACCTCAACTTCTTGCCGCTCTTCGATGCGATGCTTGAAATCATTGAAGCTCATTTTGTAAATCGATCTCATCTCAGAGATCTTGGAATCGAAGTAACGAACCTTTGCCACTGCCTGATCCAGTACAAGATTCTTCAAAGCCTCTTTCTCGTCCTTGAACAGCCCGAGTTTGACCAGATCAATTATCGGCTCGAAGGCTTCTCTGGATACTTCAATAGTATCGCCCATGCTTCTCACCACTAAGATAATAGTTTCATATGATATAAATTAGCTATTGATCCCGCTCCATGTAAAATAATTAGCTCAATTATATTTAAGTAGCTTTGCAGTAGAAAAAAAAAAGTTGGACCCGGCTCTACTTGACGAGCGGGATCTGATCGAGCGCCTGGGGGTTAACGACCGCAGATATGTCTCCCAAAGGCTGTCCGAGCGCCTTGGCTTTGATAAGAGGGCGCACCGGCTTTCCTGCCTTATTCCTGGGGATGTCGGCGACGAAGATGACATCCGAGGGTATGGCGATTGGCCCCAGCGTCTTGCGCACGAAGTTCTTGATATCTTTCTGCAAGTTGGCGTCACCCTGGACGTCGGGCTTCAGAACGGCGAACACTATTATGCTCTCGCCTTTCACCTTATCGGGCTTGCCCACAACTGCCGCAGCGGAGACCGCGGGGTGCTTCTCGGCCGAGGCCTCTACCTCTGCATTGGAGATCCTGTGGCCTGCCACCTTGAGAACATCATCTCCCCGTCCCAGAGCCCAGATGTAGCCGTCCTGATCAATGCGAGCCTTATCACCTGAGAAATACTTTCCCGGGAAGGTGGACCAGTAGGTCTCGATATACTGGGCCGGATCATGGTAGATCTCTCTGAGCATGGACGGCCAGGGCTCAGTTATTACGATGTCTCCTGTGATGCCCGCGGCCACGGGCAGCCCCTTGTCATCCACTACCTCCACGTTGTATCCGGGCAGGGGGAAGGAAGGCGATCCGGGCTTGAGCGGGGTTATGGGGAGAGGCGCGATAACCTGAGCGCAGGTCTCGCTCTGGAACCAGGTATCCATGATTGGCGCAGATCCGCCGCCCACATATTTTCTCCACCAAACAAAGGCATCGGGGTTCATGGCTTCACCAACAGAGCCCATGAGCCGGACTGTGGAGAGGTTGTACTTCTGAGGCCACTCGGGGCCCTCGTTCATGAACATCCTGATTGCTGTCGGAGCGGTATAGATCACTGAGACTCCATATTCCTCTATGATCTTAAACCACCGGCCAAAGTCAGGATAGTCGGGTGAGCCCTCGTACATGATGCTTGTCGCTCCCAGGCAGAGCGGTCCGTAGGCGATGTAGCTGTGGCCGGTGATCCATCCGATATCAGCTGTGCACCAGTAGACATCCGTATCCTTGATATCAAACACCCATGATGTGGTAAAGGCCGGTCCAACGCACGTGCCGGCATGAGTGTGCACTATCCCGCGCGGCTTGCCACCCGCGCCTGCGGTATAGAGGATAAAGAGTGGATCTGAGGACTCCATGGGAACCGTCTCGCAAGTGCCGGGCTGCCCTTTCACGAACTCATCCCACCAGACATCGCGGCCCTCTTGCATGGCCGTCTCCTGGCCGTTCCTCTTTACCACTACTACCTTCTGGATGCAGTCCAGGCCCTTTATGGCCTCATCCGCCTGGGGCTTGGTGGCCAGTGGCTTTCCTCTGCGGTAAGAGCCATCGCAGGTGACCAGCACCTTGGGCTCACTGTCCTGCAATCGGTCTCGCACTGCTCCAGCAGAAAATCCGGAGAATACTACTACATGTATAGCGCCCAATTTAGCACAGGCGAGCATGGATATAGGCAGCTCTGGAATCATGGGGAGATACATGCCCACGCGGTCACCCTTCTTGACGCCCATGCTCTTGAGGGCATTGGCAAACCTGTTGACCTCCCGGTTGAGCTCGAAGTAAGTGATCTTGCGGACGTCCCCGACTGGCTCACCCACGAATATATAGGCCAGCTTATTGCGGCGCCAGGAACTGGCATGCCTGTCCACGGCGTTGTAGGCCACATTGATCTTACCGCCCATGAACCATGAGGCATTTGGTGCTTTCCATTCCAGAGTTTGCTTGTAGGGCTCGAACCAGTCCGCGTACGTGCGAGCCATCTCATCCCAGAACTGGACGTAGTTCTTGGAGCACCAGGCCCTCATCTCGCTCTCCGATTTCATGCCCTTCTTCTTCATCCACTGCATGACATTGGAGTTCTCGACAAGTTCCTCGGGCGGATAATAAAGACCATCTTTCGGGGTCTGAACAGGATTTACCGATTTTTCTTGAACCATTTCAAATCGCCTTGTACTATTTACAAGCTAAAAGGCATTTATATCTCTGATAATTCTTATTTTTTCATATTAAATTGTAATGGATGTTCAAATGCCTTTTTAACACTTAATTTAAGTTGCATTCAATAGATATAAATTTGTTGCATCCTATTTATGATGATATATTAGCTTTTAAGCCGAATTATACTTAACGGTCTTTAGAGTTAGATTTAGAATGGAATTTGCCATTTGGTATTCTTGTTTGTTGAAAAATGTCTGTTCGAATGTTAATGGTGACTGATCTCTTGAGAGAGTGTAACACAGCAACCCAGATGAATCCGGACGGTGTCGGGATTGTTTCTTGGATCAAAGGCATCATGGAAGCACATTGGAGACGCTGATGCTGTATATCTCATCAGCCCAAATAGTCCCCGCAGGATCTTTCTTTTCACCTCATTTTCCTCTTGCCCCTTCCAGCTCCACTTCCAGCTCTTCGATAGAAGGCAGGCTTCCTTTGAGATTCTCCGGCAGTGCCGAAGAGAGCTGGTATTCAGCCTTATCCTCGAGGCTATCAAGGTACTTCCTGGCATCAGGGGAGAGCATCACTGTGAACGGGGCATTATCCACCGGCTCTCACTTATCCTTCGGCTTCTTGATGTTTTCGGCAATTGCGACTGAGAGAGAATAGATGATTGGCCGATCTTCATTCAATCTTTTGTATCTTATTCATACTTTCTATTATGTAAAAATGGTTCATTGATATTGTTTTCTGGCAAATCTACTTAACCTTACATGTAGTATATGCAAACCATGGCAGGAGTCCTCGGGCAGCTAATTAGGTCACAGAAAAAGGCAATGTATCGTGATCCAAAGGCTATGGAGCTGGAGACCGCCAAGGAGATCCTGGCAGAGGTCTTCAAGGTTCGGCTCTCTGAGGTGGATGAGATGATACAGAACCGTTTTGAGGAAGTCCACACCCAGGAAGCCTGCAGCGAAGGGGATGGCCTGTGGCCACAGGAGTTTTCGCTGGGAGAATGAAGCTCTTCTATCTGTTTTTTTAGGGTTACTATTTTTTGCCCGTTAGTGATGGTAGCCGGTTGATTCTGCCTTCCTTCTCCAGCTCTCTTCGAGGAAGGGATCCTGGTCTGCATATCTCATCCTATGCATCACCCTCAATCTGCTCCGCACTATCTTCCCGCCATCATTACTCAGGTCAAACCTTCCATGATGATGTTTCAGTTCTTGGATGAAAACAGAGTCGCAAAGAAGTTGAAAAGACTTAGAATGAAAAGAACGACCAAAAAAGGGAGGGTGATATCCCACTTACAGATCAATGCGTGGGATATTGTCTACGGACTCTGGATTGGCCAGAGCAGACAGGTCCCCGGTCTCCAAGCCCCTGGGCCTTGGCCATAATGGCACGGCGCATGATCTTGCCGGACACGGGTCCTGGGGGACATCCTTCACGAAGTAGACCTTGTCGGGGTAAGCGACCGGGCCCAAGTAACCTTGCGGACGTGGGTGGAGATCTCTTTCGCGAGCTCGGGAGACTCAGCAACGTCATCTCTGAGAATGACTAAGGCGATGATCTTCTCGCCCTTAAGGAAGAATTAAAATAGCTACATTGCATATTATAAAATGATGGCATCTGTCGAAGATAAGCTCGATGCACTAGTTAACGCCGAGGTTTATAAATCCAGGGATGAGGTCATCTCAGATGCAATGAGTGCCCTTCTCACTTTGAAGCCCAGATTGAAGATCGACATGGCCGTTAACCTTTACAGAAATAAGAAGGTCAGCCTGTGGAGAGCTGCAGATATTGCATCTCTTACACTGGAGCAGTTCAAGGATGTGCTCGCTTCGAGATCGATAAGAATAGAGATCGAAGGAGACGAGGACAGCATAGCCCTCCTTAAGAAGATGGGCCTTCTATAATGATCCTCGTTGACTGTGATGTTGCGAGCACATTTGCCAAGATCGATAGGATAGATCTCTTAAGAAAAACATTTCTCGGTGCGGATATCTATATCACGAACTCGGTCTATATTGAACTCACAAAATCCAAGGATGAGGGATTATCCTTTCCCGAAAGGGTCTTTGAGAGCATACCTGTAATCACCATGGAAAAGAGCGATTTCATGGTGTTTCTGGAGTTATCACATGAGCGCTCTATTCACTTTGGCGAGGCAGAGGGCCTCGCCATCGCAAAGAACCGTGGCGCTCTATTTCTATCCAATGATTCGAAGGTAATCCGCTTTTGTAAGGTATCTGGCATATCAGTTCTTGGTTTGAAGGACATATTGGTCTTGATCGCCGCGAAAAGGATAGTTTCCAAGACTGAGTTGCAGAAAACTCTATTGGACATCGAAGAGAAAGATAGGATCTTTATCAAAAGCGAAGATCGAGCCTTGATAATGGATCAATTCAAGTAAAGCCGATTTAATTCTTAACAATTTAAAAAAGGGGGGGGTGATATCCCACTTACAGATCAATGCGTGGGATGTTGTCTACAGACTCTGGGTTGGCCAGAGCAGACAGGTCTCCGGTCTCCGAGCCCCTGGGCCTTGGCCATAATGGCACGGCGCATGATCTTGCCGGACACGGGTCCCGGTACCTTGCGGACATGGACGGAGATCTCTTTCGCGAGCTCGGGGGACTCAGCAACGCCATCCCTGAGTATGACGAAGGCCACGATCTTCTCGCCCTTGACCTCATCAGGCTGGCCTACAACGGCAGCCTCTGCGACCTTGGGGTGAGAAACGGCGGCGGACTGGACCTACTAGGGCGTTGGAGATTCTGAAAACTCTAATGGACAATCGAAGAGAAAGATAGGATCTTTATCAAAAGCGAAGATCGAGCTTGATAATGGATCAATTCAAGTAAAGCCGATTTAATTCTTAACAATTTAAAAAAAGGGAGGGTGATATCCCACTTACTGATCAATGCGTGGGATATTGTCTACGGACTCTGGGTTGGCCAGAGCAGACAGGTCTCCGGTCTCCTTGCCCAGGGCCTTGGCCTTGATGACACGGCGCATGATCTTGCCGGACCTGGTCTTGGGGACATCCTTCACGAAGTAGACCTTGTCGGGGTAAGCGACCGGGCCCAGTACCTTGCGGACATGGACGGAGATCTCTTTCGCGAGCTCGGGGGACTCAGCAACGCCATCCCTGAGTATGACGAAGGCCACGATCTTCTCGCCCTTGACCTCATCAGGCTGGCCTACAACGGCAGCCTCTGCGACCTTGGGGTGAGAAACGGCGGCGGATTCGACCTCAGCGTTGGAGATTCTGTGTCCTGCTACCTTCAGCACATCGTCAATGCGGCCCTGGATCCACCAGTAGCCATCCTTGTCGCGGGTGGCCTTGTCGCCAGCGAGGTATGTGCCGGGCTTGATCTGCCAGTACATATCCCAGTACTCCTTCTTGTACCTGACTTCATCTCTGAAGAAGGCACGGAGCATGCTTGGCCAGGGGGTCTTCTGAACGATGTTGCCGCCGTAGCCGAGTGGCACGGAGTTGGCATCCTCGTCGAAGATATCGGTGTTGAATCCGGGCAGTGGGAAGCATACGGAGCCGGGCTTCTCGGGTGTCATGACCAACGGGGAAATGACATGGCATCCGGTCTCAGTCTGCCACCAGGTATCAATGATGGGTGCCTGGTCTGCGCCGATGTTCTTTCTGAACCACATGTAGGCTTCTGGGTTCAGCGGCTCGCCGACTGAGGCCAGGATCCTGATTGTGGACAGGTTGTACTTCTTCACAAAGGCCTCGCCGGTCTTCATGAACATCCTGATGGCTGTGGGTGCAGTGTAAAGAATAGATACACCGTACTTCTCAATTATGGACCACCAGCGGCCCAGATCGGGGAAGTCGGGAGAGCCTTCGTACAGTATGCTGGTAGCGCCGAGACAGAGCGGGCCATATACTACGTAGCTGTGGCCTGTGATCCAGCCGCAGTCTGCAGTGCACCAGAAGACATCATCATCATGGACATCCAGTACCCAGGCGGTTGTCTGGGCAGGGCAAACGGCATATCCGCCGTGAGCGTGCTCAATACCCTTGGGCTTGCCGGTTGTGCCGGAGGTGTACAGGATGAACAGCCTCTCCTCTGGGTCGAGCATAACGGTCTCGCACTCTTCGGACTGGCCCTTTACGAAATCATCGTAATAGACATCGCGTCCTTCTTGCATGGGGACGGCAACGCCCGTTCTCTTGACGACTACTACCTTCTTGACGGAGGGTGCAGTCTTCATGGCTTCATCTACGTTGGGCTTGAGTGGCAGGGGCTTGCCGCGTCTGAAGAATCCATCGGCTGTGACGACAACCTTGGCCTCAGCATCGTTGACCCTGCTGTTCAGACCACCGGAGGAAAATCCGGAGAAGACTATAGTGTGAATAGCTCCGATCTTGGCGCATGCGAGCATGGTGATGGGCAGCTCGGGGATCATGGGGAGGTATGCGACTACTCTGTCTCCCTTTACTACGCCTGCGCTCTTGAGCGCATTGGCCATCTTGTTGACCTCTGTGTAGAGCTGGGCGTAGGTGATATCCCTGTTATCGCCGACTGGCTCGCCTATGAAGTGGTAGGCAATCTTATCCTTCTTGGCGCCCTTGGCATGCCTGTCCACGGCGTTGTAGGCTACATTGATCTTGCCGCCGGTGAACCACTTGTAGTAAGGCTTGGCGGAGTCATCGAGGACCTTGGTATAGGGCTTGGACCAATCGGCGTAGGTCTTAGCCATCTCATCCCAAAACTCAATATAATTATCCGAGCACCACTTGCGCATCTCTGTTTCAGTCTTGAAGCCCTTCTTCATCATCCACTGATATGCAATGGAATGCTCAATTATCTTCTGCGGGGTGTTAAAAATCCTGGTCTCTTCCTGCAGAGAAGACGTTTTTGCTGTGTCAGCCAATTTCATACCTCCTTTGATCATATTTCTGTCGTCCCTGGGCTCCAGATCTGTCAGGCATATCTGAAGAAATATTCCTCAGATTCGCTCTATTTGGCCAGACTGTGTATCTTCTAATCGCTTTGGGGCTCAGGGAACATCGAATCGAGACCTACTTGATCATTTATAAAGTTATCGCGATAATAATGTCATTATTGTTAATTATAATGATTTATTACTATTAATATTGAATATTGAATAATTAAGGAACTTTCGCTCACAAAATGCTGGAAATGAGGATCATCTAATAGCTTTGATTAAAACAAAAAAGAACAAAAAGATTAAGGCCCGCTCAGATGAGCGGAATGGCCTCAACTGCTTCGGGGTTGGCCAGAGCGGATAGGTCTCCTGTGGGTTTCCCCAAGGCTTTGGCCTTGATGACGCGGCGCATGATCTTGCCTGATCTGGTCTTGGGCACGTCCTTGACGAAGAATACCGCTTCTGGATAAGCCACGGGACCCAAGACTGTTCTGACGTGCTTGGCCAGCTCCTTCTTGAGATCCTCGCTCTCCACTTGTCCGGTTCTGAGGGTGACGAAGGCCACTATGACCTCGCCCTTGACCTCATCAGGCTTGCCGATGACGGCTGCCTCAGCCACCTTGGGATGAGATACGAGTGCAGACTCGACCTCTGCGTTGGAGATTCTGTGGCCGGCAATCTTCAGCACATCATCGATTCTGCCCTGGATGAAGAAGTATCCATCCTTGTCCTTCATGGCCTTGTCGCCAGCCAGGTAGGTGCCGGGCCTGATATCCCAGTAGGTGGACCAGTATTCCTTCTGGTACCTCTCGGGATCTCTGTAGAAGGCCCTGAGCATGGACGGCCAGGGTGTGTTGCTGACTATGTTGCCTCCCGAGCCGAGTGGCACAGGGTTGGCTTCCTCGTCCAGGACATCGATATTGAATCCTGGCAGCGGGAATGTCGCAGATCCGGGCTTGAGCGGAGTTATGGGCAGGGGAGCTACCATGAATGTGCCGGTCTCAGTCTGCCACCAGGTGTCCATGATCGGCAGCTTGCCAGCGCCGAAGGTGTCTCTATACCACATCCAGGCCTCGGGATTAATGGGCTCGCCCACAGATCCGAGCAGCCTCAGGCTGGAAAGGTTGTACTTCTTGGCCCACTGGTCTCCAGCTTTCATTAACATCCTGACTGCTGTGGGCGCGGTGTAGAGCACTGAGACTTTTTCGTCCTGAATTATCTTGTACCATCGGCCTAAATCCGGGAAGTCCGGAGAACCCTCATACATCAGGCTTGTTGCACCAAGAACGAGTGGCCCGTAGACAATGTAGCTGTGACCTGTGATCCATCCAATATCGGCTGTGCACCACCAGACATCATTGTCCTTGATGTCGAAGACCCAGTGCAGAGTCTGAGCAGGACCAACCTGGTATCCACCGTGTACATGCTCGATACCCTTGGGCTTGCCCGTGGTTCCTGAGGTGTAAAGGATGAAGAGCCGATCCTCGGAGTCCATCTTCTCGCACTCGCAAACGTCAGACTTTCCGGCCACCAGGTCGCTCCACCAAATATCTTTGCCCTCTTTCATAGGGACAGCAACGCCTGTCCGCTTGTACACCACAACGTTCTTCACGCTGGGGGTATTGGCTGTAGCCTCGTCAACATTGGGCTTGAGGGCCAGTGGCTTGCCTCGCCTGTAGAAACCATCCACGGTGATAACCACTTTGGCCTCGGCATCCATGATTCTGCTGTTCAGGCCGCCGGAGGAGAATCCGGAGAACACAATGCAGTGAATGGCTCCGATCTTGGCAACGGCGAGCATGGCTATGGGCAGTTGTGGGATCATGGGCATGTACAACATGACTCTGTCTCCCTTCTGCACGCCCAGGCTCTTCAGGCCGTTGGCGAACTGGTTGACCTCCTTTTCGAGCTGTGCATAAGTGATCTTTTGAGTGGGCTGATCGACGGGCTCAGGGACGAATACGTAGGCTATCTTGTCCTTCTTCGCGCCCTTGGCGTGCCTATCCACACAGTTATGGGCTACATTGCACTTGCCGCCCACGAACCACTTGGCATAGGGTGGCTTCCATTCCAGGGTTGAACCCCAGGGCTCAAACCAATCCGCATAGGTCTTGCCCATCTCGCCCCAGAACTGGATGTAATTGGCAGAGCACCATAGGCGCAGCTCCCTCTCAGTCTTGAACCCCTTCTCTTTCATCCACTTCATGACGTTAGAGTTTTCAGCCAGTTCTCTGGGCGGCTCGAATATCCTTGTCTCTTCTAGCAAGACAGATGTCTTTGCTGTTGTTTTTTGCTCAGCCATTTAGAACCTCCTTTAAATCCCCACAATTTCCAACTCTCTCTTTTCTACCCGAAATGATTTCCACGGCCTTAGGTGAAAGTCATCTGGCACGGTTCTTCTCCTCTCCTCCATACTGAAAGAGAGAGATTTCCGGAAATACGTAGTGATCGATGATGATAATAATCTTTCGTTTATATAGTTGTCGAAGGGGCCTAATCCAAAAATAAATATAATCATTATTATGTATAAAATAGGGCGTGCAAAAATAGCATGATTTATAAATCAATGACAAAAGACGTCACTTGTCACGAGAAGAAGAAGTTGTGATTCGACGGGTCTATTTTCTCATCATCAATAGCGATCTCTGGGGCAATTAGGACTTGCAATTAAGGCTAAGTGAAGAAGAACACTCGTGGAGATAGATGTACTTGTTCAGATCTCCATGATTCGCGCCCACCCTGTCAATTAAGCAGAAAATCGCACGGGCAGATCTTCCATCGCTTATATCGTTGTCCATTTGTAATCCTCAAGGAAAGGTTTTTCGAAGAAAGTTCTATAATAATCATTAATGTTTAAATTAGCACTTATCGATGCTTTATTGCATATCGTCCACTTCCTGTCCATATACAAAGAAGGGATTAGTTTGTGTCACCTTTATTCGAATATGTGATCCGAGCGGCGGGTTACCATAGACAACTATTCCCAGATAATTGCCAGCCCTGGCCTTCATCGTACCTCTTCTGCCGCATTCCGTGACCACGGCATCCAGAACCCTGTCCACATAAGCACCATTCTTTCTGGCAGCAATATCCTGCCAGAGACGGGTTAAGGCTCTCGATCTATCCTTCTTGATGCGGTCCGGCATATCGTAAAGACAGGCCGCCGCGGTGCCCGGCCGCCTGGAGAATTTGGTGACATTGACCTTGTCAGGCTTCAGGGATTCCATAAGACACATGGTTGCCATAAAATCCTGGTCAGTTTCACCCGGAAATCCCACGATAACATCCGTGATTATCGTGATCTCTGGATAAGCCATTCGAAAGGCATTCACGATGCTGATAAAGTCCTTTGCTGAATATCTTCTGCCCATGCTCATGAGAATTTTATCCGATCCTGATTGGACCGGGATGTGCAAAAATCGATATATCTTTGGGCTACGAAATGCTCTTATCAGATCTCCCTGGATACATAAAACACTATTGGGGTTCATCATGCCCACGCGGAGCCTGAAGTCTCCTGGAACTTGAACCAGCCTCTCTAACAATTCCGCCAGATTGGTTCCCCGGTCTGATCCGTATGCTGCTGTATCCTGGGCTGAGATTTGTATTTCCACCAATCCTCTGGCAGCCAGATCTTCCACAATGCCTGCCACATCACCGGATTTGTGGCTGACCAGACTGCCTCGAGCCTTTCGAACTATGCAGTAGCTGCAGCTTCCGTTACATCCTTCCGCCACATTGACAATGCCGCAGAGATCCTGGATTTCGGGAGAATGCGCAGAGTCTTTTCCAGCCGGAAACGAGTGTGAAAATGAATTCCCAAAGAGGTCCGAGACTCTTTCTGCCGAGGACCCCCTCAATGGTCCCAGCCGTTTGCATATAATGTGGTTGATTGATTCAGGCAGAGCGGCTGGCAGGCAACCGGCTACCACCAATCTCTCTCCCTGCAAAAATCGGAGCCTTTTCAGAACCTTTTGCTCCGTCTTTTCCGTTACTATGCAGGTGTTCACTATGACAACATCCGCTTCATCCAGGGAGGCTCGAATATGGCCCAACTTTTGCAGGGCCTCGGTCATATCCTGCGAGTTCCCGAAGTTGGCGGTGCAGCCGTAAGTCTCAATATAGAACTTCATGACGTTTTATCTTCGCATCATATCATCTTGCGGGCCTGGATCTTTCCGCTGCTCAGTCATCTCTTCTCTTCTCACCTGATAGATCCCTACGATTACTCCCATGACCGCAGGGGCCAGGAAGAAGCCGCCAATACCGGCCACCAGAGCCCCTCCCAAAAAGGATAGCATCACCAGCAAGGGATGTAAGGAGGACTTGGCGGAGACAAGATACGGCCTGATGAGCAGCTCCGAAGGCAGATAGATCAAAGAGGATGCCAGTACAAAGAAGATCACTGCCCCCTCTAATCCCACAGTGAAATACCTGTAGATTGCCGCGGGGATGATGACCACCCAGGAGGTGAAAAAGGGGATCATACCGGCCACGAAGACGATGCTCGCCAGGGCAAAGGGTCTGGGCAGTCCGAAGGCATAGAATGTTAAGGCTGCAATTAAGCTGCCCAGGATTGATGTATAAATTGTTCCTATATAGATTCCACTTAAAATTTGATCAATGCGATCCAAGTAGTTTCTATAGATCTTCATCTCTCCCCGTGGAAGCAGAGAGATTATTGCCTCCTTGAAGCTGTCACCGTCCATCAGTACAAAGTAGCAGATGGGGATGGAGATGAGAAAATTAATTATTCCTAATGAAACCACTCTTCCAATATGAAACACCGGAATAGATGCGACAACAGGCGCGATTATGCTTACCGCATTATCGATGCTGCTGATGAACATGTCCTTAACCCCCAGAGGAAGATCCGCTCCGGTCTCTGACATCAGAGTGGCCAGCCCTGATCTCAATACCTCCTGATTGCGGGCCAGAATTCTGATCTGGTCGACGACTTGTATAGTTCCCAATCCCAGGATCAGAAATATCGGGACAACAATGCAAAAAACTGCGACCAACGATCCCAGTCGTTTGTGCTGGCCAAATTTATCCCGAATAGGTCTGCCAACGTAGGCGAAGACCGTGCCAAGTATGATGCCGTCCAGAAACGGATAGAAGAAATAGACAATCATCAGCAATGCGGCCAGGGCTAGAATCACTATGAATTTGTGCTCCGAGCACCAGCTACTCAGATTAGAGTTCAAGCATCACACCAAAAGACCCAAGGCTTCCCTGATAGATATGAGTGACGCTGTATTTCTTGAAATTCTGCGTTCCTGTCTCCCCGGACATCTTATTGTTATTATGGACATCATTATAATTTAAGCACGATCGCTTAATCAGGATCATTTTATGCTCATTTTTGCGTTTCTTAGCTCTCTATACCGCCACTGCAACAATATTATGGAAATGCATTATTGACATCCCTTAAACTTGCTATAAGATAATGTTATATTCTCTCAAGGATTGAAAAGCAATCATATGCCCGGCAAAGTCTCCCAAAGTTATGCATTTCGCGGCTCAGAGAAGCCGCTTATTGGAAAGACCATCGGTGATATGTTCGATGAAATAGCAGATGCATACCCCGACAATGATGCAATTGTCTCGCTACACCAGGGAAAGCGATACACATATCGGGAGCTGCAGAGGGAGCTCGACCGTGCCGCGAAGGGTTTTATCGCACTCGGCCTGAAGAAGGGCGATCGCCTGGCTATCTGGGCAACGAACATTGCAGAATGGATCATCACCCAGTTTGCCACAGCCAAGGCCGGAATCATCATGGTGAACATCAATCCGGCATACAGAACACATGAGCTGGAGTATGCCCTGCGTCAGTCCGAGACGCAAGCCCTCCTGCTAATGGACCGGTTTAAGAGTTCGGATTACATCAAAATGTTCTACGAGGTCTGCCCAGAGGTCAAGACAGGCAAGCCTGGGCAGATCCACTCCGAAAAACTGCCTTTCTTGAGAACTGCAGTCTTGATTCGCGGCGATAAGCAACCTGGAATGTGGTCCTGGGACGATGTTCTTCGAATGGGCGAAGAGGTGCCGGATGAAGTACTGCTAGAAAGGCAGGCGAGTCTGGATTTCGATGATCCCATCAACATTCAATACACTTCAGGAACGACTGGATTTCCCAAAGGTGTAGTCCTAACGCATCACAACATCCTGAATAACGGCTACTTCATCGGTGAATGCATGAAGTTTACGGAGAAAGACCGGCTATGTATACCGGTTCCCTTCTATCATTGTTTCGGCATGGTCCTCTCTAATCTGGCCTGCATGACCCATGGAGCCGCAATGGTTCTCCCTGCCGAGTACTTTGATCCGGTATCGGTCATGACTGCCATCGAGAAGGAGCGCTGCACAGCTGTGCACGGTGTTCCTACCATGTTCGTGGCAGAGCTTGAGCACCCCGACTTCAATAAATTCGATTTCAGTAGCTTGCGCACCGGAATCATGGCCGGATCGCCGTGTCCCATCGAGTTCATGAAGAAGGTGGGCACTCTGATGAACATGCGGGAGGTGGTGATAACTTACGGTCAGACTGAAGCCTCTCCAGGCATCACCATGTCCTCTACTGATGATTCGCTGGACTTAAGGGTCTCGACGGTTGGGCGGCCCATGCCGCACACAGAGATGAAGATCGTAGACCCCAAGACCGGCAAGATGCTCAGCAAAGGTGAGACCGGCGAGATCTGTGCCCGGGGCTACATGATCATGCGCTGTTACTACAATAATCCAGTGGCGACAGACCAGTGTATCGACAAAGAGGGTTGGCTGCACAGCGGAGACCTGGGCATCCTGGACGAGAACGATTACTGCAAGATCACCGGCAGGCTCAAGGATATGGTGATTCGAGGCGGAGAGAATATCTATCCGCGAGAGATCGAGGAATTTCTCTACACTCATCCGTCTATAAGTGATGTGCAGGTTATCGGCGTACCTGATAAAAAGTACGGCGAAGAGCTCATGGCCTGGATAAAGCTGAAGAAAGACGCCAAGGCCTCTCCTGAAGAGATAAAATCCTTCTGCAAAGGAAAGATCGCGCACTTCAAGGTTCCGAGATACATAAAGTTTGTTGATGAATTTCCCATGACGGTAAGCGGAAAGATACAGAAGTACAAGATGAGAGATGAGTCCATCAAAGAGCTCGGCCTGGAAGAAGCGGCCGGGATGAAGACTGCGTAATGCTGTTCTGCTCTCTTTCGCCCACTCTTTTTGAGCCTTTCTTGATATCTGAAACCCGAGCGCAGAAAAACGACTTCAGGATTTTGCAGTCAGTTGGATATGAATCATTTTTGCTTTATTTCCAGACAAGTATATCGATATTCATCATCAATGATAATTTTTTCTCGATAGTTTTTTTAATTTGAACAGCATTTTGCTGGCAGAGGCAATATGAGAAGAATAGTGAAACGCCAAGAGATGGCAGGCGGAAAGATGGTCCTCAATGAGATAGAGGCACCGATAATTGCCCGCGTGGCACAGCCTGGGCAGTTCGTGATTCTCAGAGCCAATGAAAAAGGAGAACGGGTGCCAATGACGATAGCGGATACCGACCCGGAGAACGGGACCATAACCGTCATATTTTCCGTGGCTGGCCGATCCACTGCCCTTTTCAAGACGCTCAAGGTGGGGGATTCTTATCAGAATGTCGTAGGACCTTTGGGACGGCCAACCGAGGTGGGGAAGGTGGGTACGGCGATATGCGTCGGTGGAGGGACGGGCGTGGCGGTCCTCTATCCCATTGCCAAGAAGCTGAAGAGCCTGGGCAACAGGGTTGTGAGCATTATCGGCGCGCGCACCGAGGAGTTCATCATTCTGCGAGAGGAGATGGATGCCGTCTCCGATGAATTGTTGATTTGCACGGACAACGGCTCATTTGGACGCAATGCCCTGGTCACGGATCTCCTGGTGGAGGTCTTGAAGAAAGAGACCCCGGGGATTGTGGTAGCCATAGGTCCGGTGCCTATGATGAAGAGGGTCAGCGAGATCACCAGGCCTCTAAACATCAAGACCATAGTCAGCCTGAACCCCATCATGATCGACGGCACTGGCATGTGCGGCAGTTGTAGAGTGGAAGTAGACGGTGAAATGTTGCTTGCCTGCGTGGACGGTCCGGAGTTTGACGGCCACAAGGTGAACTTTGATCTGCTTATGCAGCGCTTGCGAGCTTATCGGGATGAAGAGGAGCAGGCGTTGGAGGCTCACGGCGTGAAAGAGGTGCACAGGTGCAGGATGGAAGAGGAGATAAAGATCAAAGATATCGAGAACGGCCATTTGGCTGAGGTGAATGCAGCCTGAAAGAGGGACATATTCCCTCAGCCGGAACTCCTTTGGGCATAGCCTATCTTTTTCAGGGTCGTCGCGTCTGACCTGAGATACCATGCCTCATCAGACTCTTAAGCGGCCAAATGGCTCATCAAGGACTTCTGCCATGGTTTGCATATACTGCGTACACGGGCTATGTAATTTGGCCAAGGAAACAACATCAATAGACCATTTTTGCATAATATAAACGTTTGAATCCTTTCTGTAAAGGATAATGCAAATTGTCAGTATTAATCAAAAATAATAAACTATAATACTAATTGCTGATACTAACATACCTTTTAGGGCCAAAACTTTTTCATTAGATATTCAAATCTTTAATTGGGGTAAGGTGGGGTTATAAGTGATGGCAAAAGAGACAGGGTTCGTTATTAAGAACTCTGAACAGCGTCTGGCAGATATAATCGACTTCTTTCCCGATGCAACGTTCGTAATAGATCAAACCGGCCTGGTTACCTCCTGGAACCGCGCAATGGAGGTTTTGACTGGGGTCAAGGCTGAAGAGATCCTGGGCAAGGGTGACCACGAATACGCCTTACCGTTTTATGGAATTAGAAGGCCGCTGTTGATCGATCTTGTCCTGGAGCCGGCCAGCGAGGAAGCGAAGAAATACTACACATTCAAGAGAGACGGTGAGGTCATTGTCGCTGAGATTTACATACCCTCTTTTAAGCCGGGTGGAGTCTATCTCTGGGGTAAGGCCTCGCCTATCTACGATACTGATGGCAATCTGGCTGGCGCTATAGAATCGATGCGTGACATTACGCAAAGCAAGACCGCAGAAATGGCTCTGCATGAGAACCTGCGTTTCCTTCAGCATCTGATCAATGCTATTCCAAGTCCTGTCTTCTACAAAGATCTCGACGGTATCTACAGGGGCTGCAATTCGGCTTTTGAGAAGCATTTGGGCAAGAGTAAGGATGAGATAATCGGAAAATCGGTGTATGATATCTCCCCACCTGACCTGGCGGATAAATACAGAGAGATGGATCGAGCACTGCTCAATAACCCTGGGGTTCAGCTCTATGAGTCTTCAGTAGTGTATGCAGATGGAACACGGCATGATGTAATCTTCAACAAGTCAACCTATACTAACGCGAAAGATGAGGTTTCCGGCCTGGTGGGGGTTATTCTGGATATCACTGAGCGTAAGCGTATTGAAGACGATCTTCGGGAGAGTGAGGAGAAATACCGGCTACTGGTGGAAGGCCAGACAGACCTGGTCGTCAAATTGGATACTGAGGGCAGGTTCCTCTTCGTAAGCTCGACTTACTGCGATATGTTCGGCAAGACAGAAGAGGAGCTGCTGGGGCGGAAGTTCATGCCTCCGGTTTGTGAAGAAGATAGAGAGATGACGACACTGGAGATGGAAAAGCTGAACATGCCGCCATATACCTGCTACGTTGAACAGAGGGCCATGACAAAAGACGGATGGCGGTGTCTGGCCTGGGAGAACAAGTCGGTGCTCGACGAACAAAAAAATGTTATTGCCATCATAGGAGTTGGCAGAGACATCACCAAGAGCAAGCGCGTCGAGCAGGAGCTGCTCAGGGCAAAAGAAGCGGCTGAGGCTGCCGCCCAGGCCAAATCCGATTTCATGGCCAATATGAGCCATGAGATACGCACGCCCATGAACGCTGTTATCGGCATGACAAGTCTACTCCTGGATGATGAGGATCTGAGCCCTGAGCAAAGGGATTTCATAGAGACCATCAGGATCAACGGAGATTCACTGATGGTCATAATCAACGATATCCTGGATTTTTCGAAGATGGAGGGTGGAGAAAATGCATTGCTTGAGGAGCAACCCTTCGAGTTGCGCTGCAATGTAGAGGAAGCTCTTGACCTGGTATCTACAGGTGCAACCAAAAAGGGGCTAAATCTGGCATACACTATTGATAATAATGTTCCAGATTTCATCATCGGGGATCCGACCCGCTTGCGTCAGATTCTTGGTAATCTGCTGAATAACGCCGTAAAATTTACCGAAAAAGGAGAGGTCAAGCTAACCGTATCTGCCCAGAGACTCAATGGCACTCACGAGATTCATTTCGTAGTTCAGGATACGGGCATTGGGATCAGACGGGAGCTGATGGATCGTCTATTCCAGCCATTTGCACAGGTCGATGAGGCTGTGACCTGCAAACACGGAGGAATAGGTCTGGGCCTGGCAATAAGCCGCAAACTCGTGGAGCTGATGGGCGGCAGGATTTGGGCGGAGAGCCTGGAAGGCGTTGGCTCGACGGTCTATTTCACGATTAAAGCAGAAGCTGCACCCCATAGACAAAGAAAATTGACAGGATTTCAGCCCAAGCTGGTGGGCAAAACCGTGCTGATCGCAGAGGATAACAGGACCAATCGCCACATCCTGGGGAGCTATGCTTATTCCTGGGGCATGTTACCTTTGATTGCATCATCCGGCAAGGATGCTCTTAATTGGATTCAAAGAGGAGACACGTTTGATATCGCTATTCTGGACATGAATTCGCCTGGAATGGACTCTGTGGCTCTGGCGAGAAGGATCCGAAAATATGACAAGACAATGCCACTGGTCGCGTTAACCTCCTTGGGTCAGCGTGTCGACTCTCATCTATTTGATGCCTACCTTTTCAAGCCCATCAAGCCCTCTAAATTGCAGAAAGCTCTGATTGACATCATCTCCTTCAAGGGAACCGGTGAATCGGCCAGGATTTATAAATTCAATGATCAAACAGAGACCAATCCCGTAAAGATACTTTTAGCTGAGGACAATGCATCAAGCCAGAAAGTAGCTTTGCATATGCTCAAGCGCCAGGGCTACGGAGCCGATGTGGCGGCAAATGGCATTGAGGTAATCCAGGCCCTGGAACGGCAGGCTTATGATCTGGTGCTCATGGACGTCCGCATGCCCGAGATGGATGGGCTGGAAGCCACTCGGATTATCCGGCAGCGGTGGCCCGACAGTAGCCCCAATATTATCGCCATCACTGCACATGCTCTGGAGGATGATAAGAAGAGGTGCCTCGATGCCGGGATGGACGACTACATCTGCAAGCCTGTGAATGCAGAAGAGCTGGCAAGGGTTCTGAAGAGATACGGCATTAAGTAGATATCCTGAGCGGCATAAGACAAGGTACAGGTACACTTTCCTGCAATAGAATATCAGGAATAATTGCTGACCGAGGATAGTAACCAGGTCATATGGTTTGCTATGAGGGTACGTGAATCATGTGATTGGACTGACGCAAAGCTTTAAGCCATTCTAACGTTTGTATTGAAATCGAAAAACAATTTTGATATAAACTCTGCAAAGAAACTTTCAAAAAAGTTGCCGTAAGTATGTGTGGTAAAATTTGAGGTTCGTATTTTGTGCTATAACCCTCCAATTTGTGTCATAGGTCTTTAAATTATTGGCGGACAATATACATACTATAATTCCCAATAGATCATTGAAGCGAGTGGCAGGGATTGTTATGGATTTCTACATCACGATTTCATTGGTTACAGTAATAGGCCTGCTGGCGTGGTGGCTGTTCCTCGCCATTTCCGGTCTCAGGAGGGATGAATCATCCACCAAGCA
Organism: uncultured Methanosarcinales archaeon; assembly: GCA_963782455.1. Classification (GTDB taxonomy): domain Archaea; phylum Halobacteriota; class Methanosarcinia; order Methanotrichales; family Methanotrichaceae; genus Methanothrix. The sequence continues at coordinate 166,073 of CAWAJP010000006.1, forward strand.
GGCTGAAGGCGTAACCAGGAAGAAGCCCGTAGGATTGGCGAATTCTCTGATTTCGATGTTTCGCTCCTGCAATTACGACAGTTCTACAGAACAGTTACATAGTGCCGAGCCTGGGAGATAGATCGCCGATCTCATCAAAGGGTTATGCCCGGCATAACATTCCAGCGGGGAGGATGGCGCCAGGGCTCGCAGGCGCTAGCTACAGTCCAACTATAATGGAGCCACTGATCCAGGCTCTCGATGGAAATGAGGGCTTGGTCCGATTTTTTGTTGCCGATGCTCTTGGAAGGATCAACGACACTCGAGTAGGAACCATTTGATGCTATAATCTAAGATGGCAAAGTCTTGCTCTCGAGGGCCATGCACAAAGGATGATGCCATCAATGCGCACAATTTGCCCATCGAGATCAGGCCACAAAATGCTGATACCTGGCAGCAAGACAAATGCAAAGCCCCATGGCCCAGGTTGGATACGCAAAACTTTATCCTTGATGCATAGGGATATTGCGAAGAATTAGGCGACCTGAATGCAGGAAGGCCCAGGTAAAAACAAGACAACTGGACTGGGAAAATTCCACAACTTTTCCCACCAGATCAGATACGATATTCTTTATCGAGGGTCCGGTGCTCTCATCTGAAGCCCGGATGCCAGTCGTAGAAGTTTTACTGCTCCCAATACATCGCCGTCATATTCAGACCGATAAGTGCATTCCACAGTTACCCTTGTGTTGTGGAGATGCCATTCCTGTGCACAAAACTGCATCTGTCCAATGCGTGCGACCGCGCTTGGGAACCGCTCAAGAATCCAAAGTCCTGTTTTTCTATTGATTTTCCTCCCGGAGTGGTTCCAAGAGAATGCCGAATAAAAACATTTATCAAGTTATATGCATATATTGATGAATCTGGAGGATTAGATTTTATGGATCCATGGACTGCATTGGGTTATCTCTTATTGGGTGGATTGCTGGGCGGAATTGGCCAGGGGATAAGGGTTATTGTCGGCCTTAAAAAACAGATGGATGAGTCTTCCAAGGCAACAAGCGGACCTGATGGGCAGAGCAAAAAAGATTGGCATGAATGGTTTGACCCGCAACAATTGATGATAAGCCTGGCCATTGCTTTTGTAGTTGGAGGGATTGCCGGGACGCTGGCCTCTTTGCAGAGCTTTGGACAGGATGTAACCAAAGAATACATGATATCGATAATTACAGTAGGGTATGCAGGTACTGATTTTATAGAGGGATTTATGAGGACGAAGTAGCAAATTTTTTAGCAGATTGGCCCGGTATGCTTTATTTTTCCATGCCATCCACGGCATTCATGGCTTTCAGTGACTTTCATGGCTTCCAGGGTCCTCATGCCGTCCGTGCCCTGGATCGGCAAAACTTTTATAGGGTGAGGATGTTAACTTTGATTTATGACACACGAAACCTCTGTGGGGAATCGTCTTCTACGACGTTCACTCGATTGTTGATGAAAGAATTCGCATTTTTGATACCACCCTTCGTGATGGAGAGCAGACTCCGGGGGTATCACTTACCCAGGAGGAGAAGCTCAAGATCGCCTGGCAGCTTGATAAACTCGGTGTGAATGTTATCGAAGCCGGATTTCCCATCTCTTCGAAGGGCGAGTTTGACAGTGTCCGCCAGATCGCGAGAGCAGGCCTGAAGGCTCAGGTCTGCGGTCTCTCTCGAATCGTCAAAAAGGATGCTGAGGCCTGTCTTGATGCCGATGTGGGTATGGTGCATGTCTTCGTTCCCACCTCTGACATCCAGATCGCTCATACTATTAAGAAGAGCCACGATGAGATAATAGAAGGGGCCAGAGAGACGGTACAGTTTGTGAAGGATCATGGAAGGACTTGCCTTTTCTCTGCAATGGATGCCACCCGCACCTCTCCCGAATTCTTGCACCGCATCTTCAAAGCGGTAGAAGAGGAGCATTGCGATGTCATAAACATCCCAGACACCGTAGGAGTGGCAATCCCATCCAGCTTCTATCGTTTTGTCAAGGATATCTGTGATGATGTCGATATGGTGGTCGATGTCCACTGCCATAACGACTTTGGTCTGGCTGTAGCCAATAGCCTGGCTGCCGTCGAGGCTGGAGCCAGAGAGATCCAGGTATGCGTAAACGGCCTGGGTGAGAGAGCAGGCAACGCCAACCTTGCCGAGACTGTAATGAGCCTTCACTCCATATACAGGGCCCGAACCGACATAAAGACGGAATACCTGGTAGAGACGGCGCGGCTCGTAGAGAGGCTGACCAAGGTAAAGATATCCACAACTGCCCCCATTGTGGGAGAGAACGCTTTCTCCCATGAGTCCGGCATCCACAGCCACGGAGTGATCGAGAACAGCAAGACCTTTGAGCCCGGCATCATGACCCCGGAGATGGTGGGCCACAAGAGGCGCATAGTCCTTGGCAAGCATACCGGACGGCATGCGGTCGCCAAAGTTCTGGAGGAAGCGGGCTACCAGCCCACAGAAGACCAGCTTCAGGAAATCCTGGAGAGGGTCAAAGAGCTGGGAGACAAAGGAAAGCGGATCGGCAACATAGATCTTCAAACCATTGCCGATGTTGTGATCGGAGAGGTGGCCAAAGGCAGCCAGGCAGTGGTATTGAAAGAAGTCTCTGTCATGACCGGGAATATCATCACACCTACGGCAACCGTGAGAGCCCTGGTGCGGGGAAAGGAGAGGGTCCTGGCCAATACCGGGGTGGGTCCGGTTGATGCCGCAGTGAACGCCGTGCAGTGTCTCCTGGAGGGCGAGACCTCCATCCATCTCTGCGATTTTCGGATTGAGGCCATAACCGGTGGCTCTGATGCCCTGGCGGAAGTGGTTATTGGAGTTGAGGACGACCTGGGCCGCAAGGTCAGTGCCCGCTCGGCGCGCGAGGATATAGTAATGGCCTCCGTGGAAGCTCTGGTCAGCGCTATAAACCGACTGATGCTTCTAAATCAAAAACCTGAGTAAAAGGAGGCAATATTTTCGCCTTCTTTTCTGCTTTCTGCCTCTGCGGAGAAATCGCGACAGGGTCGAGACCAGAAGCTTCGCTCAGGCCTCAGGCACTCCTGCCCATGCCTTGAGGTCTGATCCACAGTCAAGTTATTGCCTCTCGTCATATGACTCCCTTAACATGAACCAAAAATAATGGATGTAAATATTGCCGCAATACAATAAGAGCAGGGGCTGCCTTCTCTCAACAGCAGCTTTTTGCTACTAAAAGAATCATGTTCTATACCATTCCATAAGAGGCTCGGAAAAAATGTCGTAAGACAACTCTGATCACTATCCTTATCAAGAACATATTTGCTGTGGATGAAGCGCAAACATCAGAATTGAGTTCACAGCAAGTTGCCTGAAGACCAAAAAGATAATAATGCCATTAGCCAATCCGATAGCAAGGTCGGAATGATAAATCGCAGATAATAGCATTTCCTGAAAAAAGAGAACGTAAAGGATTGAATCCTTCTGGAGGAACCTGTCGTTGAATGAATCTGTGCAAGGGATAATCGATTCGCATTGCCACCTTGATTTCAAGCAGTTTAACAAAGACCGCGAAGCTGTGATGGAGAACGCCCGAAAGTCCGGCGTGGTCAGAATGATCAACTCGGGCGTAGACTATTCCACCAACCAGAAGTCACTGGAGCTGGCAAAGAGATATGATTTCATCGAAGCCACTCTTGGGCTAAGTCCCAACACCATAGATGGACAAAAAGAGCCTGAGATCAAGCAGCGATTGGATCAGATCGAAGAGAATGCAGCGCAGGCGCTCGGTATAGGCGAGGCTGGCCTTGACTATTACCACTGCAAAGATGCCGGCTCAAGAGAGCGTCAGGCAGAGGTTTTCATAAAGGTTATCGATCTGGCAAAATCCCTGGACCTGCCTCTGGTCATTCATTCCCGGGATGCGGAACAGCCTGCTCTGGAGATGGTCAAGCACCTGGACAAAGTCATATTCCATTGCTACAGCGGAACTTTAGCCACTATGAAAGAGGCAGTTGATAGAGGATTTTATATCTCTTTAGCCACTAATCTCTGCCGATCCAGTCACCATCAGATCCTGGCCAGAAACGTATCCCTGGACCATCTCCTGGTGGAGACTGACAGCCCCTTCCTCAGCCCTCGCAGAGGCAGAAATGAGCCCCTATTTATCCAGGATTCCGTCCGGCTCATCGCCAAGATCAGAGGCATGGAGCCGCAAGAGGTTGCCGAGAAAACTGCCGCGAATACCAAACGAATTTATAACATCCGTTGAAACGTCTTGAAAATCGGAAAAGAATTCCCGAAACCTAATTATTAAGAAAGGGTCAACATGAATCGGATGCCAATGCCAATACAATTTGAGCACATCATGAGGTATCTGGGCTCCAGAAAAGAAAAAGGGCGAAAGCAGATCGGTCTCCTCGTGGATGGGCCCAATATGCTCAGGAAAGAGTTCCAGATGGATCTGGAGGAGATCAGGGACATCCTCAAGGACTACGGCGACATCAAAATGGGTAAGGTCTTCTTGAATCAGTATGCATCAGAGAAGTTGGTCGAAGCTGTGGAAAATCAGGGGTTCGAGCCGGTGATCTGCACCAGCGACGTGGATGTAAGGATGGCAGTAGAGGGAGTGGATATGATCTACAACCCCGTCATCGATACTCTGGCCCTCGTCACCAGAGATGCGGATCTTAAGCCGGTGCTCATGAAGGCCATGGAGCACGGCAAGGAGACCATCATCTTCGGGGCGGAGCCGGGTTTCTCAGTGGCTCTCAGGAACTCAGCTGATTATGTTATAGTGCTCCGCGACGGTCAGTATGTTACGGAGTGAGATTCTGGTGAATCTGCGGCTGGGCAAAAGTGGGATTGGTTTCCTTGGCCGAAATGGCTTTATGAAGTGTGCTGCGATACTCTGCTAATGTTAAATTGTATCTGAGGTTAAATTGAATCTGCGGTCAAGTCAATCTTTTCTTAGGCCGGAAGGCTTGAGAGCTTATGCATGGGAAAAATGTCGTCGATTGGGACCTCTCCTGGCAATGGTAGGCAGAAGAGAGGACTACAGGCAGAAGAATGAATGGGGAGACCCGGACTTCCGGGACAATAGTTGGAAAAGTCGCATCACTTCCGGGCTGCCTGTGCCTTATTGGGCTCTCATATTATTAATTTGCGTAGCTGTATCTTTCCTGGACCTCATCGCCCCCGGCTTCGTAAGCACTTACCTGGCCCTCAATACGGGTTATGTAATGCAGAGGCCCTGGACTCTCTTGACGTACATGTTCGTGCATGCCAACCTCGACCATCTCTTCTGGAACATGCTCGTTCTCTTTTTCTTTGGCATGGAGCTGGAAAGGCGTGTGGGTGGGACAAAATTCCTGGAGATCTATTTTCTCTCCGGGATAGTGGCGGCTCTGGGCCAGATGATGATCGCAGGCGGTTCCCTGGTGGGGGCGAGCGGCGCTCTTTATGGAGTCTTGGGATGTCTGGCCATAATAGCACCCGAGATTCGAGTGCTGCTCTTCTTCATTATACCACTGAGCATTAGGTTTGCTGTCGTGCTATACGCATTGGTCGATTTCGTGTCATTTGGATCCTCAGACAACATCGCACATATGGCCCATATCGTGGGGCTTTTGGTCGGATTGGCCTTCGGACAGCTTATGAAGAAACAGCCCCAATATTATTACTAGAATTTTTTTTTGCCGGAAGGTTCATCTCTTTTCCAGTCCCATCTTTCTCCATGAAGCTGGAGTTTCACGGGGCAGCGGGCGGCGTGACAGGATCGCATACGGTCCTGGAGGTCAATGGTTCTCGAATCGGCATTGATGCGGGGCTCTATCAGGGCAGTGAAGGAGTGAAGAACCGTTCCGGATTCGGATACATGCCGGGTTCTCTGAAGGCGCTTCTGCTCACTCATGCGCATATCGACCACTGCGGCAGGATACCGCTGCTGGTCAAGGAGGGTTTTCCTGGATCTGTCTACTCCACCTCGGCCACAAAAGACCTCTGCGATCTAATGCTGAAGGACTCCGCCCATCTCATGGCTGAGGCAAATGACCGTGAAAACCGCCATCGAGACCCCAAACAAAATCCACCTCGACCCCCACTTTACGCAGAAAGTGATGTTTTGCCGGCCATGAAGCGATTCCAGCCTGTGGACTACGGAAAGAAGTTCGATCTGGGCGGAATCTCCATCAATTTCAAGGATGCCGGCCATATACTCGGCTCGGCCATGATCGAACTGACACATGCCGGCAAGAAGATTGTCTTCAGCGGCGACCTGGGAAGGCCAGGAGTTCCCATTCTGAGAGACCCTGAGAAGATAGGTGAAGCCGACTGGCTGGTGCTCGAATCCACATACGGCAATAAGAACCATGAAAACATGGACTCCCGGGGAAAGAAGCTTCTGGAAATAGTGCTGGAGACACTGGAACGAGGCGGCAATGTCGTCATCCCGGCCTTTGCAGTGGGGCGCACCCAGGAGATACTCTATGAACTCAATCCCTATGCAGAAACGGGCGCGCTGAAAGGAGTGAAAGCTTACGTGGACAGTCCCATGGCCATTTCGGCCGGTGAGATCTACAGCCGTCATCCAGAGTGCTTCGACTCCGAGACGCTTTCCATGCTGAAGCGGGGAGACAGTCCATTTGAGTTCCCCGGACTGAGTTACACCAGATCCACAACCGAATCGAAGGCCATAAATGATCAAAAAGAGCCGCATATCATTATTTCGGCCAGCGGAATGGCCACGGGAGGCAGAATCTTGCACCACCTGATCCAGAACCTGGGGCGCAAAGATAGCACCATACTCTTCATCGGCTATCAGGCGGAAGGAACTCTCGGGCAGCGGCTGGTGAGCGGATCCAAGAGTGTCCGGGTAATGGACCGACAGATAGACGTTCAGGCCAAAATCGAGTCACTGGAATCATTCTCGGCCCATGCCGGCCGTAGCGAGATTTTGCAGTGGCTTCAGGCTTTCAAGAGGTTCCCCGAAATCGTTTTCCTGAACCACGGTGAGCCCAATGCCACAGAGGCGCTCTCCCAGATGATAAAACAGGAGTTTGGGGCAGAAGTCGTGGTTGCAGAGGCTGGGAAAAGCTACCTTTTCGGATGAGATTGCAGGGAGGTTTGTAAAGTGCCCTCGTGAAGCGTCCACTAATCACGAAAAAGGCCCTAATCAAGTTCTTATTGAATAGTCTCTTATCGATTCTGATGAGGATGGATCAATGCATTGCAGATAACAGATTACCAGAAGAAATAAAAAAGATGTTCGAAAAATAGTGGCGATATCCCTTATTCACCAAATTAAGGGGAGTTCAGCCATAGGTTGGTTCCGTACTCCCAGGCAAAGGCATTATCGTCCCCGCCGTAATAGTAGGCAGAGTTGCCATAGGTCTTCTGGAATTCTTTATTGGCGTCTGCATTATCCAGTGCGGCTTGAGGACCATAACTGACGCGTGGGTAATAGTTCCCATAATAGGCGCTTCCTAAATAGTCTGGATTGTTGGTCAAGGGTGGGTAGTAACTTCCGCCGGCTGGTGAGTAGGTCGCGGTCACGGTGCCAGATACATCTATTATCACTGTATTGCTTGCTACCCCGCCTACAACATAGGACAGTGTATGCCTTCCAGGAGCATCTGCATAGAAGCTAAGTTTGCTGACAGGATAAATGAAGTAGCTATAGTCGATCTTCTGTCCGCTTGCGTCGTACAGGATGAAGTCGCCGCTGCCTTCCTTGAGAGAGATTGCCAATAGCGATACCAATGCTCCCTGGGGAACTACAGCATACTGTGACCAATCTCTTGATCCCTGTATCCATAGGGCACTGCCTGACGCAGCCGGTAGATATGTAGAGTAGGGAACTTGCTGCATCTGAATGCCGAAGTAGACGTTTCCTGGTGCGCTTGTGAGATTATATTGCACGGGAGCTGTAACGTGTGCGGCTGGAGCAGATCCTGTGATCGCACCGTAGTATTGACTGTAATCGAAAGTGGGTGCGGCACCTGGCATGGGGCCTGAATAGCCGCTCAATGGCACCACATTTTGTCCTTGAACCCCTGACAAACATGCCAATAGAATGAATGCCAATAAGGTCGAAAATAACCTGTTCATTTTCATATTTCATCCTCCATAGATCAATCCTGATTGATATAATCGTTAAATCCGAGTATATCTATTTTACCAGGCAAAGCCTGACAATTGATCCGAAGATTCTATAATATTTATATGTTTCAGCCTTTAAAATTACTTTAATACTTTCATATAAAGCAAATAAAATATGAGCTGAAACAATAATTCTTAAAATGTCGCCCCATAATAAAATCTGTTTGAAATCACGGCATAGCGGCTGAGAGATGGGATAAGAGGTGCCAGAGCTATGCCTGTATATCCAATGGATGAAGTAACGAGCGAAATTAATTGGCGAAATGAATTGCATATCTGTCACCGGCAGTCCATACGCCTCCCCTGAAAGCTCGATAATAGTCTCGCGAACACGGAACTCATACGCGAATACGTGGTCTGCTGTAGAGTCCTGGCGAATAATTGATCTAACGAGAAGATGGATTTTGAAGGAAAATTGGGTCGTGCATCCATTTCACTGAAAATCGCAATTGGTCACTCAAACTTCTGAAACCATGAGATTTTATCCACCAAATACGGGTAATGATTTGGTCTTTCAGTTGATCAGATGCACGACCTGATATTCCCGGAGAACCTTTGATGAAAGAAAGGCCCCTCGAAAATCCTATTACCAAAGGTCGGATTCAAGCTGTAGAAAATCAGCAATTCAAGCCATCTACAGCCGCATTAAATTTAGCAGTTAAGCATCTAGTGGCACAATTTGGATACAGTGAGGTCAACCAAATCAGGCCGGGCAGCGTTGGCAATTGCGTTTGGGAGGCGAGGCTTTTAGATGCATCCCACAAACCTTTTGGATCTGAAGAAATATCCCTACTCGGAGGATAGGTAATTGGCGGCACCTAAAGAGATCGTAGACCTTGTGGAAAGATTCGAAAGTAACCGGGAGTCCTACAAATCCGGGCACTACAACGAAACCCAGGTTAGGAGAGAATTCGTTGACCCTTTCTTCAAGGCCCTGGGATGGGATATCGATAACGAGCAAGGATTTGCTGAGGCTTACAAGGACGTTATCCATGAGGACGCTGTCAAGGTGGGAACCACCACCAAAGCCCCGGATTACTCTTTTCGTATTGGCGGCCAGCGTAAGTTCTTCCTGGAGGCCAAAAAGCCTTCAGTGGACATCAAGGATGACATCCATCCTGCCTTCCAACTCCGCCGCTATGCCTGGACAATGAAGTTGCCATTATCGATTCTCACTGACTTCGAAGAGTTCGCTGTCTACGATTGTAGTGTAAAACCAGATAAAATGGATAAAGCCTCCAACGCCAGAATTTTTTATCTGAATTACAAGGACTATCTGACCCGTTGGGATGAGATTGCCGGTATATTCTCCAAGAATGCCGTTATGAAGGGATCCTTCGACAGGTTTGCCGCAGATAAGAAGAGCAAAAGAGGTACGTCTGCGGTTGATGTCGTCTTCCTGGAAGAGATCGCCGGTTGGAGAGAGATCCTTGCCCGAAACATCGCCCTGCGAAACTCTGAACTCAGCACCAAAGATCTCAATTATGCAGTTCAAGCAATAGTCGATCGGATTGTATTCCTAAGAATATGCGAAGACCGGGGCATAGAGAGGTCCATGCGTCTGCAGGATCTGCTCATTGGTGAGCGAGTCTATCCCCGGCTTTGTGAGATCTTCCGCCGGGCGGATGAACGCTATAACTCTGGATTATTCCACTTTGAGAAGGAACCGGGCCGGGGAGAGCCCGACATCCTAACTTTGAGCTTAAATATCGATGATAAGCCCCTAAAGGAGATCATCAAGCGGCTTTACTATCCTGACAGCCCTTATGAGTTCTCAGTCCTTCCTGCCGAGATCCTGGGCCAGGTCTACGAGCAGTTTTTGGGCAAGGTGATACGGCTCACCGAAGGCCACCATGCCGTAGTGGAGGACAAGCCCGAAGTGAAGAAGGCAGGCGGGGTCAAGTACACGCCGGCCTACATTGTGGAGTACATCGTCCGGAACACGTTAGGCCCAACGCTGAAAGGTAAGACGCCGCTGGAAGTGGTGCCAATCAGTGTTTTAGATCCCGCCTGCGGCTCCGGTTCCTTCCTGATTGTGGCCTACCAGTACTTGATGGATTTGCATAGAGACTGGTACATCCAGAATCTCGTGCCATTGTTGCAGAACGGCCTTATGCCCTCGTCTCCAGAGATCCGGCGGATGCTTCCGGTGGTTGAGGCGGGCAAGAAGGGCCGAAAGAAAGAGATAGAGCTGCCTGTCTTCCAGGGCCGGGGCGGAGAGTGGAGGCTGACCACAGCAGAGCGCAAGAGGATTTTGCTGAACAACATCTACGGCGTGGACATCGATCGCCAGGCCGTGGAAGTGACGAAGCTTTCTCTTTTGTTGAAGGTTTTGGAAGGAGAGAATGATGAGACGATCTCCAAGCAGCTCAAGCTCTTCCAGGAGAGGGCATTGCCTGACCTGAGCAATAACATCAAGTGCGGGAATTCGTTGATCGGCTGGGACATCCTGAAAGACAATCCGAGTATGCCGCAGGAGGAGATAGGTCGGATCAATCCATTTGATTGGGAGAAAGAGTTCCAGGAAATCTTCCAGAGAGGCGGGTTTAGCGTGGTGATAGGCAATCCACCTTATGTAAGGCAAGAGATACTTGGTGAGTTCAAAAACTATTTCCAAAAGCACTATATGGTCTATCAAGGGACAGCAGACCTCTACACCTACTTCATAGAACGCGGTGTATCTCTACTTCAAGAAGGTGGCATCTTCTCTTACATTGTGGCTAACAAATGGATGAGGGCAAACTATGGTCAACCGATGCGTAAATGGTTGAAGGAGCAGTGCATAGAGGAGATCATCGACTTTGGAGATCTTCAGGTATTCCAGGGAGCCACCACATATCCATGCATAATTCGCATCACCAAGAGTGTCCCTCGGACAAGCTTTGAAGTAACTCAGGTCAAGACTTTGGTATTCCCGAACCTGAACGATTACGTCAAGGAGAACCATTACAAAGTAAATCAATTAACTCTCGATGATTCCGGCTGGTCGCTGGCGAGTTTCCGGAGGTTATGAATCAAGGCGGATTTGATGTGATTATTGGGAATCCGCCATATATTCGAATGGAAATATTTAAAGAACTGAAAAGTTATTTAAAGCAAAATTATCAAGTACATGGGCCACGAAGCGACTTATATGTATACTTCATAGAACGGGGTCATAAGTTACTTCATATTAATGGACTTTTTGGCATGATTGTATCTAACAAGTTCATTAAAGCAAACTATGGAGTTCCTATTAGGGATTTCCTTCATAAAAATACTAATATTTTAGAGATTATTGACTTTGCAGGTCTGCCGGTATTCCAAGGTGCGACTATAAGAACGATCATTCTTTTAACTCAATATGTTAACCATATCCAGAATTTAAATATACTCTATTTACCGCCAGTAAATTCAGAAAAATTCAGAAAGTTATCCGATGGGTCTGTATCAGTAGAACAACTCGTTTCAGAGAAGTGTATTAATCTCCCTAATGGATCCGTAAATGCGGAACGTTGGCTGCTCATCGATGAAGCACAACAAAGGATTATCGAAAAGCTTCAAAAAACAGGCGAACCATTGATTGATGTCGTCGGGAACATACTCTATGGAATTAAAACTGGCCTAAATGAGGCATTTGTTATCGATGGAAATACCAGAAAGAGGATAATTGAAACCAATCCAATGGCACTTGAAATAATAAAGCCATTTTTATTTGGAGAAGAAGTTAGAAGATACCTAATAGAACCAAAAGATAGATATTTAATCTATACTTATCACGGCATTGATATGTCTAGATATCCAGAAATTGAAAACTATTTACGGAAATATAAACCACGTTTGGAACAGAGAGCCACTAAGCAAGAATGGTATGAGCTTCAACAGCCATCTATTGCATTAGTGCCTTTATTTGAGAACCCCAAAATCGTCTATGCTCTAATAGCAAGATCTTGTCAATTCGCATATGACCGCAATAATTATTATTCAAATGATAAAACGTTTATAATACCAACAAGCGATTTATATATACTTGGATTGTTAAACTCAGCTATCGCCTTATTTTATTTTAGCACATTTTGTGCAGCCCTAGAGGGATCTAATGATTGTTATTTCGAGTTCCGTGCTCAGTATGTTAAAAAGTTCCCAATTCCAAAATTAGACACTAATAATCGGCTTGATCTTACTCGCCATGAAAGAATGGTCTCTCTGGTAGAACAGATGCTATCTCTCCACAAGCAACTCCAAGAGGCCCGCACGCCACATGAGCAGACCGCCCTTCAGCGCCAGATCGAGGCCACAGATGAGCAGATAAACGCCCTGGTCTACAAGCTTTACGGGCTGACTAATGAAGAGATTAAGGTTGTGGAGAAAGCCATAGAATAGGAAATCTAAGAGGTTGAAGCATGAGCATAAATAATAATGAAACCTCCAACATAGAATTTGAGAAAACAACAGATGAAATGGAAGAAGAAATAAGGCTTGATGAAGATAAGAGGACCGTTCTAACAAAGTATTCAAATCCAGAAATAACCTCACTTCATGAAAAGTCAAAACGTGGGAGACTTATTCTTCAACATGATTTCCAAAGACATTTTGTTTGGGATAGGAAAAAGGCTAGTAGATTAATAGAATCCGCTCTTCTTTCTGTTCCGCTTCCCTTATTTTATCTTGCTGAAAATGCAGATGGAAGCGAATATGTGATAGATGGCCAACAACGTCTGACTTCGTTCTTCTCTTTTATTGATGGGAAGCTACCCAATGGAGAAGAATTCAAACTAACGGATATGAAGGTCTTTCCGGAACTTAACAAAAAGGATTATGCAAGTCTCGATAGGAGTCTGCAGGAAAAAATTAAGTATTATAATATTAGCACTGTTACGATCCTGAAAGAAAGCGATCCAGATCTGAAATTCGAGATTTTTGAGCGACTAAATACTGGTTCAGTACCCCTAAACGATATGGAACTGCGAAACTGCGTCTATCGTGGTCCTTATATGGACCTCTTGAAAAATGGCCTGGCTACTGACCAAGATTTTAGACGACTGCTCAAGTTGGAGGGTCCTGATAAGAGGATGAATGATGTAGAATTGGTGCTGAGATTCGCTTCATTTTATCACTCAACGTATCTGAAATATAAGCCCTCTATGCGTCAATTCTTCAATCGAGACATGAAAAAATACCAGTCTATTTCAGAAGAGGAAAAAGAAGAGCTGCGTAGTGCATTCAAGAATTCAGTTCAAATTGTCACATCTCTTTTTGGTGAGAATGCCTTCAAGAGATTCCATCCAGGAACAGAGTCAGATCCCAAAGGCTCATGGGAAGCTAAAAAGTTCAACTCATCTCTATATGATGTATGGATGGGGATCTTTTGGGACAAAAACAAGCATCAAATATTTGCCAACCTAGACACTCTGAGGGAAGCATTAATTGATCTCATGGTATCGAATGAAGCATTTATTGATTCAATCCTTATAGGAACAAGTGATACTAAGAAGGTAAGAACAAGGTTTAACAATTGCAATGCAAATAGTAGAAGATATCTTAAACAATTGTGAAAAGCAACCTAGGTGTTTTTCGTCTGAATTGAATAATGAACTCTTCAAGAAAAATCCGACATGTTCATTATGTGGCAATGGAATTCAGCATATTGATGATGCTACTGTCGATCATATTGAACAATATTGGCGTGGTGGAGAAACAAAACCAGAAAATGCCAGATTGACACACAGATACTGCAACTTGGCAAGATCGAAATTTGATTAAGCTTATAGGTGAGGACATGATAGAACCTAATGAGCGCCAATATTGGCTCTGGGTAACCCGCCCAGATTATTATTGGGAAGATGATGGCAGTGATCGAGAAATCCTTGACCCCACACGTTGTGCAGATTCTGGTGGTTGGTGGACCTGCCATAAAGATACCAGGAAGGGTGACTTAATATTCCTATGGAGGACTTCCCCAAAAAAGGATATCGGCTATTTGATTCAAGCAGAAAGCGATGCGTATTCCATTGCCGACGATAATGATCATGGGTGGGATTATGGATGCGATTATGAGGTCCTTTATAAATTTGAACACCCTGTACAAATAAAGGATTTGCGTAGTAGTCCTTCTTTTGATGAATGGGGTCCTTTGAAAGGCAGTTTCCAAAAAACTAATTTTAAAATTTTGCCTGAATACTGGATTAAACTGAATAATTTGGCAGCATATAATAACCCCGGATATCAAGAAATTATCGAACAAATTCAAAAGGAACCCCTATCACAAGGTATACGATTGGAGGAAGAACTTGAAGAAGCATTAGTTACAAATTTGGATATACTAAAAAAATTTGGTCATAATTTGGAGTTATATATTAATCCAGAGTCAAAACAATCGGGTAGACAGCTCATTTGTAGAGGGAACGGAGGTCGCATTGACCTACTTTGTTGCGATGGAACAAAAAAGAGATACGTGGTGATCGAATTGAAAAATGTTCGAGCTGGTCAAAATACATTTCGGACAGATTTCCAATTATATGGGGTGGGTTCAAAATAGGATTGCAGGAAATATTCCCGTTATTGGAATTGTAATTAGCAGAGGTTATGATACCAGATTTGAATCCGCGTTAAAGATAACCGATAAAATCAGTTACATAAATGTGGAAGATTTAGGGTTTGCTATTGCTCCTTCTAAAAAATTACAAGAATTTACTGGGCCAAGGGAAAAAGACACATCTCCTTTGGGAATAAAGTTCGCAAATTCCAGAGAAGCTAAAACATGGCTCAAGAAAGGGAATACATTTCTTGAGGAAGCAAAATATGAAGAGGCCATCTCTTGCTATGATAGGGTTCTCGAAAAAGACCCCAGGAACAAATGGTGTTGGATCAACAAAGGATTAGCCTTAGCAGAACTAACAAAACATGAAGAAGCAATTTTGTGCCTTGAAAAAGCCACAGAGATGTATCCGAAGTCAGCACAGGTTTGGCTTAGTAAAGGTTTAGCTTTAAGCAGTTTAAATAAATTTGAAGAAGCAATAGCTGCTCTTGATAACGCTATTGAGATAAAACCCAAATTTGCAGATTCTTGGAACTACAAAGGCATGGCTCTTGCTAACCTGGAAAAGTATGATGAGGCGATAGAAGCTTATAATAATGCCATAGTCATAAGTCCTAAATTTATTTGGGCCTGGGATAATAAAGGCATGGCTTTATCTTGTCAGGGTAAATATAATGAAACCATAAACGCTTTTGACAAAGCCATCGAATTGGATCCTAAGGAAACGGCTACTTGGAACGACAAAGGCGTGGCTCTAGATAATATGGAAAAGTACGACGAAGCCGTCCAAGCTTATGATAGAGCAATAGAACTGGATTCTAAAAATGCAATTACTTGGTCAAACAAAGGTTCTTCTCTTAGCCAACAGGGCAAATACGATAAGGCCATCCATGCATTTGACGAAGCCATCAAGCTAGATCCACAAGATGCATTTTCCTGGCACACCAAAGGCGATGCTCTCGATCGACAAGGCAAGCATGATGAGGCGATGCAGGCTTATGATAGAGCCATCGAACTGGATCCCAAAAATGCGTATACCTGGAATAACAAAGGCCTTTCTCTCTATAACCAGGGCAAGCACGATCAAGCTAACCGAGCGTACGATAAAGCTATTGAACTAGATCCGAAGCTAGCTGATGCTTGGAATAATAAAGGGGAAGTTCTCAGAAAAATTGGTCGTGATGACGAAGCTAATAATGCCTTCGCTAAGGCCAAGGAGCTAGGATACAAGGGATGATTCCGATGGAAATCAGGATTGTGGAAGGAACTCATGAATGATGATGGGCTTGTGACATGAATATTCGCTTACTTCGCGGGCATGTGGGCGCAGCTCACTCAAAGCATCAGCCAATTTGCGCGCAAGCCCGGGGATGAGATATGCAGACCTGGACCCTACCATATCTAGCTGACCGCTCTCCAGCGCCAGATCGAGGCCACAGACCGCCAGATAGACGCCCTGGTCTACGAGCTTTACGGGCTGACGGAAGAGGAGATCGCCATAGTAGAGGGAAGATAGATCGCAAAATCACATCGCTTGCAACAATAAAGCGCAATTTGTCGATGAGCGAGCGGCCGCTGGCAAGGCCCGCCCGAGAAATATTTTTTAAATTATAAAATTGAAGGGCACTTTCCGGCCTATGCCTGCATTTGTGCGCAAATCACTGGAGACCGACAAAGGAAAACATCGAAGCACAATCGCATAAAACTGGAAGAATAAACTCTGCCTAAATCCATCAACCACTCCGCCGCCAAGTATCCAAGCCCGCCCGGCGTTGAGGGCGCCCCGGCCCCACCCGCGCGTTTAACCGCGCGCGGAATCCCATCAGAAGAAGCTGCAGGAAAGGATGCAAACAGCACGCTTATCCAACTTCCTGAAAAGCTTGATATCAGCAACCATTCCCAACGAGCCCTTCATCCCAATGAACACTCCAAGCCCGCCCGGCGTTGAGGGCGCCCCGGCCCGATCCGCGCGTTAACCGCGCGCGGCACCCTACCAGAAGCAGGCTACAGGTAAGAACGCAAAAAAGGGATCAAAGCTCAGGTCCATTAAAGCCAGATATCAGCAACATCCACCCCCGAGCCCGAGCGTGCCCGCTGGGGGGCGGAGTTACAACAGCTCTACGCCGACGGCAAAGCCTCCGAGATCCTGACCCAGGTGGATGCCTGCCTGCCCAAAGATGAGGCTGGCAACTTCATCGCCGAGCTGGAAAGATCCGATGTGGTTCACGATCTCCTGGCCTTCCTGGCGGAGAGGATGCTGGAGATGAACAAGCAAAAGCAGAATGAGATCAAAGGCTTCCTGAGCTGGCTGGAGAGCTACCTGGGAGTCAGGGTGGAGGACCTCACTCCCAAGACGAAGCTGCAGGGCTACTACGAGCACGATTACGAAAGCTTTTTGGCGGTGCTCAAGAAGAACGGAAAGAAGCTGGCTATCGATCCGGCCAGACGGGAGCCGGCGGAAGCGCTTCGGGCGGAGTTCGAGGGGTCGATGGGCAAACTGGGGCCGCTGCGGGAGAGGATCAGTCTGACAGATGACCTCATCGACGCGGTGGTTTACAAGCTTTATGGGCTGACGGAAGAGGAGATCAGGATTGTGGAGGAAAGAGTGTAATAATAATTCACGATGGGCAAACTGCCCATAAGTATAATAACGGGAATGATACCAAGATCACGAACAATAATGGATGGGTGCTCTAAAATGCCAAAAATTCCATTTGATCAACTCTTTGACTTAGAGAAAGACCTTCTGCCGCACGGAGGAGCCACGGATTTATTCGGTAGAGTGGTTTGGGCCTTAACCGAAGAAGAAGAGGAAGCAATGGTAAGAAAAATTCAGGAAGCTTTCGGTGGCTAAAAACAATGCGCGTCGCTGTGGATTCAGATATTTTCTTATACGCTGTCATTGACCACAATCGCGATGAGCTTAGAAAGAAGGATATTTTCCCCCGAGAAATAAAAAATTTTTGAGCCGCGCGAGCGGACACCCCCGCGTAGAGCTCTGTATTCCTGTGTCGGTGTTTGCGGAAATCGTCAGCCTGTGCCTTCAAGGAGAGCAAAACGGTGAAGGTGAGGGCAAATTCTGTATTGAAGATCTCTATAAGCTCATTGGATTTTGGCAAGGATTAGATCTCGTCGTTCTTCGCCCGAACAAGGCTGTGGCCGTAGCTTGCTATAATCTGTATATGGATGAATCTATTAGGGATAGCAGGCTGAGCCCAACGGATTTGGTTCATTTGGGCTATGCTATGGCTTATGATCTAGATTATCTCATAACGACAGATAAAACCCTGAGGAAATACAGAATTCCAGATGCTTTTCAGCTCGTGGTAATGCATCCCAAAAATGTGGATGAGATTTTTTCATAATTTTAAGGAAGATCCAATTGGCTCGCGGTATCCCGGTTCACGCGAAGGCGCGAAGTTCCGATAAGAGAAGGACAATTCTTGCCATACTCGGGTCTAAAGCGCAGTCTGTTCAATGAGCGAGCCGTCTGCTAGCCGGGCCCGACAGGAGAATATCTTAACATTTATGAAATTTGATGGATCACTTTCTGTCCTAGGCCTAAATTTACTCGGAATAGAGACCGATAAAAAGGAAAGGCCTCCCTCGAAGCACAAATCCAGAATACCGTAACAAACCCTGCCCACGTCTATCAACCGCACCACCACCAGGTATCCAAGCCCGCCCGGCGTTGAGGGCGCCCGGCTCGACCCGCGCGTAAAATCCGCGCGCGGCATCTCACCCGAAAGCAGGCGAAAGGGAAAAACGCAAGCGTCACCCATGCCCTGGTCCAGACTGAAGCCTGCCTGCCCAAAGACGAGGCTGGCAACTTCATCGCAAGCCAGGAACAGTCGGATGTGGTGCACGATCTTCTGGCCTTCCTGGCGGAGAGGATGTTGGAGATGAACAAGCAGAAGCAGAAAGAGATCAAAGGCTTCCTGGGCTGGCTGGAGGGCTTCATGGGTGCAAAGGTGGAGGACCTCACGCCCAAGACCAAGCTGCAGAGATACTACGAGCACGATTACGAAAGCTTTTTGGCGGTGCTCAAGAAGAACGGAAAGAAGCTGGCTATCAATCCCGCCCGCCGGGAGCCGGCGGAGACGCTACGGGCCGAGTTCGAGGGGTCGATGGGCAAACTGGGGCCGCTGCGGGAGCGAATCAGGCTAACAGATGACCTCATCGACGCGATAGTCTACAGGCTGTACGGGCTGACGGAAGAGGAGATCAGGATTGTGGAGAACGCAGACAAGCGCTAGGCAAATTTGCGTCTATTGATCTCCGGATCACTGGCCTGAAAGGCCCACTAGCTGAAACGACTGAAAGAGCCTGGCAATCAAGCAATATAAATACTAAAACAATAAGTAAATAGATAATATGGCGTGCTCAGACAACCTCAATAAAAGAAATGAGATGATGCCAGTGAATGGTGAGAATTTCATCGACGAAGATAGGGCAATTACAAGGGGCCTCATGAGACTCTCAGAAAGAAGCCTGGCACGCATTCTTGAAAACGAGCCTGACATTTACACACTGGAAGATCTTAAGGTTATATTTTAGGTGGAATGTCCAGCTATAATGTCCCAAAGGGAAGAACTATTCTTATTCACTTTCCGTTTACAGATCTTAGTTCTACAAAATTAAGGCCCGCTCTGGTTATTTATGAAGGTCATTTGGATGTAACCATAGCACCCATGACAACTCAACGTCCCCATCCTCCGCTGCCATCGGATTTGCTGATACGCAAAGGCACGCCTTCCTTTGAAGCAGCAGGATTAAAGGAGGAGTCATGGCTATTAATCGACAAAATATCAACTCTTGAGAAGACGTTTATCGTTGGCATACTCGGAGAAGCAGACGATAATCTCAAAAGGGAAGTTAACGAAAAAATTGTTCAGTGCTTGATGTTCGACGATGTCTTAACCATTTAGTTCGCAAGTACAAATTCGTTCAATCCGACCCTGCCGATCTCGCCCGAGCGCGCCCGCCTGGGAGGCGGAGCTAGAACAGCTCTACGCCCAGGGAGATTTCGCCGAGATCCTGGCCCAGGTCGACGCCTGCCTGCCTAAAGACGAGGCTGGCAATTTCATCGCTGAGCAGGAAAAATCGGACGTAGTGCACGACCTGCTGGCCTTCCTGGCAGAACGGATGCTGGAGATGAACAAGCAGAAGCAGAAAGAGATCAAAGACTTCCTGAGCTGGCTGGAGAGCTACCTGGGAGCCAAGGTGGAGGACCTCACGCCCAAGACAAAGCTGCAGGGCTACTACGAGCACGATTACGAAAGCTTTTTGGCGGTGCTCAAGAAGAACGGAAAGAAGCTGGCTATCGATCCGGCCAGACGGGAGCCGGCGGAAGCGCTTCGGGCGGAGTTCGAGGGGTCGATGGGCAAACTGGGGCCGCTGCGGGAGAAAATCGAGAGGACGGACCGGCTGATCGATGCGGTGGTGTACAGGCTGTATGGGCTGACGGAAGAGGAGATCGGCATAGTAGAGGGAAGATAAATCGCAAAATCACATCGCTTGCAACTAATAAAGTCTGCAATTGGTTCGATGAAGCGAGCGCCGCTGCAAGGCCCGCCCGAGAAAATTTTCCCTTAAATTATAAGATTGAGCGCACTTTCCGGCCTGTGCCGGCATTGTTCGCAAACACGGCGCCCGAGAAAGCAAAATAGGTCTGCGAAGCACAATCGCATAAAATGGAGGACGCAATCGCCTACCTACGCGATCTAGATCCATCACCTTGATTTTGCTCCGCCGTTTCCAAGAAATTTTAAACGCTTGACCAAAAAGAATACACCATTGAGGGAAAGAGTTCTTAAAAAGGTCAAGGAAATTGCTGCAAACCCCGAAATAGGTGAAAATTTAAGTGGAAGCTTAGCGGGGAAACAGAGCACGCATGTGGCCAAGCATTGGGTTATCATCTATCAAGTCTTCACCAACGAAAATAGTATCGAGTTTCAAAACTTCGATCATCATGATCATGCTTATAGTATGTAAAGCGAACTGAAATCATTTTGATTCGCACCATCAATTTCTCCGACCCGCCGCCGTCACCCGCCACGACCCGCGCGTAAAACCCGCGCGCGGCACCTCACCCGAAAGCAGGCGAAAGGGAAAAAACGCAAGCGTCACCCAGCCCTGGTCCAGACAGAAGCCTGCCTGCCCAAAGACGCGGCTGGGACTTCACTCTTCGAACAGGAGAAATCGGATGTGGAGGGGACTTGAACCTGCTATAGAAAGCTAAGCATTTGAGAAATGCCGCTCAATGTTCTCTTTTCCTGCAATGCCTCATTAAACAAATCTTAAATATTCGTATTGTTGAAGTATGGTTTGAGGAATCTTCGATGAAGAAAGTTGCATATCTAATCCTGGCTGTGGCATTTTTATCAATCGCCGCCGCTTCTGCCAACATCTGCGACAATGCGCCATGTGAAAATGCCATCAACGCCACTGTAGGTGAAAATTTCGCTATCTCCCTACCC
This sequence comes from uncultured Methanosarcinales archaeon, assembly GCA_963782455.1. GTDB lineage: Archaea > Halobacteriota > Methanosarcinia > Methanotrichales > Methanotrichaceae > Methanothrix. The sequence goes on from CAWAJP010000006.1 coordinate 187,219, forward strand.
TTCTATTCTGGAACCGGCTTTGAATGGTGGTCCAATTTCGATCCGGCGTACCTAAACCTTGTGAATTCATCTGACGAGGTCAAGGATTCCGGTTCGGGGATGGTAGGTCTCCCACGAGAGAGGGTCTTAACCTTCAGCGCCAAGATGGCCGGGAACACGGATGTGACCGTGCTGCTGCTCCAGCCTTGGGAGAACAGTACCATTGGAAAGCGCAAGATATTCCCGGTCAATATCACATAAACGCGTTATAGAAAATGGGCAATGCAATGCGGCATTTGCCAGGTGGCTGGAGCACGGGGCTGATTCCAGCCCCCTTGAGTGTTATAACCTGCAAGAATCCATCTCTCTTTTTCGCAAACACATTGCGAGGTCGAAAGCATATTTATAATTATTATTACTATTTATCTTAGGATGGGAAAACTTGATTTCAATTTACCCACATAAAACCGCGAAGAGCCATCGAATTTATCAAGGATCTCGCATTCCTGGATATTCTTCATGAAATCGTTTCTCTTCATAGCAAACCACTCCATTACTATTATGATTTAATAGGATTTAACAGTTTGTTCGTGTCCAAGCACCCTCTGTAGGCTCTATCTCATTGTATTTTCAAAATTAAAAGAAAAATATGACGATCTAGACATAGACCGCCATTCCAGGCTCTACATTGATTATCTTCGTGCCCCCTCGCTCAAAGAACATAGTCTTCGGGTAATTGAACCGACCATCATAGACCCGGATATCGTGGTTCTGGTTGCCGACTACCCCGAAGCTGAATTTCCCATCTAGCGGATCTCCGCCTGTTCCTTCAGTGCCTATATAATTTCCATCAAGGAATACCTGATATCCCCTCATGCCCGTAGAGACGATTGTGGCTGTAGAATCGCCTGAGGTTGCAGCGGGCGACTGGGCGGTTATATATGTTGGAGCAAGAGGTTGAATTGGTGGATTCGTATAGCTAGATCCCTGATAAGCCCTAAACGATGATTTCGTTTGTGCATAATCCATTGTTTCAGACCAGTTCTTTTGGAATGGCTCCCAATTCATTCCAGCTAGTGAATTCAACCTAAAGTCGGAATAATAAGGCTCTGGATCATAGGGAAATATTCCAAAAGGTCCTGGGTAATAAAATTTATTACCTTCCATCCAGTTTGTCGGGTACCTTAGGCCCATGTTGGGGCTAATCCAATCTCCGCTAGACCCCATTGAACTGCCACCGGACGTTTGACCCATGTTAGGGCTAATCCAATCTCCGCTGGATCCCATTGAACTGCCACTGGAACCCAAACCTAGGGGGTCCTGTGCGAATGCCTGAACTGCAAGGCAGACTAGCACCGTCATACATAGCAAAATTTTACCATATTTCATTTTTGACACCAACTATTGCCTAAACCAGTTTCCTAAGATAGATACATTAGGATGCCAACGAAATAAAACGTTTTTGGTACTAAAATATTAAAGTAGCATATGTTATGTGCATATCAAATATTAAAGTAGCATATGTTATGTGCATATCATAAATTAATTAACTAATAGCTCGGTCTAAATTCTCTTTTTTTCCGAAAGCCATATGATGAAACATGTTCAGATCAGCTGATGAGGCCATCAAAGCCTATGACGAAGCTATCAGGCTAGATCCGAAGCTTGCCCAAGCCTGGTACAACAAAGGCGTTGCTCTCTCTCTGCAATACAAGTATGATGAAACTATCAAGGTTTATGACGAGGCCATCAGGCTAGATCCCATGCTTGCCCAAACCTGGGACAACAAAGGCAATGCTCTCTCTTTACAGGGCAAATATGATGAGGCCATCAAAGCTTGCGACGAAGCCATCTGGCTAGATCCTAACTACGCCAAACCCTGGTACAACAAAGGCAATACCCTCGCAAGACAGAGCAAGTACGATGAGGCCATCAAAGCTTGCGACGAAGCTATCAGGCTTGACCCTAACTTTGCCTTGGCATGGTACGGCAAAGGTCTTTCTCTTGATGCCCTCGGAAGGACCACCGAAGCAGATGCCGCCTTCGCCAAGGCAAAGGAGCCAGGTTATAATGGCTGATTCGCTCTCCCGCGCCAGATAGAGGCCACAGATCGGCAGAAAGATGCCCTGATCTCCTTCTTTGCGGCGAGCTTTGCCAGCACCCTCGCCTCGGCGTCGATGACGTTCCATATTTCCATATCCCGCCCATCTTGTTGCAGACGGGGCTGCCCTCTTCGTCCGCCAGAACTACCCAGCACTTTGTCATGAGGATCGGACCTCCTGCCGATTTACGAATAGGGCGAGAGGATCGAGACCCCATCGCGTCGTCGGGTATGTCAAGGACCTTTATGCTGCTGGAGATCTTCGAACCTCTCATCTTCATGATGTAGATCGATCTGACCATGTTGTTTCCGATCCTCTCCCTCTTGAGGATGGTGCATGGAGTCCGTCCCGTACTCCATGATCTGGGTCATGCGCAAAAGATTTTCGTCTCGACAAGCCCTGATGGGTCGATTCTCTCAGTACTGCTCATGGACCCACGATCTCTCGGCTGGAAAAAGGGTGTCGATGAGACGAACGGTTTTATCTGAGGCCCTATCCGTGCCAGACCCAGTGTACAGCATCGCCGGGAAGATGTCGGGCCGCGCGTATTGCAGCTCTCTCCAAGTCCGATGGCCGAGCGCGAGAGGAGCGAAGAGGTCTTCGCTGAGGCATAAGGTGTTCTCACATTCCTCCACCCTCCCAGATTTGACAGATTCGAGCCGTCCTTTGCGCCAGTCGAGGTCGACCCTATTTTTATAAAAATCCAGCCGCACGACTCCGGAAAAGCCGGCAAAGCTGCTCTCCCTCATACGCTCCTCGAGAATGGGAGCCATTTTATAAAGAAGTCTCGTCTTGTCCGGGATCTTTATCTGCCAGGCATAGGGGCTTCCAACGGACGCCCCAAAAGATATGGCCGCCTTTCCGGCGATCGATTCGTTGTGAAGGTTCATCCGGATGTACGGCTTATTCCGTTCTGCAGCTTTTTTCTTGCAGAAGGCGAGGAGGTTTATCAGCCCGTCGTCGGATATGCCTTCGCTGATCTCGCTCACTATGAGACCGTCTCCGAAGCCCTGCAATGGAATCCTGAAATAATACCTCTCCTCTCTTCTCTGGCCCTCCATGATCCAGAACTCCGAGCCGTATTCGGTCTTCCGGCTGAAGGTCAAAAGGTAGTTCCAGCATTCTTCATCCCTGAAGGCGGAAAGGAAGTTCAATCTTCTATATCGTTCGTCTTCCCCCGCTAGAAAGGGTATGTCGTCGGTCTCAGCAAGTCGAAACCTGTAGGCACCATCGTCGGCCAATTGGGGCGCGAGATGAAGGGGGATATCAATGTGGGTTTCCAGGGGGACTGAATAACGGTATCCGAAACGGCCATAAAATCCCGGTATGCCCTGAACCACGGCGAGGTCGAACCCCTCCTCTTCGAGGGTCGCATCGAACTCTCGATTGAGAAGCTTCATGAGACCTTTATTCCGGTGCCCTTCCCGCGTTCCGACGATCCCCATCTCGGCGACTTTGAGCTTCGTCCCTTTCATCTCCCAGGTCCAGGGGATGAGGGCAAAGGCCGCTGCAATCTCTGATGAGTCTTCGTCGACGGCGATGAACCAGCGCTTGTCTTCCATTCCCGGAAGGTGGGCAAATATCGTCTCAGCGAAGGTTCCTACCTCCTGGGGATGAAAAATTTCGTCGAAATGATCGTGAAGCTTTCTCGCATCGTCTGGTGATTCGGCTCGCCTTATTCTGTAATTTGAGTGCATGAATTTAATTCCCTCTGTTTTATAGTGTCCGCCGTTCACCGTGAAGATCCCTGCGATCGCCGGGTGGCTCAAGAGTCGAGATGAATCTCGACCCCGTTGATTAAATATTTTACGTGTTTAGCTGGCTAGCTTCGCCGTTAGCATTTGGAGACAGTTTGGTCCATTCTGTCCCCAAGTTGCCAGTGTCGTCACGCACCGAATAGTTTCAGGAGATGATAACATTGGCTAATAATGCAGGAACAGTTCGGGCACAATGGTAGGACATGCTCAAAAGACGCAATTGCACGGAGATATATGAATATCTATATAATGTTATATTGAATAATGCCCAAGTTGGGGATTATACGTTAGATAGACGATTTATCGTGAGATTATTAGAAATGGCAAAAGAATCAGATCTCCCATGTGAACAAAGCCCTTACGAAAACTTGAGACAAGATATCGATCGTTATATAGAAGTATTCAGTAAGGATGCTACATAATCATCCACTGTATGTACACCCCCTGGGGAGATAAATAAAAGCAATCTAAAGCGGACGTCTTCTGTAGCAAACCTTCAGAAAGAGATCGAAGCGAAGCACTTGTATCAATTCTGGAAATAAGGCCGCAATAACCAAATAGCCTGACGAACACATATTACGGAGAGCATGAAAATTAAAATCAAGATTATTGGCCCCAAGGTGCATAACGTGGGCTACAGATACTTTCTGATGAGCACGGCCATAGACATGGGTCTCAAAGGCTTCCACACCCGCAACAGGATGAACGGAATGGAGCAGGAAGTAATAGCCCTGGTGGATGGAGATGAAGAAGCAATTACAGACTTCAAGACCATGGTAGGAGCCCAGAAGCCCGAGCATGCCGAAATATCGAACATTACTTGTGTGGACTATGAGGGCGATGTTATGAGGACCGGCGAATATGCTCAAGTCTGTTCAGCCCAACAGTTAAACAAAGCAATTCCTCTGCTCTTGGATATGGGGAATGACTTGAAAGCAGTGCGAAAGAACACAGATGCAATCCCTCGGCTCGAAGCAAATACTAATTTGGTCTTGGAAGAGATCAAGGGCTTGCGGGAAGACATTCAACCAGGATGTGCCAAGCAAATGCAGATCGATATCCTAGCGATAAAAGAACGTTTGGGAATGCAGTGAGACGGTGCAGATTCCCAATTTTCATAAACCAAGAAAAATTAATTTCTGTAATGCCTTATAATCGATGATCTCCGAGGAGATATTCTTAAGTGCCATGGATGACAGGGACTTGACCCGGAGCATCAACAAATGTATAAGGAGAAAATGCACCGGCCCAACCGTATTTATTTCTATAGTATTATATTAATATTATGGTATATCTGATATTTGGTAGGCTTTTAATCGTTTCATTTGGCAACGGGTCCAAAGAATACATCTATTCATGCAAAGATAATGCATGTAAAATCGATTCCTTGCGGGTATATAGCGAGATTGGAAATAGGTCGCGGAAATGGGAGCAGGAAGTAGTTCAACCGTTATTCTCTGATAGATATGTTAACCATGAGACGATCCGGGAGAATCCTGATAACTTCATTCTCTGCTTTTCGTTCTTCGATATGAAACATCTTCTCGATATAAAACCGGATGGCGGGACTTACATCTATTCTGCTTGTGAGGCATTCAGCGAGGAAATGGAGATCGATTTTGTAAGGCTTTGGCATTGGCTGGAGCGTTTCAAGATAAATCCGGTGGGGTTTTCTGTGGAGAAAGGAGATGGCGGTAATTATGATCCCATTTTTGACAAGAGGTTTCGTGCTTCCGGCCACGCATCCCGCGAGGACATCAGATGGGTTATTGAGCAGGCAGATCCGGATTACATAGTACCTATTCATACCGAGTCGAGAGATTGGTTCGTCAAGAGTTTTGAGAATGCAATACTGGCAGATGAAGGGATACCATATGACTTCTGAGAACAATGTAAATCTCATGATCGATAGGCTTTGACAAACTTAAATTGCTCGATATTAGAGACAAATGGCCAAATGAAGCAACAGGTTTTACGCCCTGGCTGGCGAAGGATGAAAACCTATCAGAATTAGGCTCCGTTTTAGGCGTAGGTCTTGAATTACCGGGCAATTTCCTCGCGATTCGCGATAAGCTTTTAGTCTCGCCCTGCAGGCCAGGCAATCCCGTAAGTTCCATCCAATTCGTACATAGATCAGCAGCATTTCCGCTAAAGCCCGTGGGATATCAAAAAAAGCTGATGGAGGTTCTGGAAATAGATTCAAACGACGTGCACCTGCAGCTTAACTGATTCTTCCGAAAGCTACCAGTGTCCTGCCTTTATCTGAAACAGGTTCTTGAGCACTTCGGCAGCAGCTTCCGGGCTGATCTTGTGCTTCTCCATTATCTCCAACACACGCAGGAGGTCGCTATAACCATCAGTTCCTACGAGCTGTTCTGTTTTGATCTCTGCCGCAGTATAGCCTCCTTTCAGCATGGCATCCATGAGATCGTTGATGTTGTTTTGAGTGAAGTTCGCCTCTCCTGTTCCTATCTCTTCAACCACTTTAGCAATGCTGCCATCCTTCACAAAATCTTTTGCCAATTAGATCGCCTCTTATAGATAAAAATGCACCTTATTTGACGAAGAAGATGCTTCGTGTCATATTTTGACCCTATCCGATAAAAATCTTTTTACATTTCTCGCATAAACCATCACGGTGCGGCCCGGAAAAGCCATGCGCTCATTGGGAGGGACCGCATAGAAAACCAAGGGCCGATTGGATATGATGCGATGGTGTTATGAGAGCTGCTGGACGGGTGGCCTGAATGGCTAAATGCCTACCTAGAAGGATTCTATACAATCACGACTCCCTTCTGTGTGCTATTCAGGATCTTTGAGAAAAAGTTAAAATAGAGACGTTCTAATAGAGATGTATGAAAAAGTTTTGGAGTTTTGCATTATTGGTCCTGGTCTTTTCGGCCACGGGGATTTGTGCGGCTGAAGTTCCGAACCTGCTAGGGAAATGGACCGGTCCAGGAAATGGGTTCTATGCCGAAAACGGATCAACCCTACTGGCAGAAAACGAAAGCCTCAATCTCACGGTCGTCGACCAGAAGGATCGCCTCTTTACAGGAAATATGACCTACATGGATAAGAATGGAACCGAGATTATTGAAGGCTTTGCTGGAGCCATAGGTCTGGATAACAAAACACTCTATCTCGCTGAATATAGAGAAGGTTATGACCTGGGAACAATCATTTCAAATGACGATATCGAGCTGATATATCTTGAGGATGGGGAAATGGGTGGGGCAGAAATTGATAGGCTTCACCGGATAGAAGCATAATACAGGGCTAGGATCCCCAGGTCGATAGATTACTGTACAATGCAACGAACCCCTTCGTAATGGTACTTGTCGGAGAACATGCCGTGCAATGGTAGTACCATATTATCCAATTTCTTAATGAATAAAATCTTTTTCTACGGGATTCATTTTTAAGAACCGATCTTCTGCATGGAAGATCACAAAAAAAGAGAGCCTCCAATACCGCAGGGCCTGTCTCCATCCGTGGCAGTATGTCTGACTGCATCTGGGAGATATTCGCGATGCAGATATACAAAGCTTCAACGCGCAATATACTGTATCATTTTCGCCTCTGATGGCGACTTAAGATATAGAATTAAATGCCTAAAAGAGATCTTGCTAGTAAGATTATAGCGGGGAGTAGATTTGAACTACTGATCTACGGGTTATGAGCCCGTCGGGATATCCTGACTACCCTACCCCGCTGCGTTTGGGATATATACACTCACTTTATACTAGCTTATAAGCCTTGCGTACAGAATTCATTACACTCCATGCGAAGAGAAACCACCGATACGTATTTCTTGACAGAAATTCCGCTCACCCATTACTGTAGCCTGCCTTGCCGCGGAAAATCTTCGCTGGGAGTGCGGGGTGCCTTGTTCCGTGGTGTCTGGACAACAGCCGCCCGAGAGGATGATTTAAGCGTTTTTGCGGTACATCTGCAGCCAAAATTCGTTCACTTAATGTATATGAAATCCAATTAGAATTCATGTTGCTGCTGGGTGCGGACGAAGCCGGCAAGGGGCCCGTGATCGGATCCATGTTTGTCGCCGGCCTGGTTATCGAGGAGGAGAAGCTCTTCGACCTGGCTGGCTATGGCGTCAAGGACTCCAAGAAGCTAACTCCGGCGAAAAGGGAGCTGCTGGCCAGGAAGATCAACAGCATTGCCACTGATCAATACATCCTGGAAGTCAAAGCCGAAGTCATTGATGAGCTGCGCCTTGTAATGACTATGAACGACATAATGGTCCGGAGCTTCTCTCAGGTGGTGGAAAAGCTGCACGCCGATAGAGCGGTTCTTGATGCAGCGGACGTAGACGCCGCGCGGTTCGCCAGATCCGTCCGAAACTTGAGCAAAACCACCATGGATCTGATTGCTGAGCACAAAGCCGATGAGCATCACCTGGTCGTCTCCGCAGCCTCAATCCTGGCCAAAGTTCGGCGGGATGCATCTATGCGGGAGCTGGAGTCGGCAATGAATTGCAGGATCGGCAGCGGATACCCACATGATCGGGATACGATTGCTTTCTTGAGCAACTGGGTTCGGGAGAATCGAGACCTTCCTCCATGTGCCAGGCACAGCTGGGCGACTGCGCAGCGTATAAAAGCTAGTTTTATATAGGCCGCCTGAAATTGAGAGGCCCCAAAGAAGAAGGGATCTCATGGATATAGAAGATACTTTGCTCATGATTCCAGGGCCTGTCAAGGTAGCGCCACGCGTGCTGCGTGCCCTGTCCAAGCCAATGATCAGCCATAGAAGCGGTGAGTTCGGAGCAATTTACAGCGAATGCTGCGGCCTGCTCAAACAATTCTTCGAGACCAGGAACGATGTAGTGATAATGACCGGTAGCGGCACATTGGGCATGGATGCCGCTGTTGCCAGCACCATCGGTCATGAGGATAAGATCATAACCATATCCAACGGTAAGTTTGGAGAGCGTTTCACTGAGATCGGCGAAAGATACGGCCAGGCTGTTCCTGTAAAGTTCGACTGGGGTGCTCCCTTCGACCTGGACAGGGTTGAGGCCGAATTGGAGCAGGGTGCCAAGGCCGTAGCCATGGTCCACAATGAAACATCAGTTGGCCTGACCAATCCTGCGAAGGAGGTAGGAAAGCTCGCCAAGAAACATGATGCCGTATTTATTGTGGATGGCATATCCTCAATAGGCGGAAACGAGTTTCTCACAGACGAATGGAATATCGATATCGCCATCACCGGTTCACAAAAGGCGTTGGCAGTGCCACCTGGCCTTGCAGTTGTTTCTGCATCTCCAAGGGCAGAAGAGAGTTTCTTGGCCAAGAGCAGCAGCTATTATGCTGATCTGAAGGCCCACCTAAAGAGTGTCAGGAAGAGCCCGGCGCAGACTCCTTTCACCCCTGCCGTGCCTTTGTTCTTCGCCATGCAGGAGGCTCTGCATATGGCTGTCGAAGAGGGTTTTGCCGCCCGCAGGGCCCGAACTGCAAAGCAGGCCGAGTCCGTTAGGTCTGCTGCAAAAGCACTTGGTATAGAGCTCTTTCCCACAGTGGACGAGCATTCTTATTACTCCAATACAGTAACTGCCATGAAGATGCCTGGCGGCGTCACGGATGACAAGCTGCGCGGCGGCATGAAGAAGCAGGGTGTAGTCGTCTCAGGAGGTCAGGAGCAACTCAAAGGCAAGATTTTCAGGATCGGTACCATGGGTGTCTGCTCCAATGGCGATATATTGCGAACCATTCAGACGCTGGAGCTGGTTCTGGCCAAGGAAGGCCAGCTACGCTCACGCGGCGCAGGAGTTGAGGCCGCGAGCAAGGTACTGGATCAATGATGCCTTTCAGTAAGAAATAACTATTTTTTGTTTCTCTTTTTTATATATCGCGCATAGCGCCTCATATCCGATCCGAGTTAATTTTGTCTCTCTTTACTGGCCCAAATGCACATCTCAATAAGCCTTCTTGCACTAAAGCATCTCTTGAAGGCTTTCTTTCTAAATATATATCTAAAAAAGTTCATACGAACTATTTGAAAATTAATCGTTCATAAAATTCATTGGCAAAAGATTTAAGATGTAGGCCGTTACTGTTAGGCTTGAAAAATGCGAGCAGAACCACGAAAATATAGCTAATATTGTGCACATGTTAGAGAGAATTATAAGAATTAATTGCTGAGGATTAGGGCATGACATTGACCACCAGATCAGCGGAACTTATATTTATTCTCTGCATCTTATTAGGTCTTACCATAACATGTCAGGCGAGTGACATCAATATTATCGGGTCCGTTACCCCTCCATCGGGAAAAGAGGATACGAATTTTACGTATTCAGCTGTGATGACGTTTTCCAGAGGTAACACCAATATCAATAGTCCATTGAATATTGAACTTATTATATCTGATAATAGAATAAACAAAAGCGACTCGCAATCTGGAAAATTCTATGGCAACGGCCTTTCCCCTGAGGAGCTGATCCGGGGGCGAAGCGAGCCTTATACCTTCTCCTTCAACCTGAGCCGGGAGGGGCTCAAGAACATTGATGAACTCTCCTATGAATTCGTGCTTACGGCTTCGGGAAAAGAACTGGCCAGGAACAAGTACCCTGGGCCGAAGATCGTAATTCCGCCGGAATTTCAATCAATCCAGTACAGCAAAGCCCCAGTCTACTACTTCCAGGAGTTTCCCATCACTCTCACTTTCAAAGATAAGCCGAGTGTGATCCCATCGCTCCAGCTATCCTTCCAGGGACCGCTCAATAGCTCGGAGGAGACATCATGGACGAAAGAACTGGCTGCGAAGGTCTGTCGGCACTACTTTCACCTTTTCCAATTCCATTGACCTCACCAAATTCCGCAATGGCGGAAACTTCAGCTTTAATTTCACATACGACGACTCCCGGTCCAGTGAAGGATACGCGCCAACAACCAGAGGTCCCTACTATTTCACTATACTTCCCTATTCGCCCAGGATTATGGAGCCAATAGGCCTGGCAAAGCAGATCGAATACAACAATTTCAGCCTGAGAGTCTCAGTCGAGGATGAGGGGATGGTTCTGATGGGAGACCCTGTGGGCAGCAATGCGTCTCTCATCATCAACCATCCGGTAATTGGCGAAATGGTTTTTGATAATTTGAAACCTGCACAGCAGGGCAAATACCTTGTCTTTGAATGGGATAAGAACTCGGTCCTCTTTGACAAGAGAGACGTGCTGCAAAGCAAGAAGGAACCACTCCAGGCCCATCTGACGTACTGGAATGAAAATCGGAAATACGGTGCTAATAGCTCCAACTACAGCTTCGTCCTGGTGAACGTAACCCCGTCGCTAACGGAGACCCACGACCCCATACTCCATATGACCGGAAGCGAAACCGTGCAGGAGTTGATCAGGGCTTATGTCACTTATGCCAAGGGCATGGGAGATCTGAAGATTACCGCAACTGGTCCGGATAGCATATATGAGAGTATTCTAAAAGGAAGCCCCGCAGGCGTGAACAAGTATGAGTACGACTGGACGCTGCCATTTAACAGAAGTCAGGCGGGCAACTATACCTTATCCTTCACTTACATCCACGACTCCTTAGAGGGCGGTTCCTATGAGTTCGAGCCGAAGCCCGGGTACTCATTCCAGGTCGTCCCCATCTTCATCGAATTCCGAAATGGAAACGTAAGCCAGCCTCGTGGTATGTGGAACAGTTCTTATTCCTACACGGTGGAGGTCAACTCCAGCGTTGAAGCTGAGGCGATTCTGCAGATCTTCAATCCCTGCAGCAGCGAATGGGCTGATGCCGGAGGATGTTCGGAAGATCAAAGCTGGGGCATCTAATGTAAGCTGGACGATTCAGCCCTTTGCCTACGACTGTGATGAGCTCAATTCTGGTAAGTATCGGTTCAGGGCTAACTTCCAGGGAAAGGATTTTTCCTCGACCAAAGTCTACGCCGGGCCGTTGATCGAAGGAAGGGATATTACTCTGGTCTCTCTGGATTATCAGCCGGTCCTCTATGTAAGCAAGGACAGATCTGCTCACCAGGATGTGCGGGCTACTGTTGACGGCCCCCTTGGAACAGCAAAGATGATCCTCAATATAAGCGGACCTGGGATGAGCTTCGAAGAGCAATCAAACGGCTCATTCCTGGGTGGATTCAGAAACGCTTATGCCTGGTCCGTCCCTTTCACCAAGGAGAATGCCGGCAACCACACCATCTCGTTGCGCTATGTATATCCTGAAAAGGAAGTCACCTTCCCAGAGCAGACCATGAGTGTGGTAGTGGAGGAGAACGTACAGCCGCAGCTCCTCTCTTTTGACTACTCGCCCGTCATGTACGTGGAAGGTGACACCCCATCCTGGCAAAACATGACTGCCGAGGTCTTCTCTCCAGGAGGGAAGGGAGTGCTTAGGCTTGGCATTATGGGGCTGGATAGGAATGAAACAAAAGCTGTTGAGGGTGAGGATAAAGGCGAAAGAGTCTATCTATACAGATGGTCGCAACCCTTTAATGGCTCCAATGCAGGCAAGAACTACCAGATTACTGCATCATATCTTTCAGCAGGTAATGCCTATGCATTCGACAGCAGGATAATGTCCGTGGTCCGCAAGGATGGCACAACTACTGAGATCTGGGAGCCGACACTTGGTCTGGAGTATGATCACACCGTTTTCGTCCCGGAGGGGGGAAAGGCGGATCAGGTCATTCAGGCCGCCATAAACTATTCGCAAGGCTTGGGCCGCCTCAGGCTCAATCTGACCGGTCTGGGAATAAACATTAGTGATACAAAGGACGGCGTAAACTCTGGAGACGGCAGGCAACATTACCGTTGGGTTCTACCTTTTACCGATGCCAGCGTTGGCAATGAGTATAAGATCTCTCTCACATATATCCATTCCACTTTGCCAGGCGGAGAATATCGGTTTGCTGACCGGGATATGCGCGTCTCTGCTTTCGAACAGGGCCAAATCAAGTTCAATAACGCGAGCGTGAGTCCTTCTCATGGCGCAGGTCTGACCAGATACACCTTCTGTGTAGATGTAGAAACACAACAGCAGGATGCCGACATTCAGCTTGCCATCGCTTATCCGAACTCAAGCATCTTCGCCCCGCAGCAAATAGTACATTATGACGGGTCTAATAAGACTCTATGCTGGCCAGGTATCAACGTCAATAGCAATCAAGAGGGCAATGCCAGCTTCAAGTTCCTCTCGCATTTGTCCAACTCGCAGGCTTACCCGGGTCCCAGAATTGAAGCCATCAACGCTTCAGGGAGTGTGCAGCCTGCCATGGGAGTGCTGCAGGGATTCCAGATAGCTGATGATTTCTATTCGTTCATCTATGTCGCAAGTATAACGAATATGAGCAACGATCTCATGCCCTGGATCGAGCTGATGGTCAAGCCGCCCAACTCCGGCTGGAGGACCGTCGGGGAAAAGAAGCAATATGATCCCTCTAGAGGCTCAGTCAGCTGGGTGGCGAAGCCCTTTGTAAATGATAGCTTCTTTGGGGTGTCTGAGTTCAAGTTCAAGATCGATGGGCTGGAGACAAAAACATTCCAGGGGCCAAAGATCGCAGCCATTTATGACGAGCCGAGCTGGAGCAAAACCGGGACGAAATACAGCTATTGGGCATGGTTCAATGCCACAGAGAATCTTACTATCGATCTGAAATATTCCGATGACGGACAACGCTGGACACCAGCAAATAAACCACAGAAATATGCAGCAAACAGCGGACGCACCAAGAAGATCTGGCCGGAACAGGATGGCCATAATGAATTCGAATTTGATGTAAAGATCGAAAAAGATGGTGGCTCGGCATGAAGGCGTCGAAGGCGTACATCACTGTCGGCGTTCTCCTGCTATATCTATTTTTAGCGATTGCCAGTCCGGCGTCTGGGGAGGGAGGAATTCCGGGCCCGGGGTCGGGGTCGGGAGGATCAGTCCCTATCCCAGATCATCACCCCATCCCCCAGGAGACGATTGACAAGATCCTTAAAGCTGTCCAGGATGGCAAGACGCAGAAGCCTAAAGTGTATGAAGATTTAAAAAAGTTGCTTTACACTGAGGCCCCAAAACCCATAAACTACATAGGTCCTTCTGTTTGGGTTTATGATGATAACAAGCACCGAAATGTATCCAGGGAGGATCGGATTAACATCAGTGCTCTGGTTAAAAACGATAATAATATGGAAGCCAGGAGAACCATAACTCTGACTCTGGAGATCAAAGAGCCAGGGGAAAAGGATTTTAAACCCTTCAATGCAGAACCACAGAAGATATTTGTGAACGAATACGGCATGCAATATAATACTAGTATCAGGATATTCCCAGAGCTTACTAGCTTTCGCTATCTCAAGAAAGTAGGCAATGTGACAATAAGAATAATGGCTGAGGACGGCCTTGCCAAGTATTATTCCAGTGATTCAGGTTATCACGCTTATGATGGCTATTATCTGCGTCCAGAACTTATCTTCGATGTACATAATATCCCTCCCCAAATAAATAACTCATCAATGAGCGTCTCGCCTAATCCGTCAGCATTTGATTCTCTGATAGTGTTTAAAGGAAGTTTTAATGACAGCCAGAATTACTCCTCATTGGGTAATGATCTCGACACAGTAGAGGTCACTCTACACATCCTGCGAGGCGATCGGGAGGTCAATAATATCACTAAGAAAGTGCTGCCTTCTGGAGATTTCTTGTTCAGCACAAAGGACAAGAACCTCTTCAATGAAACCGATTCCGGAAAGAACTTCAGTTACTATTACACATTAAACGACGGCATTCTTGGCGGCAAAAACACAACAATAACAGAGGTAAAAAAGGATGGAGTGAGCATCAATCCCAATCCTGAAATAACGGTTGAGGGATTTTTCACCCGGCCGGAAGGGACCAACGAAAGCTATTGGTGGCAAGGATACAGCTTTGGCTTGAGGGCTAAGAGCCTGAATCCAGGTGGATCAAATGTCAAAGTTGATCTCTATGTCGGCACTTCCATTGAGGATCTGCATCACATAAATAATAAAGAGGCTGAGCTGAGCAGCACCAACTATACCGATATATTCTTTGATGACATGCATCCTTTTGACGTTGACGATCGCGGCAAAGTCTATCAATATTATTTCATGTATGATCAACCGGATGAAAACGGAGATAAGATATCACCATTAATGGATGGTGTGCTCATAGACGACAAGTTGCTCCAGTATAGAATCTATTCCTGGGAGATGCTACTCGGGAACATTTTCCCCATTCTCTTGCTAACCTTGCTGGGCGGATTTATTGTGGAAAGAATTTCCATCCGGAGGCAGTAAACTATGTATCTTGGTCTTTTTGCTCTAGCACTGGTGCTTGGAATTCTGGCCTATGGCGCATGGCGGCATGGATCAAATATGAATGAAATTTATTCGAAAGTATCTGATGTTGCCGGCAGCGAGATTTCAGCAGAAGAGTTATATTTTGAACTTTCGCAAAGGCAAGGCTCCAACTTCAATGCGCTTCTGGTAAGCTCATGGCTTCTTCTTTCTGTTGCCATAGGTTATTTCTTTTTCCTGACACCTTACTTCTTCCAGAATTATAATTATTTTGAGATCACGGAATTGGCATCAAGTTTTTTTGGATTCTTGTTTCTGGGAGTTCTACTAATGAGTATTGCGTTTATTATAATATGGGCCTTCGACCTCCTTAAGATTTACAGCTACTATGATATATCCAAATTGCAGAAGAAGTTGATCATGGCTACATGGATAATCCTGCTAGTGCCTTTCCTTATTGCATCGTATAATGGAACAGGTTATCCCCAAGTCACTCATTGGATCTTCGTACTAGCAGCGTATATTGCTCTCGTTTTATCAGAGGTCATACTGATTTCTCCAATCATCAAGGGATATGGAGCGATGATAAAATGAAATTGTTCATTATTGGCATCGGTGGCTGCGGTGCAGGTGTAACAGAGTGTTTGCTGGAGAATCAGGATATCACGCTGAAAGGATGGTCCTTGGGAGAGCACTTCTGCACAGGGAGCTTGAAGGGGATCTGGCTGGAGGCTGATTTGACTGAGAAAGACAAACATCCATTCTTCAAGCCCCCAGGATCTGCAAAAAATGGGTTTAAGCCAACCTATCTCATTCCTCATAATTCGGTCAGCAATGATTCAGAAACGAAAAAATTGATGGAGAATAAATACGGCTACGATATGAAGAAGCAGGGTTTTGTCAGGCAAGCTGAATACCTAAAAGCCATTTTTGAGATCTTTGAGTCAGATACAAATATTCAGGAAAAAGCGGAGAAGGAATTTAAACTCCGCCACGGAGAAAATCCAATCCTTAAGAGCACTTGGGACGCAATAATGCCTTTCACTGTACTGGCGAAAGATGATGGAAATGGGAAATGTGCAGATCTTTGTGACTGCATTCTCTTTGTGGTCTCTCTTGGAGGTGGAACAGGGACTGGTTTTATCAACCCTATAACCGGGTACATCAGGAAGGAGCAGACCAGTTCGTTGCCTATTTTCGTTCTTGCGGTTCTCACACAAAAGGGAAAGGATCCACAAGCCGAGGAAGAGAGGCGAGATTTAGGCGCTGCCATTTCAATGTATGATCTCCTGACTAAACCAAAGGGAGAGGGTGTGGATGGTCTGATATTGGTAGATAACCAGATTCTTGTTGATGCCTTTGGCGGAAGTGCGAATTACCCTGCCATTAATAGCTACATATGCAAGATTATGCGCCCGATGCTCGCAGCTCATCACTATCCCGGCGAAAATACTCGCAGTCAGGCATTGAGCGATAGCTTCCTCGCGAGGATGGATCGGCCACCAATATTGATACCCTGTTATGCTGGAGGCAGAGGGAGAAGGAGCGTGGAAGAACTTGTCAATTCAGCTCTGAATGATGTTGTGAAAAAGGGTGATACTGCAAAGGAGGGGAAGCTCTTTGCATGCGATCCTAAAAAAGCAGATGGAGCTTTTGTGTTCGCCCGGGGTTTGATGAAAAAGGACGAGCTTCGGCAAGTTGTCTCTGGATTTCTGCCCAAGGATACGCAAATAGATGCTTGGAGAAAGATAGGGGACAATAGCGGTGACGAGATCTTGATACTTTTAAAAAATCCTTACGGATCTCAGGGTGCTTATGATATTCCCGGCACATTTGAGCATCGCCTTCACAATGTGATAACGCTGGGCCTTGGCTATTTGAACAGATCTAAGGATGATATCTTGCATTCAAGGGTACCAGAAACTACCGACGCTTTGAACGCGTATTTCTTTAATGAATTCGGTCTTGATTACTGGCTTAGAAAATCCCTGCAAAGAATAGAGGGGGGCAAAAAATCTTTCTTTGGCAAAGAGCTGAAGATCTTTAGTGGCGATGTTCAGGTAAAAGATGGATTTGGCGCTTTTCCATGCGAAAAATTCGAGGACCATCATCAAGATCTCCTCAAAAGAATAGAAGGACTGGAACGGGAGATGGAAATACTCAAGCAAAAGGTAATCCCCTGATCATCCAAAAGCGCATCAAGTATGATACTCAAGAAAGCAAGAGGCAATTGGGCTGTCAATTGTGCACCTAATAGGATTATATAATAATAGATGATAGAGGATTCCTATTTACCACATTTGAGGAGGGAAATTTGAGAAATGCGCTCTGCAATTATCCTTTATGGCCTCCATTTCCCTTGAATCGCTCTATTTTTGATTATTCTTAGATAGCTTCCGCTAAGCTAAATAATTTTGGCATTTTTCAGTGTGCAACGCTGGTATAAGTTAAAAGCAAAAACGGTAACCATCATTTTGACATGAACCCGCCTCACTGTGGTAACCAGTACTCTTCCCGCACCAAATACTCTCTTTATTACAGCATGAGGTCTTTCGCCAGGAGATCTCAATTTGCTGATCAATCTATTCCGTTCTCTATCAAGCTCTCCCAGAGGCGCATCAGTTGTCCTGCGCACCATGGTAAAGTCATCACCTCTGGCAGGCACACCGAAATATCCCCTGTCTCGGATGACGACTTCTCCTTCGATCGACAGATCAACCCGACTATCATGCACCTTTGCCGTAGTGGTCTCAATTTCGCGAATAAGGCCGTAATCGATATCGCTTTTTTGATGAAGCTTGTAGCCAAAATAGCTTTTCTTTCCCTTTTTAGTCCAGGTTCCATCTCGGCTGTGTCGAGTCTTAGCACCTCCCTCAGATGCTTTCTTTGATTTTCCGGGATCTGCTTCAATAAATGTGGCATCCTGTATCGTTCCACGCTTGACCTTCAAACCCATAGCATCAAGCTGTTTTTGAAGTTCAGCCCAGACCACTTCATCTTTTCCAGTCTTTGCCATGCGTTCTCTGAATAGCCATATCGTCCTCGAATCCGGAAATGGATTTGGAAAACCAAGAAACGACATAAATGAGATACGGTCAGCCATTTGACGCTCAACCTCTAAATCGCTCAAGCCATACCATTGTTGGAGAATCAGGATCTTGAACATCAACATTACATCGCAGTTAGGCCTTCCACCCTTCTCGCTCTTATTATCATACATCTCATCCAGTTTCTGGCGAATGGGAGACCAGTCGATCAAATCCGATATCTGCGATAACCGAGATTTTTCTTGCTTCTCGTCGAGCCCTCGCAAAGCCCAGGTAGCAAAAGAATCCATAATATATAATGGTGTTAATAGTATATGGACATTTCTATATTAAAAATTGGCTGGGTTTATAGGAATCCTCGATAGAACCTTAGGCCATTTTCATCTATTCTTCCTGCCTATGGAGAGAGTTGGTGGTTTACATGGCCTAAATATCATTTTACAGAAATGAAATTACACCTACATAGACACCAAAAAATCAAAAATATTCGTTGGTGCTGCAATCTCACACCATCAAATCCATCTATTTTTACGTCTTCCGTCTCATGTACAACCCCGCAGCAAACAATCCAATCGCTGCGAGCAAAGCCTCAAAGCCAGGCTGAGATTTAATGGCTGACATGTTCTCCTCGGATTTAGCTGGCACAATTGACTGGCTTGTCTCAACTGTTGGGCAAACCGCGCATGGAGTACCGCAAGATATCGACAGCTTCCCCTCTGGTATTCCTATGCTTCTCTTTTCTTCGGTGAACCAGGTATAATCAACCGTAGAGGTCGGAGTTGTGCCATCTATCTTGTAGCTTACTGGAGTCTTATTGCTTGTAACGTCAACGGGCAGCTTGTCCAGTTGCAGTGCAGTATTTATGGTAATTTTCTTCGCGCCATCTGCGCCTCTCAGCATGTCTCCGACCCTCCATACCAGGGTAGTCGTTCCATCAGGATTCTGAGAGAGTACTGTATTTGTTGATGGCTCGCTCGTTCCTACTATCCTTAAGTAGGGATATAGGGTGTCAGTTACTACAACGTCTTTGGCTACGGGTTTTAGAGCAAGGTCCGCGTAGATCTTCTGTATTACGTTTTGCAGTTCCTGAATGCTTTCAATATTGAATTCCGCTTTTCCCCCTGTCTCGACAGCCATTTTGTTGAGTGTTGCATATTCATACTTGGATTTTATGTCGTCTTTATTGATGCCGATGCCTGCCGTATATACCGTGTAATTCTTTCTTTGAGCGTCTTGTATGGCAGCGTCTAAACCGTTTCCTGGATTGAACTCGCTTAAGCCGGTCACAAAGACAATGATCCTTCTTGTGTTGTACGGATCGAGTACAGGGTGATCATCCAGCACCTTTATGGCGGCTTCCAGACCCGGAGCATAAATAGTAGTATTAGTCTCATTGAATGTCAATGGGGGCAGCCGGCTCCACTCGCTTCCCGGAAGGAAATCAGTTCTAATTCTGGCTTCGTCATCCCAGGTCACAACTGCAACCCTCACATTTTTGAAGGCACTATTTGCGTTCAGTGCACTTTCTACCTTTGATGTCATCCAGGTGACCTGCGATTCGTTTGTGCCAGGCACATAGGTCTGCCACATGCTCCCAGAGGTATCGAGGGCGAAGACTAAATCTATATTATATGGCGTGTATGGCATAGCTACGGCCAGATTTACAGCGGGGCAAGTCCCATCTTGGTTGGACACGACCTCTTTAGTTACTGTCACATTGGTCTTAGGATCAATTGCCGATCCATCGATCCCAAAACCCGATAAAGGAAATGCACCCGGAATCTTAACCCGGAGTTCCTTTGCGGGTATTTCTGCATTGCTGGCTGCTCCATTTTGCTGAGTGTATGTGACTTCTGAATTTGGGCCGATACCGAGTGAGAAGACACCGGGATCTTTCGAGCTGACTCCAAATGATACCTGCCACGGTTTATTCTTCTCCATTGCTCCAATATTCCAGGTTAAAATTGTATTACCACTATCAATAGTCACATGGGGATCCAATGTAGCAGATCCCGGCACAATCTGTAATTGAGGAGGCATTGAATAGCGCAAGACTGCATCTTTGGCAGTGATGTTTGATATTGTTCGGCTTATTCCGCTGAAAATTGGCACCAATGCCTCGCTATTTTGAGCATAAAAATAACTTGCACCTGTAGCACTCGATATACATTTCAATGCATCTTCGTCGGCTGAACTACCAAGGCCTATGGTATAGATAAGAATATTGTCATTTCTTGCAGTCAGTCCAGACCCACACGGCATCTCATTTATACTGCAAGACTCCTCCCTTCCATCAGACAGGAAGATAATTACTTTCGAAGCATCGCCGGTATCTTGGCTCAAGAGGGAAATCGAAGTATTCAGCGCTTCGCCCATACAGGTTCCGCCGAGAGGTGTGCTGGCCATACCGAGCTGATTGCCAATTTTCCCGAAATCATTCGTCAGAGGTTGGCTGAAGACAATGGTGTCATTCCAGATTACTACACCTATCTTATCAATTGCGGGATTCATCATGTTTACTAAATTCTTGGCCGCTTCAACACGGATGTTTCCGCTGTCACTCTGGTCCATGCTGCCCGAACTGTCCAGTGCCAAAACAACGTCAATAGGCACTCTTGGCTGATTCGGCTCTCGAGCAATTACTTTGACCACAACTGTACTGCTAGCTGGGACCTGGCCAGATTCCAGCGTCCAGATTTCAGGTAAAGATAACGTATGGTCTACAAGCAGATCTGGCGCATCGGATACAACCCCGAGTGCCGGGTATATCAAAAAACTCAACAATATGGTAAGAAAGACTGTTCTAAAATCACAGAGACGACGCTCGGGTTCCACTTCTTTATTCAAAAGTTATCCCTCCTTATATGTCAATAAGATGTCATACTACTATAAGACAATTTTCTTTCTGTTTCTGGCAACCTGGAGAAATTAATTTTCAAGGAACATATGAATCATTCTCTTCTGTGCCTATCATTTTACCAGAAACAATTAGATTTGCGCGAAGATTGACAAAGCCCTCATTTTTCATGCTCAAGTACTATTCTATTGCACGCTTTGGAAGTGTTTGTGGCATTTTATGATTAGAATCTTGATGAGAGAAATATTCTCGGGATATATCAGTTCTGACCAAGGATACATATCGTATAATATTTGTCTGTTAATTACGTGAACTGAATGTAGGAATGTAAGATAAGCGAACATAAATTCTATAAAATCGCACTTCTTGATAGTATCCGCTACACTCTTTCAATAGGCCATTTGCAGGTGACAGGTGACGGGTCAAATCGTCTTGCCTCAGATGGACAAAAACCAGTGCATTCATAAATGTCTGATTGGTCAATATCCCGCATACTTCAGCAGCCCATCATAGCTAACCTTCTCGAATCTGGCGAATACAACCACATCGCCCTTCGCCACACTTACATTCCCCTCGAACAGGTCTCCTCTGGAGCAAAGATAGGACCATTTATCTCCGCTTACCACAGTCACGTTCTTCGCATTCGGTACCCTTATTTTGAACCGGTATGGGGTCCCTGATTTCAGCCGTCCTTCCATTGGGCTGTAGAGATATGCGCCAGCTTCTGTGAACTTGCCATTGGTCGTCGGAAATCCGTCGCTTTCATTGCTCGCTGCGGCCGCTTCAACCAAATATTCTACTGCCCCGTGATATTCGCCAGGCTCGTCCTTCTGCTTCACGTA
The DNA here is from genome assembly GCA_963782455.1 of uncultured Methanosarcinales archaeon. Classification (GTDB taxonomy): domain Archaea; phylum Halobacteriota; class Methanosarcinia; order Methanotrichales; family Methanotrichaceae; genus Methanothrix. The sequence continues at coordinate 209,090 of CAWAJP010000006.1, forward strand.
AGCTCTCAAAATATATTTCCCTGTCTTTGGAAACTTCGCAAAGATATCATACCGGTCTCCATTCCGCTCTTCGAGAACATAGTCTCCTAATTTGGCGGTTACCTTCTCGCCGATGCTCTCCAGGCCCGCCTCCAATAGAACATCCTCTGGCGCAAAGATGGAGATATTAACTCCAACTCCATTATCAGCCCGGATAGTTCCTTCCAATCGGTCGTCGAGTTTCAATCCGTAATTAAAAAATTCCGATTTCACAAAGGCCAGCTTCTCGAACTCCGATTTTGCCAGGGGATGCTCAAGAAGCTGCCACCTGGAGTCCTCTGGAAAATGGTCATAGATAAATTCGGATGGCGGAGTCATAAAATAGTGGTCGTCAAATTTGTGCACATATTTTTTATTATCATCTATGTATCCTGCCCCCCAGGTGCAGTCAATCAGATACCACGATCCGTTGATCTTGACGGCATTCCAGGCATGATTGGAGGGTGCGCTCAGATTTTCGCCCGGCAGATAGCCATATCCTTTTCCGAATCCTGCGATCCTTACCACCTCCAGACCGGCAGAACGGGCTAAGGAGGAGAAAATATCGGAATAGCCGTCGCAAACTGATTTTCGGCTCTTCAGGACATCTTTCGAATTGGTGGCGTCAAAGCTTCCTGTGAAAAAGCCCGAAACATCGTAATCGATATTTTCCGTGACCCACCTGAAGATAGATCTGGCCTTTTCGCGTTCATTTCTGGCAGGCGCCACCAGGTAGGAGGCAAGGCCATCAACAGAGGCTTCTGCCGATGAAGGTGTAATTATCGCATGTTGATCAATATTGTAATAATTATAATCAATTTTTGAATCAAAATCGTTTGGAGTGACAGTTGACGATTCTTGTTGCGATTTCTGATGAGCGCCGCCTTCCGAGACTCCTGAGATATCGGATGCAGCCAGGCCAGATGAAGAATACGGGGAAAACAGAAGGGACAAGAAAAGGATCATGAAAATGAGTGCGGGAATGAGGATGATCTTGGTCTTCATAGATTCACCTGAAAAGGAAAATTGGAGCATTCTCTTATAATACGATCTCCATCATATCGTGCCCCAGAGGCCATTTTTTGAGAGCCATCTCATGCGGCGGATAAAGGTGACTGAGGTGGGTGAGCAGGAGCCTTTTCGCGCCCAGGCGCCCGGCCAGATCCATGGCTTCATCTGCAGTCATGTGCTTGCTGATGGTGTAGCCAGGCGGGGTAATGGCATCCGCCAGCATCAGGTCGGCATCTCTCATCAGCTCCAGGCTCTCTGCAGGTATCTCCATCTTGGTGTCGCTGGTGATCACCAGGACCTTTTGGCCGTCATTCACCCGCACACCTACGGTCTCTGCCGGCGGGTGGTTCACCTTGAACAGAGTGAACTCCATCCCGGCGATATCGAAGGGCTGGCAGGCCAAAACGTCATGGCGCATGGGATTTAAGAAGTAGAGATAGTTGAGGATATAGTCCATGGTGTTTTTCAGGGCATAGACATCCACGTGGCTTTGCACTCTATGAAAATCCCCGAAACCAGCATAGTGGTCGTAATGGGCATGAGTCCATATCACTCCGTCCACGCTGGATATGTCCTTCTTCAAGAGCTGCCAGCGAAGGTCAGGACTCGTATCAATAAGAACCCGGCCGTCTTCCTCATCCGACTCCAGTAGCACGGAAAATCGCATTCTCCGGCTGCGGCCACCTCGCAGGGCGTCCATGCAGGCCGGGCACTTGCAGCCGATCTTGGGGGTGCCGATAGCATCGCCCGTGCCCAGGAGCGTCACCTTCATGCAGCGACGCTCCGCTTATAGTCGGAGATCCTGCGGCGGAACTCCTCTACGGAGTCGAGCAGATCCTCCTGCCCTAACTTTCTCCGGTCCACCAGAAGAGCATTCAGCACTGCCTCTCTGACCACCAGTCTCAAGTCAGATCCGGAGTAACCGTCGGTCATCTCGGCAAGCTTCGACGTGTCTACATCGGCATCGATGCGGGATAGAACCTTATCCAGGATCATGCGCCTCATCTCCTGATCCGGTAGAGGGAAGTTCAATACTTTGTCGAATCTCCTCCAGGCGGCATAGTCCAGAAGCTGAGGGTGGTTGGTGGCCGCCAGAAGAAGAACGCCATGCTCGACCAGGTTGATCTCATCTATGGCCTTGAGCAGAGTGTTGACCGCCCTCTTCATAGCACCATGCTCATCTGAGGTTCTGGTCTTGGCCACGAAGTCGAACTCGTCAATAAGAAGAATGCAGGGGCTGAGTCTCTTGGCAAGATCGAAGACCTTGTCGATATTCTTGGAGGTTTCGCCCAGGTACTGGCTGGTGATCATGGAAAGCCGGACCTCTACTATCGGAAGAGAGAACCAGCTCGAGAGCGCCCGGGCGGTAGAGGTCTTTCCTGTTCCAGGCGGTCCGACAAATAGAAGTTTGCCGATCTCGTAAAGACCGATCTGGCGCAGATACTCGCGATTTTGTAGTGCTTTGCCCGTCTTTTCGATCTCCGTCTTCTGATCCTCGCTGAGTATCAGACCGGCAAGGTTATCCCTTACGTCTTCGGGTGCCTTGATGTATGCGAGCTTGAGGAGATCTTCGGCCTCTTTGGGATCCTGGCAGAGTTCCTTGATCCGGGCATCGATCCATTCCCGGTCGGCACAGAGCGGCTTATTTCCATTCCTGGCCTCACTGTAGCTCACCTTTAGTGAGTCGTAGTTCTCATAAAAGTAAGCCAGAGTAGGGTTCGATCGAATTCTCGCCAGGTCCTTCTGATTGGCGAACCACTTGGCTGCTACATCGAATACCGTCAACCGGAGCTGGGATCCAAACTCCTCAAAAGCCACAAAAGTGAGATCCTTGATGACAGCTTTGACGTTCTCGATGCCGTAGATCTTCTGGACGTCTGTGCTTGTTACGTAAATCGGCCTTTTGACGCTCTTGGTCTGTGCATCGAAGTAATGCTTACGGATGTTGGGTGGCAGGTCGCCTTCATTCAGATTCTCATTTCTGTTATAGAGATCTGCGGTCAGAAGCAGCTCCGCAACCTCGATCGCACCACACTTCTCCAAGCCATTCTCTAAACCCATCTTTTAGACTCCATGGAACTGAACTAAGTCAATGGACTACAAAAAGAGATAAAGCTTTCCATGAATGACCACTAAATTATTCGTCTTTATTTGTGATTCGTCCGGGATTTGGGACTCTTTCCCATGTAAATCGAAATCATGAGGTCGAAGCATTTCGATTTTCATTTGCCACGTGTGAGCCCCTCCTGAGCTCATGGGAGTTTCAATCTGGCTCCGATATGCCATCGATTCTTACTTGGAAGCTCTTTTGCGGCACATCTTTTCCGGAGCGCTTCACAGCCTCTGCCACAAGTCCTTCCAGCTTGCCGCAGCAGGGAACAGTCATGTGCAGTACGGTTATATCCGGATCTCATTTGCCTTGAGGATCTCAGTCAGCTTGTCCACAAAGGAGCCCGTCTCATCGAGCTTGGGGCATCCTACCAGTGCCACCCGTCCTTTGATGAAGTCCCTTTGGATGTTCGGATAGGCAAAAGCCGTGCAATCCCCGGCCACAAGAAGGCTCGCACCTTTGAGGTAGGGAGCCCAGGGCCGCACCAGTCTCATCTGGATGGGCCAGCCTGAGAGCTCGTTTGGCGTCCCACTGCCAGCATCTTCAAAAGGTGCATTAGGCCCCTGACTCTGACCCAGGACAACTGGCATGGTGCAGGGTGTAATTCTTTCCTCTCCCAGATGCTTCCCGGCCAAGATCAGATGCTCTTTGGCCTTCAGCTCATCATAGTCTGGAGCCTCACGCACCTCGATGGTCAACGCTCCCTGTGGGCAGACGGCCAGGCATGCCCCTATCCCGTCGCAAAAGCTGTCGCTCACGACGCGGGCTTTTTTGTCTTTCAGCTCGGTCGTGCCCTCGGCACAGGCGGTGATGCACTCGCCACAGCCGTTGCAGCGCGATTCATCGATCTTGATGGTCTTTCTCACAGTCATAATATTTTACGACGATTATACTCAGCATCTATATCTTTGCGAGACTTGGCTCCCAGCACCAGAGGCGAATCCGGAACTCCAGGTACATACTCCCACTTCCACAACATATGGTTTGCATCATGCTCGGCCATGGCGTGGTTGGATGTGTTTACAAACACAATGGGATGGTTGTAGTCTACGAAATAGTAGCTGATCGGATGCACGATCTCTTCATGGGACGGAGGATCGCCGTGTATCGAGTCTTCATTCAATCCTTGGTCTGAGCTGTAGATGTTCTCAAAGATGAAGCAGTTCTTGCTTGGATCCCGTCTATTAATTCTGATCTTAAAGGTTTCCACATCTGTGAACCGGTTATAGAGTAGCCGACGTATCAGCCTGTAGGGAAGGTCCAAAGGTGAATGGTTCCGAAGTTGTTCGTTATTGAAGATCAGTGTAACCTCTACCTCAGAGCTTGCTTCATCAAGATCTCTCTGAACACAGTGAATCTCTCGAAGGAAATTTTTCAGGCCATCTACTGCAGGCTGGTATATCAGCGGTGTTATGGGATCTTTACTACCGTCGGCGGGGGATTTCAGATAATCCAGAACCATTTTGTCATTGAGACTTCTGGGCTTTAGATCAAATACCTGGCTCGAACTGGCCTGATCCGGGTCTGACAGAAGTCGGATGATCTTTTCGCGAATCTTGTAGACATTAGTTGAAGTGACATCAGTTCCCTCCTCCTTCCAATCCCAAATCCAATAGTCCTCATCGAGCTGGAAAAACCATCTTCCCCTGGGGTCGCTCCATTCCTCAGCATCATCTTCCAGATTCTTCTCTTGATGTGGACCTTCAGAATGTATTTCGTGCACGTTGCTGATATCAAACCCGAGCATGAATCTCAAAGTCATGGGTCGGTTGACCTTGACATTAGCATGATTCCGGTTGGCATTGCTCCTCACCACCACTCTAAGCTTCTTCTGGGTTGATTCTTCCTGCGACTGTGGAGTTTTCACCACTGTTATAGTGCAGTGATCCCAATTCCAGATCTTCTTTTCATCTGTCCATTCGATCTTGCCTTCTTTAATCCGGAATATCTTTTCCCTATGAGAAAACCAAACCTCTTCAGAGATCATATCTATCCACGCCCCAGCTAATCTGCAATTCGTACTGCTTGCTTAATCAAATTTCGCTAGAAGGTCGTGGAATTGCCAAGTCTCGAAGCTCAAAAGAAAATAGTAGCCGAAAAGATTAGTATGGAGGAGCGTCTCCGTATCCACTCAGGGACGAATCATAGACGAATCAGGGGCTCTTCCTGCTTCTTCCCAGCACCATTTGCTTGGTGGCCCTCTCCGCCTCGATATTGCGGCGGCAGACCGGGCAGACCCAGATCCAGGCGAGGCCTGTGGAATCCCTTTGCAGATTGTCGGGTAGAGAGGATTCAATCCTCTTCAACATAGGCTCTGTGGCATAGCGCGCTCCGCAGATCTTGCAGGCCACCAGATCAAAGGAGACATTGGGCTCCGGGCAAGACTCGTCATACGGGACCAGAGTCAATGCTTTCCCCGGGCAGAACTCAACGCACAGGTCGCACTCCTCTTTGCATCTCTTCCAGTGAATACTTCTCGTCTCCGGCGTCTCTGTGCGTGTGATATTCTGGCTGGGACATACATTGGAGCAGGAGAAGCAACCCAGACATCTATTCGCATCAACTTTGATCATATTCTTCCTCCGTGCGCTACGGCGAGCGCTGCTCGTGCGCGCGCCCGGCGGCTCGCCAGCTCGAAATCGAGGCTCAAGGCGTTGGCAGGGCAGGTTAAGACGCAAGTGGGAGTCTCCCGGCCCTCACATAGATCGCACTTATGGGCGATCTTATCCGTCCAGACCACTCCGAAGGGACAGGCCAGCCGGCACAGGCCGCAGCCGGTGCACTTCTCAACATCGAAGGCTGTACGCTCTCCCTCTTTATGCAATGCCTGTGTGAAACAGGCCATGGTGCAGCTCGCTTCCTCGCAATGATGGCAGAATACGGGAACCGAGGCGTTATCGCCGGCAAAATGCACATTGACGTGCCCACTACCACCGTGCACGCGCTTGCAGGCCACCTCGCAGGACCTGCATCCAATGCACCGGCTGATATCAACGTAAACAGGCATTTAATCCCTCCTGGTGATCTTGCAGGCCGAAACCTTGAACTCCGGTATCATGGCCTCGGGGTCTGTCGCCTCTGAGGTGAGAATGTTGGTTCCCGGGAAGTGGAAGGGCATGAATACCACTCCCTTTTTCACGCGGTCCGTAATGCGTGCATAGGCCACGGTCTCTCCGCGCGGCGAGGTTACTGTCACCTCATCGCCGTCAGTCACTTTCAGCCTCAGGGCATCCGCAGAGTTGATCTCCACAAAGAGATCCGGCTCTCGCTCCAGCAGGGAAGGGCTGCGACGGGTCATGGATCCGGCATTGTGGTGTACGGCAACGCGACCTGTAGTCAGGATAAAGGGATAATCCCAGCTCGTGTCTTCCGCCGCCGGTTTGTAGGAAACGGGCACGATGGTAGCGCGACCCTCGCTGAACTTGAAGCCCTGAGTATGAAGTATGGGTGTCCCGGGATGTTCTGGGTTCGGGCAGGGCCAGATAAGCCCAAAGTTGTCGAGGCGCTCGCGAGTAATTCCGCCGTACTGAGGCACCACACGATTGATCTCCGACAGAACTGATGCTGCATCCGGGTAATTGAACTGGACCCCTAAGCGCCTGGCTATCTCGCAAATGATATCCAGGTCGCATCGGGCACTACCTGGCGGCTCAATGGCCTTTGAACTCCACTGCACACGTCTCTCTGTGCTGGTGTAGGTTCCTTCCTTCTCAGCCCAGGCGGCCGCGGGCAAAACGACATCTGCCAGCTGAGCAGTTGCGGTCATGAATATGTCCTGTACTACCAGGAACTCCAGATTATCGAGAGAATCCCGCACGTTTTTGCTGCAGGGGTCGGAGTTGGCAGGGTCTTCGCCTACAATGTACATGGCCTTAATCTCGCCAACACCTGCTTTGTCGATCATCTCGGTGGCAGTGAGACCCCGGCCCAGAGGTATGCTCTCCACGCCCCACGCATCCTGGAAGAACTTTATTGTCTCGGGATCGTCTGACTTCCTGTATCCTGGATAGAAATCAGCCAGAGCGCCCATGTCGCAGGCACCCTGAACGTTGTTCTGGCCACGCAGAGGCATGACTCCCGTGCCCTCTCTGCCCAGGTGGCCGCATATCAGAGCCAGATTGGCAATGGCCTGAACGTTATCCGTGCCCGTGCTGTGCTGCGTGATTCCCATGGAGTAGAGGATGACTGACGCCGGGGATATGGCATAGGAGCGCGCCGCCCTGATGATATCGCCAGCGAGAATGCCGGTTATCTCTGCCACTTTTTCCGGAGTATAATCCTTTACCGATTCCGCCAGCTCCTCATATCCTCGCGTCCATTTGGCGATGTACTCCCGGTCTATCAACCCTTCTTTGATTATGACATGGGCCATGCCGTTCAAGAGAGCTACATCCGTTCCGGGTTTCAGTTGCAGAAAGACATCCGCCATCCAGGCGGTGTGGGTCATGCGTGGATCGGCTACTATTATTACCGCTCCTGAATCCTTAGCCCTGTGAATCCAGCGGGAGAGAATGGGATGATTTTCCGCCAGGTTCGATCCGATGATGAATATGCACTTGGAATTGGCGAGATCCTGTATGGGATTGGTCATTCCGGCCGCCCCTAAAGTGCGGTTCAGGCCAACTACTGAGGGTGCATGGCACAGTCTGGCACAGCCGTCCACATTCTTGGATCCCATTACCCGCGCCAGCTTCTCAATCAGATAGTTCTCCTCGTTAGTGCACTTGGAGGAAGCAAAAAAGCCGACGCTGTTTGGACCGTACTTCTTCAGGGCTCCGCCCAGACCCCTGGCTACCAGATCCAGAGCTTCATCCCAGGTTATCTTGGCCCATCCGTCTCCATGTCTCTTCAGAGGGGTGCGAATGCGATCCGGGTGGTAGAGAATCTCCAAAGCAGCGTTTCCCTTGGAGCATAGTGCCCCTTCGCTTGCCGGGTGCTCTGGCATATACTCGATCCCCGTGGCACGCTCCTTCTCGACTGCAATGAAAAATCCACAGCCCGCAGCGCAGTACGGACAGACCGTTGGAACAAGGACTTGTGGCATATTAATCCCTAACGAATTTTTTTAAATCATCTCGATATATTGGAAATCTAGTACGCATAAATCTTGCTGTAGGGCCTCTTCGACTTTGGCGCGAGCTTGACAAACTCATCCTTCAGGATCTCCTCTTTCGTGAGGCAGAGATCGGGAAAGCGCTCAACGAACTCTGAGACATAGTGATCCAGAATCTCTCGATCCGATTCATCCGGAATTGAAATCTCCACTTGACCGCCTACCTGTGTCTTCTCTACGACGCCGCCGCGCAGATAGATCGCGCCGCCATGCATGCCTGTGCCCATGAAGTTGCCCTTGTGGCTCTTGCCGTAGAGGTCCAGGAGTATCACTATCCCGCCCGCCATGTACTCGCCAAGGAAGTCCTGCGAAGTGCCGCCTATGACCAGAACGGGCCGCTTGTCTTCGTATTCCTTCATGTGCAAAGCCGTCCTGTAGCCGCAATTGTCTCTAACGAAGATCCTGCCCCCACGCATGGAAAATCCCAGAACGTCTCCCGCTCTTCCTTCCACGACGACTTCACCTTCATCCATGGTATTTCCCACACCATCCTGAGCATTGCCGTGCACAGTAATCTTATGGCCATAAAGGAAGGCAGCCAGGTCGTTACCGGGGGTCCCGAAGATCTCGATCTCCATCTTGCGGTGTTCTGGTGAGTAGAGTCTGGTGCCGATATACCTCTGCCCGCATACATTCCTGATTACAACCTTCTGAATGCCTGCGTGCATCAGATCCCGGAGTTGGTCGTTCAATTCTCTGGTTTCCAGGGGTCCGGCGTCTATCTCTACTGATCCCGTCATCTCATTACCTCTCTCCTCCTTGGGGGGCGTAACGGACATCTGGATGCTCGTCAATTGACTTCACTCTCCGGCACCCTTTATTCCTAGGGCATCCAGCTCCCATTCGTGCAGCCCTATACCACGCAGATGATCGCGATTTCCGCGCAGGCTTTCCAGGGCATTGATTCCCATGCCGCCCAGCATCTCACTGATCTCATGAGACCAGGCATGAATTAGATTGGAGAGACGCTGCGAGGCGATATCGACATTCAGCCTGCCCGAAAGGCGTGGGTCCTGTGTGCATATTCCCCAATTGCACTTTCCGGTGTAGCACTTCTGGCAGAGAGTGCAGCCCATAGCTATCAGGGCCGCCGAACCGATGTAAACGGCATCCGCTCCGAGAGCAATGGCCTTGATGACGTCGGCGCTGCAGCGAATTCCTCCCGCGGCGATAATGGAGCATCTGTTCCTTATTCCCTCACTTCTGAGGCGCCGGTCCAGGGACGATATAGCAAGCTCTATCGGTATGCCCACATTGTCTCGAATTGCTTTGGGAGCGGCACCCGTTCCGCCGCGCAGGCCGTCGATAGCAATGATATCCGCTCCCGCGCGCACAATGCCTGAACCTATGGCCGCAAAGTTATGAACCGCCGCGATCTTCACGGAAATTGGTTTCTCATAGTTGGTGGCCTCTTTCAGGGCAAAGATGAGCATGGAAAGGTCTTCAATCGAGTAGATGTCATGGTGTGGTGCGGGCGAAATCGCATCCGTGCCTACGGGGATCATGCGCGTCGCCGCGACTTCGAGAGAGACCTTCTCGCCGGGCAGATGACCGCCGATGCCGGGCTTCGCTCCCTGGCCTACCTTGATCTCCACTGCCGATGCGCAGTTGAGGTATTCGGCATCTATCCCGAAGCGGCCTGATGCTACCTGCACAATGGCGCACTTTCCGAACTCTTGCCTCATCTCTTTGGGAAGGCCGCCTTCACCTGTATTGAAGAAGGTTCCAGATTTGCAGGCGGCTGTTGCCAGCGAACGGAAAGCGTTGTAGCTGATGGCTCCGTAGGACATGGCCGAAAATAAGATGGGTGTCTCTACCATCAGGTTCGGAGAGATCTTGGTTTTTATCTCTACATCTCCGCCCTTGGCATCGATATCCATTAAATCTGGTTTGGCGCCAAGAAATGTGCGCAGCTCCATCGGCTCACGCAGAGGATCTATGGAGGGGTTGGTGACCTGAGAAGCATTGAGCACTATATGATCCCAGTAGATGCGAAAAGGCTTGTCGTTGCCGCATCCTGTCAGGATCACTCCTCCCGTCTCGGCCTGCTTTTTCAGATCTTCTATCTTTTCGCGAGACCAGGACGCATTCGGCCGGTAGAACGATTGGGTAGGGCGGACCACTATGGCGTCCTTGGGGCAGAAGATGACACACCTCTGGCAGCCGGCGCATTTGTAGTCGTCGGATATCAACCGATCTGTGAGCGGATCGTAAGTGTGAGTGCCAAAAGAGCACTGCCGCTCGCAGCCCCTACACTGGCCACATTTTTCTTCATCCCTTATGATCTCAAACTCAGGAAAGACGAATGATTTCATTCCAATACCGTCCTCATATTATTTAGTTCGCCTACGACCGGTTCTCCTCCGTTGGGAGTCCAGACGGAGTCGAGTTCTGGCGAGATAAGTCTTATCGGCGCTTCCTCAGAGGAGAGGTAGAACATCTCTCCCCGGGTTGCTGCGGTGAGGGGCCGAAGCCTGATTCTATCCGTCAGGCCGATCATCTTTCCGGTCTGGCCGATGATAATAGCGAAAGGCCCATTCATAAGGAGAGGTCCATAGACCATCCTCAATGTTGTGAGCAACTTCTTTTCCTTCTCATTCATTATGTCTATGGAGTTCCAGATGGGCGGGGCAAGAATCTTGGCCACAATCTCGATGGGTAAGCTCTGTCGCCTCATGAGAAGGTCTGCAGCATAGGCTATGACCTCAGTATCTGTTTGCAGAGTGCAGGCATAACCGTACATCTCCAGGTACCAGCGGTTCGTTCCATAAGAGGAGATCTCACCGTTATGAACTACAGTAGTATCCAGGAGGCTGAAGGGATGGGCTCCACCCCACCAGGCCTGAGTGTTTGTTGGAAAGCGGCCGTGCACTGTCCAGGTATAAGCCGAGTAGAGCCTGTCCAGCATGAAGTACTCTCCTATATCCTCAGGATAGCCAACGCCTTTAAAGCAGCCCATATTCTTTCCAGAAGAGAATACATGAGCATTCTCTATCCTGGTGTTCACCCACATGATCATCTTGACTATGTAATCCTCGTCGGAGAGAAGAGCCTCTTCGCCCTGTTTTCTGGGTAATACGAAGTAACGCCAAATTAAGGGGGGATCGCTCACCTCTATCTCATCAGAATGAGGGATCTCTTCATCGAAGACGACGTCGAAGTTTTCGCAGAGAAAGGCATCGAAAACAAGCTTAGCAGATCTCATAGCCTCCAGGGTTTTGCCTGTGAACATGAGGTGAAAGGCATAGTAATCCTTGTACTCCGGATATATGCCATAGGCTGCAAAACCTCCCCCCAGACCATTGCCGCGGACATGCATGTTGGCTATGGCCTTCATGACTCCTGCACCATTAAAGCGCTCCCCATCCCGGTTCATGGCTCCGAAGATGGAGCAGGCACAGATCTCCTTATTGTAAAGCTCCCTTCTAATCCTTGGCATAATAATCCTAAACTCCACTCATCTACTTAACCGATACATAAACGCTTACCTTGGATGGCGTTTTCCGTCTCGCTCGAATCGATGACATGTAGGCCGTAAGCTACAACAATGGACCTTTTATAGTGATTTAAGAAATGTTCATAATATGTATGAACGAAACCAATTGGTGTAGACGTTTTTCCTGTCATGATGCCTCACATTGATTTAACTTGTTTATAGTGCGCAAAATTCACAGACAAAAATAAAAAAATGGGCCCAAATATGGGGCTAGAGCAGAGGAAGGTACCTATCCAGCTCCCATTGGGTCACATTCATGCGGTAGGCATCCCACTCGGCCTTCTTATTGGCGATGAAGGCTTTGAAGACGTGCTCTCCCAACGCTTCGCGAACCAGTTTGCTCTTTTCGGTGAGCTCAATGGCATCGTTCAGGCTGCCGGGTAAGGATGCGATTCCTGCTGCCTTCCTCTCATCATTGCTCATGTGGTAGATATCCTGTTCCTGAGGTGCGGGCAACTCGTACTTGTTGGCGATACCGGCAAGGCCTGCGGCCAGCATGACTGAGAAGGCCAGGTACGGGTTGGCTGCTGGATCGGGGCTGCGGAATTCGACCCTTGTCGCGGCTTCTTTCCCCGGCTTGTACATGGGCACTCTGACCAGTGCTGATCTATTCCTTCTGGCCCAGCAGATATAGACGGGAGCCTCGTATCCGGGTACCAGGCGCTTGTAGGAGTTGATCCACTGGTTGGTGATGGCAGTGATCTCGGGCGCGTGCTTGAGAAGGCCTGCGATGTAGTACTTGCCTTCACTGGACAGATGGAAGGCATCACCCGCATCAAACATTACATTCCTCTTTCCCTGGAAGAGGGACTGATGGACGTGCATTCCGCTGCCGTTCTGGCCGAAGATGGGCTTGGGCATGAAGCTGGCATGGTATCCATACCTGCGGGCGATCTCTTTGACTGTGATCTTGTAGGTCATCACAGTGTCGGCCATGGAGAGGGCATCCTTGTAGCGAAGGTCGATCTCGTGCTGAGAGGGAGCTACCTCATGGTGGCTGTACTCAACATCGATGCCCATGGAGTCCAGGGCCAGGATAGTGTCCCTGCGCAGGTCGGAAGCGTTGTCTGCGGTGGTCAGGTCGAAGTAACCGCCGTTGTCCAGAACTTCGGTATTGTTCTCGCCCTTGAAGTAGAAGAACTCCAGCTCCGGTCCTACCAGGAAGCTGTAACCCTTATCCTTTATGCGTTCCAGATTTCTTTTCAACACATTCCTGGGGTCGCCTTCGTATGGACTGCCATCCGGTTTCTGAATGTCGCAGAACATCCTGGCTACGGCGTTCTCCTGCTGCCTCCAGGGTATAAGCTGGAATGTGGTCGGGTCAGGTTTAGCCACCATGTCGGACTCATGAATTCTGGCGAAGCCCTCAATGGAGGAGCCGTCAAAGCCCATGCCCTCGGAAAATGCCCCTTCCAATTCGCTCGGGTTGATGGCGAAGCTCTTGGGGACTCCTAGAATATCTGTAAACCAAATTCTGACAAATCGAACATTATATTTGTCTATTGCCTCAAATACTTCATCTTTTGATTTCAATTGCAGGGCCATTTAACTAGCCTCCTTTTGAATCAAGTACCTTAATGCGCAATTTATAGGTATTTGTGATCGAATCATAAAAGTTATGAATAATTATGATCGCATGATGTCCATTAGTGAAGCGTACAATTGTATCTATAAAGGAAATGATGATTATGAATAACTCATAATAGAAAGTGATCCAAAAGAAAATGGTCAAAGCTTAAAAGAGCGAAGCATTCGAGATAATTCGTCTTATGCGCTTACTAAATCCGGGAGCTTTGGGCAAAAGCGTGACATTTGACGCAGTGACGTATCGAAATTGAAATATGGAAAAATATATTTAAATATTAAAACAATTATCAGAACTTGCCGAACAGGTCCTGCTTCAATTCACCCTTCTCCTTCTTACATTCCTCTTTCATAGCCGTCTCAAAGCCTTTGTGGTAGAACTTTTCTGTGTACTCCTTGGCCATGCGGCGCGCGCTGAAATTAGGCCCTGACATCTTGATGGCCTCTTTCATTACCTGCACCCAACCGTGAGATATGCCGTCCTCATTCAAATTGTAGAAGAGGGGCACAATCTCATTCTCCAGCAGATCATAGATTGCCTCGGCGTCCTTTGCATCTCTATCCGGCCCGTCTTCCGCGCCAGATATCGCCCAGCCGTTCTTGCCGTTGTAGCCCTCAATCCACCAGCCGTCGAGTATGGAAAGCTGTGGAACTCCGTTTAAGGAGGCCTTCATTCCGCTCGTCCCGCTCGCCTCCATAGGCGGCAGGGGATTGTTCACCCAAACATCTACGCCATGAACCATATACTGAGCCAGCAGCTCATCATAGTCCTCCACGAATGCTATTCTCCCGCTAAATGCCTGGCTCTTGGCAGCATTGAAGACCTGCTGCAAAAGCATCTTGCTCTGCTGATCGTCATGATGAGCCTTTCCTGCAAAGATGATCTGTACCGGCATCCAGGGATTGTTCATAATCTTCTTGAGTCGATCCAGGTCATGCAAGAGAAGAGTGGGTCGTTTATAGGAAGCGAAACGCCTGGCAAATCCCAGTGTGAGGGCCGCGGGATCGAGCATAATTCCTGAAGCCATCACAACGTTCGGATTAGGATCAGACTCCGCTTCTAGCCATTTGTTCCGGGCCCTTTCTCTTATCTTTTCGATGAGCATGTCCTTCATGGTATGATGGTGGCGCCACAGCTCATCATCCGGTATCTCGTCGACCAGCTCCCAGATGCGGCTCTGGTCGTGCTCCTCCAGCCAGGTCCTCCCCAGGTAACGGTTGAAGATCACGTCGCCGAGGCGCCGGTCGATCCAGGTGGGTACGTGGACACCATTGGTTATGTAGTCAATGGGAACCTCTTCCAGAGATAGTCCAGGCCACAGCTGCTGCCACATCTTTCGGCTGACCTCTCCGTGCTTCTTGCTCACTGCGTTATGGTATTTGGAGGTGCGAAGGGCAAAAGCTGTCATGTTGAAGCCGTCGGGCGTAACCGGGCTCTCCCCCTGGCTGAAGAATTCCTCTTTGGAAAGATCCAGTGCAGGCAGATAGGAATTGAAATACTTGTCCAGGAGCTTGTGAGTGAAGATATCGTGGCCCGCGGGCACAGGAGTATGGGTGGTGAAAACGGTTGTGTCCTTGACCTGCTCGAAGGCGTCGCGATAACTCATTCCTTCCTCTACCTTCATCCTGATCCTCTCCAGGACTGCAAAAGCAGGATGCCCTTCATTCAGGTGGAGGACGGAAAATCTCTCTCCCATGGCCTGCAAAATACGGACGCCCCCTATCCCCAGGACAATCTCCTGACGCAGACGTCTCTCCAGATCTCCGGTATAGAGCCGGTCGGAGATGACGCGGTTTTCAGACTCGTTAGCCTCGCTGGATGTGTCCATTAAGTAGAGCCTGGTCTTTCCAACCAGAACCCTCCAGACCTCCAAATTGATAGGTGGATCCATGATAGGCACTTTAATGGAGATCGGATCTCCATTCGAGTCGACCATCTTCTGAATGGGCGCGTTCTCCCTGTCCAGGATCTCGCAGGCACCCGTCTGCCAGCCGTCCGGCGAGATCATCTGGCGGAGATAGCCTTGAGGATACATGAATCCCACTCCTACCAGCGGAATGCCAAGATCGCTGCACTCTTTCAGAAAGTCTCCCGCCAGGAAGCCCAAACCTCCTGCATAGAATGGAAGCGCGTGGTGCAGGCCGTACTCCGCAGAGAAATAGGCAACTTTGTATTTATTATGGTCGGGCACATTGGCACAAAACCAGCCGCTGTTGGGGTTCATGTAGCCTTCAAACCGGGCCATAACAGAATCATAATGTCTGAGAAAGTGAGGATCCTTTGAGGCTTCCTCAAGCTTTGCCTTATTCATCTGGTTGAGCATCTTCACCGGGTTATGGTTGCTCAGAAACCAGCCT
This sequence comes from uncultured Methanosarcinales archaeon, assembly GCA_963782455.1. Lineage (GTDB taxonomy): Archaea > Halobacteriota > Methanosarcinia > Methanotrichales > Methanotrichaceae > Methanothrix. The sequence goes on from CAWAJP010000006.1 coordinate 224,780, forward strand.
TGGCGGTTAAGAAGCTTGAATAGTTCCCTGCCTTCCGGATGCCAGCTCCACCAGAGATTGTAGGCCATCTCTCTCAGCCCGGAGACTCTCTCAGGCAGATCGGGTAGTTTGTCTTTCGTACTCTGCATAATTCGTGTCAGCTCCAATCGTATGGTAATGCGGTTATCCTCAAAGATATAAGCTTCGATCTAGAATAATATAATTGTCGAACTTATCTCTCGACGGTGCAAATACGATAATTCATGGGCTCCTGCCTGAAATCGAAGCCTGAATTCGATCTGCATCATCAATACCACGAACTTCCCGCCCATGAAACCCTGAAGATATCCTATTCCTCAGACTTTTTTGCCAGCTCTCCAGCGTACAACAGATAATTGCAGCCCGGACTTCCAATGGGAATGATATTGCCACTTACTTTGCCGTCCGTGATCTCAAGCTCTGCTACAGATGGGGAAGACATTCTTGGCAATGTGGTGCTTCCTGGACAGATCAGAAGCCGTTCGCCCTTCTCGACAACGGGTCGATGGATGTGCCCAAAGACCAGAACCTGCACGTCCATCTCCCGGGCCATCATCCGGGCGCCCACCAGGTCGGGGCCATGCGAGGCCATGTGCACGAGGCCGATTCTGATCCCATCCACCACGATAACCTTCCTTTCCGGGAGCAGCCTCTTCAGCTCTGGAGAGTCGGAGTTGCCCCTTACAGCTTCCAGCTTTCCCAGCTCTGCCAGGGCAGAGTAAACCTTGACTGAGACAAAGTCTCCTGCATGAAGAATAATATCAGCTTTCCTGGCGAGCACGGTCACGGCATCTGGCAGCATTTCGTCTTCCAGATGTGTATCGGATAGAGCAATTATTCTTGTCATTGCTCACACGTGCATCCTCTTCATGCCTTCTTCCATGATCCCCAGGAACTCCGCACCCACAGCAACGACGCTGTTGGTGAATATGGAGGCGTTAATCTCGAAGATGGGATAGCGGAACTTGGTGTAGTCGGACATCAACCAGGTTGTGGAACTGGTGTCTCCACTGAAGAGTTTGCTGTACTCAGGCTTCACAGGAATGATCGCTATGTCCTTCTTCCGCCCGTTCTTCTCCAGAACGGCTACCTGCCGGGACGACGGATTGGCAGTTATGGGCATAACATCAGCGCCTTTGCTGAGTGCGGTCGTTGTGCCCTCCAGTGCTTCATAGGTATTGCCGATTCCGGTTATGGGTATGTAGACATCACCGATTTGGAAGCTTGGAGTATTGAAATCTCTTTCCCAATAGCTGATCTTGTTTAGGTGAGTAAACCTCATTTCGAAGGCTCGGGCCACCAGTCCGGATCTTCCCACGCCGCCGATGATGTATCTGCCGCTGCGGGGCAGAAGCCTCTTGAACCAGTAATCCAGGTGACCGGGGTTCATCTGGTCCATCTGAGAGATGAGGCGTGCGTTCTCCTCAAAGTCCTTTATCTTGGCCTGGTATTCCGGACAGGAGGAATCGCAGACTCCGCTAAGCCTGGACTGGATATCAACGAAGAGGGCGTTCAAGAAGGCCAGCACCTCCAGCTCGAATTCCGTCCCCATGGGAGAGAGTCTGGACCTCATATCCTTATCTGTGGCATATTTCGTTCGAGCCTTGATCACGAGCACGGAGCCGCGTTCGTATTCACTCACCATTTTGTAGGCCGTGCCGTTCTCGTTGGCCGTTATGAGCTTGATCTCACCGCCGCGTGTAATGAAGTCGTCGATATATTTGTTGACAGACAGTGTCTCACCAGAGCCGGATATCGCGATGGCAAGGTTCCTGCCCTTGCGGTAGTGCCTTTGCAGGGGATCTTCCAGAGTGAAAGGAAATACGTTTTCAAAATGATTTTGGATGAGTTGCAGAAAACTGTAGAGAGCAAGAGCAGACCGGCCTGCAGCAAGACCGTAGACGAACTTGTTCTCAGGTGCTGGTCCCAGGAACTCCACCATGGAATCGGAGAAGGCGGCAACGTTTGCCATGTCCAGATCCAACAGCTTTTCCAGAAAGCCGCATTGCAGAACCGTGGCATCGCGGAAGGTCTCTATCAGGCCTGACATATTGCGTCTAATGTGGCCCCTAAAGATAAGGCTTTCCGGGCCGTCATCGATTTCAGGTCACGATCTCGTGCAGCAGATCCTGCTCATTTGCCGACTTGATCTCCTGGGCGATGCGCCTGCCGTTTGAGAGCCCGGGCTCGATCAGGTCAGAGTAAGGAGAGCCGCTCATATAGAGATTGGTGCCAGCGACTATGCGTGCCGATATCTCGAAGACTTTGAACTCCAGTTCGTCGGTGACAATCGTCTCCAGACTAAAAGCACCCAGCATTCCTCCGAAGAGATCCAGACTGGTTTCCACGACCCTCTCGCCCAGTTCGAAGGCTCGCGGAAGGAGAGACTCGCGCAGCACTAGCGGCAGGTTGCCTGTGACGACGAAGCTCGGATAGATGCCGGCCTCCGCCAGCTCTTTCATGCTACCGATGCGAAAGATTTCGTCTGCATTTGATTCCACGCGACGGTCTATGCCCAGCATCTCTAAAGATCCCTTGCTCAGCTGGTAGCCATCCGACTTTATGGGCGAGTAGAAGAAATGAATGTAATATCTGGTGCCGAGGATGAACTCCTGAATGGTGTACTTCTCTTGAGTGCTCATCTTTGACTGCAGCTCTTCTTTTGTCTTGGCGATAAAAAATCCCCTTCCGCCCTTGGCACCATGATACTTGACAATGACCGGCCTGTCGATATCCTCGGCCTTTTCAAATCTCATTGGAACATTGACTCCGGCCTTGAGCAGCCATTCGCGCTCCATCTCCCTGTCGCTCTCCCAGGCCAGGACGCGGCGGTTGCCGAAGGTGGGTACTGCCAACGACTCAAACCTCTCTATCCCCAGGTACTCGACAAGGGAGCCATGGGGGATTATGATAGCGTTCTCATCCACAAGATCGTCTGCATAACCCAGAAGCGCCTTGTAGCTCTCCACGCAGACGAACCTGTCAGGCTTAGCGAGTGGGAATGCATCGTAGAACCGGGGCGGCTGGCCGATACAGATGCCGATGGTCTTGAACCCTTCCTGGCGCGCACCATGAAAAATTTGCAGGCTGCTATGAGAGCAGATGGTAGCAATGGTAAGATCATCTTTGTCGTATCCCTTCAAAATCTCCCGGATATCTTCTTTAGAAATCATGTTGGTAACCTTTGTTCTATGGCCTATGAAACTTCAGGGTTAGCACAAAGGTAGATAAGCTCTTCGGAGACGATCGACTCCGAAATATCAGATAGATCGATGACCTTAAAAATGTCAAATAAGTAGAATGCATCATGTTGGCATCGAGAAAGAGGGAGACAAGGGAGACCAGTATCGATGTGATTCTGGAGACCGATGGTGTGGGTACAGTCGACGTCGACACGGGAATTGAGCTCCTGGATGAGATACTGCGGGCCCTGGGCCAAAGCGCGCTCTTTGACCTCACTGTCAAAGCTAGAGGCGATCTGGAGACCGGGGACCACCACACCACAGAGGATATCGGCATCGCTCTCGGGGGTGCGCTGGCACAGGTCGTAAAAAGCGGTACTGGAAGTTCAATCGTTCCATCCGGTCAGGCCATGGCCATCGCAGCAGTGCGTTTTGGCGAGCCGGGCTACAGGGGCGATTTCGACCTGCTGTCCGAAAATATCGCTGGCATGAGCCTGGAGAACTTCGGCCACTTCCTGCGGGCCCTGGCTTACAATGGCGGATTCTCGCTCGTCATTCGCGCAGAAGGGGGGGACGACCGGAGCCGGATCGAGGCCATAAGCCTGGCTTTGGGGAGAGCGATAAAGAAGGCCGCATTAAAGTAAAACGGCGACGTTGCACCCGCGCAGGGATCTGTCTAGCATTCATTAAAAAAATGAAACTGATACCTAGCCCCACCGCCGGGCATAGGCGCCGGCGACCAAGGCGGCAAAGGAAGCAATAAATCCCAGGGCTCCGCTCTTCTTGGCAGCCTTATCGCCCGCAGCGATGGTGATCGAGCCGTTGGTAATAGTCTCAGGCTTAAATCCGCTCGAGCCCGTCACATTGAGATATGTTGTGTCAAACGCTCTTTGGGCGGCAGAGTTTTCAATGGCGAAAGTGAGATTGGCAGCCCCGCAGCCTCCTGGCAGCAGAACGCTAATCTTTCCTGCATTCGAGTCCACCTGCCAGGTGGGTCTACACTCTCCCGAGATTCCTGTGGCCTTTACCATGCTGGTATCATAAGAGATGTTTATCCTCTTCTCGCCTGCGGAAACCGGCGCTTCAAGCGGGATGTTAACGCTTTCTCCAGCCCTGGCATCAGTCGAACCGAGAGATATGCCGCGAACCTCGCCGGGCGTCACATTGAAGAACTCTCCAAAAACCTGGATGGCATTCACTGCGTTCTCTACCCTGACCCTTAACTCGTATCGACCGGGCTTGGCGTCCATGACGACCGCATGAGGCTCCAGAACCGTTAAAGTGCCCTGCAGCGTATGATTGATGCCGGTCGAAATAAACTTGTTATCGACGACATTATAGAACTGCAGAATGCTCTTTCCAGGCTCGATTTTTAGGAATCTCTCGCGTGCTGTCTCATTGGCAAGCATGGCATCATAGTCCATGACGACATTTAGTCGGTTGTATTCAGTGCGAGAAACATAATAGATTGCATTACTGCTCGCGATTCGGCTGATTCTTCCCAAAGAGTCGAACACAACGCCTACCTGCACCGGAGGGGTAGAGCTGTTGAGGTAAAGCAATCCTGGCACCGCGCCCCCTCTGGCATCCAGAACTTGACTCTTGTCGTCGCTGAGCTGCAGAGTTGTGGCATTCCATTTCCAGACAAATCCCCAGAGATCTCCCGAGCCCAAACCCAGGGCAGTGATGTCTTCGGTGAAGACGGTCTTATTGCTGGAATCTAAGATATCCGCAGTAACCTGATGGATCTCCGCCGCCTGAACGATCATGGTAAAGTTCTCAGGATCTCCTGATGATACATTGCCGGAGTTATTGATCTGCGGCGGTTTTGGTGGAGGAACAACGTATGCCGCAGTATAGAGATAGTAACGGAGAGTATCATTATCCGCTATCCGGAGGTTCATTCCCGGCCCGATGGAGACGGTTGAGTCGCGATTGAGATCGACATAGTCGTCATTGACCATGAATATGGCATTTGGTTGAACGCTTATGATCTCAAGATCCCCTATGAGAAGACCTTGCTCTAAGGAGAATAGGTACTGATCGGAAATCTGGAAGACACCATCTATGGTTGCGAAGCTCTCCATCTCATTCTTGAAGACATTGTTGACATGCATCATTATTACCGGCATGTCTTTGACGTCACCCAAATCTTTTTTATAAATATATGTCGAGTTGGATTTGACCACAGAATTGTCAACAGGTATGCCATCTTTCAGTAGCTGCAGAAAGATGCTGTCATTTCCTACGTCGCGAATACGCATTTCGTAGCCTTCTTGCAGAGAATAATTTCCGGCAAGGACTATTCCCTGCGTCTCCACGTCCAAAAGCACCTTCCCAAGGTATTCATGCTCGAGCAAACTCTTGACGGCTTTTGGCCCGCTCACGCTGGAGTCGTATCCTGCGAACCACTGCGTACCCAGGAAGTTTATAACGAAATAGTCTCCCCAGGTTTTGAATTCGAACTCTTTAGGCTGCAGTGATGTGTAATACTGAAAACCATCAGGACCTAGACTGTTGCTTTTGCGGCTTACAGCAATCTGGATTGGAGATGGTACCCTTCTGCCCTGAACGTTAAAGAGGATAAGATTCTCTTCGCCCAAATTATTCGTCGGATCGAAGTAAAATCCGCTATAGTTTCTAGAATCCCATTTGGCAACGGCGGCAAAATTGTTATTTCCTTGAACTGCTGTGATGGCGGGACTGGCACTAAAGACAGGTCCTCTTATCTCGTGGACTCCATAGTCATAGAAGGTTCCCACTGGATAGTAGACGAGATCCGGCAGATCAAGCACGATTATTGCCAGGTCTGCAGTCAAAGGAACCATAAAGTTTCTGGTGAATGTGAGGGTTCTACTATTTCGAAACTCAATACCATCTTCAGAGAGATCAATAAGCTCCATATTGCCGAGCTTGCCGCCCTCAAAGAGCTTAATATCAGGAAGATCGCTGACCTGAAAAATTCCATCAACTTCGGCATATCCTTTGTCTTCGCTCTTCATGGCATCGGCCAGATGGACCAGCAGCACAGGGACATCATTCACCTTGTAAGTGAAAGTGCCGCCAAGGCTTACCACAGCTCCATAGATCGGCTTTCCATTTTTTAAGAGAATGAAGTTCACAGCCCCATTCTTGCTGGAGGTCTCGATCATTGCGAGCGCATAGCCCTGTTCCAGGGGAAGAGTATTGTTGTCTGTCAGGGTATAGGTATCTTTTTCATCCCTGAGCACCTGTCGCAGGTCTCCTTTGCCAAGAGAGCTGATCTCATCGGTAAAAGAGCTCTTTGGATAGCCTGCCAGGTAGAGTTTGCCCAGGAACGCCTCAACATGGTAACTGCCCCAGGGCTTGTACTCAAACTCCCTCAACCACGGTTTAGAAGAGTAGACGATTTGGCCTTCTTCCGCCGACCTTCCCTGCATTCCGATTTTGAGCTTCTCGCCACCTGTGGCCTTGTCCAGGTCGTAGAAGAACCAGCCGAAGTCACCTGCGCTCCAGGTCCCGTTTCCATTGCTCATATGGCCTCGCACCTCGGCAGACTCCACCGGCTCTTGTGCCGATGCTGCTAAAAGAAGCACGAGATGCACAGCTATGATTGCCAATGCTACCATCAACCAGATTTTCCTGATCTTCATCTACCTCTTATGAATCATTGCTGGATAAGCTGTATATCCTATGGGGATATCACAAACGAAGCGGAGTTAGATGTCATCTATTAAACACGTTGCGATATACGGCAAAGGTGGTATCGGCAAGTCGTGCACTGCCTCGAATGTTGCCGCCGCCTGCGCCGAAGAAGGCCATAAGGTACTGGTGGTAGGTTGCGACCCGAAGAGCGATTCAAGCATAACTCTGGTGGGAAGAAGGATTCCCACCATGATGGATCTCATCTTGCGGGGTGGAGAGATTGCAGAAAAGGATGTGGTCTTTCAAGGTTATCGAGGAGTGAAGTGCATTGAGGTCGGTGGACCGGAGCCGGGTGTGGGGTGCGCAGGTCGGGGAATAATAGTTGCTATCGATTTTCTGCGCAAGGTCTCCAAGGCTATGGAAGAGGTGGACCTGGTGCTGTATGATGTGCCTGGGGACATTGTGTGCGGTGGTTTCTCTGCGCCCATCCGCAAAGGGTTGGTAAGTCAGGCTTACATCATCACCTCTGGAGAGTACATGCCTCTCTATGCTGGAAACAATATCAGTAAAGGCCTGCTGCGCTTGAACACGCCCCTCGCCGGAGTGATCTGCAACTCGCGCGAGGCTGCGGGTGAGCGGGAGAAGGAGATTGTGGAGAAATTTGCCCGGGAGCTGAATAGCCGCCTTGTGGCTTTCATTCCCAAGGATCCTATAGTTCAGCAGTGCGAGAGGAGAGCCGTAACTGTCATCGAGGGTGCGCCCGACTCGAAGATCGCCGACGTATACCGGGCCCTGGCCAGAGAGATCATGTCTGGCGCCTCGCCGCAAATCCCCGAGCCTCTCAGTGACGAGCGGCTCAGGGAGCTATCCTGCAACTGATCGGACTGGGGAAGACCGGGAACGAAGAAGGAATGATGCAAGGAAAGGCGAAGGGAAAGGCGCAGGGAAAGAAGCGATTAAAGGATGCGAGTTGTGGAAAATAAGATGAAGGCTGATTGTGCGCGGATTCTGCTGGCAGGCGACAGAAGCTCCAGCGGCAAGACCACCATAGTTGCAGGCCTGCTCTCTGCTCTGCGAGGTCGCGGCCAGGAGGTGCAGCCCTTCAAGGTAGCTATGGATTACATAGATCCGAGCTATCACACCTGGATTACAGGGAGGAGCTGTCGCAACCTGGACGGCTATCTCATGCCTGAAAAGGCTGTCCGGGAGATATACGCCCACGCGGCCGCGAACGCTGATGTGGCTGTAATCGAGGGAGTGCGCGGTCTTTACGAGGGATACGACGGTGACCTGGGCTCGACAGCGCAGATTGCCAAGATGCTTCACACACCCGTTGTCTTCGTGGTGGATGCGCGCAGCATCACGCGCAGCTGTGCGGCACTCGTGAAGGGTTACATGGACTTCGACCCGGAGGTTCAGTTTAAGGGAGTCATACTGAACAAAGTCGGATCAGACAGGCATGCCGAGAAGGCCACCAAGGAGATAGAGCGCTATGCAGGCGTGGAAGTGGTGGGTGTGATTCGCCGCAACGAGGACATGCACCTCGCCATGCGCCATTTAGGTCTCGTTCCCGTGCTGGAGGGCAAGACCCGTCATGAGGGCTTCCAGGAGAGAGTGGACAGGATCCGCCAGATCGTGGAGGAAGGGCTCGACCTGGATCGTATTCAAGAGATCGCCAGGTCTGCTGAGCCTCTTCCAGACGTGGAAGAAGACCTCTACCGGGAGAACGATTCCGGAAAAGGCATTCGCATAGGGGTCGCCAAGGATGAGGCTTTCAACTTCTACTACCGGGACAACCTGGAGCTGATGGAGCTGGCCGGAGCCGAAGTTGTTCCTTTCAGCCCGGTGCACGACTCTGCTCTGCCTGATGTGGACGGCGTCTACATCGGAGGCGGCTATCCTGAGCTTTATGCCCGGGAGCTCTCTATGAACCAGGGAATGATCAGTTCACTAATAAGAGCGCACGAAAAGGATCTGCCCATTTATGCGGAGTGCGGGGGGCTGATGTATCTCGCCCGTGAGATCGAATGGGATGGCGAGCGGCAGGAGATGGCAGGGCTGGTTCCGGGTAGATCCCGGCGCGGGAAGAGACGTATAGTCAGTTATGTGCATGGGCAATTGGCGTGCGACAATCCGCTTGGGTCGGAAGGCACGCCGATTATGGGCCATGAATTTCACCATTCCGAGATGCTGATGGATGAGAATGTGAACTATGCCATCCGGCTCGATCGCGGCACGGGCATCGAAGGCGGCTGGGATGGATTTTGTGAGGGCAATATGGTTGCCAGTTATGCTCATATTCATAGTGCATCCTTCCGGGGTTTTCCTGCCAACTTCATCAAAGCCTGCCGGGAGAGAAAGGAATAGAATATTGTGATTATTAAGGACAAAGCGCATAGCTTCATAGATTGTCCCCCGCGGCCGCGGGGTTAGGGGGGCCAGCCACGATCTCTGGTGCGCCCCCGTCACCCCAGCGCGTCTCACCGCGCGGAGCCCGGAAGAAGTTGCAGGACAATTTTTTGCATCCAATTAGAATTCATTTAACCACAAAGGGATCTATTTGGTGCTTGCAAGGACAACGTTCGCACATTCTTCTGGGGTGCCGCGAGTCGGCCCGGCTGGCCTCCCGCGCTATGGTTGGGGCGCCGCTCAAGGCCGCGGCCGGCCGAGCGACGGCGGTTAAGCTGCAGACAAATCGAGAGAGCCGATGTTCAAATGGACACAAGATTTTTTGCATGATAGGCGGCTCTATGGTTCGCGATGAATTTAGGGAATACTCACAATAATCAAAGGGAAACTTCTTAAAAATGGCGGGGGAGCACACAATTAACGCGCAAGTATTTATCGAATGCTGGACTTCTATTACTATCAAGGTGACTAAAAATGGTGAAGATGCCCTCTGAAGTCCGGGAGACCCTGGAGAAGCAAAAGCCCATACCGATTGCCACAGCGAGCAAGTCGGGAGTTCCGAATGTAGTCTTTGTGGGACTGTTGAAGATCGTGGACGACGAGACGCTCATGTTGGCGGACAACTTCTTCTACAAGACCGCCCAGAACCTGATGGAGAACCCCAAGATCGCCATCCTTTGCTATAACGGTGAGACCAAGAAATCCTTCCAGATCAAGGGCAATGTAACTCTCTGCAAAGAGGGCGAGAACTTTGACGCCATGAGATCCTGGGTGCATGGCATCAACAACAAACTTCCGGCCAAGGCCTGCGTCATGGTCAAGATCACTGAGATCTACAACGCCATGTGGGGACCGGCTGCGGGAAAACAGATCGTCTGAGAAGAATCAAAAAGGTTCCCTGTCGTTAGACGAGATAAATTAATGACTAACGATACGGGAAATATCTTCCTTGCGCGTTGGCCATCAAATTGAGCATGGTTTCTTCTTCTTTGTCTTATAGAAGGATCCAGTCGAAGGCGTCCGCGTTGTCTGAAGCTTGCATACCAATTCTCGATCCGAACTCAACCGATTTTGATTACAGTGTTACAGTGGGATGCGATTCTCCCAGACCGCTAAGAATTGGCTGGATGAACGTGCTCGACCGCAGAATATCTTAAAATCGTTCCTGGAGGTAGGTTGTCTATCTTAAACTTATAATCAAAAACGTTTCAGAGCCTTATCTCATCTAAAGATCTCTAATATTCTAGTTTGAATACTCTGACAATCAATAAAAAATGCAATTTATGGACGGATTCGATAATCACAATCGTCTATATTATGACAGGATGTGTAATCAGTATCAAGGTGATGTTAATGATTGATTACATATCTATTTCGTTGGCTGTAATAGTCTGCCTGGTCATGTGGTGGTCGTTTCTGGCGATATCCGGTTTGAAGGGACCTTGCCCCAATCGGCAGATAGCCGATACCGGCACCCAAAAAAATGAGGCTCCCACGCGATTGGACTGAAGCGGCTAACATATATTTTCAGTCTTACTTTTTATAGATGCATTAAAACTTGTATCATTGTCTTGTCAAAGATGAATAAATTTAATGCCATCTCTTCTCGATGTTACAGGCGGCAGCTACTGGAGGCGATGGTTTTAGCTCCCTCTCGCGATCAAGTATCGCTTTTGCCAGCACCACGACTTTTCTGTCATATTTTCAATAATCTTGCTAACAATTCTCGCGATCAAGTATTTCTTTTGCCAGCACCATGGCTGCCCCTCTCGCCCAATTTGCGACCAGGATCTCAGGAGACCCGGATGCTGTGATCACTTAATAATATTCCTATTAGTTGGCAAAATGAAAAATTATTGATGATATTAAAAATATTTTTAAACTACAATTAAGATAACTCGTTTCGATTATATCCGTGAATCTACAATATTTCTAAGCTATATTCCATCTATTGATATCAAAAATTCTAGTCCGAATTCTATCAATGTCAATAATAAAGCAGTATTCGGGAGAGATTCACTTATAACAATCTTTATATTGTTAAAAAATCATTAGATATATGGAGGGATGTTTGATGATCGATTACATATCAGTTTCATTGACCGTAGTATTCTGCCTGTTCCTGTGGTGGTCGATTCTTGCGATTTCCAGATTGAAGGAATCCTGACCAAATTGGTGGCGGCCAATTCCTCTTGCCAAAGAATGAGGCTCCCACACGATTGGGTTGAGGCAGCAGCATATACCTTTTTTGTTCAATTTTTATAAATGCAATAGATATATGTCGCTTTCTTGCCAGAGATGAACAAATCAGTGCCGCTTCTTCTCGATGGCACAACGCGGCAGCATACTGGTGTCCAAGACTTTGATATAGGGAGCCTGAACTGCGGAAACGTAGACCTTGCGCTCGCCTACGGTGATCATATGATCTGTCGCTTTGGGCGGGCTGATCCTGATCGAGAAGAGGATGGGCCCTTCGCAGGTAGTCGCCACGCGCTGGTCAGTCGAGCGGGCGCATATGTAATCCTCCATCTCGGGAGCGATCTTAAGTGAAAACGGTTTAGCGTGCATTGGAGTGAGACTGACTCAGGCATAGAAATAGATTCCTGGCGACACAATCTGGTTAGTGGTCATGTCTGTATCCCGTTTGCCCTATTGGATCAGCGCAAAGAGAGATTCGGCATAAGGCTGACGAAATAGGTTTATAGCCCGTCATCTTCAAGTATAACCGTGAGACGCAGAAAGGACAGCCATAGGGTCAGGGATCTGGCACTTCAGCGCATGGAGAGGCTCTTCAGTCTGGCGGCATCGGCATATGAGGCTCATCCTGAGAGGAGCAAAAGATATGTGCAGATCGCCTGCCGCATCAGCACCCGCACCAGAGTAAGGATGCCCAGTCCTCTCAAGAGGCTCTTTTGCAAGCACTGCGGAGGCTTTCTTTCTCCAGAAGCTTGCAGGGTCCGGCTCCGTCAAGGGATTCTCACCACTACCTGTCTTTCTTGCGGCGAGCAGATGAGGCGCCCCTTCAAAACCGGAAGAGGACAAGGGCAAAACCAGAGATCCAACAATCGGCCTCAATGAGCCAGCGAATCCGGACGGAGCTTGTCTCAAAGAGGGGTGAGTTTCATAGGCCGTCATACATAAATTTTGAGCAGTCCAGAGATGAAGCAATAGGACGAATGCCCCAAAAGGCCGTCTTGATGCAATTTAGGCCGATCCTGCATCATCCTGTGGAGCTATCGAGCCATCCAATCCGATCATTGATCCACAGCTATAGATCTAAAGCTGGTCCAGGCCTATATACTGCATTATGCGATCTTTCTTGTCGCCAATCAGCTCGTTCTCGCGATCAAGTATCTCTTCTACCAGTTCCAAGACCGGCCTTACTCCGTCCCAGTTCCTGACAAGAATATCTGAAGACCCGGATGCTTTGATCACTTCATTGGCAACATAAGCGCAAAGATAGATGTCATCCACATAGCCCACAGGCCCGAACTTATCCTCGGGGATAATATCTTCAGGTAGTATGAAGTATGCAATGGCGGCGATGACCAGGGGTGATATGGATCTCGGAAGAGCAGGGTCGTCAAGCAGCTTGGTCATCATTCTGTATAAAGCCGGGGCCTGGTGAATCAGCTCGGAAAATTCTCCCTCGTAACCGGATATGTCCTTTTCCAGCATCGCATCAAATCTCTTCAAATTAAAACCTCCTCACTCCTCTGCCAAAGATATCCCTTGAAATGTCCCTTGAAGAAACCCCTGGCGTTTTATGGTGATAAGGCCTGGGAATTAATTAACTTTTGTGCCCGAAAAGTTATTACTATAACCGGGATGAGCGGACAATTGAATAGCTCTTTTTTTGAGTGGTTGGAGCGAAGATATACCAGAATGGAATAAATAAAGGGGCAGCGGTGCTCGTGTGGCGCACCTGAATCTCAAGAGATGGTCCTGAAATATGGCCCTTAGAAAGACGAATTGCAAAATGAACGCCTCAAATGTTTCACGGTATAATTTTCCTCTAAAGTCAAGGGGTAGAGATATTTACCACCTCGTAGTAGAGGGATTTCCTATGAAGCTCGCAATTATTATTATCTTCGCCCTGGCGGCGATATGCATTCCGCTGGCAATGGGCGAACTCACGGCAGAGGACTGGTCCAACCAGGCAAATCAGTACTTCTTCAACGACAGCTTTGAGGAGGCGGTTGCAAGCTATGATAAGGCCCTGGAGCTGGACCCCAGTAATGGCGACCTGTGGAACAATAAGGGAAAGGCGCTCGCTAACCTGGGCCGTTTCGACGATGCCATTGCCAGCTTTGACCAGGCGCTGGCGATCAACTCAACGGACGTCGAAGCGCTGTCCCTGAAAGGCACTGCACTCTCCCAGGGGCTGGGTAGAAACGATGAGGGGATAGCCAGCTTTGACCAGGCGCTGCAGATTAATGTTTCAAGTTACGATGCCTGGATTGGAAAGGGCATGGCGCTAGCCAATAGTGGAGACTTTTCCGGGTCGTTAACCAGCTTCGAGACTGCAACCCAAATTGAGCCTTCAAAACCCTTAGGCTGGAATAATAAAGGGGTGGTTCTCAGGGAAATGGGCAGATATCAGGATGCTTTGACCAGCTTTAATAAAGCCCTTCTTCTCGATCCTTCCTATAACGTGGCAAGGCAAAACAGGGATAATACGCTTCAAGACATCAATCAGAATGCTCAAACCCAAACCGGTCCGAGCCAGAGCACACAAGATATGCTTTAGGTTTGGCAGGATCAACAATTTTTTAAGGCCCGCAATATTTCGCAGCCCAAAGACTCGAGCTGATTTCGTTGATTCATTAAATGTCAGGCAATAACTTGAAATGGAAGTACGTTAATTATCGATATTGAGGTGATAGAGGAGTGTGGACGAGGCTGCTTTGTATTATTGTTATCGTTATGGCAGTTCCCAGCATGCAGGGTGAGATGCCCCTGGCTTATGTTGCGGCCATGAACAATGCCGGTCAAAACGATATCCTCACAGTCAAGAACTATGATTCAGGAGCATCTATGACCGAAGCCTATACCAATGTCGAGCATCTGGAAAGCAACACCCAGGTCAGAACCGGATCTTCTGCCACAAACTCCCTCGCTGATGGATCGTCCGGAGCTGCCAACGACTGCCCGGGTTGCGGCTCGGGAGGAGGCCTCGAGGCCAGCATAAATTCCAATGTCATCGGCAAGGCCCATATTGCCTGGCAGTCTGTTGATCCCAGCGTTTCCAACCACGGCCGCCATCCCCTCATAGGCCGCAGCGTGGAGGATTTGACTGGCGTATTCTCCATTGAGAAGTTCATCCAGCTCTGGGCCAATAGCCGGCCCGGAGACATAAGCGTGGACTGGCTACCGTGTTCGTGAAAGAATTCTGGTGCGGACCCTTTGGTAGATCGAATCTTTCAACTTTAGAGTTATCCAAATATAGAAAAAGGTCCCCCCGTCCCGCAGGATGGGGAGCAACGCCTGAATCCTGCATTTGCAAAGTCAGAGCATATCGCCAATCTACTATTTCTAAATACTATTTTGGAGTCATTCTGATCTCCACACACAGGTCGTTATAATCGGTGTCCTTGAGATTGTAGCGGTCCTCCCATCGCAGTTGGCACTTGTTTGACCCCAGTGGCAGTTTGATGACATGCTTTTTTCCATCCGCATTGAGGCCGTTATCTGTGTAATAGAAAGATCCGTCCTGGGCCTGGATAGCGAAGACAAGTCTTGTCCCGGCTGGATAGTCTCCTACCTCGAAGGTTTTGTTCACGTTTGCCTGTATGGAATCAAAGATCAGCTTATTCTCAGGCCTAAAGAGCCAGAACCGGTTATGGTTAGGTGTATTCTTGCTGACAAGCCTTGCCACCACATGGCTATCCTCGACCAGAACAACATCTTCACGGACGATTGGTACTACTTCAATCGTGGCAATGAGGTCCTTATAGTACTTTTTGCTGAGACCAAAGGATTCCTCCCAGCGCAACTCCCATTTGTTATAGCCCGTGGGAAACTTACGCACGTGGCTCAGGAAATCCGGGTTCTTAACCTGGTCGGTATAATATGTGTAGCCTTTATCCGTCTTGAGAGCAAAGGTGAGTCTGGTTCCGGCAAGGTACGTTCCCAAATCGATCGGCTTTCCCAATGGACTATCCAGGGTAAAGATCAGCCTATCTTCGGGAGCGCTGAGTCTGAATTCTTCCTTTGTGGCGACAAGCCGGCTCTTGAAGGTTGCAAAGACCCTTCCTTCCTTGGGCATCACAATATCTTCCGTAGTGGGACTGAAGATCTCTATCTCCATTACCACGTCGTTAAAATCTTTCTCGCCCAGACCATAGAGATCCTCCCAGTCCAGTTCCCACTTATAGGTGCCGGTATTGATTTTCTGGACATGGTCACAGGCGTCAGCATTCAGTAGCTGGTCACTATAATAGGTGTTTCCATCCGAGGTCTTGAGGGCAAAAGTCAGCCGGGTTTTGGAACGGTACGTTCCCAGATCATAGAACTTGCCAATCTCCTGGTCCTGAGCCCTGAAGATCAGTTTGTCTTCGGGATAATGAAGCCATATCTCGTCGTCCAGAGTGGTGTTTTTGCTCTTGAAGCGAATGATGACCCGGCCTTCTTTGGGCATGACCAAATCGTCATCTGCAGTGAACTGTACTGTATAAAAAGCGAAATCGGTGCCAAAGCCGCTTTCTCCATAACCGATCTTAAACCATCCGTTTTCGCCCCATCCCGCTCCCCAGCTATTCTTGCATATCCAGCAGCCTTTAGCGTCATCAAACCCTACGACACAAACGGCGTGGTCGCCCATATAGCCGCCGTAGGCTGTTTTGTAAATTCCTCCCTCATAGTAGAAGAAATCCTCGTAGACATGCATTCCGGCGATAATGGGGCCGCGCGAGGATATCCACTCCTTGGCCTGAGAAGCGCTCGTCAGAGTCTTCCAGCTTGTTATCTTGACGGTTCTCTTGTCTCTATCCGGGCAGCTGCTGGTCTGATCGCTGTCATACGGAAAGCATTTTTCATCCGGAATGCCGCTTGACTGAGCATACCTCAAGGCATTTGTGAAATACCAGCCGCGGCCACAGCAGTCGCCGCAGCCTCTGAAGAACAGATCTGCCTCGGAAAGGTCAGGATTGAGGTCGGGATCTCTCTTGAAGATCTCCAGATTTGATTCAACAGTGGCGACAGTGGCAAATGCAACACATGAGCCACACTGCTTTTGATCTTTTATTGGTGTAGTCCAGTTCTTTCCCGAGACGTCTCTCCAATCCCATTCCGTCGGGTAGATGGCAACGTTACCAGGCAAGTCTGCACGAGCAGCCTCCCTACCCATCATTTCCTGGATCCCTTTCTTCTCATCTTCCGGGACTATTAGCCCGAGATGCCTCATTTTTGCTTCTTTGTCCAGGCCAGAGACTGAGGTGGCACCAGCAATCCAGGAAAAGCTCTTTCCATTGATCTTGCTTCGTATCGCATTGATTTCTTCTATTCCCAAGCTCGAAAACCCCCTATATATCCTTATATCCTCAAGTCGAATTTCAATATAAACTTTCGTTTTTTTAATATACTCTCATAGTTAATTATGTTTGCGCAAGGACGGAACGCAGGTAAGATATGCTCGAGAGATGAGGTGGTGATAATACCTGGCAGTATATGACAAACTTCAGGAAGAAAGTTATTAATAGCCTGCATGTGTTCAGTGCGCCAAGGGAGGATTCGGGCTGTGGAGATACTGGTAAAGAGATCCGCGCGACGCAGGAAGACCATTCAGGCCAGGATGGTCGGCGGAAAGATGGAGGTCTTGGCACCTGCGTCTATTTCAGATGCCGCGCTGCAAGTTCATATCGCAAAACTACGTTCGCGCCTGGAGAACAGAGTCTACCCCAAGGATGACGCCCATCTTCATGAAAGAGCCGCCATTTTAAACAAAAGATATTTTCAGGGAAGTCTGGCCTGGAACAGCATCCAGTACACCAAGCGCCAGGAGCGGAGACGCGGGTCTTGCAACTGCGCCGCCAGGACCATTCTCATAAGCGATAGGCTGGCCCGTCTCCCCCAGTGGGTGGAGGACTACGTAATCGTGCATGAGCTTGCTCACCTCATCGAGCCCAATCATGGCAAGAGGTTCAAGGCGCTGGTGCACAGGTACCCTCTGGCGGAGAGAGCTATTGGATTTCTAATAGCATCAGAGACTCTGGAATGCCAGAGGGGCTAAGCGCATTTCAAGTGCATTTCACAAAACCCGAAATGCATTATCGTGGGAGGATAAGATGACAAAGAAATTCCTTATTTTCATATTTCTTGCAATTCTTCTCGTGTCTGGAGGAGCTGGGCTTAGAAAAGAAAGAGAATACTCGAAAAATAACCGCGTTCTCATCTCCAGGGATGTGCTATTCGGCAATCCGGACCGCGTCACTGCCCGCATCAGCCCCGACGGCTCGAAGTTGAGCTTCCTGGCGCCGGAGGACGGAGTCCTTAATGTCTTTGTGGGACCGGCAAACTCACCCGAGACGGCTCGACCAGTCACAGATGATACCTCTCGCGGGATACGTAGCTACACCTGGGGTTACACCAGTGAGCATATAATCTATCTGCAGGACCGCAATGGGGATGAGAACTGGCGGGTTTACAGCGTCAATCTCCGCAGCGGTCTGGTTCTTGATCTCACGCCTTTTGAAGGGGTTCGGGCCGAGATCCTGGCACTCAGTCCCAAGCATCCGGAAGAAGCCATCATAGGTCTGAATAAGCGGGATCCCGAGTATCACGACCTATTTCGGTTGAACATCGAGACCGGCGACTTGATAGAGCTTGTGGAGAATACGAACTTTTCCAGCTTTGAGGTGGACGATGAGTTCAATGTGAGGCTGGCGAGCAGAATGAACCAGGACGGCGGAAGCGATATCTTTAGACCTGCCGTGGACGGAAGCTGGGAGAATTTCCTGAAGGTCGATATGGAGGATGTCCTCAGCACGGGTTTCTTTGGATTTGACAAGACCCGTGACATAATTTACCTGGTCGACAGCCGGGGAAGAAATACGGCAGCTCTCTACTCACTCAATATGCTTACGGGAGAGAAAACTTTGCTGGCCGAGGATTCTAAATCGGACTTCAGCGGATTGATGACTCATCCAACGGAGAAAAATGTGCAGGCTGTAGCCTTTTGTTATGATAGAATCCGCTGGACAATACTAGACACTACTATTGCCAAAGACCTGGACTATCTTCATGGTGTCGAGCACGGGGATTTGATGGTGGTCAGCCGGAGCCTGGATGATACGGAGTGGATCGTCGCTTACACAGTAGATAATAGCCCATCGCGCTACTATCGATACGACCGAAATACTGGTAAGGCCGTCTTCCTCTTCACGGATCGGGATAGGCTGGACGGTCAGAGCCTGGCCGGAATGGTTCCTGCTATCATAAAATCGCGAGACGGCCTGGATCTGGTAAGCTATTACACTCTGCCTCCGGAAAGTGATGAGGATGGCAACGGATATCCCGATCATCC
Source organism: uncultured Methanosarcinales archaeon (assembly GCA_963782455.1). GTDB lineage: Archaea > Halobacteriota > Methanosarcinia > Methanotrichales > Methanotrichaceae > Methanothrix. The sequence continues at coordinate 243,536 of CAWAJP010000006.1, forward strand.
ATTGCCGATGGTTCTGTACGTGCACGGCGGTCCCTGGGGCCGCGACTACTGGGGTTTGGATCCCATTCACCAGTGGCTAGCGAACCGGGGTTATGCCGTTTTGAGCGTCAACTTCCGCAGCTCGACAGGTTTTGGAAAGAACTTCGTCAATGCCGGAAACCTGGAGTGGGGCAAGAAGATGCATGACGACCTCATTGATGCCGTAAACTGGTCTGTCAAGAAGGGTATTAGCAAACATGAAAAGATCGCTATCATGGGAGGAAGCTATGGAGGCTATGCTGCTCTCGCGGGTCTCACCTTCACGCCGAAGACCTTCGCCTGCGGTGTGGACATCGTTGGCCCCTCCAATCTGATCACGCTTCTGGAGACCATTCCACCTTACTGGAAGCCGGTCATTGAGCAGTTCACCAAAAGAGTGGGCGACTTCCGAACCGAGGCCGGCCGGAAGCTGTTGCAGGAACGCTCACCCCTGAATTACGTGGACAGAATTGAGCGACCGCTACTAATTGGCCAGGGAGCCAACGACCCCCGGGTCAAGCAGAACGAGTCGGACCAGATCGTCAAGGCCATGCAGGCCAAGAACCTGCCCGTGACCTATGTGCTTTATGCAGACGAGGGTCATGGGTTCGCCCGGCCTGAGAACAGGCTCTCCTTTTATGCCATTGCCGAGGCGTTTTTGGCAAAGCATCTGGGCGGAGGGTTTGAGCCTATCGGCCAAGACTTGCTGGGGGCGAACCTCACCGTGCCCGCTGGCGTGGACTCTATCCCGGGCCTCGGCGAAGCCCTGAGAGAGAGATCATAGAGTATAATTTTCCCTTTTTTTCATTTGGTGACTTAGATTGCGATGCGTTCCCGTTTCCCTCGCCCTGCCGGGCCGCGACCGGCAAATGTACTCATTTACTAAGCGTGCTCGGGGGAAACTGCTCTCGATGGCAATGGCGCGGTATTCATGCGTCTCCACCAGGCGCTGGAAGAGGCGGTTGCGGAGAATGAGAACGTCCTCTCCTCCGTGGAGTGCTTCTCCAAAGCCGAGAAACTCCACAGAGTCGTCGAAAGAATTGATGACCTTGTCGATGGCGGCGTTGAAGGTTTCGGATGAATCGACTGAGAGCGGAATCGCTTCATGTAGAATCCAGTCGTCGAGGGTGGAATACTCCGGGCCGGAACTTCTTGGAAGAAATAAGCCTCTTTTCATATCTCAAGATCTCCTGGTAATCGGATGATTTTAAACTTCTTCAAGACCGGGGTTCGCTTACTCTCATGCCCTGCCGCTGGAAGTATCCGCTCATTATGCATACCGCGTCTTCGGGGCCGATCTGCTCGAACTGCTCGCAGGGCGTTCCCCGGTAGCAGGGCCGGTGGTGGATAGCGCAAACAGCAATTTCTCCTTCGCTCGCAGCTTCATAGGAAAGATGGGGACATTTCTGCTGAGCTGGCTTGAAGATCATGGCCTCCGGGTCATCCGGGTTGACAGTCCCGTCTGGAAGGATCGACCTGGGGTTGACGATGAAGATATCCAGATGAAAGCAGCATTGGCCGCAGCGTAGGCAGTGCATGATTAGACCAATAATTAAGAGCGTCTACATTGATTATCATTGCGATTCGAGTGTTTTTTCAATTTTGATTTAAAATTTCAAAATTTCAAAATCGCATTGATGGCGGAACGGAATAGTAATGGACTTAAGAGAATAGAGCCAATAATCCGCCAAGGAGATCGTGTGAATATGAGAATTCTGGTACCCCTGGCTGAGGGCTTCGAAGAGATCGAGGCCATCAATGTTATCGATATCCTGCGAAGAGCCGACGTGGATGTTGTGACCGCAGGACTGAAGGACGGATTGGTAGAAGGCGCGCATGGTGTTCGAGTGATGCCCGATACCACCATCGATAAGATCGACTACAAAGGCTTTGACGGCCTGGTCCTGCCAGGCGGCGCTCCAGGCTTTGTGAACCTGGGAAACGACGAGCGCATCCTGACAATGGCGCGGGAGATGGATCGCGCCGGAAAGTGCGTGGCTGCGATTTGCGCAGCGCCATCGGTTCTCATCAAGGCCGGTGTCCTGCAGGGCCGCAAGGCCACGATAAGCCCCTCGGGCAAGGCCCAGGTGGAGGCCTGTGCAAAGTTTTCTGAAGACCGGGTGGTGGTGGACAAAAACCTGATCACCAGCCGCTCTCCGGGAACTGCGCTGGAGTTTGCCTTGAAGCTGGTGGAAGTCCTGGCGGGCAGGGAGAAGATGCTGCAGGTTAAGGAGCAGACGCTGGCGATATGCCAGGGGGACTAGGTAGATCGGCAGGATCATCGAATCAGAGGTTCTGGCAGCGTTGCTTTCCCAGAGGCCGGGCCAGCCAGCCATGGTGGCTCATTTTTCATAGCTGGAACGATACCTATCCTGGAGGTGGCACGCCAATTTTAGAGCATCATGGCAACTCGGAAAAGAGCGACGTTGCCAGATGGTTCAAAGCAAAGCTATTCCTGTGGTCCAGAATAGATGATCACAATAAATTTTAAAAAATTTAAGGCTAGTACTATAAATTGTGATAGATTGAAATACTTGCGGCGATTTCACACTCCTGAAGATTTTCAAATGGCAAAGGTCAAGGGCTTGGGGGCAAAAGAGACAAGTGGAATCCCAGTTGAATGAAGCGGATACCTGCAGAAAATTTGTGGTGCCCAGGCTTATCCAGTCTGGCTGGGACAATGAGCCCCATTCTTTTACGGAGCAGCAGAATTTCACAGACGGACGAATCATAATCGTAGGAGATAAGCCCAAGCGTCGAAAGAAGAAGCGTGCCGATTACCTGCTCCGCTTTACTCGCGATTTGAAGATCGCCGTTGTCGAAGCCAAGCCAATGTACAAAAACCCTGGCGACGGACTGCAACAGGCCAAGGAGTATGCGGAATTTTTAGGTCTCAAATTTGCTTATGCCACCAATGGAGAAGGCATAGTGGAGTTTGATTTCTTAACAGGAAAAGAGCGATTCCTATCTGCATTCCCAACGCCCAGTGAGCTATGGAGTCGCTACTGCAAGGCATATAAAATCGAGGACGGGCAGACGAAAGAGCGCCTTCTTACTCCTTACTATCACTCGCCGGGAAAAGTTGCTCGCTACTATCAAGAAATCGCTATCAATAAGTCGATTGAGGCCATTATACAGGGAAAGAAACGGATCCTTCTAACCATGGCAACAGGTACGGGCAAGACCTTTGTGGCATTTCAGATCTGCTGGAAGCTATGGGAATCGAAATGGAACTCCCGCGGGGAGCCACGCAAGCCCAGAATTCTCTACCTGGCGGACAGGAATATTCTCATCGATGATCCCAAGGACAAGACCTTTACGCCCTTTGGAGACGCCCGCTGGACGATCGAGAACGGCCAGGCAATCAAAAGCCGGGAGATGTATTTTGCCATCTATCAGTCTCTGGCCAAGGACGAGCGGAGGCCGGGCCTCTTCCGAGAGTACCAGCCCGATTTCTTCGACCTGATAATTGTAGACGAGTGCCACCGGGGCAGCGCCAGGGACGAGAGCAACTGGCGCGAAATTTTGGAATATTTCCGGCCCGCTTACCAGTTGGGAATGACAGCCACCCCGCTGCGGGATGACAACCGGAATACCTATGACTATTTTGGCGACCCGATTTACACCTACAGCCTGCGGCAGGGAATTGAAGACGGATTCCTGGCGCCTTACCGGGTCCATCGAATTGTAACCGATGTGGATGCTGCTGGCTGGAGGCCGACGCAGGGCATGAAGGATCGCTTCGGCAACGAGATTCCGGATGGCGAGTACCAGACCAAGGATTTCGAGCGAGTCATCGCCTTGCGGGCACGCACGGAAGCCATTGCTGGCCATCTGGCGGAGTTCATGAGGAATACCGATCGCTATGCGAAGACCATCGTCTTTTGTGTAGACCAGGAGCACGCCGATGAGATGCGCCGCGCTCTTAACAACCTGAATGCGGATTTGGTGGCGCAGGATTCGGATTACGTCTGCCGGGTGACGTCGGATGAGGGAGACATCGGAATCGGCCATTTAAGCCGGTTTCAGGAGCTGGAGACGAAGACGCCCGTGATCCTGACGACCTCCAAGCTGCTCTCTACAGGAGTGGATGCACCAACATGCAAGAACATAGTTCTCGCCAGGGTTATCGGCTCCATGACCGAGTTCAAGCAGATCATAGGTCGAGGAACGCGGGTGCGGGACGACTATGGCAAGTTCTTCTTCAGCATCCTGGATTACACAGGAAGCGCCACGCTAATGTTTGCCGATCCGGCTTTTGATGGTGATCCCATTGGAATCGAGACTGAGACAGAAAGCCATCGGCCGGGCGGAGGCGGGAGAGGAAAAGACGAGGGAGGCAGCCAGGTGCAGGATGAGCCGGAAGAGGATGCGCCGCGCAAATACTACGTGGACGGCGGCCACTTTGAGATCGCCACGCACTACGTCTCGGAGCTGGACCCGGACGGAAAGCAACTGCGTGTGATCAAGTTCACCGACTATGCTGCTGAGAAGGTGAGGATCCTCTATCCTACGGCCTCAGCCCTGCGGGCCAAGTGGGCCGACCTAGAACAAAGAGCAGAGATCATTGCCGCTCTGGAGGAGCGGGGCATCGACTTTGCCAGCCTGGCCCGCGAGGCCGGGCAGCCGGAGGCCGATTCCTTTGACCTTTTGTGCCATCTGGCCTTCAATGCGCCCCTGCAGACGCGCAGGCAGCGGGCGGAACAGCTCAAGAGAAAGAAACCTGACTTCTTCGGAAAGTTCGGACCGGAGGCCAGGGCCATTTTGGACGAGCTGCTGGAGAAGTACTCAGAGCATGGTACGACGCAGTTCGTGATGCCAGAGGTACTGAGAGTGCCGCCCATTTCGGAGCATGGGAACGTAACGGAGATAATCGGCATCTTTGGCGGAGAGGAAAGGTTAAAGAAAGCGGTGGACCAGCTACAAGTGCTTTTGTACGCGGCGTAGGGGGAAAGGAAGACGGCAGATCTAATTTATATTGTAGATCCAGCAAGCAGAGAGCCAGAGAAGATCGAACCTGTGTCTTTCTCGGACATAGGCATCAAAGAGCGCAAGGATTTGCAGGAATGGATTATTGCTCATCCAGAACTTCTCGGAGAAGATCTGTTGGTAATCACATCTGAGTTCGACCGTTTCGACAAAAGCAATCGAAGGCTTGACATTCTAGCTTTGGACACAGAAGGTGTCCTTGTTGTTATCGAGCTGAAACTGGATGCAAGTCGATCACTTGCAGATCAACAAGCGATTCGATATGCGGCCTTTTGTTCAACCATGATCATGGAAAACCTCGTCGAGCTATTTTCAGGATTTAAGGGTTATACAGTTGAGGGAGCATCTGCAAAGATCTGCGAGTTCTTGGAGCTGGATGATCTCCCAGAATTGAACAACCGACCCAGAATTATTCTTGCAGCAGGCTGCTTTGAAGATCAAGAATTGACAAGCTGCGTTCTATGGCTCCGAAATTTTGGGATTGAAATATCATGCGTCGAACTTACACCATACCGTCTGCCTGAATCCACTCAGATTATCTTAGTTCCGAGAGTCATTATACCTCTTCCGGAAGCCAAAGATATGCAGATAAAAGCCGAGCGAAAAGAGGTTCATCAAGTCCAGCAGGCAAGGCAAAAGTCGGAGTTTAGAAAGCTGTGGCAGGCAGTCTCGACTGAGTTCAATAAACAGGAAATGCAGTTTCAGTCAAGAGGCAAGAGTTCTGAGATGTATCAACCAATTTATGTTGGCGATTCCAGGTTTCATTATGAATGGATTCTACGGAAACGATCAGCGTGTTTGGATGTATCTTTGCATTTCGAAGGTCCCGATAAGCAAGAAAATATGAGATTTCTGGAACTCATTCAAGCTAGACAGGATCAGATAAAGGAAGGCATTGATTTAGAGTTCAAGGCCGAGCCTTGGGGAAGGAAGTGGGCCCAGGTGGAGTTTCGCATACCTTTTGATGGCGATTTCCCATCTACAAATATTGTCCCTGATGCAGCTAGGATCATGAAAATTCTCATCGAGCGAACTTGGCCGATCATTGAGCCTCATATCAGGAAGTAAATCAATGGCCCGAACTCGCAAACCTAATGCCTCTGAAGCCCAGCTCACCACCGCGCAACAATTGGGCAGCATCGTCAAGTCCTGCCGGGATATCATGCGCAAGGACAAGGGCCTCTCAGGCGATCTGGACCGCTTGCCCATGCTGGTCTGGGTGATGTTCCTCAAATTCATAGACGACATGGAGACGCTCAGGGAATCGGAAGCGTTTTTGAAGGGCGAGCGGTTCCGTCCGGCCATCGAATCCCCTTACCGCTGGCGGGATTGGGCAGCGAAAGAGGATGGCATTACAGGAGACGCCCTCATCGCTTTCATCAATCAGGATAAAGCAGTAAGGCCCGACGGCAAGGAAGGCCAGGGCCTCTTCGCCTACCTGCGCAGCTTGCAGAGTGCGAATGGAGGCGACCGGAGGGACGTGATTGCCACCATCTTCCGGGGCACAGTCAACCGCATGATCAGCGGCTACCTGTTGCGGGATATGATAAACAAGATTAACGCCATCCACTTCAGCTCCTCTGAGGAGATCCACACCCTCAGTCTTCTTTACGAGTCGATGCTCAAAGAGATGAGGGATGCAGCTGGCGACTCCGGCGAGTTTTACACGCCCCGTCCGGTCATCCGCTTTATAGTGGCGGTGACAGATCCGAGACTGGGCGAGACCGTCTTAGATCCGGCCTGCGGCACAGGCGGATTCTTGGTGGAGTCCTACAAGCACCTGTATGAGCAGTGCAAGACCGTGGAAGACATTGAGGTGCTGCAGAAGGAGAGCATCAAGGGCGGCGAGGCCAAGCCACTGCCTTACATGCTCTGCCAGATGAACTTACTTCTGCACGGTATGGATTACCCGCACATCGATCCGGAAAACAGCCTGCGATTTCCCTTGCGGGAGATTGGCGACAAAGATCGAGTGGACGTAATCCTAACCAATCCTCCTTTCGGCGGCGAGGAGGAGCGCGGAATCCTGGGAAATTTCCCGGATGACAAGCAGACCTCGGAGACGACGCTTCTGTTTTTGCAGCTCATCATGCGCAAGCTGCGGCGCGCTCCCTCGCCCGGGCGCGCGGGCGTGGTCGTGCCCAATGGGGCGCTCTTCGGGGATGGAGTGGCGGCAAGGATCAAAGAGGAGCTTCTGAAGGATTTCAACCTGCATACTATTATCAGGCTCCCCAACGGCGTCTTTGCGCCCTATACCAATATTCCTACCAACTTGCTTTTCTTCGACCGAAACGGGCCGACAAAAGAGGTCTGGTACTACGAGCTGGCCTTGCCCGAGGGCCGGAAGAACTACACCAAGACCAAACCCATGCAGTTCGAGGAGTTTGCGGACTGCCAAGCCTGGTGGAAGGAGCGAGCAGAGGGCGAGAGGGCCTGGAAGGTGCCAGCGGAGCAGATTGCCAAGAATAATTACAATCTGGATATCAAGAACCCCAATGGGAAGATGGATCTGGAGCAACTGCCGCCGGAGGAACTGGCGGAGAGCATAATTGAAAAAGAGCGAAAGATCCTAGAGCTAATAAATGAAATAAAAATTATTATAAATAGGTCAGACTGATGACAAAATATCCAACTTGTAGCTTACAAAGAATTCTGAAACTGGAAAGACGTCCAGTTGAAATCATTGCCGATAAGAAATATGCAGAAATTGGTATCTATTGTTTTGGCAAGGGCATATTTCACAAAGAACCAAGAACTGGTCTTGAGGTAGGTGATAAGAAGCTTTTTTTAATTAAGGAAGGCGACTTCATTCTCCAGGTTACATTTGCATGGGAAGGGGCCGTGGGATTAACTAGCAAGAAAGAAGATGGAATGTATGGCTCGACCCGTTTCCCCACATTTCGTGTGAACGAGGACTTATGCTATTCTCCTTTTTTATTAAACTACTTTAAAACGCAAGAGGGGAGAGAACAACTTGTCAAGATTTAACCAGGCTCAGCAGGGAGAAATAGAGTTCTGAGCATGAAAAGAATACCTGAAGTACAGATTTCTCTTCCTCCGCTCGATGAACAGCGCCGCATCGTGGCCCGCATCGATGAGCTGGCCGCCCGGATCGAGGAGGCGCGGGAGCTGCGAAGGCGGGCGGTAGAGGAAACCGATTTGCTCCTATACGCTTTAGCAAGGAAGGTGCGTCTAGAGCTCATTACAACAAAAGAAGTTAAAGCGATAGGAGATATCACAACGGTCACGTCAGGTGGTACGCCTGATCGGTCAAATCCACAATATTGGGATAATGGAACAATACCGTGGATCAAGACTGGAGAATTGCTCGATAAACAGATCGTGGAAAGTGAAGAGAAGATCTCTGAAGCTGGCCTTGTTAATAGTAGTGCAAAACTATTTCCTATTGATACAATTCTAGTTGCTCTTTATGGACAGGGTCAAACACGTGGACGTACAGGGTTACTGAAAGTGCCTTCAACAACAAATCAAGCATGCGCTGCAATTCTTCCGCAGCCAGAAATATTTGAAAGTAAATACATGCAACATTGGCTGCGAAGCTTATATCATGAAATGAGAAAACAAAATCGAAATGGTGCGCAGCCTAATTGGAATGGCAACATGATTAAAAAAATCAAAATTGCACTCCCCTCAATAATAGAACAACGCCGCATCGTTGCCTATCTCGATGACATACAATCCAAGCTCGACGCCCTCAAGCGCCACCAGGCGGAGACCGCCGCCGAACTGGACGCGCTCCTGCCTGCTGTGCTGGAGCGGGCCTTTCGGGGCGAGCTTTGAATCGAGCAGATCCACTAACCAGAGCAATCAAAGCCAATCCAATATCAATCTCTCGAAAGCCCTTTTAGCTCAGGCAGTATCTACAACTCCATCGAATATTTCCGTTAAAAAAATACTTTCGCCCTCCTTCGGTGAACCTTATTAATGCAAAGGACATATAATTTTAGGAAGTGTCAAAGGCATTCTAGGAGCGAACTATGTCGAATCAGGAAATCCGCGACCCAATCCACAATTTCATCCGGCTGGAGCCAGAAGAGATGCGGGTCTTGGATTGTGGACCTTTCCATCGGCTCAGGCATATCCATCAGCTTGCTTTGACCTATTTGCTCTATCCAAGTGCCACCCATCGGCGGTTTGAGCATTCTCTCGGAGTCATGGAGCTTGCCAGCAGAGTCTATGATGTAGTAACGGATCCAGATAATGTCCATCATGAATCCGTAAGATCAATAATTCCCAAGAAATTCGATCTGGAATACTGGAGAAGAACATTGCGCATGGCGGCCTTATGCCATGATCTTGGCCACCTTCCATTCTCTCACGCTGCAGAGAGCGATCTTTTGCCTCTGGGCTGGGACCATGAGCGTCTAACTCTGGAATTGATTCGCAGCGACGAAATGGTGCAGATTTGGGGCATGATGAAAGTGAACTCTGAGCACGTGGCAAAGCTTGCCATTGGTCCCAAACACTACAAGGATAGCAGATTCGATGATTGGGAAGCAATCCTCTCCGAGATAATAGTAGGTGATGCCTTCGGAGTGGATAGGATGGATTATTTGCTTAGGGACTCTTATCATATCGGTGTTGCCTATGGACGCTTTGACCAATATCGGCTGATCGATACCCTCCGCATCCTGCCCAAAGTTGACCGAGCCTCAGAGGATGAGTTGGGATCGCAGGAGCCGGCCCTCGGTATAGAAGAAGGAGGAATTCATTCAGCAGAAGCGCTACTATTGGCGAGGTATTTCATGTTCTCGCAGGTCTATTGTCACCATGTTCGTCGAATTTACGATATTCATCTCAAAGACTTTCTCAAGAGCTGGCTTCCCGGCGGCATGTTCTCGACGTCGATTGAAGCCCTCTTGCAGACGACGGACAACGAGGTGATGGCAGAGCTTTCCAAGGCGGTTCGGGACGAAGGGCATCCAGGCTTTGATCCCGCTCGCCGCATTGCTAAAAGAGATCATTTCAGATTGCTCTACCAGAGAACCAGGGAAGATCTGGAAAAGAATCGCGAGGCTGGTAAGGCTGTTTTCGACGCAGCCTGTAAGGAATTGGGGGAATCTGAGGTCCGTCATGACACATACTTCCAGAAAGGGAGCGGCCTAGACTTTCCCGTGCTCGCCAGAGATGGCCGAATCTTTTCGTCCCTCTCTAAATCGGCGACTCTGGAAAAGGTGCCTTTGGTAGCAATTGACTACGTTTATATAAGCCCGAAATGCAGGAAGAGAGCTGAGACCTGGAGAGACAAGAATCTGATTAAAATTATTACTTCAAAGGAGGTGGAGTAAGAGTGATGAAGAAATTGCAGCGAGATGCCGTTTTACTCTCGCTAATAAACGAAATGAAAGAAAAAGGAAGTTGGTGCGGCGAGACACACATACAGAAAGCTACGTATTTCCTGCAAGAACTACTGGGAGTCCCCATGAATTTTGAGTTCATCCTTTACAAACATGGACCCTACTCATTCGATCTGGGCGACGAGGTTACGGCGATGCGAGCGGATAGCTTGCTTGAGTATCAAACACGTCTTCCCTATGGTCCAAGCCTCTTTCCCACAAAGGAGGGCAAGGAATTCCTTCGTCAATACCCTAAGACGCTAAGTAATTATGCTGAAAAGATCAATTTTATCGCCGAGAAGATAGGGATATTGGGCGTAGCAGATCTTGAACGCCTTGCTACTGCCTTGTATGTTACCTTCAATGAAAATTTGGAAGGAGAGTCACGAGCGGATAAGATTATTGAACTGAAACCACACATCAAAATTGATGAAGCCCGAGAGGCAGTGAAAAATATCGATGCCATAAGAAAAGAGGCCATGGAAAAGGGGCTATCTTGCGGCTCGTGACAAAATATCCTCAAGCGCCACCAGGCGAAGACCACCGCCGAGGACGCCCTCCTTCCGGCTGTGTGCTGGAGCGGCCCCGTCGGGGCGAGCTCTGATGAAAAAGCTTACATCTTTCATTTGCTGATTCTATTAATGAGGATCATATGGCTGAAGGAATAACGCGCATCACTGTAAAGGGCTTCAAGTCTCTGGCTGAAGAATGCTCCATAGAAATTCGTCCCTTAACTATATTGGCAGGAGCCAATAGCTCGGGCAAGTCGAGCATTATGCAGCCCATCCTGATGATGAAGCAGACTCTGGAAGCCCCTTATGATCCTGGCCCTATTTTAATTGATGGCCCTAATGTCCGTTTTACCTCCGCAGAGCAGTTCCTCTCCCAGTTGGATGGCGAGGTCATGAGTAAGTTCAGCATGGGGTTGGAAGTGAAACGCTCGTTATTATTCAATGAGACCTTCATCAACAAGCCACAGGCGGGAATGGAGATAGTTGAGATTTCCTACAAAAATGAAGAAGGTATTACTATCCTGCGGCCTGATATGACACTGGAAGAGATGATTGCAGCACGTCTGATGGCAACTCGTCCTGGGTGGGCGAGAACTTATTTTAAAAATTCTCTAAATACAGATAAGAAAAACCGGGACCATGTGCTGAACATAGAACGAAAGAGATGCTTTTTGGAATTAAAAATGCTTATGGACGATGATGATACATTTATTGTATCTGACTTGAGTAGAACCTTTTCAGACGCCATTTTAGGCCTCATTCATGTGCCGGCATTGCGAGGCAATCCAGAAAGAAATTATAAAAAAACCTCCGTGGGTCCCATGTTTCCAGGAACCTTTGAAATCTATGCAGCCAGCTTGATCAGCCACTGGCAAGCAACTGAGGACACACGCCTGAATGACCTGGGAACTGCCCTGGAGCTATTGGGCTTGACCTGGAAGGTCGGAGCAAGGCAGCTCGATGATGTCAGTGTTGAGGTAATGGTTGGCCGTCTCACTCGTAGAACATATAGCAACCATAAAGATTTAGTGAGCATTGCCGATGTAGGATTTGGCATTTCTCAAATCCTTCCCGTTATCGTTGCTCTCTTGACCGCTCAACCAGGCCAACTGGTCTATATCGAACAACCTGAGATTCATCTCCACTCGCTTGCTCAGACTGCGATGGCTCAGATTCTTGCAGATGCCGCCAATCGAGGCGTGAAGGTAGTAGCCGAGACACACAGCTCTTTGCTGTTGCTAGGCATCCAGTCTCTTGTTGCCGAAGGCAAGCTCTCCCCAGATAAGGTCAAGCTCCACTGGTTCAAGAGGCGGCCCGAGGACGGCGTTACAGAAGTATCCAGTGCTGACTTGGATAAAGCAGGTGCTTTTGGCGATTGGCCCGAAGATTTCTCTTCCGCCGAAATGGATGCAGATACTCGTTACATACATGCAGCCGAAGCACGCCTGGAGTCGGACTGATGTCGTTTCCGGAGTCAAAGTCTAAGCGCCTGGTCATCGATGCATCGGTTGCCACATCTACCGGCGAGCGAGGCCTTCGGGGTGAACGATGTCAGACCTTTTTAAGGATCGTGATAGACAGGACAGCCCATCGTTTGGTCATGACGAAAGATATAGGTGCTGAATGGGACATACACTCACATCAATATGCTCGACGCTGGCGAAGGAGCATGAATGCTAAACGGAGGGTAGATCGGCCAATAGTGAATCATGATCTCACATTGGCGCAAAAGATTGTTCGGACAAATCCACCAGAAAAGGCTCTTGCTGCCATGGAAAAAGATTTGCGTCTCATAGAAGCTGCAAGAGCAACTGATGACCGTATTGTCTCGCTAGATGACACTGCCAGGAGATTTTTTTGCGAGGCATCAAGCAGTGTTGGCGAGCTCAGGGAGATACTGTGGGTAAATCCAGTTGTTGAAAAAGAGGCACCAATCCAGTGGCTGGAAGATGGCGCTCCGAATGAAGAGCAGCGACTGATATGCCCATCCACATGATTTACACAAAAAGCCTAAATCAGAGGCTCCGGCTGCTTTCCCTCCGGTGCCAGCGGCAGGCCCGCTCGGTGCAGGACCAGCGGCCCTGAGAAGTGCAGCGCCCGGTTCAGGATAAGCCGCTTTCCCTCCTGAGTTAGAGCGAAGACGGGAATGGAGATGCCGATCTGCATCTTTGCCCTTTTTCCCACCACATCGCGGACTGCGCGGGAGGCGCAAGACCAGACGAGGTCGCAACTCTCCGCCAACGCATGTGCCTCGCTTTCACTTATGCCGGTAGTATGAACCGCCAGAATGATGGAATGAGTTCCCAGTTCCAGGTCCCGCTTGCGCAGCGCCTCTGCGTCAGCTGCCATGGAACCGGCTACGGTCACAGCGATCTTCTTGAACCCTGCCGATGCTGCCCGCTCGAATCCCTGGAGCTGATCTACGTTAGCTTCTCGGTCCAGCAAGATGCAGCCCCTCTTCTCCAGTCCTTCCTGGATCTCCTTTATCGGTTCCGTTTTGATGAGGCCTGTCATATGGGCCCCAATAGCCTGCAGGACCTCCGGCCTTGTCGCCACCACCGTGCCCGCGCCCTCGCAGACCAGCACTGCAGCATCCACCAGACCTTCCCTCATCGCATCTGCCAGGATCTCGGAGGCGCCGAAGCTTACCGGCTCTTCTTGCAGCTCCAAAACCCTGTTCGGAACGTACATGCCGAGTTCCTGCATATGGCCTTTCAAGACCTGCCGAACCGTCTCGCGGCTCTCCTCCTGGATGCCATAAAGATCCCGGCGCAGCGGGCAGCAGCGAATCCCGGGCTCAGTCAGCACCTCGATCTCTCCGTCCTTGACCCGAACCAGGGCCTTGGCCATCTCCAGCAAATGTTCAGACATTTTGTATTTTGTACCTTCCGGAGCTGATTACCTGGCAATTTTGGTATTCGTCGATTTGCAGCGCGGGCACTGCAGCCTGTAGCCGAAACCCTTGAAGATAAGGCTGCTGTCCTGGCACCTGTAATTCCTGGCAAAGACTTCCTCTAGCTGCCCAGATCCACTCCACAGCCACAGGTGGCGCACATAGAGACTAAGTTAGCCGCCCGATGGTAAATAATTTGGCACCTCGCTGTTTGTTGTGATTCATGCGTCAATCATCGGGAATCCGGCACTTTTCGTGATCCTATGCGCTCGGTGACTCTGTGGTTTTATTCCGTAATCCCCAGGTTTGATTAATCAGCTACGAATGTTAACCGCAGAGACGCAGAGTTCACAGAGACGTGGAATTTACATTATTAACAGCACTTGAAACACCCATGAGCTCAGGATGGGCTCATACATGGCGGATGAAAATCGAGATGCTTTGACATTATAAACTTGACTTTATGCGAAAAGTCGTGGGCTACATCCGGACATTGGAACTCTCGATTAATCTGCAGCCTAATCATCTTCGCTTGGCCGGCCGCGGCCTTGAGCGGCGCCCGTGCCCCGAGGCCCGCAGAGCCGACTCGCGGCATCCCAGAAAAAAAGAGGAAAGCTATTATCGCCAGCATCTAATATCCTGTCTGCAATTGAATGACATTAGCATATCTTTTCATTAGCGCCAACGAATCATCCAATCTCATCTTTCGGGTCCCGCGCGGGTGTTACGCGCTGGGGTGACGGGGGCGCACTCAAGGCCGTGCGGCCCCCCTGACCCCGCGGCCGCGGGGAATAATCTATGAAGCCTTGCCCCTTCATTCTTTGACATGTTTGAGAAGGCCGCAAACGGGTGAATATGCGAACAGCTGATATGCCATTAATGATGGAGAAAGATCGAGATGCTTTGACATCATTAACTCGATTACATGCGAAAAATGGCATATTTCTTCTGAGCAAATAGTCGTCTCTGTTCGTTCGTCCTCTGTGCGCTCTGCGCCTTTCCAGTTATATTCCGTAACCACCTGGGTTTGATTATTCCGCACGATTATTAACCGCAGATACGCAGAGTTCGCAGAGAAATGCATATAGGAACCCAGAATTCCTCGCCCACTAGATACAGCGAGGAACCAATAATTTATCCAGAAAAGAGAAGAGAAGGCTCCAAAATCAAACCTTCGGCTCCAGCCTTCTTCTCACCGATTCTGCGTGTGCCATCAGACCTTCCGCCTCAGCCAGAGTGGTTATGGTATCCTCCAGACCCAGCAGTCCGTCATCGGTGATCATCTGTACTGTGATCTTCTTGGTGAAGTGGTCCACATTCAGTCCTGAGAACACCCGGGCATGACCGGAGGTAGGAAGCACGTGATTGGTGCCGCTGGCGTAGTCGCCTGCAGCCACGGGCGTGTACTTTCCCAGGAATACGCTGCCTGCATGGCGGATGGATCTCAATACCCCCATGGGATCACGGGTTACGATCTCCAGATGCTCCGGCGCGAAAGCGTTGGAGAAGTCCACAGCCTCATCAATGTCGTTGGCTACCAGAACTGCACTGTGATCGAGGCTCTCTCTCACGATCTCGCTGCGAGCCGTGGTTGGTGCCTGAATCTGCAGCTCCTCGGCTACGGCGCTCGCCAGGAGGTCGTCCAGAGATACCAGGACGGAGATCGATTTAGGATCGTGCTCTCCCTGTGCGATCATGTCTGCAGCTATAACTCCGGGGTCTGCAGTTCTGTCGGCTATGATCAGAACCTCGCTTGGACCCGCTGGGAAGTCGATCTCCACTGTGCCCCTCATGAGCATCTTGGCGGCTGTTACGTAAACATTGCCCGGCCCCACAATCTTATCGACCCGCTCTATCGTCTCCGTCCCGAAGGCCATGGCAGCTATGGCCTGAGCGCCTCCGAGCTTATAGATCTCATCCGCCCCGGCCATATCCGCGGCGACGAGAGTCAACGGTGTGATTGAACCATCCTTTTTAGGTGGTGTGCATACCACAATCCTTGGAACATCCGCTACCTTGGCAGGTATGACGTTCATCAGCGCAGAGCTTGGATAGGCTGCCCTGCCGCCTGGCACATAAGCCCCCACGGAATCTAAGGGCACTATCTTCTGGCCCACAGAAACACCGGGAGCGACCTCGTTCATCCAGAATCCGTGCTCTTTTTGCTGGCTGTGGAAATGGTAAATGTTGTCTGCCGCTTCAGCAAGTGCTTCAAGAAGCCTCTCCTCCACTAAATCATAAGACGCATCTATCTCTTCCTGGCTCACACGAAGGTCGTCGATCTGTGCACCCTCGAACTTTTCAGTATACTTGAAGAGCGCTTCATCTCCTTTCGATCCAACATCCACAATAATATCATTTACTGCGGTAAGTACATCCTGCAATCCCACATCCCGTGAGAGAAGAGCCCGCAGATCCTCGTCCTTCAACTCTTCCAGCCGCTTGATTATCACCTTCAAGACCTCCGTCACCAAAAGTTAATCCTGCATAGTGGGTAATATTAATTAATATTGATTAATATTGATCGATATTGATCAATCTGATTCAATTCTCCGGCTCCGATCTCGATCCGGCAGAGTCATTCCTGCCCCGCTGCACCCGGTAAATGGAGATCACTCTCTCCAGAGTGTCCGCCTCCTCCAGAGACTTGTCGTCCCTCACAGCGACCAATCGGGGAAAACGCAGTGCATATCCTGAAGAATAGTTCTGGCTTTTTTGTATCTCCTCATAAGCCACCTCAAAGATCACTGCCGGCTTCAGCTCCACTTCCATGCCCTTCTGCACCAGGATGAGTTCCCGGAACATCTCAGTCAGGTCCGCCAGGGCTTCATCGGTCAGTCCTGTTGCCACCCAGCCTATGTCCAGCAGCGAACCCGTGTCCTGGTCCAGGCAGCCCAGACGGTAGGACCCCAGGAAGCTGGCCCTGCGGCCCTCTCCCCATTTTGCGCCTATTACCACCAGATCGAGTGTCTCCATTACCTGCTTGATCTTCAGCCAGTTCTTACCCCTCTTTCCTGGAGCGTACACTGACGCCGGATTTTTAAGAATCAGCCCCTCATGGCCGGCATCCAGAGCCTGCTTGTATATCTTTTCTGCTATCTCCGGGCTGTCGGATTGAATCTGATCGGAAAGGATGGAGGGATCGGCACTGGCAATCCTTTCCAGAAGTTTTCGCCGCTCTGTTAAGGGCAGATCCACCACGCTCTTGCCATCCAGATAGATCAAATCGAATAAGAAAAGGTGCAAAGGAATCTGTTGGGCGAGCTTTTCCACGTTGTACTTCCGGCGAAACCGTTTCAAGATCTCCTGGAAGGCCATAGGTCTGCCGTCTTTGCCAATAGCTACGGCTTCACCATCAAGTATGGCGCTATCCGCTCTGATCCGTTTCGCGGTCTGCACAATCTCAGGGAGGGAATTGGTAACATCCTCCAGGCGGCGGGAGTAGATGCGCACCTTCTCTTTATCTTTATGGATCTGAACGCGCGCACCGTCGTACTTCCATTCGATAGCAGCGAAGCCCAGTTCCTTCATAGCAGCCGGAATGCCTTCACCTAGCTGAGCCAGCATCATCTTGATGGGATGATTGATCATCACGCTCAAGTCAGAGAGGGTGCCAGCCCGGGCGCTCACAGCTACCTGGCCCATGTCGTTGGTGAGGTTGAAAGCTCTCTCCACGTCATCTGCGTCTCTGGCAAAGGCTCTGGCAACGGCATCTCGCACTCCTCCCTCGCCAACACCTATTCTCATATCTTCTATGGCCAGGCGGGCGATGTATTGTGCCTCCAGAGAGGTGGCCAGGCTGAATAGGAACTGCAGGTTTTTTACTTTTGCTCCCTGGCTTCCTTTGCCGGACGCCCTGGCAACTGCCAGAAACCTCTGATAGACGTCCGTAATGGAGAGCGCTTCCTCCTTCTGGAAGGCGGCAAAGCCGATAGGCTTTCTCTTTTCCACGACCGCAGCGGCGACAAGACCAGGATCGCCAGTGTCACGCAGCATATCCGATATCTGCTCCATTGAGCAGCCGCAGGCGCGTGCCAGTGCCTCATAAAGGATGCTCGATCCGACCCCTATGACCAGGTCAAGGCTGGGAGAGAAGAGGGTGCCCATGATGAAGCTGGAGGCGATGGCAAGCTCACTATCATCAAGGTCCGCCAGGAATGCGGCGACCAAGTCGATCTTCTCCAGTGAGCCGGACACTCCTTCTACCTTCTGGCAGAGCTCTGCAAAGCGTAGAAAGCTGGTCATATTATTCTCTAGAATATGGTATCGATGCGTTTTGTCCTGTAGATGCTGACGATGTCAGTGAGGATGGCCGAAGCCGTCTCGATGGAGCCTGCGCCAAGACCTGATACAGTAATCGTTCCCGAAAGATCGGTATAGATGGCCGCGGAGTTCAGTGTTCCTGCCACACATAGGGGGCTATCCAGCGGCACCAGTGTCGGCCGGACTGTCAGAGCTGGCACCTCCCCAATGAGCTTTATGGCATATCCTCTCTTCTTGGCCAGGGCCAGGGCTTCGGGAGTGACTCCGGTGATGCCAGTTACATCCACGTCGCTGTATTTGACGTTCATGTCGAATAGCGAATTGGCGAGGATTACGACTTTCCCGGCGGTGTCCACTCCCTCCACGTCATAGCTGGGATCGGCCTCAGCTATCCCCAGGTCCTGGGCCTCGCTCAGGGCGTGAGAATAGGGTATTCCCTCCTCAGTCATTCGAGTGAGGATGTAGTTGCAGGTACCGTTGAAGATGCCGCGAATCCCCAGAATGGTATTTCCCACCAGAGTGCGTTCCACCAGGTTTATCAAAGGCATGGTGCCGCCAACAGTGGCCTCGAACTTCAGCATCACTCCATTCTCCTCGGCCAGTTTTTTGAGGCTGGCATAGGAGACGACCAGAGGCCCTTTATTTGAGGTCACGACATGCTTTCCGCTGCATAGAGCCGCTTCCATGTGCCCTAGGCCGGGTTGGCCGTGCACGATGTTTGTCGGTGTGACCTCTATCATCAGGTCAGAGTCTATAGCGGAAATTGCCTCTTTGCCTTTCATGCCGGATGTAGCCACGTTGGCAAGTGTCCTCTCGCCCAGTATCTTATCCGCGTCCACTCCGTCTTCAGACATCACAGTGCCTGTATGATCGGTGACGCTAATCAGCAACAGGTTCAATCCCATATCCCTGAGCATCTTTTTCTTGCGGTTCAGGACATCGACCACGCCGTGGCCGACTATGCCGTAACCCACCAGGGAAACCTTAACGTCTCTCATACCGCCTCAGTCTCGATCGGCTCAATCACGAGCAGCTTCTTCTCTTTTCCAACGCTTCGCAGGATGGTCAAAGCCTTCTGGATCTCTGCCTTGCCGGTGGCGCGAATCTTCAGGTAGGCAGAAGAGGGCTCGTTCACTCCTGGCATGGTCAGGGAGAGGTCCATGACCTCGGCAAAACCGGTAGAATCTATCCGGTTTATAGTGTCTCCCAGGTCACTATCAAGCACATGGCCTACAAGCACTACGGAAACGGCCTCAATAAAGCGGTCTTCGCCTGCCCGCACAACTGAGATGCCGCTCTCCTCAAGCCGGGCCTGGACTGTGTCTATCTTGGAGCGGTCCATCTCCACAACGAAGCGAACCGGGATCATGCCCCGGGGAGTCTTGCGGTCCCTGTGGTGAACCACGCTGATGATGTTGGCCTTGTTTTCACTCAAGGGTTGCATCGCCAGTACAAGCTGGCCGGGAATATCCTGTAGTTCTAAATCCATGGAAAGTCGCATAGCATTCCTCATAATTTGCTGATTTCTGGTACTGGTTAAAGGAAATAAACCTTGTGTAGACCGGATCCGTGCCGACCTGGATTTGCCCGGGTCGAATGGTCGAAAAATTTGTTCTCAATGGTAGTGATATACCCGTCATGGTTTGGCCTGATCCTATTTGAGATATTGCAATAGATCGCGAGTTTCGAATCTGGTTCATAGAATCTCAAATGATTTAATAGTAGATCCTATCATAATAAACCGCAAGATTTATACACCTATAAAAATATAGTTATGTTCGCCTGTGATTGGAGGTGTTCCTGCTGAAAAAACTGTCAGCCCTGATTTATGTCACTGTGTCAGTTGCACTCTTGGTCTCTGTTTTTGGTGGAGCCGTTGCCGATAATGATAATACTCCATCCAATTATGGACAGAATTGGGATGGCGTCTATAACACGAGCATAAAGGAGATCGGCCCGGTTGGCAAATGGACATCACCCAGCACTTTATCCATCGTCTGGGGGAAAGAGGTCGAGTATGGCAAGGCCCCCATCAGTGGGGCGAGATTCTTCAACAACTCCAGCATAATCTGGGCCGGAGATCCGGCATGGGGGAGCGGTCAAATTTGGTTCACCAGCGGAGACAATCGCTCATATTATTGGCCCGACGGTGCCCCGATTGGAAGAGTCTTCACTGGATGGATAGAGGCAGGCTCAGGAAATCCAAAGGACTTCAGAGGGACGAATGAGACCCTCCTTCCAATGGGAAAAGCGAAATGCACTGGAAACTGCCCTGATCAGACTGTCACCTGTATGAATTGTTCTAACGGCAAAGTATGCATCAGTGGCAGGTGTGAATGTCCGGGTGGCACTAACTGCAGCGGTCAATGCATACCGGTGGTTCCCTGCGGCGGCTGCATTAATGGCAAGGCGTGCATCAACGGAAAATGCGTCTGCCCGGCAGGCACAAAGGAGTGCAACGAACGGTGCATCGGCGTTACGGAATGCTGTGGCGGATGCCCTCCCTGGAAGGTGTGCGATGGCGGAAAGTGCGTCTGCCCGCCCGGAGTGAAGGATTGCCCGGACCCTCTGCCAATGTGAAGCGAAATCTCATTAAATCCGTCGGGAGATCTGCGGTAAGGGAGAATGTTGGCAAAGATAAATGCTGGAGGGGCCACGTCTCTTCACATCTGTTTGCCACAATCGTCTATATCCATGATAAAATCTAAGTGATGTTTGCAGTTCAGGAAACCATTTTCCCCTCCTGTTTTCCCGAATCTGTCCGCACATGAATATGCCTGTGATAAGAGGAAGAGCTGAATTGAGGCATGTTCTTGTTCTCTTAGCGTTGTATTCTCATTTGTTAAACTCCTTGGTGCAGTCTCACCTGAAGACACGGTGCATGCACGAGGCGTCAACGAAGCATCATAATCCGAATCTATTACACCACTACGAGCCAAAAAAGGTTTTGAGAAGGGGGCCTGAAGATAATCTGTTCTTACCTTGTCCAGACCGATCCTGCAAAGCCTCCTGTCTTGGATACGGCCACAATCCTGTTATTGGACTGAATTTGAAGTGTCAACATGCCATGCTGCATGATGCTGCCTTTGGGGACATCGGTCCAGTCCGCGTTTATGGTATTGCCGCTGATTGTGCCACGCATCACGTTTGACCAGTCTGGAGTGTTGGGGTCGTGCTCGCCATACCACCAGACAGTAGTTCCAAACTGACGGATATAATATCTGCCGCCGTCATCGCAGTTCCAGACACCGGTCAAGTTTATCGTGGCGATAACAGTTCCAGGCATAACTCCGACAATCGAACTGATGTCGCGCGTATTTGGAATGGATGCGACGCCCGTGGAACCTTTAACGCCAGAATCGCAGCAGTCGTTCGGGGTGGCGGTGGGAATTCCGTTCTTCAGCCAGCACCGGGCGTTTGGTCCCTGTACTCCGGGATTGACGTAAGTGAAAGCCCGACATTCAGGGTCGCTATTGCAGGCCTGCTCGCAGAGGCTCGGGTTGAGGATGGCGAGATCAAAATTGCTGTAGTCCATTCCAGGACGATCCGTATTTGTTTCAAGGGCAATAGACTCAACGAGAGCAATCGAGATAAAAAAATAGAACAGCGATTGCTGCCAGGGATACCGCTTCTTTCTTCGATCTATCGAGGATCATTCTGCAAAATCCTCCCTGATGTGTTTGCATTCATCTTATGAGAGCGGTTGCTACTTCAAGCTATTGGTTTTTTTGACGAAGTTTATATTTGCAGAGACTTGAGATCATTCGAATGGAGCCCCACCTGGATCATTTTTCTTTATGCCACTTTGCAGAAGGTCATATGTATTAAAATATATAATGCTCTATCGCTATCCTTGAAATTATATCGAAAAAGAATGATCCCCGTTTGAATATAGCTGATTCCTGCTGATGTCACATGTATTAACTGACAGTGATTGTAGTCTGGGGCAGAGGAACAACTGTTAGTGTAGTCGTATTGGAGAAAGAACAACTGCCGCTCGCATACCGGTAAGTCAGAACGTGATCTCCAGGTCCCGCTGATGATGGATTGAAGACATTTCCTGAAACTCCATCTCCTAGCCAGGTTCCGCCTATGGGAGAGCCGACTAACGTGATATTACTGCCGATAACACATGCCGGTCCATAGGTGCCCGGAACGACTGCGGGTTGTGAGACTGTAACATAGCTGATCTTCGTACTCGATCCACAGGCTGAGGTCACAGTTAGTTTGACTGCATAGGTTCCCCTGTTAGGATAAATGTGAGGCGGCGGTGTCTCGCCGCTGTAGGTCTTACTGTCTCCGAAGTCCCAGGTCCAGCCAGTTATAGTTCTTCCGTTGCTGTTTGATGTGTTTGTAAAGGTCAAAGTCAGAGGTGTACAAATGTTCGTCAAAGTTACAGTAAAGTTTGCCTCAGGAGGGCCATATATATCGATATCATGACTTGTGGTGCTGGTTATAGTCTGAAAATTATCTAAAACATTTTGGCTATCTTTTATCTCCAAAGTAACTCTATACCGGCCAGGGTTAGCGTACTTATGTGGCGGTGGAGTTTGGCCCGAGAAGGTTGCGCTGCCGTCACCAAAGTCCCACGTCCACGACTCAATGGATCCATCACCGCCTGTTGTTGTGTCGGAAAAGGTTATTGGAGCGACATTACATGAACCCTGGTAATTGAAATCGGCGATCAAAGGCGGCGGGACTGTAAAAGGTCCGGGAAACAGCTTGCATTTAGAAGGGCCACTCTTGCTGCAGTCGTAGGTGCATTGACCATTAGCATCATACTGGACATAAATATTTTTTACAGTGACCTGCGAATCGCAAGGCCAGGTGCCTGATGATATAGGCAGGTCAATGGTGCCACTATGGATAGAGTCTCCTATCTTTGTGCCTACATTTAGCTTATACGGCTGTCCATTAACATAAACATCAACCACTGAATATATGCAATAAGTATTTTGGCGATTGAAAGCGAACGTCGCATAAATCTGACCTGTGTAACTTCCTTGTGTACAACCTGTTCCCGAAACAAACCACAATTTGGTTACATCTGCATCGTTTGCCGTGCATCCACTCTGGCATCGTGGATAAGTCTGTGCCAGGACAGTTTGAGTTAAGATGCAAGCGGCCAAAAGTGCTATGAAAAATACCACAGGCAATAACACAGCAATTAGTCTAGCCTCAGATCTTCTCAAATGAGATCTCCCAAAGCCTCAATTGATTTTAATATCCACACAGATATCTTTTGGCTTTCACAAGGTGAATTTCCAATCACGGCTCTTCATTTTTCCTAAATAAATATATTATTATGGCTGCCTTTCGGCAGCCTAACCTAACTATGCTAATTGGGTTTCGTAACATTTGTAGCGGATTCATTGCAGTCAGTGCAGTTCCCCTGATGTGTTTGGGTTACTCCAAATGATAAGCTGCCTATGCTTTCATTCTCTTGTCCGCAGGTAGGGCAAACTGACGGTTTGACACCTGGACCTGAAAGGGCCGGAGGCTTGCCTGAAGCACTCTTCACCTCAGTCATATTCACCAGCTCCATGGTAGTGACGAATTTGGCATTCTTGGAGGTGGCATAATTGATGAAATTCCTGTAAGCCTCCAGGTAATCGCCAAAACCAGATATTTGGTTGCTGAAGAGTACTATCATAGGGTCTTCGTTTATGGCAGCCTCGTCGAACTTGCCCGCCAGAAGGTTGTACCACTTCGAGCCGCTGATGCCCAGCTCTTCCCTGGCATAGCGATCTGACAAATAGACTGTAGCTCCTGATGAGTTGTAGCTGCTCACCGGTACTGCATAGAGGTTGTATCCCGCGATGAGGTAAGGCCAGGTATCGTCCTTGTGACCGGGCATGTAAAGAGTTCCAACCTTAAACCCTGCGTCGTACAGAAATCCGAGGCTATCCAGAACCTTGAGCGTATCGTTGTTCTGTTTGAAAGATTGCGGCATGAAGCCTTGAATAGAGACGACCTTGCCTCCACAAATATGAGCGCTGTTAATGTTCTTTTGCGAAGTCGTCAACAGCTCCAGTTGTTTGGTGTAAGGCATAGAGGAGAGATTTTCATCTTGCATGTTTCCATTCAGGGCCAGCTCATGGTTTGTTCTTTGCCCAAAATTGGTGACAAATAACCTTTGAGTGGCAGCAACATCGCCGGATGCGAGTATCGTAGCGTTCAACATTCTTGAATCGATCTCATTGGTCAGATTGACCATGGAATTGAAGGCTTGGGTGGCCTGTTCGGGAGTAGGAGAAGCTGGCGAGCCAAAATCAATCATTGCGCTAATTATGACTTCTTTAGAGAACGAACTTCCTGACAGTACAAACAGCAAGACCAAGGCCAAACAGCTCAATTGAACCCATTTATATGAACACATATCCATCTCCAGATACGGATTTATTTGTAGCAGTAGCACTCAATACTAAATTATTTTATTCTAGCTGTAGTTCTGATAACTTATTAAACTTTCGCAGTTAATTCTGCGCTAGTGATGAATGTACAATGAAGTAATAATGATATTTTGTATTAATGAGTTCGATAATAACTGGTTACATGCGAAACTGGTCCAGCAGATAATTATATGTAGTTTTTAAATTACATTTATTTAGATTGAATTATCAGTTTATTTAGTGTTAAATTCATTATATGCAAAACGGACTGCGAATATCATCACCTATATAACCTATTTATTTAGATCCATAAAAGGAAGCGTTAAATACCTTGAGCAACTTAGTGTTCTAATTAATTTAGACATTTCAGCATCAAAACTAAATTGGAATACAGGTGAGGAAACACATGTCGAAGTTCAAATTGATTATAGCTCTATTATGTGCTGTGTTGTTCATAGGCCCTGTTATGGTAAGCGCCGCCGTGGCAGACTGCGCGGTAACAAGATATGCAGTTCCTGGAGATACGTTCAACCTGGCGGCTCCCACAGCCCCTTCAGGTGTAGTCTACACCTACTTGTGGACTGTCGTCGATGCATCGGGTAACACCATGACAACAGTATTGAATCCTACAACTCAGAATGCTCAATTCACGATCCCCACCACAGACACTTCGAGCTCTTACACCGCCACACTTTCTGTCGGATCGGGAACTTCTTCGGGAGCAATAACGGGTTGTGTTCTGGCGAGCTGCCTGCTTATTAATGTTCAATTGACCAATACGTGCGGAATAAGTGGGGAGAGTTATGTTTGCCAGACTGATGATGCAGAAATATATTCCTACACAGGAAATGCTGCAATTTCCGGCAGCAATCCAACTGCCTACCTGGATTGGATTGTGGACACTACCACAGTCGCAACGCATGACGCTACCGGTATGTGTACTGTGGATTGGACGGAATTCTGGAGCCCAAGTGGTACCGGAGCACAAGCTCATGAAGTAATTGCAGTGGTTCATAGTATAAAATCAAACGCAGTGCTGAGCACGTGCACTCCCTACCCTGTGACGGTCATGCCTTCGCCAGTCACAACCATCATTCCGACCTAAAAGAGCATTGACATAGCAACGGCGTCACAGCATAGCAAGCCTGTGATGCCTTTAAATTTATGTGATTATATTTATAATTACAAGAATTATACAGCTTGGCAGGCAGAACCGCGGCCCGGAATACTTGTGCTCGTTAAGGAATACATGACTAGTCCATGATGCCTAATCTATCAAGCAGATGTGGGGGTGGTGCAAAAGGGGCACTTGCCGTAGCAACATTGGTCTTTTTATTAATAGTATATCCTGCTTTATGTAATCAAATCGATTACCACGTCTTCTCGGGAAACAGCTATTCTTATCAGGTCCCGCAACAGACGGATGGAAAGACTTACGAGTATCTGTGGAGCGCCTCAGCCGGCACATCAAGCTCCTACACGAACAGGATATTCGTCTGGATGCCCCCTGAAGTGACCACCCCAACAGAGGTTACCGTTAATGTAACCGTATCTCGCATAGAAACAAGCTGCGCTGCAAGTAATGGGATCAGACTGATGGTCAACCCCAAGCCCTTTAGTCAGAATAGCTCGGATACGCTGTTAAATGGTCAGATTAGCTTGGAGAAGGCGTTTGATGGCGATCTGAATAACGTCAAACTGGGAGATATTGTCAGCTACACAATCAACATAAACAACACAGGCCAGACAAATGTAACCCTCTTGCCCTTTGTGGACAACTATCCCAATGCATTTTTGAAGCCTGTCAGCTCGAATCCGCAGTGGAACTTAGACAGTGGATCGACCTTGAGCTGGAACAACCTTCTGAGTGCACCCTTCGCTCCAGGCCATTCGATCAAAGTATCAGTCGTCTTTCGTGTGATCAACATCACTAATCAGCAGATCTCGAATCTGGCCAGAGTAGATGGTGGAAAGGACGAGACCGGGGCAACCCTGCCCTTTCAAGAAGCAATCAGCATAATCAATGGAGTGACGTACGAATGCCAAGCGCTCGGGCCTGATACTGGCTGTGTGGGAGAGAAAGTGTCTTTTTCAGCCCATTTGGATCTGCCCAGCTACCGGTGGAAGGCATTGGACTCTCAGGGCAACTCTGTAGGAGGCTTCGATGATCCGACAAAGGCTAATGTAAATTGGACTGCGCCAGGTCCGGGTACCTTCGAGATTTCGTTCAACAATTTAATCTGCAAGCAAACGATAACCGTTAAGCAATGTAATTCCAACATCCAAATAAATAAAAATTGTGAGCACAACTCTCCTGTACGCGTGGGCGACATTGTCACATATATTTACAACATCACAAATACAGGAGATCTGCCGCTCAAGGAAGTCAAGGTTACCGACATTCCGGAATGGGGACCTGAATGCACTCCGGAGTACGTCAGAGGTGACAATAATGGGGACAACATTCTTGACCCATCGGAGACATGGAGATACGAATGTGTTTACAGAATTCCAGATCCTCTTGATTACCAGCGCTTATCGATAATGTCGGATCAATCCGCTGCTCAGCAGAAAATAATTATCCAAAAACTGATGAACAGCAGATCCAGGCTGGAGATAATGCTTAACAAGCTTAAGCAGCTTCGATCAGGCTTTAATAAAACACTTGCCCAAAAAACAGCCGCAAACATCGAGATCCAGGGAGTTAATTATACCAGGAATAACTATACGGGCAAGCTTGTTGGGGAATTCCTAATTGAAACTTTGGACCAGACGGGCGCCATCAATAGCTCGATGTACATCGATCCTATCTCTGAGTCGACCCTGACCACAGAATACGGAAATAAGGGCCAGCCAGTGTTTGATTTCTATAAAACCAACAGGACCCGTGAATCCCTGAACATAGAATATGACAAGCCTGCAAGGGGCTACATGACATATACCATAATAGATCATGCCAATGGAGACTCCCTAATCATAATAATAAATTCAAATGGAGATATTCTGAGCAAGAAATATAGAAAGACACCAGGAGAGATGATGTTCAAAGATCATCTGAAGAATGTGGCGACAGTAACTGCAACTGACACAGGTGGCGTTACAGTCTCTGATATGGATGCTTATCTACTTGAGATCGAACGTCCTCTTCCTGATCTCATCATAGTGAAGAAGGCCGAACCGGATCCAGTCCAGGCCGGCAAGACCTTGACTTACATCATCAGCTACCAGAATGTAAGAAATGAGGCAGCTCATAGTGTTGTTATGAACGAAAATTACGACAGTAACGTGACTTTTGTATCCTCTTATCCACTACCGTCAGCCGGGTCAAATAACGAATGGAGCTTAGGAGATTTGAGCGGCGGAGCATCGGGAACTATCACGATTATTGTTAAAGTCAACCCTTCAGTGCAAAATGGCTATCTGCTCAAAAACACAGCGGAGATATCGTGTGCTGAAGGCGTTAAGGCCAATGCCAGCGTTACTACTACGGTTCTGGGATCGCTCCCCGTAATCCAGATAAACAAAACAGCTTCCCACGATATGATAAGTAATAGTACGGAATTCTATTATACAATTACTTATAAAAATTCTGGGGAGACTAACGCCACAAATGTCAGCATCGACGACATTATCGATCAAAACCTGGAATTCTTGAGTTCCAATCCAGAACCTTCGGATGGCAATACATTTCATAAGATCTGGAGCAGCTCCAGGCTGAAGACTGAGGTCCTGCTTCCCGGCGACTCGGGCACGATCGTGATGCACATGCGGGCTAAGGATTCAATTCCTAATCGTGTAAAGGAGGTTTACAACCTCTACCGAGTCAGTTCCACTGAGATTCAGGGCACCTATAATACCCTGGATACGATAGTTCTGCACGGCCTTTACGTCCGGAAGACCGCAGAGAGATGTTCATACTCACCGGGAAAATTAGTGAACTATACAATATTCTATGGTAACGATGGGCCTGAATGGGGACCTAAGGCTGAAAAAGTAAGCATCATAGATACCCTGCCTGATGTTGATTTTGTTGGGGGCCAGTCCACCACCCAGCACCATTCAGGGCAAGAATCTGGTTTGGGATATTGGAGACCTGTATCCCCAAAAAAATGGAACAATCTATCTGACGGTAAAGATAAGGGAGCGCCCGAATATAAGGTACGATGAGACAGGATCTGTCTCGGGTAAAGGCTACGTGTATAATAGAAAGATGTTATCGACGAATCTGGAACCGTACACCCTTACCAATATCGTAAAGATAAATGGGTTTTACGATATTGATAACGACGGGAATCCCGAATTTCAAGAAAACGATTCGGATTCGAATACAGTTGGTGTCTCCGATCCCGGAACAGAGATCGACACTGTGGAACATGGAAGCGGATACTATCAGCAGGAGCAGCACATAAGCTACAACAATACCAACAAAAGCATAAAGCTGGACGAGCAGATCTTTGCCAAGCACGAGCCCACAACCCTTTCCCTGTCCCGAAATCGAAATATAGACTTCAATTCGCTCTGGTTCGATCGAACCTCTGCCAAGAACTATGTCAAAAACGAAAAGATCTCCGAGAACCACCTCTACATGGATCTCATCAACAAGGAGAGCTCTTTCCTTGTGGACCCCAACCAAACAGTGTACAAATCAACTGGAGACTTCTATGGCGGAACGGCCCAGATAGCGTTCACCAAATCAAAACCTCGCATCATTCCAAGGCTCTCAGATAACTATGTTGAGATCTCCGAAGACTATCACGGCAGCTTCAAGATTGGACAGTCCCTGGATTCGTATGGTGGAGGGGTTTCTTACTCAAAGAGTGCAAAAGGACTGGGTTTTGTTGCCTCTGACAAGAAAATAGACAAAACTCAAAGATCCTTCGAGACGGGAAGCGGTGATTACCAATCTAGCGAGATGATAAAGAATGGAGTTATCTACAAGGACTCCAAGATGACCTATGTCCCCAACAACCAGATGGCAGGCAGCTTCAAGATAAATTATTCGTCCAAATGGCACGAGGAGATGCATACTGTTAACCCGGACATTGGAGCTACTATCAGCGAACGCATTAGCTCAGCCGATGATATAAAGAAAGAGACATTAATGCAGGACGCGACCATGGCCCTGCTTGCCCAGTTCAATGGCACAGCGAATATAAGGGCGGTCCAGCAAATCAATCCTAAAGCGAAAGAAAATGTAAGTATTGATCAGACTTTTACAGGCAGTTATGAATTGGATACCACCATCGCCATCAACCAGGGTCCGATTTACATCAAGCCTCATATCAATGTCACAAAAGAGGTATTGAAGCAAGATGATCACACTGCTCTCTTCAGGATCAATCTCTCCAACGATGGTAACAAGACCCTTGGACCAATTTATGTAACAGATAGTCTTCCCGAGGGCTTGACCTTCATAAATTCGAGCCTGCGACCGGATGCAACTGGAAGTAGATATTAGATGGGTTTTGCCAATGCTCCAGATAGGCGGAAAGCAATCGATAACCATTCGGGCCAGCATTAAAGATACAGGATCTCGGTTCATCAATCGGGTCAATGTTTCCGCCCAATACAACGGCGGAGTAGTTACTGCCAGGGCTGCCTGTGGCTTCGTCCTGGACTGGCTGCCGTGTTGCCTGACCGAAATGTCAGCTCTAATGCGGTCCAAAAAAGTGCCAACCCATTCAGATAACGTTGACGGAAACTGGGTTCCGCCTAAATGCTTTAGTCTGGGCTTGAACGTTTCCGAATACCCTCTGGACCAGGAAATCCCTTGCAGTTCGTGCTCGGCGGATATACCGGAAAATAGTGGGTGAGGATCTTGTCCATAGTGCCACAAGAGCCTCTTAACTCTCGAAATGGTTTAATAAGGATCTATCATTGTATCCTCATAATGAGGTTGATGGTGGAGTTTACGACATTACCTAACTCACTTTCCAGCTTGGATTAATCAAGTTCAGATATTTTATGTCATCGAAGCTGTAGGGCGCGGTATAATATAATTCATCTGCCATGACTCCATAATAACTATCAACAGCCAGCCATTTTCCGTGGAGGTCGTTGTCTTCTACGATTACCCAAAGATGTCCCTGGGTATATCCGCCCGCACTGGGGTCGTACATATAAGATGTATTATATCCATTGCTGCTGTAAGTTTCGACCAGTTTTTGAGATCCGTCAAAGCACATTCCCTGAGGGGCAACAGGAAATATAAGTGTTCTTGTAACTGCCTTTATAAAATCTGGGGTTACGGCTTTGTCGTAGGTCAGATTCTTCCTTATGACTTCGGTTGGAATTATTCTAACGGGAACTGAGGTTTGTTTGGGAGGAGTCATCCACAGATCCGCGAGACCAGGAGAGGCTCCGTTAGGCGTCAGATAAATCTCTTTTCCGCTGGAGAGCTTAATCGTAACGTAGTCATCATTAGGTTCAGCATTGTAGCCGTGAGCAACCACGAAGAAGGCAAGCTCTTTCACGGTGATTCCCAAGTCCTCGAAGCTGGATAGCAGCAACCATAGCTCATTCTCTTCTGCTCCACTGCAACATGAGACAAACAATACCACGGCGACGACTACGGAACCAACTGCCCTAAGCCACAAGAGATCATCCCAAATATTTTGTTATTCTGATTAAGATTTATTAATATATTAAGTATGCGTTTGACAAAAGGATCGAACATTCGTGCCTACTTGACTTGAAAAGGGGATCTGATTTGCTCAGTATTGGTGGGTAATAGATGCGTTGAGTCCTCTGTGAGTCCTCCGTGCGCTCTGTGGTGGCAGTTCGCAAGCGTTTGGATTATGACCCAGCGGCGGGCTATACCAACCTGAGGTTAGCCCACTGGAAATAGCGAAGAGCCCATCCTTCCAGCATATGACCATCTTGGTGGAGGACCACCTCCTTCCTGATCGTGGAGCACTACTACGATGCTCAATGGAGATGCTGGCGAGATTGCATAGTTACATGGATCTGACCCTGAAGCAAACCTCACAGGAAGTGGGAAGAGCACCAGGAAGGGCTGTGGCCAGGAAGTTCTTCCCGAGTGAGAAGCTAGGGCATCAGCTTCGAGAGCGTGAGGATGAGGGTTTGGAGATATGTCGGACAGATGGCTCAAGGCCAGTCTGCTCCGCACATTGCCCTCATGGTTTTGGCAGCTCACCCACGACATTTGCTTCGAGATAATACATTTTTTCCAGCTCTTCATCGCTCATGCCTGGAAATATTGCCAGTTTTTTCTGCATGATCTCCTCTCGCTTCTCGTCTACAAGGGATCTGACAGTGCCGGGAACCAGGTTGCTGAAGGGTGCCAGCTTCACTCCACCTTCCGCCAGCCCGTACCCCCATTCCTGTTCGGGTTGAGAATTCCAGGTCCCGTTATGCACAGATTCTACAATATCGGTCATAATGGGTTCTATGTCCCAATTTACGCCAGTTAGGTATACACGAGGAGAGATCCTGCCGATTTCTGAGCCAGCAGATATGAAGTAAGTGCCCATCTCATCGGCGACCTGGCCAGTAGCATCGGAAGCGGACGCATGGGTTATGATATCGCACCCCTTATGGATAAGTGATAAGGCCACGGCCCGCTCTTTTCCCGGATCATACCAGTCTCCGATCCACTCCACATACACCTTAGCTTTGGGGTTGGAAGATGCGACTCCCTTGGCAAAGGCATTGATGGTGATTATTACCTGTGATGAGGGAAGGGCTGCGGCAAAAGCGATCTTATCCGTCTTGGTCATATTGCCCGCCACTATTCCCGCAAGATACATACCCTCATACATCTTTCCGTAATAAGATCCTGCGTTTTTGGCCAGTTTTTCTGTTCCCCCGCCCCACATGAAGATGATATCCGGATATTCAGGAGCTACTTCCTTGATTGCATTCATGAAGTCATAGCTGTGACAGAATATGAGTTTAGATCCATCTTTAGCGCATTCTCTCAATATTCGAGGTGCATTAGGTGCGTCAACATTATCTATCTCGGAAAATTTCACGTAAGGAAGCTTCTGAACCATTTCGGATGCGCCCACACGGCCCTCGTAAGCCCAGCCGTAGCCTCCAACAGGGCCAATATTGATTAAGGTCACATTTAGCTCGGATTTCGCCGACGAGTTATTGACCGCAGCGTTACTGCTAGCTCCGGCCAAGGCGACCAAGAGAATAGCACAAAAAATTACAGTCCACATCATGGATAAGTATTTCAATCAGACCCTCTCCACTCAACTTTTTACGCGTGGGAATTTACTTGTCCTAAGGAAATGATAAAGGTTCCTGTCAGGACATTGCCAGATGGCTTCTTCATCACACTCCCCTAAAAAGAGGCAGATCAGGTTATTCTCCCTGACCGCAATTTTTCCAGATCTTTTTGCAGATCTTCACTCATCTTTGCCTCATCGAGTTTGGATACGGCGAAGAAACCAAGTGCTATTGAATCGTATTTGACTCCCTGCAAATTTGCGCCCCTGAAATCAGCGTTTTCAAAGGCACACGTATCAAAGACGACTCCTCTCAGATCCGCTGCTGAAAAGTTGGTGTTATTCATATATGTTTGGGCAAACCGGGTATTCCTCAAATCGGCACCGCTGAAGTCGGCATCCAGCAAGTTCAGCAAAATTATGTTAGAAGATCTCAAGTTCGCCTTGCGCCAAATAGGTCCATCAAGGGTCATGCCATACATGTAAGACTGGGTCAGGTCCGCGCCTGATAGATCGGCATCATTCATAAGGACGTTAGATAATCTGACCTGGCTCATATGCGCATTTCTCAGGTTTGCGCTGCTAAGATCAGCGTAATCCAAGGTGACGCTCTTCAGTATGCAATTCGACAGATTAGTTCTCACCAAATATGCCCGCGTAAAGTCCGAATTTGTCAGGTCGGACCGGCTCAGGTCGGCTCCGAAGAATTCTGCTCTGGTGAACTGGCAATTTGTGAGACTGCTGCCGCTCAGATCTGTCCAACTCATTTTAGCACCTACCATGTTGGCTTGGGTCATGTATGCACCATTCATGATGGCGAGGGCGAGATCCGCACCCAAAAGCCTTGCTCCATTCAGATTGGCACCAGTCAGATTGCAGCCGCTTAGCAAAGCTCCGGTAAGATCAGCATCTTCTAGATTAGAGTTCGATAGATCGGAATCTTCCAGATGAGCTCCGGGCAAACTGGCGCCAGTTAGATTGGCTTTAACAAGTTTAGTCTTGTGCATATAGGCTATCTCGAGATTTGCACCGGAAAGATCTGCTCTGGAGAGATCGGAACCAACCAGACCCGAAGCCACAAGATATGAGCCTGAGAGGTTCGCCATGCTGAGGTTTGTTCCTGTCAGGTTGGCAAAAGCCAGATAGGAATTGATCAACCTGGAGCCAACGAACTTTGCACCGTGACATCGGCTTTCAGAGATATCCGCCTCTGTCAGATCTGCCTCGGATAAATCTGCATCTATTAGATTTGCTCCAACAAGGCTTGTTCTTGTCAAGTTGGCCTTAGCCAGAACCGAACTATGAAGCGACGTACGCCTCAGATATGCACCCAAAAGACTTGCTCCGCTCAGATTGGAGTTGGAAAGATTTGTGGCGGTCAAGTTTGCATAATCCAATTTTGCGCCTGCAAAGTCAGTTTCGCCTAGCCTTGCTTGCTGCAAGTCTGCCCCCGTGAGATTCGCGCGGGTCAGATTCGAGCCTGTCAGGTCAGATCCTACCAGATCAGCATGGCGAAGATCGGCATGGGATAGATCACAGCCCATTAAATCAGCATCCTCCATACTAACTCTGCTGAGATTGGCTCCAAAGAGCCTGGCATTATCTACGATAGCGCCATCCAGAGAAGATCCGCTCAGATTGGTCAATTCCAGGTTTGAATTTTGAAGATCAGACCGGATGAGATTCACTCCCGTCAGATTGAGGTGGCTCAGGTTCATATTACTGAGGTCTGCACCATATTTTATCATACGAACTCCCGAACCTGTTTTGTTCTCCAGGGCAATGTACCCATTTTCTGCAGCCAGGTTCTGACCTTTTTGGCTTATCACGAATTCGATAAAGGCATTGGCATCCGGCGCCGGGCTCACCAAATGTCCAGAAGTATAGATCCCTAACCATAGGATAAGCTCCTCTTCTTATCGTATCAAATGTGGGAAGCATGTCATTAAGCGCTATCACGTTGCCCCTATTTGCATAATTATAGCTGACATAGCCTATTCCAGACCCGATCGTATCCAGATTAGCGAGAATCGCTTCATTCGCATAAGAGCAAGAAACACTTACATTTTTGGGGATAGATGTGGTTAGTTCCGAATATGACCCGATCGAATATATCTCTTGTTCCTGAGCCGGGCTCCCTGGCCATGAGGAATATCTCATGATCTGGGCCGCCTACTTCCTGCCAGTTTCGGATCTTGCCTTCATAGATCCGCTTTACTTGCTCTTTTGTCAGGCTTCTGACCCCTGCATCGTAGACGTTCTTGCTGACAACTATGCAGATCGCATCAAGACAGACTAAATATGTCTGAAACTTCTTTTGGCCCGTCTCATATTTCCTATCTTCTGAATTGATCTCCCTTGAGACCATTCCTAAATTGGACCTATTTCCAACAATGTCAAGTATACCGTTTTCTGAGCCACCGCCGCGAACAGATATATAATAACCCTGCTGTAGCCTATTGAATTCAGTGGCCCATATATCCGCTAGAGGCTGAACTGCGGTTGACCCGGAGACAATTATTTCTTCATGACGTGCTGCCTTCGAGATCTTTTCTTCAGCCGCCAAAGTACCTGTCACGAGAAACGCTATCACAAAAAGTCCGATACTGAATTTTATCATATAGGCTATCAAGTGCATAATTTTTTCCTCCTTATCAAATGATTATTAAGTTAGTTGCTCTTCAATACTTATTACTTCCTTTCGTTTTTTGAACTATTATTTAGGACTTCACTTATAAAGATATCACCGTTACATTAGCTAATCCTGGATATTGACCATTGGGCACCAACTCATAGGCGGCACCATTTATGCGGACTTCGACGTGGTCTTTCTTAGGAACGGCATCAAAATCATGTGTGACTAAAAAGAATGCAAGATCCTTCACGTTCATTCTTGGATCATCAATCTGAGAGATCAATTTTATGAGTGCCGAATTATCAGCAGCAACGGAGGACAAAGCTGCAATGGACAGGGCTGTGAGAAGGATGAGAATTACAGCCAGATTGAGCGGCTTCGCGAAATTATAAAAACATTTATTTCTTGTCATCGTTTATTCACCCGGCGACTATTATCTCCTATCTTCATTCTCCTTGAAACGGCCTGCAAGATGGGGTCAGGTTTTTCCTGACCTCAATTTTTCAATATCCTTTTGCAGGTCTGCACTCATTTTAGCGTTATCGAGTTTTGAGCTCGCAATCATCGGGAGTACTTGGCGGTCATACTTTATCCCCACGAGATTAGCTCCACTCAGATCAACATTCACCACTGCTGTCTGATTTAATTCCGCATTTCTCAGATCTGCCCCGGAAAGGTTGACATTTTGCAAGAATATAGCTTTAAATTTGGCACTTCTTAGGTCTGCGTAGCTGAGATCAACATCGTTAAGTATCATCCAATTAAAGCTTGCTGATCTCAACCCAGCTCTGTGCATAACAGTTCCCTTTAGGTTCATGGATTCCATGTTGCACCCGGATAGGTCCGCTCCAGATAGGTTAGCTTCATCCAGATCTGCCCGATTGATCTGGACACCACCAAGGTCAGCCCCAGACAGATTTGTACCGGTAAGATCTGCATTGTCCAATTTTGCGTTTCCCAGATTGGACCCATGCAGGTCGGCCCTTGGTAGGTACGCCCTGGTAAAGTCAGAGTCGCTGAGGTCGGATAGGCTCAGGTCGGCTCCAAATAGCTCTGCTCTGGAGAATTGGCAACGTTTGAGAACGCTGCCACCAAGATCCGCCCAACTTAATTTGGCACCTACCAGGTTCGCTCCGCTCAAATCCGCACCTTTCAAGATAGCAAGACTGAGATCCGTACCGAGGAGCCTGGCTCCATTCAGATTGGCATCAGTAAGATTGGCTCCACTGAGCAAGGCACCGGTAAGATCGGCCTGTTCAAGATCGCAATTAGATAGATCGGAATCTTCCAAATGCGCTCTGGCTAAAATTGTGCCTATTAGCTTGGCTTCAACAAGTCTAACTCGATGCATTAAGGCATTTTCGAGGTTTGCACCGGATAGATTCGTTTTGAAAAGATCGGAACCATCCAGGCATGAAGCCATAAGATATGATCCTGATAGGTCCGCTAAGCTCAGGTTTGTACTGGTTAGGTTGGCAAAACCCAATTTTGAATTGACCAGCCTTGAGCCAAAGAAATTTGCTCCACCACAGCGAGACTCAGAGAGATCTGCTCGGGAGAGGTCTGCATTGGAGACCGTAGCGATAACCAGGTCTGCGCCAACCAGGCTTGCTCCAGTCAGATTTGTGCCGTTCAATAGGGATTCCTGGAAGGTGGCGCGGTTCATGAATGATTTTATGAAGCTTGCTCCATCCAGATTTGCATAGCTGATTTTCACAGCCCACAAGCTGGCGCCATTCAGCTTGGCACCAACCAGAGTTGAATTATCCACCATGGCCTGATCCATAAAGGAACCTGATAGGTCCGCACCAGTCAGATTTGAGCCTATTAAGTAGCTGATCGGCAAGTAGGCACCTCTGAGATCGGCGTGGGAGAAGTCGGAGCCATGAAGATCAACGGCTGGCATGAATGCGCCGCTGAGATTGGCACCCACAAGACTGGCGTTGGAGATGGTAGACTGCATCAAGAAGGATCGACTAAAGTCCGTCCCGCGGAGATCTGATCCTTGCATCTCAGATTGATTCAAGTGAGTCCCAGACAGGTTCATGCCACTCAGGTTCATGCCAATGAGCTGCGCACAATCTTTGAAAGACTGGTTAAGATCCATAACTTGTGGCAGTTGGCTATTGAGCGGAACATGCTTCAGAGGATTTTCTTCGATTGCAGATGAAATAGCGGAGAGCAGAACAAAAAGCAGACATACCCCTAAAGCCAATGGTTTCACAGAAACACTCATGATAAGATTATATGTACTGCTACTATAAATTTAATTGGTAAGCTCCTTCGGAATCATTTCAAATTAAACCTTCATGCCCAGCAGGGCGCCCATGAGACATGAAAATGGGCTTTTAATTATTTATTCAAGATTGTCCTTCATAATTCTATGAGACCGGACGAATAAGGGCGAATTTTTTAAGGAGGTTTTTATCTCCCCGTAAATTAAACTGCCCTGAGCAACCTTTAGAACCCATGAATGTCGCCAAATCAAGCACGCGTATCAAATTTACATCATTATGTTGCTCTGCCCGTCTCAAAGGAGATTTATCATGGAGCCAATTTTAATAAGCTGCGCTGAAATGGATGTCCACGAGAAGAAAGTAGACGTATTCATTGCTCATGGGCCTTTTGACAAACCTCCTAAATTCGAGATCAGAACATTCTCAACTATGACTTCAGACCTCGAAGATTTGAAGACATGGTTAAAGAAATATGAAGTTACGACGATTGGTATGGAAAGTACCGGAGTATACTGGAAACCGATCTTCAATGTAATGGGAGGCGATTTTGAGAGAGAGTTGGGAGATCTTAACCGCACTCGCAGAAAGCTTTTTGGAATGATGACATCGGAAAAGAACAGGTTAATCAAAGTTCTGGAAACGGCTAATATCAAGCTCAGCTCAGTGGTCTCAAAAGATCTATGGCGTGTCTTCATTGGCTATGATCCGATGTCTATTGGAGAAGGATAAACTTTCCAGAGAGGATATATCTCAAAATGGCTAAAGGAAAGCTCGGAAAGAAAGTTAGATCTCCTAGAGAAAGCTCTTAATGGAAAGATAACCGATCATCATAGGTTCCTTTTAAAGATGCATCTACAAAATATCTACCATCTTTCCAAGCAAATCACGATGATTGATAAGGAGATTCAGAAAAAGATGGTCCCTTTTCAGAAAAAGGCAAAACTGATTCAAACGATTCCGGGAATCATTGAAGTCAATGCCTCTGCAATCTTAGCGGAAATTGGAGTTAATATGTCTCAATTTCCATATGAAGCGCATCTTTCTTCTTGGGCAGGAGTATGTCCAGGGAACAACGAAAGCGCTGGCAAGAAAAAAAGTGGCAAAACGCAAAAAGGAAATTCATTTCTAAAAGGTGCTTTGACGAATCAGCATGGGCTGCATCTAAGACAAAAGGTCGTCAACTTGACGCGAAGTTGCCACCAAAGCCAATTCAAAAGGTGGAGGCAGATAGGCAGCGGCCTCAACCCCTCTAGCTCTCCATAGCGAAGGTGCTATCGCGCGGAGGACATCCTGTCGAGTTAGGATGAGGCGGCCTCAACCCCTCTAGCTCTCCATAGCGAAGGTGCCGCTCAGAGCCGGGCTCTGGGATTGCTTCGCGGTCCATCAAGGCACAGCACCTCCTGGCTCATCTGCACGCTCAATAACCTTTCTTTCCGATTTTCCAGTCTGTTTGACACAGCTTACTTCTCTGCATTTATGGAGAAATATCGCATAGACCTGGCTTGTTTCCATTGGGGACGAGCCTGTAACTCACTCCATCAAGCTGCAGCTCCACATAACCGCCTCTGGGTGCCGCATCGTAGTTATGGGTAACAAGGTAGAAGGCCAGGTCTTGAACGCTCATTTTTGGGTCCTCAAATGAGGATGTAAGCCCTTTCAATTCTGAGAAATCACTTCCGGATGATGATACGGGATGGGTCACCGCTATGATGATCACGATCCAGATGGTCCCACTCACCCAGATCTTTGAATTTATCACTTGGACCATTTACATATCTCCTGGGGATCGTTAAACCGCGAGTTGTCCCAATTGATCCAAATCATTCCTCAGATCTTCGCTCATGCTTGTTCCATTCAAACTGCAATTGAGAAGATTCTGCAATGTAAAGTCGTCATATTTTATGTGCACCAGGTCAGCTCCGCTCAAGTTCACATTCATCATCATGATCATGGTAAGATCAGCATTTCTTAGATTTGCTCCTGCCAGACTTACATCCTTCAGGAGTATCAATTCAAGCCTGGAATTCATAAGGTTGCACCTGCTCAAATTGACATCCTGGATGAGCATAGGTCCCTGCAGATTGGCTCGTTCCAGCCCGGCATGATAGAAATTGGTCCTGATCAGGTTCAATCCCTGCAGAGTGGCTCCAGGGAGAGATGCTCCGGAAAAGTCGGCATCGTTTAGACTGGTACCATAAATCTTTGTAGAATCCAGATTGGCGTTTATGAGCTTGGCACCGGTCATGTCCGTATAAGTGAGATCCGCATTATTAAGTAGCGCACCAGTGAGATTTGCTGTCATCATATAAGCCCGGGTTAAATCCGCTCGGCTCAAAACAGCATCATTCAGATTAGTGCCATAAAATTCTACTCGTGACAGCTGGCTTTCCGATAGATCGCTTCCACTCAGGTCTGCCCAGCTCATCTTAGCGCTTATGGCATTTGAATGATGCATATTCAATCCCGACATATTGGAGCCTTCCAAATTGGCTCCCACGAGCCTTGCTCCAGTAAGATCAGCTCCCCTCAGATCTGCATCTTTCATACTGGCTTCAGTGACATCTGCTCCGTTTAGGCTGGCATCCACAAGCCTCGCCTCATCAAAATTTGCGTTCTTCATATTCGCATACGAAAGATCGGCATAGGATAGATCTGATTGCGAAAAAGAAGATCCTTCGATATTCGAACCGGAAAGATCAGATCGACTTAAATTGGTGCGAGTCAGGTTCGCGAAAACCACATTTGATTTGATCAGCCTTGAGCCAAAGAAATTTGCTCCACCACAGCGAGACTCAGAGAGATCTGCTCGGGAGAGGTCTGCATTGGAGACCGTAGCGTTGATCAGGTCTGCGCCAACCAGGCTTGCTCCAGTCAGATTTGTGCCGTTCAATAGGGATTCCTGGAAGGTGGCGCGGTTCATGAATGATTTTATGAAGCTTGCTCCGTCCAGATTTGAATAGCTGATTTTCACAGCCCACAAGCTGGCGCCATTCAGTTTGGCGCCAACTAGAGTTGAATTATCGACCATGGTCTGATCCATAAAGGAACCCGACAAATCCGCTCCTGTCATATTTGAGTATATTAGAAAATTAATCGGCAAGTAGGCACCTCTGAGATCGGCATGGGAGAGGTCGGAGCCATGAAGATCAACGGCAGGCATGAAGGCGCCGCTGAGATTGGCTCCCATAAGATTGGCGTTGTAGATGAGGGCCTGTATCAAGAAGGATCGGCTCAGGTTAGTCCCGCGAAGATTGGTTCCCTGCAGATTAGACTGGTTCAGGTCCGCATTGGATAAGTCCAGTCCGCTCAGGTTTCTGTCACTGAAGTCAACCCGAGACTGGAGTGGCTCATTGACGAATATGCTCTCTGATGGAAGACGTGAGATCGGAATATTGAAGCGGCGCAGTTCCTGCACATCGAATATGT
The DNA here is from genome assembly GCA_963782455.1 of uncultured Methanosarcinales archaeon. Lineage (GTDB taxonomy): Archaea > Halobacteriota > Methanosarcinia > Methanotrichales > Methanotrichaceae > Methanothrix. The sequence continues at coordinate 284,453 of CAWAJP010000006.1, forward strand.
ATGAGTTGGGAAGCTTCTTTATCACCTGGATACCGTCGGCTGTATCGCCCTGCAAGATACGCTTAGCCAGGTTTGCAGCCAGTCTGCCTTGAACAGAACCTGTGGTGATCACTCCGCCCAGCACGCCAAAGCCCATATAGACGTCCCTTGTGCCATAAATTGGAACAGAGCTTGCAATTCTGAGAGTCCATGCGCTCTCCTCGTGAGTCAGGACTTTTCCTTCACGGTCCCGGTTATAGTTCAAGAGAAGGATCAAACTTCCTTCCTGCAATGCGGATGCATTCCGCTGCAGCTCTTCCACCGTCATGTTGTCCCAGATGACGAAGCTGACATTTTGGCCGAATTCCGGAAGGGTCCGGTTCATGATCTCTCTATTGGCTTTACCTGTGGTGGTTCTGTCGTTGACTATTACTATTTGCTCTGTCTTCGGATGCAATTTGAGCATTAGAGAGATGGTACTCGGTAGATCGAATGCCTCGACCACGCCGGTGAAGCCATCCTTTCCGGCCAGCATCTTATCATCGAAGAAGTTTACCCCGCAAAAAACAACTGGACTGCTTGAAAACAACTCATCTCTGTTGTCGAGCAGGAACTGGAAAGCATCATCATCCGAACAGATGATAACATCAAAACGCCGATCGCTATATCTAATCTTGTATAATTCTTTCAATTCTTCCAGGCGGGTCTTCGTGGGAGCCTGTTTCTTGGTATCCATGTACTCGAAAGAAAATTCTGCTGTTGGATAGTAAACGGATAACTCATTCTCTATCGTAGTGCCGGTGGAGTCTGTCCACTTCAATCCAGGATTATAGGAGGCTAGAATGAGTATTTGTTTGGATGCGTTCTCTTCAAATGCAAAAGATAATGGCGTCTGAATCGAAAGAAGCAAACATAGTCCAAGAACCAATCTGATTGGTGAGCAGGCCATGATGTTAGTTATCCTAACTACTACTATAAATTAGATTTGTATCCTTCTGGATTCAGCTAGGTAGTTGAAGGCATTTGTGAGTGATACATTAGCCTCAAATAGCTTCGAAGGGTTGCAAGAATAGCAGGGCCTGATACGAAATTGTTTAATATCGCGATGGTCCCATCTTTCTATGCGGTTTTATGAATGAGTCTATCAACCGTTATCGTTCGGCCTTCTGGAATCCTTATCCCCCTGCAAAGATTTGCAGCGGTTTTCGTTGTGTCAGAATACCTTCATGTATGCTATATGGTCTTTTACGGTCTCCAAGACCTGCCTAATAATATCCTGCCATCTAAGAGTAACTCTCCGCCAGATGCATCCTCCGCTCATCAGGCACCGGACTGACCACGTATTTCTGGATAATACTGTCTCTATGATCTCTTGCTAGAAACCTTGACGCTATTCCGTCATTACGGCTGATGCTAGGCTTTGGCGTTTCTGCCCTTATTATCGATGCCCCTTTGCTCTTCGGCAATATCAGGTCGTCTCGTATGAAATACAATCAAACTTTTAAATATAAGTCGTTTTTACGGTTCATGAATTCAAATTTGAACAACTATTTATAGTAGAAAACAATGTAAAATTAAAAAGTTTTGGGTGTTGGAATTGATGAGCATTAAAGCGGTGATCCTAATGGCTCTGGTCTTGTTTATTGCTACTTCCCAGGGCTCCACTTTAAAAGAAAAAGAGGTGGATGGCTTATCGAAGGAAATATCTGTCAGTGCCTTCTTTGAGGGGATAAGAGATAACCCCGAGGAACTGAGGGCCTTCTTTTTATCCATGCCTAAGGGAGGGGACCTCCATAATCATCTGACTGGAGCTGTTTATGCCGAAGGCCTCATTGATGCGGCATCCTCGGAGAGACTGTGCATTTATTTAAACAATTACAGTGTCGCCAAAAGTTGCTCGGGATCCAATACAAATGTGGGTAAAGCTTATAGTGACCCGCAGCTCTACAACCATTTAGTAGACGCTTGGTCCGTGAAGGACTCGAAGTTTCTGAACATCAGCGGCCACGACCAATTCTTCTCCACATTTGCCCGCTTTGGTGGCGCTACAAACAATATGAGCCTTCTGGTAGCAGAATTGCGTTCGAGGGCTGCATTGGAGAACGTGGAGTATCTTGAGCTCATGACGAGTGCGTATGGAAGTTCTGATGCAGCTCTTTTGGGATCTCACTTAGGATGGGATGAGAACTTAACCCGCTTCTATGATAAACTCATCTCTGGAGGTCTTCAAGAAATAGCTAAGAAAGCCATCCGGGGTCTGAACGAGAGCGATGCCAGGTCCATAAAGACTCTTAAAGCCGGCGACTCTGGCAGGAATGTGACAGTCAAGTACCTGTACACAGCCTCCAGGACAAAGCCCAAGCAAGAGGTCTTCGCTCAGCTTGCTCTGGCCTTTGAGGTGGCGAATGCCTCTCCTCTTGTGGCGGGCATCAATCTTCTGAGCGCCGAGGACAACTGGACCGCACTGGAAGAATACTCCCTGCATATGAGTATGATCGAGTTCCTGCATGGAATTTATCCGGATGTGAAGATAGCTCTTCACGCAGGAGAGCTGGACCTGGGACTGGTTCCTCCCGAGGATCTCAGGTTCCATATCCAGGAGGCTGTTGAGGTGGGTCATGCTTCGAGGATAGGCCACGGAGTAGATATCATGAGGGAGACTGGTTCCCAGAAGACCTTATCCGAGATGGCTCAGGACAAGGTGGCGGTGGAAATCATGCCAGTGAGCAACAAGGTGATACTGGAAGTTTCTGGAGAAGACCATCCGTTTCCAGTCTACCTGAACCGTGGGGTTCCCATCGTCCTGGCCAGCGATGACCCTGGGGTGCTGAGAACAGACTTAGCCGAGCAGTTCGTGATTATCGCCTATACCTACCCACAGGTAAAATACTCGGATTTTAAGAGGTTTGCAAGAAATAGCCTCGAGTACAGCTTCCTCAATGGCGAGGGGATCTGGGCGTTTCCAGGGGATTACTCGCAACTGAGGAAGGAGTGCAAAGGGTGCCATCCAGGGCAAGAGCGTAAAGTGTGCCGTGCATTTTTAGAGAAGAATGAGAAGGCCAAAGCCCAATGGAGGCTTGAGGGAGATCTGGCTTCCTTTGAGAAGGGCGTCTATAATCCTGTGACCTTTGGAGGAAAAAAGATGATGGTGGCATGTTGAATCGGTACAGGGACGAGTGGTGATGACACATCACCGGAACATGATTTAGTATGGTCCGGTAAATCCCTGACGCAAAGTGCTCGCTGCCCTCGCTCGTCCTTCCAGTCTCGCTTCGTATTCTCGTGCTCTGCCTTCGGACGGGGCCGCTCGCCCCATTGCCCGCCTTCATTCCTGCGCCTGCCTGCGCCCGTGTGCTCACATGTGGGCCGCGGGCCTGGGTGGGCAGGAGGACATCAGCCTGGGCTGATGACATTCAATTCTCTTTAATCGTCGGTCTTTTGGCTTTTTGTTATAGATCTACATCGTTCAATACATTTTCCATCATGGATCGAAGCTCGGGAAATTCCACAGTCACAGTCGTCCAGATAATCTCCAGGTTTACCTTGAAGTAGCCATGGACGAGCCTATCTCTGATTCCTGCCATATCGCGCCAAGGAATCTCGGGATATTTTTCCCTGATCGAATCTGGAACCCGGCTTTGTCGCCTCGCCCACAACCTCTATGCACTTTGTCACTGAGAGAATAGTCTTCTTATCGTTTGCGAATTCTTCAAATGTCGTGTTTCTTATAAAATCTTCCGCATAATTCATATGCTCAATGATGTCTTCAATGTAACTTCCGTAATCCCGCTCTGTCATACGTAAATTACCTCTCTCAGGATATGCTCGCCTATTCTCGGTTTGAGGCCAGACTTTGTGACCAGATCTACCCGTTCTCCGACCTTGTCGCTCAAATAGTTCTGTAATCCCACATACCTGATGAGGCCGATCGGCTCCTCAAAATCGATGAGCAAATCCAGATCGCTGGTATCCTTCTGTTCGCCTCGTACGAAAGAGCCGAAGATGCCAATCTCCAAAACCCCGAACCTTTGTCTGAGGATTGGCTTCTGGTCTCTAAGAATACTTTCGATCTCTTGAAGGGTTTTCATCTTCTCCTCTGATCCAGCAAAGGCCGGATGGTAAATAAATATGATGAGAGACTCCTATTCAGACTGATCGCAAAAATCTCAGACTTGACCGGTTGAACGATCTTTTCTGCTCGCTGCCCCTTGCCATCCTTCCAGTCTCGCCTCGCATTCTCGTGTGCTGCCTTCGGCTGCGGGGCCGCCCGTATGCGCCTGCCCGAACCGTGCGCCCGCATGTGGGCCAGGCGCGCCAGGGTGGGCAGGAGGCTATCAGGCTTGGGCTCGGTAGCCTGAACGGGCGGTATTTCGAGCTGATGTATGCAGAGCCGTGAAAATGTTTCCCGAACAAAATCTATTTAGCGAACTAAGGTAAGGTATATGCAATGGCGAGCGCTGATCGGCGGGTTAAGAATGTTGTTTTCTTGGATACCTCCAAAGAAGATGAACTGGTTGAAGGAATATTAAAGGGCGTTGAAGACTACAAAGCTGGCCGAGTAAAAGATTTCAAGAGTAAAGAAGAGCTACTGGATCATCTCAAGAGCCTTTAGTTCAAACTGCTGTCCTCATTACGTTGCATGACCTTCTCATACACAACAACTCGCCAATTTGATAAGAAGTTTCACAAACTAATCCAAAAAAATAAGACATTGGAGGAACAAGTACTTGGGAAGATCTCAGACATCGTCGAAAATCCTGAGATAGGAGTTCCGAAAAGGAACGAGCTGAAGGGCTTGCGCGGAGTGCATGTCGATCCTTTTGTCATAATCTACGCAATTGTTGGAGACCGAATTGTCTTCCTACATTTCGATCATCATGATCGGGTGTACAATGCCGCCGCAATATTTACGCCTGCTCAGATGGCAGAATTGAAGAAGCGATTTAATGGATTTGAACCACCGTGATTATCTGAACGATAAGTCTCGTTCTCAGTATCATCGGAATGTTTCTATATCTCTAAATTCAGCATCCTTCTTGGATACCTGATGCTTGCTTCCCATGCCGTCCTTCCATTCTTGCTTCGCATTCTCGTGCGCTGCCTTCGGCTGCGGGGCCGCTCGCCCCCGGGCCCGCCCTATATGGGCTTGCGGGCGCCCTGCCTTCGCATACAGGTGGATCTCAGGTGGGCCGGAGTGCAACGGACCGGGGCTCGAAAGCTTGAATCAAAACTGCATTTCGAGCAGAGAGATCCTAAAGAGGCAAGTTTTTAATCTTTGCCTGCCAATGATTAAGTGATTCCACTATGAACATTATTGATATCTTGAGAAGGCACGAACTAGAGATAAAAAACAGATTTAGCGTTAAAAGGATCGGTCTATTCGGCTCTTTTGCACGAGGAGATGAAAAAGATAGCAGTGATGTAGATATAATGGTGGAGTTTGAAAAGCCAACTTTCGATAATTTCATGAAACTGGCCATCTATCTTGAAGATCTCTTCAATCGGAGAGTAGAGTTGGTCACACCCGACTCCTTAAGCCCGTACATTGCTCCGTATGTAAAGAGCGAGGTGGTCTGGGCTGATCAAGGATGACTCAGTTTTTTTGAAAGCACATACTTGACGAAATCAACTTTCTAGAGGAGAGCAGTTCCTGCATAGAGTTTTCAGATCTAATGAAAAACAAGGAGAAGCAAAGAGCATGGCTGAGGAGCCTCGAAGTCATAGGTGAGGCGACTAAGAATTTATCGAAAGAATTCAAGGAGAAATATCCTGAGGTTGAGTGGCGAAAGATTGCGGGGCTTAGAGACAAGCTGATCCATCACTATTTTGGTGTCAAGTGGGAGATCGTTTGGGATGTTGTCAAGAACGAGATTCCTGCCATCAAACTCAAAGTTGAGGTAATGCTCAACGAATTCGAACTTCAGGATTAAGACTTATTCTCGATAGCTCTTTCAGTTCGACCTGGACGACTCGTCTTTAGCATGAGTAGAATCCTTTCGGTCTTGCTTCGCATTCTCGTGCGCTGCCTTCAGCTGCAGGGCCGCTCGCGCCCCAGGGCCCGCACGCATGTGGGCTGGCATTCTCGGGTGGGCAGGAGGCCATCAGTCTCAGCTTAAGGATCGCTGATCTCGATCTGGTCGCTGTAAATCGTTATCTTAATGATTGCGCCCTCTAACTCACTTGGCCTCTTTGCCGAGATTTTCCTGTACCTTCAGTATCTTCTCCTTCAGTTCCGGAAAATCCCTTGTTGCTGCCTGCCAGACAAACTCGAGATCCACCCCAAAATACTGATGGACTACGATGTCCCTCATACCTGCCATGTCTCTCCAGGGAATCTCAGGATGCTCCGCTCTAAAATCGGCTGGCAGATTTTTTACAGCTTCCCCGATTATCTCGATTCTTCTTATGATCTGGTCCTGCAAGCCAACTGATTCCATCAAATCCAGCTCGGTCTTTCCCCTGGAATAGCTCTCTATAAGCTCGATACTTTCCAAGATGTGTCCTAGGAAGACGCCGGGATCTTTCTTCATATTATCGGTACTTGCTCGGCCAGGATTCTATCTTTAAGTCGGGGGTGCAGCGATTTGTAAGTAAGAACATCTACTCGTCTGTTTATGGCATCCTCCAACTCATTCTTCAAATGGGCAAGATCCAGAAGGCTCTTTTTGCCTTCAAATTCGACCAATAGATCTACATCGCTCTCCTCGGTCATCTCACCTCTCACAATAGACCCGAAGAAGGACGCCTTCTTTACATCATTCCTGTGTAGGATACCTATTATCTTCTCACGAACAGGCTGCATCTGGTCGCTCATGCTTTTCCTCTCCCTAAAAACAATGAGGTCATAGCATTTCACCCTTTCCTTCCAGTCTCGCTTCGCACTCTCGTGCGCTCGCCCCATGGGCCCGCCCGCATGCTTCTTTCCGCGCCAGTGTGCTCTCTCATGCGATGCCGGTTCGACATAATTGGCTATCATCCTACAATAAGATTGCAGAAGCTTAAACCGAGCATCAATTTTGGTGCATCGGCGATCCATCTGAGGTCAAAGCTCATTGAACGCGTCTATAAATTCTTCTCTTTCTATTCCTGCCTGCCTTATGATCAGCAATAGAGTAGAACTTTTGATTTTGTTATGGTTCGGCAAGGTTAGGGGCGTCTTGGTTCCATCTGGATTTATTCTGCTCATGGAAATGTGATTGCCTTCCCGGATTACTTTGAAGCCCAAGGCCTCCAGGGCTTTGATCACGTTTCTTTTCGGTGCGTCCCTGGGAAACTTCGTCACACAACCACTTCGGCCACGAAGGTCTCGCTGATTCCGTCTATCTCAAGAGCCTCTCGGCCAAAGGTTTCGATGTGGAATTGAATGGCGGATTTCACATCGGCAAGGGCTTCTTCATACGTATCGCCTTCTCCCACTACGATACCTTTAATGCCGATAGGATAAGCGACATAACCGTCGGGGTGCTTCTCTATTATTATTTTTATCGGCTGCATCTGTTTGATATGTGGTCTTCTTGGAAAATAAACCTATGCCCTGCATCAATATCCCTACAAGCTGGGTTTCACTCTCCTCTCATTCGTATCCAGATTGGTCAGCAGCCTCACAAGTTCATCCGTCGCTCTTCTCTGGCTCGCCTCGCATCCTCGTGCGCTGCCTTCGGCTGCGGGGCAGGCTGTTGGTTTGCTTCATTCATCGATAGAAAATGTTGTCAATACTGCTCGCCCGTTGCTGGATTATACCAGGCGTTTATGCAGTCCAAGAGAGATGCAGAAAATCATCTCAGAAGGGTCTGACATCTTATGAATGGATGATTGCAGCTAGCCCTGAGGTCGCTGCCTCTTACTGGCATTTAAAAAAGTCATTCCCACAACCTGCCCTTCCTCGTATCTGATTATAACGTCGTCATCGGTCAGATCGGAATCATCGGCATGGCTGTGCTCCCTAAAGTTCACGTAGAGCACATCTGCCACCTCATCATAATCCACCCAGATCTTTTTTTGGGGTATGTCCAGAAGATGGGGGACCAGTGCCGCTATCTTTTCAATGTTGTCTATTTCTGCCGCTGCCATACCTTTGTTCTCCTCTCAAGCTGCTTTTTCCTGCTGCTCAGGAAGGCAGTGATCACGAAACCATCCTTTTCACTCACTTCCTTATATACTACCACTATATATTTATCAGTTTGGATCTCCTTCACTGCCAGGAGTTCCCCCAAGCTGCCTTCATATATGTCGTCTGGGTCCTCTACGGTCTCCAGGACATCTGAATAGTATCCTGTCATCTCAGAGTGACCCTCTGTCAGATGTATCCACCGCTCATCAGGCAACCGGATGGGCACTCCATTCTTGGATCGCACTATCTCCATCATCTCCTTCTGGAAACCGTGACCCTATTCCTTCAGTCCGGCTAGTGCATCGTCTCGTATGAATATAATCAGACTCTTAAATATAAGTCCTTTTGCGATGTGCGGGGGGAGAACGTGATTGCATGCCTCTTTGTGGTATCAGTTTATCGTCGCTGCCTTGTGGTGGGCCGGGGGCCAGTTCAGCCTGCATGTCTCGCTTCGCATTCTCGTGCTCTGCCTTCGGCTGCGGGCCGCTCGCCCCCCGCACGTAGGCCTGCCCGCATGCGCCTGCTTGCGCCTGTGCGCTAGTACGTTGGTCAATGTGGCCCAGGTGGCCGGGTGCCCTCAGGCCGGGCTTCGGTAGCTGGTCAAAATCTGGCAGACATTTCGAGCTTGGCAGGTCGTTAGTTTGCCTCCTTCTGCTTATCCTCGATGCCCAGTAACTGCTCTAGCGCAGTCTCAGTATCTTCGTGATCTGTCGCTCTTCGTCTCCGGATCGAAATGCTATCTGAGTCCCATGCGGCTTAATCCTCGTGTACCAAGATATCGGTTTGAAAAACCTGAAGATAGGCAGGTTTTTAATCTTCAGCGACAAAATACTGATGGTGGTTCGATGCTTGTCAAAGCGATCTATGAAAATAGCGTCCTAAAGCCATTGGAAAAGCTGGACCTAAAGGATGGCGACCTGGTCGAGATTGAGGTGAAGAAAAATCCTGTCGACCAACTTTATGGCATCATAAAGATCCAGAACAAAGAATGGCTGGATGAGATCATTGAGAGTCCCGATTTGGAGCCAATCTGATGCCCTGTCGTATCGAACCAGGTACAACTATTTTTATTGATGCAAATATTTTACTTTATGCCGTGTCCGGTCATTGGAAGTTTGGCACTTCATCTAAGTGCCTTCTTGACTCCATAAATGAGGGCGAATATAAGGGTATCACTTCAGTTTTAGTGTGTAGTGAAGTCTTTCATAGGTCTTTGATAGCGGAAATCGTGGAAAGAGAAAACATAAGTCCGCGATCTGTTTCGAAATGCCTGAAGGAAAATCCCGAGTTAGTCAGAGATTCAACCAAAGCATGGACTGCAATCGGGAAGATAAGACTGGTCAGTCATTTGACGATAGTAGGAATTGATGAAAGCATTCTTGAGTTGGCACTGCAGTTCTCCAAGAAATACGGACTCCTATCTAATGACGCTCTTCATCTGGCAACTATGAAACAGGAAGATGTAAGCACAATGGCATCAAACGACAGAGATTTTAGCGTTGTGAAATGGCTCCAAATCTGGAGACCTTAGCAACATGCGGACATTGCAGAAATATACGGCAATACCGCAGCCTTCCTTGATATAGCTCATAAATGAATTTCGAGGATTCTTCATTCGTAGCCATCTCCAGCTCGCTTCGCATTCTCGTGCGCTGCCTTCGGATGCGGGCCGCTCGCCCATGGCCTGCATGCATGGGCCTGGCCGCACCCGTGCGTTCGCATGTGGGGCCCAGGCGCGCTAGGGTGGACTAGATAGCCATCGGATGTGCTTCGATAGCCAGTCAATCGGACAGCATTTCGAGCCAGCTCACCACCAGTCGTCACAATCTTTCAGCTTATTCTCGATGCCCCTGAAGCTGCTCTCGCGCGGTTTCCAGGGTCTCTAACAAACGCCGCTCCAGGATCGCCTGATCTGGCAAGTTGTTAGAGTCCTCCTTGCGTTCAATTTTGGGCCAGAAGGTACAGTGACTGTCTTCTGAAGCCTGAAAGAGGCAGGTATTTAATCCAGTAAATGAAATTGTAGTAGGTGATCTCATGCTCGTTAAGGCAGTCTATGAAAATAGTGTTCTCAGGCCATTAGAAAAGCTCGACCTTAATGAGGGTGATATGGTCGAAATTGAAGTCAAAAGGGATGCTGTAGATCGATTAGGAGGCCTCGTCAAAATCTCCCAAAGAGATGTTGTCGATGAGATTATAGAAAGCCCTGAGTTGGGGCCATTCTGATGCATAATGCACTGCAGCCAGGGGCAGTGGTCTTTATTGACGCAAATATTTTTCTCTATCGGATACTGGAGCACTGGAAATATGCGCACCCATGCACCAAATTCCTAAAAGATATCAATTATGGTAAGTATTTGGGCGTCACTTCCATCTTTGTATGCAACGAAGTATTTCACAGGGTCATGTTCGCAGAACTTTTCAAAGAACACAGCATAGAAGCCAAGCGCGCTATAAAATATCTCAAAGATAATCCTGACGTGATTAAGGAATTGAGCGCAGCCAGGGATGCCATTAAAAATATTGAGCAGATCGAGAACCTTAGGATCGTTGGGATCCAGAGAGATGCTTTAGATCTGGCATTAGAATTTTCTCAAAAGTATGGCCTTCTGGCGACAGATGCTATTCATGTTGCTACAATGAAGATTGAAGGATTGAGCACTCTGGCCTCTAACGACCGGGATTTCGAGAGAGTGGATTGGCTAGAACTCTGGACGCCATGATTTTGTAGCGTTTCCTCGATTCGAAGCCAGTTCAAATCGCCGGCATTCACGTTCGTGCAAATTTTCCGCTCTCGCCTCGCCTTCTCGTGCGCTGCCTTTGGATGCGGGGCCGCTCGCCACTGGGCCCGCCCGTATGCGCCTGCCTGCGCGCCAGCACGTGGCCAAACGGGCCCGGGTGGGTAGAAGGCCAGTGGACCGGGCCTCGGCGTGGGTTGGTTTTTCGATCAAATCGAGAAGCATTCGAGCAGACAGACTGTTAAAGTCATCCAGGCTTTCATATTGAGCACGAAGATATCGTACCGTCCTTATTCCGGCAAATCAGCTATTTTGGTTTCTGTTCAAATAGTTCATTTAAAGTGCGATTTTGAGATTTTCTAGGAATTGCAGGTTGCTTGGGTGGATAATATAGACCTACAATCAGCCAAGTGGGAAATTGAGAGAATGTTCCGACGTAGAAGCAAAGGTCGCTGTTCACCATAGATTTATAATATTTATCTTGCAGTTTCTCCCAAAGTAAATTCACATCACCATATAACTTGCCCCAACGTCTATAGGATTCAAGTAGTTCCCAATCCTCGCATTGAATGTTATGCTCTTTTCCTGATTGGCATCCGTTACATCTAAACCTGTATCCGAAAAGGTGTGGTATTTCTTCTATCTCTGGAATCTTTGTCCCGAAAAGAGATTGCTGGAATACTTTTGGATCTTGATAGATCTGGAGATCTCCTTTTTTATAAAACTCAAGAACTTCCGCGGGCTTAATGAAACCTATCGATGTCCTGTCTTCATCAAATTTGGCCTTTAGGTCTTCGAGAGATGGTGCGACATGACCAAGAAGCAGCATATTGCGTTCATTCCAGTTTACCCTTTCCTTGTTCTTCCCTAAACTGAGGCTTCTGTCAACGATCTTCAAAGAGCCATCTCTGATGCGATAGCTCTCTTTCCGGCTTAGCTTTTCTTCTGCTCTTTTGCATTCAACTTCGATCCAATCGTATTTTCTGAGTTTTTGCGGTCCGGAAAAGACATTAAAAGGCACCGGATAGAGTCGAATCCAGTCACCTTCTTCTGTGAGGCCGATGGTGCAAACGACCTGGCCGTATTTCTTGCTTTTTTCTGGGTAGGCTGTTACTGTCACCAGCACTCGTTTCTTTTCCCAGGTCATAGGTCGATCACCTCGACTCCGCTTTCCCTGAGTCGTTCTGCAATTACCCCTCTGTGGCAGTACTTAACATCTTTCTCAAAGCACATCAAGGAGACTTTTTTATTTTGGCTGATTGATTTAATTCTCTCGAGGCAGTCTAGTTTCGTCTCAATATCCTTTCTATAGCCGATAAAGAGGGCTTGATAATCCTCATAAGTATTGAGATTCTTCCGTGAGTCGCTGGGGATTCCTAGCTCAGGCATATGGATGTAATCGATGCCGATTTTCTCCAAGTAGCTTTCTAGTTTATTTCGTTGGAATCCAAATTTCATGCTGTAGGCATTTCTTCTGACATCTGCGACTATGCCTATCTTATTTTTTATCAACTCATAAAGGAATTTGTCGATCGTCTTTCCCTCGTAGCCTATGGTTACAATGCCTGATGAATTCCGGTCGTAATCCATTTTTTTCATGTATTGGCTGAATATTGTGTACTCGGGATGCTTCTCATAAATATAATCTAATAGATTTTTATCGTCAAGGTCAGAGAATCTATCCGAGTTCATGCGCACAATGTTTTTTGTCTTGTGATCGACCGAGGGTAGATCGGTCTTCACCAAATGCACAGAATCGTCATCAATAGACACAAAACCGTTTTTTTCTAAACGTGATAGGTCATGATAAAGCTGAAAGGAGAACGGCCCGTATTTGTATGGGACAAAGTAATAGAGCGGTATTCTCTTTGAGACTAAGAACATGAGCTTAACTAGGCGAAGTTTTGACATTTTACTTTTATTATTCATTAAAAGAAAGAGAATGCCCTTTTCCCCGCTTGTCAGCATATCATGTCGCCTCGCAGTGATACAATCAAACCTTTAAATATAAGTCTTTTTGCAGCGACCGGAGCGAAAGTGATGGCGTGCATCTTTGCGCTATCAATTCATCCTGGCTGCCTGGGATTCGTGGGGCCAGTTCAGCTAGATATCTCACCACGCATTCTCGTGTGCGGCTTCTGGATCCTGGCTCGCGCGCCCACCCGTGGGCCGGGCCCGCATCGCTCTCACAGTTTCCCCCGCAGGAAAGACCGTATAATATGCATCGGGGCGGGCAGTCTGGCGTCAGCTATCAACCACACCTCCTGGATGCTCCGGAACTGCGCTACCGCCGCTTTGGATCCTTGACCAGTTGTATTTGAAATCCAGAAAGTGTAAATGCCTATTTATTGCTTTTGCAAGATAACATCAATTTCAACACACTTGGCTTTATTTTTAAATAGGTTTGCAGGATATGATTTTTTGAATTCTTTATTCATTATTTTCGTTAAATTCTTTAGTATCCTCTTGGTTTCAGTTGTTGCCCTTATTTTTATTGATTTTATATCAAATGACTTGTCATCGATTTTTTCTAATGGCAATGACTTAAATACTTGATGTAATATAAACCTATTGCCATGGATCGCTATCAAGCGATCGCGGCCTTCTTTTTTAGCTTTTTCTTCTTCAAGTGATGATTCCACAGTTCTAGATATTTCTACAGATCTCCAAAGGCGTCTTGCTGACTAACTGGCATTAAATAAAAGTTTATACGGTGGCTTATTGATATCTTCCCAGAGCTTTCCAATTTCTCTTTTTGCCTGTACTGCCAGTTCAACATCAGGGTAAGAACATGCCAATGCAATAGTCGCCTCTTCAATATCGCAACCTAGATCAGATACGGGTTTTTCCTCCCCGCGTTTATACACATAAATTTTCCTGCAATCCATAGAAAGATCGATTTGCAGTCTTTTTTGTTCATCGTCTAATGAAACAAAGTCCCTTCGCTCAATTCTATTTTGGGTATTGGCAGCTCTAGTTATTTCGGAAGCAAAAACCTCGGGGCTCTTTTCAAGGGAAATAAATTTTGCAAGAACGCTTGCTTTTTTGACCTGTTCAGGATTTATTGAATATGCCTTGGCAATGCAACCGACTGTTTGGGCACCATTAACTATGCTGACGTCATCACATTCAAATACGTTTGCTTTCTTGCTTCCTCTGCCCATCGGTTTCAATCTTATACTGCTACATAGAATGATAATCCCATTATTAAAATACCAAAAATTCTCAGGATGTGTTTTAAGAGTTTCTATGATAGATTCATTGACTTCGGTGTTACTACCAAGAAATTTTCTTAAGTTAGGGGCAAATAGATGGGTAGAATAATCCTGCCACCAACCCACAACATCTATCGCATCTACTTGGCCATAATAAGCTAGATACGGAGATTCTATATGCCCCCAATTGCGCAGCATTATCTCCAATTTGATGTTAGTTCCCTCAACTGCCCCTGAAATTGCCTTATATATGTCATTTAATTTGTATGTTTCATATGATGCAAGCGGAAGGGAAATTGGATCATTCAACTCTTTGAGTACATCTTGAACGGCCCTTTTTCCGTCTACTGAGATCGGCTCGCTTCCTGTATAAGCAAATATTAGAATAAAGGCAACTTTGGCATTATCTAAAGCTTCCGATAGTTCTTCTTTTCTGCAAATGATTTTTTTATTAAATCGGCTAAATTCTCCATTTATTAAATCCTTAAATCCTGAAATAAAATTACGAATGCTTCCTAAATCGGGACTACCATTCCCATCGTATTTCCATTTTGATTGGATGATATAAACTAGGAGCTCTTCTCTGTCGAAGTATATTGCATCAATGCCATTATCGTTATATCCGTCAGTTATAGCTTTAGCAGCGGCTTTTCGGTCAATTCTTGCTCTTTGTATTAGTGTGTAAGCTGCAAGACTTCTAGATAGGAACACGCTTTTCTTATCTTGCTCAGAAATATCCTCGATATCACTAAGATCGATAATGCCATCAAATAATCCTTCTAACGTCGAACTGATACGATCAACATGAAGTTTGCTCATTGTTATCCACCGTTATCATTAATATTGCATGTATTCCTCGTCTAATTATATTGCATATCATCTTTCTATATTTTAACCAGTAATTAAGTTTGTGGGATCGAAGAAAATATACGGAGAGAAATGGCATCAATTCCTGCCCATCTTCTCCCTCACCGGCGCCAGTATCTCGTTCATGCACTCTGCGCAGGCTTTCTTAAGGTCCATCGGGTGCATCGCTCCAGAGACATAGTCCGCCTCCAAAGCTTCATAGCTCTCATAGTGCACATCCCCGCCAAACTTCTCCGGCCTCTTGATGGTCATGCCAGCCTCAATCCTGGGGAAGATGTGGTACTTGCATATGGCCAGCACAGGGTTGTTCTCCACTACCTTTGCCGGGCAAAAAGCGCTCTTGATCTTCTTCTCCACTTCCTCTGCCGGCTCGTCCACAGCGATGTTGTTCCCCTTCGAGGAAGACATCTTCTCGCCGTTCAATCCCGGGATCAGGGGCGTATGCATGCACACGGGCGCTGGCAGCCCCAGCCGCGGCAGCTCCTCACGGGCCAGCATATGGATCTTCCTTTGATCTATGCCGCCCACTGCCAGGTCGATGTGCAGTTCAGCGATGTCGATCGCTTGCATGAGCGGGTAGATCATCTGGGAGACCATGGGGTTCTCAGCGCTTCTGCTGACCTCATCCATGCTGCGCTTGGCTCTGTTGAGCGTGGTGTTCCTGGCTATCTGCAGAATCTTCAGCATATACTCCGGCTTGAGCTGGTAGTCTGTGCCGTAAACGAACTCTGTTCTCTCCGGATCCAGCCCCAGGGCTATGAAGCAGTCCCGGTTGTAGTCTGCGGTCTTACGCACCTCTTCTAAAGTGCCTTTCTCATTGAGGAAGGCGTGCAGATCGGCCAAAAGGACGACCACGTCAAAGCCGGAATTCTGCAGGTCCAGCAGCTTGTTGGCGGTCAGCATGTGGCCCAGATGGACCTTTCCGCTGGTCTCGTAGCCCACATAGGCCCGCGGGCGCCGTGGCCTCTCCAGCAAACCCTTGAGTTCATCCACTGTAACTATCTCTTCAGTATTTCTCATCACCCGCTCAAGCTTATCCAAAGGAAATTCACCAGCCCAGAAGAGGAATGAGGATGTATAATGCTTTTGGTTCCAGAGATTGCAGGATGGGTTGTTGGATAGGAAAATGATTAATACCATTTGCACTTATGGCCTGCCATGCACAGAAGGATCTTCAGTCTTCCGCAGCCCGCTATGAGCCGCGAGAAGAATCTGGTGCTGATACTGTTGGCGATTCTGGTGGCCCTTGTCCTCTGGAATGCTTTCTGGTGGCTAATGCGGATTGCGATCTTCGTAGTTGTAGTCTACATAATCTATCTAATTCTGAAACACTACGCTTAAGACCACACATAAGACGCAGGCATGAGATTGAATTGAATACAGTCTTGAGTCTTACTAGTGCTTACTGCCTTACCGTTCGATATTAGGGGACTTTAGACGCTCCTGGTGTAGGGCAAGTCTTTCGGCCTGTGATCCGGCCAGAGCGCTCTTGCCGTCTCCTGGTCTTCTCTGGTGTTCAGGTTGAAGAAGCTGAGAAGATCCGGGTCGAGCGGACGAAGCTGATCTATGGAGACGCGTCTGACGAATAGCTCCTGAAGTGGAACGTGAATTCTCCGCTCACCTTTTTCCAGCGCCCTCTTGCAGGCGGACTGCATCATCTCCCGATTATAGACTGAGTGAAGCGGCTCGAAAAATCCATTGGGCTGCACAGGAACAGCAGCTTCGTACGCTTTCGATTCATCATCCAATTCATCGGCCAGCTCGTAGAGCTTTTCGATTACTCCCAGCTTCAAGAACGGCAAATCGCATCCTGTGGCGAACGCAAGTCTGCCCCTGGCGCTCCTCATACCGGCTTCCAGGCCTGCCACCGGCCCAAAGCCCTGGATGCTGTCCCATGTGAATACTGCCTCTGAGATCTCTAATCCTGCATCGGCGTTCGTTTCTGAAATGATCTTCTTCAGTCGCTCTGCATGTCTTTCGTCTCTGGCAACTATTATCACATCTTCTGCTACATGAGAGAGAATCTCCAGCGTCCAGCAGATGAGCGATTTGCCTTCAAACTCCAGGAGCGACTTTTCCGCGCCCAGGCGGAGGCTGTTTCCCCCGGCCAGAATCACTGCGGATCGCATAACATCCAACCGCTCTTCTGGCAATCCTCCTCCAACGCTTTTCGCAGAGTCCTATTTGGGTCGGAAGGCAACCTGTCGCTCTTCAGGACCATGTGCTCCCGGCTTACAGAGGCCGTCTTTTCCCCGGCCAGGGCAAAGATTCTCTTGATAAGGCCTTCATCCACCCTTCCACCGGCGCTGGCAACACTTGATCCGGCAAGCTCTTGCGTAAACCGGTTTCCAAAAACCACGCACCCCACGCCGCTCTGTGACCTGATCCGGGCTTCCTGGTCGGTGATGTCCACTTCCAGTCTGGCTCCGGGAGCAAGATAAATCCTCCTCCGCCTCTCCAGCTTGCTGGAAATTTCTGTAACCTCACCCACCAGCAAATCGCCGCGCCTCCAGACCTTCTCTTTTCCGTCCGAGACCTGTATAGTGGCATTGAGCTCTCCGGCTCTGGCCAGAAGCTCCCGGTCATTCCTGATCAGGCCGCTATAGAGCTCCTCTTCCAGCTCGGGGCAGCTCCCCAAAAAAGTGATGCTGCGCCTGTCTCCACCAATTACCGCCACCCGGCTTCCTGCCAGCGCTATGATCAGGGACACTTCAAAACCTTCTGCCCATGCTAATCCGATGTACCGTTCTGATTCTGGTTCTCGGTCGCCTGCAGCGTCTGGCGAAGCAGCATGGCCACTGTGAGCGGCCCAACGCCACCCGGAACAGGCGTTATAGCCGCAGCTACCTCCGATACCTTATCATAGTCCACGTCGCCCACCGTCTTATCTCCCACGCGGTTGATGCCCACATCAAAGACATAAGCACCGGACTGCACCATCTCCTTCTTGATGAGCCCAGGAACCCCTGCCGCCACTACCAATATCTCGGCATCGCGCGTGTGCTCGGCAAGATCCCTGGTGAAGACATGACAGACCTGCACCGTAGCATTTCGATTAAGCATCATGGCAGCCAGGGGTTTGCCCACCACATTGCTATGGCCCACAATCACGACTTCCGCTCCCTCCAGCTTCTTGCCGAGCCGCTCCAGAGCATAGATGATGCCGAGCGGAGTGCAGGGCACCAGCTTCTCGGCTCCAAGCAAGAGAGCCCCCATATTCAGAGGATGAAATCCATCCACATCCTTCTCAGGTCGAATGGTCTTCATGGCCCTCTGAGGGCTGAGGCCCCGGGGCAGTGGCAGCTGCAGGAGTATGCCGTTAATGTCTGGCCGCGAGTTGAGCTCCTGAATCTTGGCGATGAGCTGCTCTTCTGTGCTCTCTGGAGGAAGGACCACATTCTCGGAGCGGATCCCTACCCGGGAACAGGCGGAATGCTTGAGCCGGATATACATCTGCGAAGCCGGATTCTCCCCTACCAGCACTGTCGCCAGACCCGGTACAATGCCCCGCTTGGCCAGGGTCTTTGCTCTCTTCAGCGTCTCGACTTCGACCTCTGCTGCCAGTGCTTTTCCGTCAATTATCGTTGTCAGCTCGATCACACCATGTCAGGATAAAGCGGGAACTGGTCGCACAGCTCTCTGACCTCTGAGCGCACGGATGATATCGTCTCCTCATTCTTGATGTCACGGATCACGGTGGTGATCATGTCGGCGATCTGGATCATCTGCGGCTCCTGCATTCCCCGGGTGGTCATGGCTGGAGTGCCGATACGAATGCCGCTGGTGACAAAAGGTGTGGCCGGATCGAAGGGAATCATGTTCTTGTTGAGAGTGATCCCTGCCCTCTCCAGAGTCTCATCCGCGACCTTGCCCGTAATGCCCTCCTTGAGGAGCTTGACCAGCATGAGATGGTTATCGGTGCCGCCCGAGACCAGATCGAACTTATTTTCCCGTAATCGTTCCGCCAAGGCTTTGGCGTTCTTGACCACCTGGAACTGATACTCTTTGAACTCCGGAGCCAGAGCTTCCTTGAAGGCCACGGCCTTTGCGGCTATGGCATGCATGAACGGTCCGCCCTGAGTCCCGGGAAATACGGACCGGTCTATGGCTGGCGCAAGCTCTTCTTTGCACATGATAAGGGCGCCTCTCGGCCCGCGCAGAGTCTTATGAGTAGTGGTCGTGATGATGTCAGAATAAGGCACGGGAGAGGGATGAGCGCCCACCGCACAAAGGCCCGCAATATGGGCGATATCGGCCATGACCTTTGCCCCTACCTCATCTGCGATCTCGCGGACGACTTTGAAGTCGATGGTTCTGGGATAGCTGGATGCGCCTACCACAATGAGCTGTGGCCTGTTCTTTCTGGCAATATCGGCCATCTCTGAGTAGTCCAGCATCTCGGTTTCCAGAGAGACGCTGTAGGGCACGATCTTGTACATCTTTCCCGAAAAGTTGACCGGGCTGCCATGCGAGAGATGACCGCCATGGGCTAGATTCATGCCCATGATGGTGTCGCCAAGTTTCAGCACGGCGAAGTAGGCTGCCATGTTGGCCTGGGTGCCGCTATGCGGCTGGACATTCACGTGCTCTGCACCAAAGAGCTTCTTGCAGCGCTCGCGTGCCAGCTCCTCTGCCACGTCTACGCAGCCTGTGCCGCGGTAGTAGCGTTTGCCGGGATAGCCTTCCGCATACTTGTTGGTCATGATGCAGCCCTGGGCTTCCATGACCGCCCTACTTGCGAAGTTCTCTGATGCAATCAGAATGATGTTATTTCGCTGCCGCTCCAATTCCGCCTGGATTGCGGCTGCGATTTGGGGATCTTCAACACTTAATGGTTTCAAATCAAATCACCGGTATGAACTAGCGAGATTGGAGGAGATGTAATGAGGAGAGCAAAATAGATTATGGTGAGAGCTGGATCTCCTGAGTTCTTCTCCGCGGTGGCTATCCGTGATTCGGGCCAGAAGAATTCTGCACAGCTCTTCGAACCATAACTCTTTATTGGTTCTGGTAGTTCGGTATCGAGATGTTAAAGCGCGCCAGGATCATCGCCGACTACCAGTTTGGCAGGGGTGCGGGCACCGCACTCTTTCCCAATGACACGACCTACAGTCTCTCCAAGACGCGCCGGCTGAGATATCTCTACACCGGAAAGGAGAGGATCGCCACAGTTCGGGCCAGTGACAACCTTTTGACCCTCAGTATGCTGGGCGCAAAAAGGCTGCACGCTTTTTTCGAGAGCCCGCGACTCAGAGTTGTGGCCTCGGACGATGCCGCGCCCTTTGTTGCCAAAGGTGGAAACGTCTTTGCCAAGCACGTTTTAAGCGTAGACCCGGAGATTCGCGCTGGGGAAGAGGTGCTGGTTGTAGACTCAGAAAATCGACTGCTTGCCACAGGTACGGCAGTTCTCGCGCCCGAGGAGATGCTTCAGATCAAGCGGGGCCTGGCGGTGCAGGCCAGAAAAGCGGCAGAGCATTGATTATAGAGCACTGACTGATTATAGAGTACTGATTATGATATTAACCGTTGCCGCGAACAGAAAATCAATAAACGTAATCGACGTATCGATTCGGGTTTGCTTGATTGCAGGGTCAGCCATAAGCGGACAGGCAGCTACAAATCGACCTGAAATTCCTGATATTTGCTGACCATTTTTGCTACCTCATTCAGTTTCACAGGCTTGGCTATGTAATCATCCATGCCAGCTTCCAGGCACCTCTCACGGTCGCCCTTCAGGCCATAGGCGGTGATGGCCACGATCTTAGGTCCGTTCCCGGGTCGAAGCTTGCGTATCATTCTGGTGGCAGCAAGCCCGTCCATCTCTGGCATCTTGACATCCATAAAGATAAGGTCGTAAGGCCGGATCTCAAGTGCCTGCAGTACCTCTTTTCCATCTGCCACTGCTTCCGGTCTGTAACCCAACCGTCTCAGCATGGTCAAAAGAACCTTCTGGTTGGATGCGTTGTCTTCAGCCACGAGAATTCTCAGGGGCTTCTCTTCCGGGGGACTGCGAACGGCGTCATCCGTCACCGTCCTTCCCGAATCCAATTGCTTCCCTGGAATGGCTTCCGCCTGAATTGTGAAGCAAAAAACCGATCCCTGGTCCGGAACGCTCTCCGCCCAGATCACACCCCCCATGAGCTCGACGAGCCCGCGGCTGATGGCAAGGCCAAGTCCTATGCCGTCGCGCTTATGGCTTATTGAGCGTTCCAGCTGATCAAAGGGCTGAAAGAGCCTGTCCATCTTGTCCTGAGGTATTCCGATACCGGTATCCTTAACCTCAAAGAGGATCTGGTGCACTTCGTCCCTGATCGCCTCTGACGAGACGGATACAGAAACCTCTCCTTCATCCGTGAACTTGACAGCGTTGCTGAGCAGGTTGACCAGGACCTGCCTGAGCCTGCCTTGATCTTCGATGATAGTATCCGGGGTATCCTTATCGATGGTATAGTTCAGTTTCAGGCCTTTCCGGCTGGCTTGAACCTCTACCATGTCCAGGGACTCTTCGATGCAATGCTTGAGGCTGAGAGGCTGGCGCTCGAGATCCACCTTCTCTTTTTCAATCCTTGAGAAGTCCAGGATATCGCTGATCAGGGTTAGAAGGGCTTCTCCTCCGTTCCTGATGCCTTCCAGAAACTCTTTCTGATCCGGAGTCAAGGAATCATCAAGGAGGAGGCTGGTGAAGCCGATTATGGAGTTCATTGGTGTGCGCAGCTCGTGGCTCATATTGGCCAGGAACTCTGCTTTGGCTCTGACGGCTTCTTCTGCTGCCTCTTTAGCAACAATAAGATCTGCCTCCAGTTTTTTGTGCTTTAAAATCTCTGATTTAAGTGCCTCATCTATTCTCTTTCGCTCGATGGCATATCTTATAGAGCGTGCCAGAATCTGGCCGCTAACCTGGCCTTTTACCAGATAATCCTGTGCTCCTTCCTGCAGAGCTTTGGATGACAGCTCATCATCATCGTTGCCTGTCAGAACAATTATGGGGAGAGCCGGAGCCCGTGAGTGCACCTTCTTGAATGTGTCCAGCCCGTGGCTGTCAGGCAGAGTTAGATCCAGGAGGATGGCGTCTTTTCCATCGAGATGCTCTAACCCCTGGGAGAGGCTTATGACCCAGTCCAGCTCGAAGGCGGTGCCGGTCTCACCCAGGAGTTCTTTTATCAGGCGCGCATCTCCTGGATTATCTTCAATCAAGAGAATCTTAATTGATCCGTTGTTCAATTCGATTCCCTTCTTGGTGGGAGTTTTACAAGTTTGAACCAGAAATCCTCAATTGACCTGACCACATCGATAAATTGGTCGAAATCCACCGGTTTTGTGACGTAACAGTTGGCATGCAGATTGTAGGTCGCGACTATATCCCTTTCTGCCTGCGATGAGGTCAAGATTACTACAGGTATGCTTTTGAGATTGGCGTCCAGTTTTATCTCGGCCAGAACTTCGCGCCCGTTCTTTTTCGGGAGATTCAGGTCCAGAAGAATCAGGTCGGGCTTGGGAGCGTTCTTGTACTTGCCCTCTCGATGCAGAAATGCCATGGCTTCAATTCCATCTGCTGCGATGTTTATGCGATTGGCAACCTTTCCCTCTTTGAGAGCTTCAATGGTTAAACGCACGTCACCCGGATTGTCCTCTACCAGGAGTATCTCAATTTGCTCACACTTTGTCTCATCGGTCAAATTATTCGCCCTCATTTGCCCCAATTGTCTCAGTGGTATTATCTCTCATCTGCATGGGAATGGTGAAGTAAAACGTGGTGCCCGATCCAGGCTCGGATTCCAGCCAAATTCGCCCGCCATGCCGTTCCACTATCTTCTTGGAGACGGTCAGGCCAATGCCTGTGCCCGGGTATTCGCCTCTTCCATGCAGGCGCTGGAATATGGTGAAGATTCGATCAAAGAACTGGGGATCGATGCCTATTCCATTATCCTTCACAGAAAAGATCCACTCATCCTCCTCTGCTCTGGCAGATACATGGATTCGTGGAGCCTCCTGGCTTTTAAACTTGATAGCGTTTCCTATTAGGTTCTGGAAGAGCTGGACCATCTGCATCTCATCGGCAACCTCTGTTGGCAACTCATCATGGGTGACCACTGCCCCGCTCTCCTCAACTGCTATCTTCAGATTGGACATTGCCTCCGAGAAGACGCGCTCAAAGCTGGTGGGCACAGGAGGTTTGCCTCTTGTGCCGACGCGAGAATAGGCCAGAAGGTCATTGATGAGCTGTTGCATCCGTTTGGTCCCTTCAACCGCATAGGCAATAAATTCATCTGCATCCGTGTCAAGCTTGCCGCTGTAGCGCCTGGAAAGAAGCTGTACATAGCTGGATATCATGCGGAGCGGCTCCTGCAGATCGTGGGAGGCGACATATGCGAACTGCTCCAGTTCAGCATTGGATCGAGTTAGGTCTTCGGATTTCCTGGCCAGTTCCGAAGCTCTTGCAGCCAGCTCCTCAGAAGCCCGGAAGAGCTCTTTTGTCCTCTGCTGGACTCTCTCCTCCAGCTCGTCCCGCGCTTTTCTCAGATCCTCTTCGGCAAGCTTTCGTTCGGTTATATCCTGGCCCTGAGCGATCGTTGCCACAACCCTGGATCCTTCTTTATCGTAGATGTTTGCCGAGTTCCAGAGGACAGTCCGAACAGATCCATCGGCCTTCTGAATGGGAATTTCAACTGCTTCCCAGCGTTCTCCGGAAAGAGCACGCCTTATGTGATCAAGCGATGCATCCATGCTTTCCATAGGGAATAGTATGTCGAGCTGTTTGCCCAGGACTTCTGCCGCTCTGATTCCAGTCAGCCTCTCAAAGGCATGATTGAATCTGGTGATCCGGAAATTTGGGTCCCAGACGATGATGGGCGCGTTGGCATAATCTATCAGGTTCTCCAGATAGTCATGGGTCTCGCGAAGCCCCTCTTCGGCACGAATGCGAAGCTGCTCCTGGTCCAGTGCTTCCAGAGCGTAGGAGATATCGGAACTAAGCGATTCGAGCAGACCTATCTGCTCCGCATCAAAGACTTTGGCCTCTGTAGAGTAGAGGGTGAACGTTCCGATGACGGTTCCATGAAGGCGTAAAGGGAAAGCAGCCGAGGAACGGAACCCGTGACGCTTGGCCAGATCGCGCCAGGGTGAAGTGGCTGGGTTTATTCCAAAGTCGTCGTTGACCACAGTCCGGTTCTCCCGTATACAGGTGCCTGTCGGGCCCTTACCAAGCTCGCCCTGCACTTCCACCCTGATATCTTTCAAGTAGTCCGCAGCGGGGCCGGACCAGGCAACAGGCAAAACCTGCGGCTCTTTCACCTGTCCAATCCAGACCAGAGGGAAGCCGCCAACGTCTGCCACAATCCTACAGACTTCTTTGTACAGTAGCTCCAAATCACGGATTCGTACTATTGCCTCATTTGCCCGGCTCAGCACTTCATAGAGTCGGGTAAGCCTCGCAATCTTCTCCTCCTGGCGCTTGCGCTCGGTGATGTCCATGAACACAGTGGCAAACTGGCCTGGAGCCGGTCTATAGGCAAACACCTCGAAGTGTTTCCCCAGGGCCGGCAAATAGTTCTCGAATTGGTTCGGCTCGCCTGTGAGGGCAACGGAGCCGTATTCTTCAACCCAACGGGCGCTGTCACTGGGGAGCACCTCATTGTGGGTTTTGCCGATCACGTCTTTCCTCAAGAGTCCTGTGAGCCTCTCGAATGCAGGATTGATGTCTAGGAAACGGTAGTCTTTGGGCTTGCCGTTCTCATCTAATAGGATCTCGTGGATCGCGAAACCTTCCGTCATGCCCTGGAATAGCGATCTGTAGCGCTCTTCGCTCAATCGCAGCGTCTCCTCAGTCCGAGTGCGAGTCGCCACTTCATTCTCCAGATCCGTCTTCGAGGCTGTAACCCCCTTTAAGTCACTTACCATCCTGTTAAAAGCCCGGGATAATTCACCGATCTCGTCGTTCCTCTTCTCTTCCAGAGTGACGTCGAGATTACCGGAACCGATGATCTTGATTCCGGCCTGGAGATCTGCAATCGACTTCAGTGTGCCGCGATAGAACAGGGCATAGTTGCTCAGGAGAAAGGCAATAAATGCCCCCATCAGGGCAAAGATGAGAAATACATTCCTCTGTTTCTGCTGGTCCGCTTCAGCGTGCAAGATCTGCGACAGGCGGGAGGCATCAAATACTATTCCCTGGGTTTGAACGCCCATGCGGCTTCCAGAGACCTGAATAAATGCCATGTCCACTGCGCTTTCTGCTGTGAAAGACGCATTTTCGCTCTCGGTCTTCGAGACTACATCCTCGAAGATTTCCTTCAGACGCACGCGATTGGCCTTGATATTATTTACCAGCACCTGGCTGTCGGGTCCGTCCACACTCAGATTAGACAGATCATTGGAGAATGATGAAAATTTTGCTTCCCAGCGGTCGACCTGCTGACTTTCGTGGTAAAGAAGATAATCATTTGACAGATAGCTGAGCTCGCCCGCATCAAGCTCAATATTTTTTGCAAGCTCTTCTTGTTTGTTAAGCAGCTCTGTCTGCTGATTTGTAAGGATGACCGATGCGGATATTATCAATAGGGTTACGGCGAAGAAGACCATGCTGATGATCAATTGAGTCCTGATTTTCATGGATCCTCATTCATTTGATATTTACAGATTCAGGTTTTGTTTCCTCTAAGCCCTTCGTGTATATGTAATCTATGAAGTAGGGTATCGTCTTCTCACCTGTGAAGTTGTTATTGATCATCCACCGCCCTTCATCATTCATGGCTATTAAGAGCGACTGATCAAGCGTGAGCGAAAACCGGTGATCAGGCCAGATGGTAGCCATATACATATCACTGAAGTTCAGCTTTTTTTGTACGATCGCCTTTGCCTTATCGGGATGATCTATGAAGTATTCCTCTGCCTGGGCAAGTGATTTCAGGAGCCTGTTTATCTGTTCCTCATGGCCGGCGGCCCAGTCGTTCCTGCAAGACATAACTCCGTATAAGAGTTGATGGCTTTGTGCCTGCCAAACTATACCATTATCTCCCAGACGCTCTTCAATTTCATAGACATACGGCTGATAGTAAATGATCGCGTCAACTCTACCACTGGTTATGGCATCTATAGATTGTGACACCGGGAGGTCAATGAGGGCGACGTCCTGCAGGTCCATTCCATGCAGGTTGAGGAATCGGCCCAGGAAAAATTCACATATTGTATCCTCGGGTAAACCTATCTTTTTGCCCTTCAGGTCGGAAACATTCTCTACTCCCCGGTCTCTCCGGCCGATGAGCTCTTCATTCTGGTACTTATCGATAGTCCCGATTATGCTGATATTTTTCTTGTTGAAGATCTGTGCGACGACCGGGTACTCCGCTGAAACGGATATGTCCAGTCTTCCAAATGTCATATCGATGACCGGTCCCACACCGCTCGGATAATTGTCCTTTATTGTAACATTCAATCCATTTCTTGCAAAGAAGCCCTGATCTTCGGCGATATAGATGAGGGCAGATTGTTCAAGGGCCGGCTCCCCGATGATGATCGATTCCATAGTTCCTGAAGAAGTTGTCGAGGAATTGGCGAAATACCATATGACCAGTCCTGCTAATGCTATGACTACAATGGCGGCTGGCACGGCTACAACTTTCCTCATGGTTCTATTCTCAGTCCAGCGCTGATCTTCATGGCCTTTATTAACCTATAATGTTCACCGACTCAGGTTTTACTTTTTCGAGACCTTCCGCGTAGATGTGATCTCTGAAATCGGGTATAGTCTTCTCTGCTGTCAGGTTGTTTGCGATCATCCACCGCCCTTCATCTTCCATGGCAAGGACAAGCGACTGGTCGAGCGAGAGGGCGAACTGGTGATCCTGCCAGACGGCTTCAATATACTCATCTGTGTAATTCAGCTCGTCCTGTACAATGTCTTTCATCTCCTGCGGCTGGCTAGCAGCATGCTCTGAGGCCTGCGCGATCGATTGAAGGAAGCGGTTAATTGTTTGCTGATGTGAATCTGCCCAATCCGTCCGGCTGACGATGTTCCAGTATGTGAGCTGGCTGCTCTGGATCGGCCATGTAATCACTCGATCCCCATATCGATCCGATATTCTGTCAAGGTAAGGATGCCAGGTGACAGCTGCATCGACGTCGCCAGTAGCAAGAGCCTCTGCAGAATGGTCCGGCCTTGTATTAACGAAGGTAATATCAGAGAGCTTCATATTATGGAGATTTAGATACCTGCCAAGGTAGAAGTCGGCGATCGTTCCCTGCGGTACTCCTATGGTCCGGTTCCGGAGGTCGGTGACCTTATTGATACCCTTATCCGTTCTAGCGATGATATACATGTCCTCGAACTTATCGATGCTCCCTAGAGTCTGGACCCTGCCTTTTTCAAAGATGGCATTGACCACGACAAACTCTGAAGCCAGAGCCAGATCCGTCTCATTCTTGAGCATCCCCGGAACGGCTGCGCCGCCTGAGTCGTACTTCTTGATTGTTACATTAAGGCCGTTTTTCTTGAAATAGCCCAGGTCTTCAGCAACGTAGACAAGCGCATTTGTCTCGAGGGCAGGGGCACCTACACTTATCTCTTCCATGGTTCCGGAAAAGTTGCCTTTTTGCTGGCTTATGAATAAAAAGCCCACTATGGCAAGCGCAAGCATGAAGATGGCAAGGATAATTGATTTTTTCATGCTCTTGCTCCCATCATGATGCTGGTTTCCATGGTACGCACCTCAACGTATGATATCCACTGATTCGGGCTTAATCGCCTTAAGGTCATCTTCATATATATAGTCCAGAAAATTTGGCACCTTCTTTTCAGTCGTGAGGTTGTTACTTATCATCCATCGCGCCTCATCCTCCATGGCCAGGACGAGCGACTGGTCGAGCGAGAGAGAAAACTTGTTCTGCTGCCAGACGGTATCCATATAATCTGCATCGAGGTTCAGTCGTTTCTGCACGATGGCATTAGCTTCGGAAGGATGAGCGTTGACGTATTCTTCAGCCTCTGACAGGGATTTAAAGAACCTGCTAATTAGCTTTGGATGCTCTGTTATCCATTCATCCGTAGAAATTACCTGAGTGTACAGAGGTTGACTGCTCTGTGCAGACCAGACAACGGCGTTGGAGCCCAGACGCTTATTGATTGAATTTGCATACGGTTGAGCGGTCGCAATTGCGTCAATGTCGCCGTTTACAACAGCATTCACCCATTCAGCCGGTGTTTTGATGTCAACGACGGCTATGTCCTGCATGCTCATGCCATGAAGGTCAAGAAACCTGCCAAGATAGAAATGTGCTATCGTTCCCAAGGTAGTCCCAACCCTTTTCCCCTTGAGATCCATTAACTTCTCAATTCCGCGGTCCTTCCGCCCAATAAGATATATAAACTCACTCTTAGCGATGCATCCAATTGTGCTAATTCTTTCTTTTTTGAATGCTCTTCCGACTAGGGGAAACTCACTTGTCCCTAGCGCAATGTCTGCTTCACCATTCAGCATTCCGTCTAATGCACCTGCTCCGGTGTCATACTTTCGTGAGGTTAAGTTGAGGCCATTGTGGCTGAAAAAGTGCTGGTCTTCGGCAATGTAGAAAAGTGCGACTGACTCAAACGGCGAATATCCTATGGAGATTGATTCGGGCGTTCCTGAATAGATGGCAGGGGAATTCATGAGGTACCATCCCCCAAATCCCACCAGCACTAACGCCGCTATGACAGCGGTCGTGACTACAAATTTTTTCATGGTTTTTTTGTCCCTTGTCTCAATGCCGATTCCTTATCTCTCACTTCATTGGTTGTTCACTGATTTCCAGCTTAACTCGCAGAAAGTCCTTTGGGTATATGTAATCTCTGAAATGCGGCAATCTCTTCTCGCGGGTTAAGCTGTTAGAAATCCTTCGCAGTCCCTCATCGTTCATGGCGATGATGGATAGATCAAGGAATGAAGGAGTGGAAAGTGAATGCAAAGAACACCTGACAACTGGCTGCAGGACGCACGAACATATCCTGGTACCAATGATTAAAATATCGCTAGAAAATAGACAAAAAAGAAGGGGTTAAGGACCTATTCGAAGTCCTCTCCGCCCATGCCTCCAGGCATACCGCCGGGCATTCCGCCCATGCCTCCCGGTCCTCCGGACTTGGAGGCGATGACGTCGTCAATCCGAAGAATCATGACTGCGGCTTCAGCTGCAGAATTGATCGCCTGGGTCTTGACTCTCAGAGGCTCGACCACGCCCAGCTTAAGCATGTCAACGGGCTTGCCAGTATCCATATCAAGACCTGCAGCCTTCACACCCTTCTCGTGCTGGCTGCGCAGGGATACGAGCGTATCGATCTGGTCCAGGCCGGCGTTCTCTGCCAGAGTCTTTGGTATGATCTCCATGGCATCAGCGAAGGATTCAATGGCCAGCTGCTCGCGGCCTCCCACTGTTGAGGCGTATGCTCGAAGCCTTAAGGCCAGCTCCACTTCTGGCGCTCCCCCACCGGCTACTAGCAGCTTATCCTCTACTGCTACACCCACAACCCGGAGGGCATCCTCCATGGCTCTGTCCAGCTCATCGACCACATGCTCAGTTCCGCCACGCAGGATTATGGAGACGGACTTGGGATTGTTGCACTCTTCTACAAAGGTCATCTTCTCATCTGAGACCTTTCTCTCCTCAACCAGACCTGCCTTTCCAAGGTCCTCTTTGGAGATCTCGTGAATGCTGGTGACGACCCTTGCGCCTGTTGCGCGGGCGAGCTTCTCCATGTCGCTCTTCTTGACGCGGCGCACGGTATAGATGCCGGCTTTGGCCAGATAATGCTGAGCCAGGTCGTCTATGCCTTTCTGGACGAATAGCACATTCGCGCCGGAGGCTGCAATCTTATCAACCATGCCCTTGAGCATAGTCTCCTCCTGGTCCAGGAATGCCTGCAGTTGATCGGGGGAGGTGATCTGAATCTTGGCGTCGACCTCGGTCTTCTCGATCTCTACAGCTGCATTGAGCAGAGCTATCTTGGCAGCGGTGACCTTCTTTGGCATACTGGGGTGGAGTCTATCCTTGTCGATAACCACACCGCTAATGAGAACCGAGTCGCCTATGCTGCCGCCGACTTTCTTCTCCACTGTTATGTTGTCAGTGTCGACAGATCCGTCTTCATCCACAACTGCTTTGATGGCATCGACGGCAATAATTGCCAGATCATCCCGGGCAGCTTGAGAGCCCTTGCCGGTCATGGCCGTGATGGCGATCTTTCTCAGAAGGTCTTCATCTTTTACGCTGACCTTTACTGCCAGGCCCTGCAGAATCTCCATGGACTTGTCTGCTGCAGCCCTGTAGCCTGCTGCAATAACTGTCGGATGGATCTCCTGCTCCAGCAGCTCTTCGGCCTGCTTGAGAAGCTCTCCTGCCAGGACTACCGCAGTGGTAGTCCCGTCTCCAACTTCAGTATCCTGGGTCTTGGCAATCTCTACCATCATCTTGGCGGCAGGGTGCTCAATATCCATTTCTTTGAGGATGGTGACGCCGTCATTGGTTATCACCACGTCTCCCATGGTGTCTACCAGCATCTTGTCCATGCCCTTGGGGCCAAGAGTGGTTCTTACGGCACCAGCTACGGCCTTGGCTGCCATGATGTTCGATCTTTGTGCCTCTCTTCCAGCAGTCCTCTGGCTGCCTTCCCTAAGTATGTAAATAGGGCTCCCGTTAAATTGTCCTGCCAATTAATTACCTCGATAACGATTCAATTCTTGTAGCTAAGCATTGTTTGTGGTTCTATATAAATACATACGTTACTTTTCAAAGATTGATAAATGGGGATACATCAGAATGCCTGAAACCTGAACCAAAATGCGCGAAGATGGGATAAGGTGCTATCTCTGGAATTTTTAGCCTATGTAATGCACTTATATAGCTGAGAATCGAAATAGTTCAATACATTCTATTAAACGTCCAGCAATTCGCGAGAATGAATGCTAATGCCGATGAGAAATATCTAAAGAAAGCAGCTTTTTGAAGTTGAGGTGCCGATAATGACTTGTGATTATTGTACCAGAGCACTTGCAGGCGCATGCGTGGGTGAGGCTTTCTGTGCCTCTCTGCATATGTCTGATGAGGACGCCTGCGAGCTGGCGGCGACTATCTGCCTCTCCTGGTGGCAGAAGAGGGATGAAGAGATCGAATTGGATGACATGCTCTGGGAGATGTCAGAGCAACGAATAAACGAGCTGGCAACGGATCCAAAGGTGGCCAAAGCATATCTGGCCGAGAGGAAGGAGGAACGATCACGCTTTTGATGATTGACAAGTGTCATGAGCAAGATCTCTCCAATATCAAATACATCCCACCAATATTAATTCATCATGTTTAGATTTAATTCTATTGACATTTTGTTCGTAATGGTATTAACCCGGTATTCATAGCGAGTGAGACTGATCGGCTCTCTGGCGGGCCATGGCATTATCACTGCATGGAACCTCTCGCAATTTTTATTGTGATATGCTGGCCTATAAATACCTGGGCGATTCATGGATCAATTTATCTTATGGGCATAGATCTGGGGGCATACAAGGAGAGATATCTGCTGCCCAAAAGACAGGTTTGAATGGATTACGAATTAAAGGTGCTTTCGATAGATGTCCTGAGCGGCTAATTCTGGACGAAGCGCTGAAGTGGATGGCCGAAGTTTTATGAAACAGGGTATGTTTGAATTTGAGCTCAGAAGGAAGCTCTTGCATGCAATTGTTGGCCTTATGTTGATATCCATTCTTTTCTATTCTGGCCGCAAAAATTTGATCGTCCTTCTGAGTCTTCTCCTTCTTTCGGGATCGATCATGGTTGTGTGGAGAATAAAAGGTCGCCAAATTCCGGTTGCTGACTGGTTTGAAGAAACATTCGAAAGGGAGCGCGTCAGATTCCCTGGCTATGGAGCCTTCTGGTATGTTGTGGGAACGCTGCTGGCTGCTTTACTTCTCAGCAATGCCAATGAAATCGCGGCTGCAATTTTGACTCTTGCCCTAGGTGATTCTGCAGCCACGATCTTTGGGGTCAGAGCTTGCCATCCTCTTCCCTATAATAGATGCAAAACGGTAGAAGGCTCTCTTGCATTCTTCGTCTTTTCCCTTCCCGTCTGTCTGTTCGTAGGTTGGATTGGAGTTGTGCTTGCCGCTCTCATGGCAGTTGTGGAGGGTCTCCCCTCGCCTATTGATGATAACCTTACCATTCCGATCGTTGCTGCATTGTTCTTTTTAATATTGTGATCAGGGGCTCGACTCTTCTCGAGACCAAATTAAGCAATATAAGAGACGCTCGACCTATCAAACCCTTCCACCAGTTCGAGTCCTGTATCATCTGGCTTCCAGGATACATCGGGATAAGCCAGGTGCTTGATGAAGCCTACCGTATTGGCAGCCATCTGAGTGGCCAGGTGCTCTTCCCCTAGAGCCTCTCTTGTGATATGATGAACCTTGGAGCGAACTTCTGCTTCATCCAGGTAACCCAGAGAGTGGATATACTCATGCAGCAGCACATGAAAAACATAGGGCTTGTAGAGCTCGGGCCTCGTTTCCTTGATCCTTTGCAGCGGAATCTTATTCAGGACGATAACATTCGATCCTGTGGTGAAGAAGCCGCCGAAAAACCCCTGGGGATGGTTTCCCAGGTTGGCCATGCCCAGCATCAGCCCTCCCCTGCACTTGCCAGTGCTATTCAGTACCAGTGATTTGACAACTTCAAATATGTCCGCCAGGGTCTTTGCTTCATCCAGCCGGGTTTTATAATCAATCCTCATTCTAGACCCGTGTAGTTAAGTCTAAGTATATAATACTAACCTAAAGTTACTGACAGCCCAAAAATTTGTCTTTCAAACTTCGGATCCTGGTAATTATGAAACTTAACCCTCGAGAAGAAAAGCGAAAAGCTCAGACGACCGCATGCAATAACCAATTCTGAGGCTGATTTATGGATTTATAAGTATGCATCTTTGCCAGCACTCGATAGCCTCTTACTCCTTCTGCCGCAGTAATTCCTTCTCGAGGCCGATCTCCATCCAGGCCCAGGCCCAAATCACAGCTTCGAAGGCTCTGATGAGATCATTTTTTTCCAGGAAATAATGGGAGTCGCGGATGTAGGCGGAGACGTTGTCCAGGAAATGCTCATCACCCGATACCTGGCAAAATAGCACTTCTGCCTTCTCCTGCCATTTTCGGGTTTCATTATGCAGATCTTCTTCCAGACTCTTCTCCTTGAGTCTATTGGGTCCCGTCTTTGCGCCCTCAGGGCACCGGCCTGGGCCCCCCTCACCATTCTCTTCCGGATTTCTTTTTCCTGCGACCATTTCCGAACTATTTTCTCTATTCTTTCCCGGATCCATATCTCTCTCTTTTGGGATAGCGTCCAAGCCCTGATTATTTCATAAGGCGCAGCGAACATTATGAGATTCTATGACCCTGGTCACACGGTTTTCGTCGACTTCAACCTGGACCATGGTCTTGACGGCATATCCTTTGGACCTCAGCCGCTCTACACCGTCTCCTCGCTGCACCACTATCACCACATCAACAACTATCGCCCCGGCGACTTTCAGCGATTCCAGAGTGGCGAGAAGTGTTCCACCCGTGCTGATCACATCATCCACCACTATGACCCGGTCGCCCTTCTTTATTCCGTTTAAAAAGAGCTGCGATTTGGAGTAGCCGGTCACCTGGCTGATTTCGATTTCGCCGGGAAGTCCATATTTACGTTTGCGTATTATCACGAGAGGGATATCGCAGATAATGGAGAGGCCGATGCCTATGGGTATACCCATGGCCTCAACGGTCACAATTTTGTCCACTTCCAGGTCGGCAACGCGCACAATATTGGCTGTGACCTCCCGGATAAGCTCCGGCCTGACCTCGGGCACGCCGTCTGTGATGGGATGTATGAAGTAGTTATAGCTGCCCCGCTTGAATACGGGCGCCTCCAGTAATGATTTCTTGAGCTTTTCCAGCATAGATGAGCCTCAAATCTTGATCCTGGCGGAAGAATTGCTATTCCTGACCATAAAGATGTTGGATGCCCGGCTGAATATTGGCCTTGAAAAATAGATTCTTAACGGTACTCCAGCTTTGCGATCGTTGCGGATTTGGCTAAATTCCGTCAGGCAGCCTCATCGACCCTTGGGGTTTGGCTGCGCTCGCAGCCGCCTGCTCGTGGGCCGGACCGACTGGGCTTGATGTGCGGTGATACAGGCAGGCCTGATTACTTACTAAAACGCTCAGGCTCATGGCGCGAGGGACGGCCGGACCGACTTTTGAAAAGCAATGCTGATAATGGGTGGCCTCATTGGCGGGCGCGCTCAATAGCTTCGATCGCCGATACCACGCTCTGCCATTCAGGGCAATATGATACCTGATCTGAGTAGCTTTCGATATCCATATCATTCAGGCTCCAGGGATGCTGGAACAGAATCCCACGCCGATTTGGATCACTCTTTACAAATTCTACGATATTCATGTCTAGGTCGTCAATCAACACGTCCGAAGGTATGTTATGCTTGGAGCCTGTGCATGCAGAGTGGTATTGTTTCAGGCACGGGAAATGACGGCTCAGCCACTGCTTGGTGGCCGCCTCTGCGTTCGGTCTTCTGGCAGTCACCACAAATACATCGTGCCTGAAGAGCCGTTTTATGGCGTTTTGCGAACCCTCAATCAAGGGCACTTGCAGAACATAGTCCGGGTCGGCTAACAGCTTTCCAATCTCTGTCCAGATCTCTATTCCCTCAAAGCTCCAGTGGGCACGATCAATATCGCTTCTGGAATACCTTCGACCGTAATCTCTTTCAATTACTTTCAGGACGGCTCCGACCTGATCTGCCAGTACACCGTCAATATCCACAGCGATCTTCAACTTAGACCTCCTTAGACTTCGAGCTGGATAGACAAAACTATGCATTACATGATAAATCTTTCAGCCGGGATCTCGAGGACGATCACGATTGGGCGATCAGCAGTTCGGTGGAAAACATACCGCGTAATCATAGCTTTCCTGGATTCCCGAGCCTTTATTTGAATTCATTGTTCATTGATAGTCTGAGTGAAGGAGTATATGCAAAGAAGTATGCGAGCCTATCTTTCGATGTAAAGCTTTTTTAAGTCCTTCTTCTCATTCTCTCGTCTATGTTCAATCTCGGAGAGTACGATGAAGATGAGGCCAAGGAGATCCGGACCTTTCTGAGTGACGCCGGAATCAGAGTCGAGCTGAAAACATCCCTGGTGATATTTGAGGAGCAGACCTGCTCCCTTCATGGCAGGCTTAGCGAGCTTCGGAGTCTGACAAAGGACATGGACGATTACGAACGCTACTTAACTGTGCTTAAGAGCGTCCTTCCGCGGAGCACGACTGAAGAGGAATTCGAAGAGCTCTTCATGGAGGAGCTGGATCCCACTATGACGGAGAAGAGGAATAAGATACAGGCGCTCTCTCAGGATCCGGACAGCCTTTCCGAAGTTGAGAAGGAATCCCTGAGTTTCAATTCAACAGAATGGTTGGGCTTTCTATTAAGGTCAAATGAGGCCAAAAAATTTGCCATGTCCGTCCTATCTTTGAACGATATTAAGATTGGAGAGCCCCTGGATAATAAATTGGAAGATCCTCTGCTGGAAATTCCCGTTGATGCAAGCAAGTACGACCAAGAGCCTGAGCAGCTGAAGACCACTATCGAATTCCATCTGGAAAAGTCAGTAGGAGTCTATGCCGATGAGTTCACAACTCCGCTCTCCAGCGAGCTCGATGAAGAGTTCTGTGATCTATATCCGGAAGAGTATGAGAGTCTCAGAGCATTGGGCTTGCTGATCGAGAAGCTGGCCACATCACCCACATCTCGAAAAATGGATTTTGGGGAATTCATAGAAAACTGCTCTATGCTTTTGAAAGATGATGACGGCGACGTCCTGATTGACGGGAAAAAGGTAGCCGAGGAACTGGCTAAGGTTTTGGAGAAGAGCGACGTGGTCAAGCTCAAGGGAGATAAAGTCAAGTGGAAGAGCGAAAGATAGCGGAAATATGGGGTCTGCATGATTAGCTATTTATGCAAAAATTTCCATTTATGAGTGATGATCTTCCAGATCCTGGACGCCAACTACTCCTACGACTCAGATAGAAACCCCCTGGTGCAGCTTTTCGGCTCGACACCCGAGGGGAAAAGCGTTACCTGCCGTGTGGCAGGATTTCGCCCCTACTTCTACGCAGGTGTCGAGGATGGCTGCCTGAAAAGGGTGGCCCTGGATCTGCAGACGATGGGGCTGGAGGTCGAAGAGGTAGAGCGCTTTGAGCCCATAGGCTATCAGAATTCACCCAAGAAGATGCTGAAGATCACCGCCATCGATCCCAAAGAGGTGCGCAGCCTCAGGGAACGTGTACGTGAGGTCCCCGGCGTCAAAGCCGTCTATGAGACTGACATCCTCTTCAAGAACAGGTTTCTCATCGATCAGGCATTAGGCGGCATGGGCTGGGTGGAGGCGCCTATTCCGGAATGGACCTCCGGCCAGAACTCGTCGCATGCAGCTCCAGCTCCAATCGTAAATGTGCAAACATTGCATCCCGTTCAGCACGAGGCCAATGCCCCCTTGCGCTTTATGAGCTTCGACATCGAATGCCTTCCTGATCATGGAGCCATGCCCAAGGCCGAAGTCTCGCCGGTTGTTCTGATCAGCATGGCCTTCGAGCCGGAGTATCAGGGTCAAAAAGACCTGGTGCTTGTGGGAAAGAATATCGAATGCCCTCGATCAGACACCCGATCCTGCCGGGATGAATATGATCTTCTGGTCCAGTTCGCATCTATTCTCAGGGATTACAATCCCGATATCCTGGCAGGTTACAACTCCAATGAGTTCGATTTTCCTTATCTGCAGGAGAGGGCGAAACAGCAGCGCGTCGAAGCGCGAGTCGGGCGGGACGGAAATTCCTGGTATGTGCGCAAGATCGTGAACCGGACTGACGTCTCCATCACCGGCCGGGTTGTGGTCGATCTCCTGCCCATTATTCGATCTTCCTACAGTCTGAAGCAGTACACGCTTCGTAACGCTGCCGCCGAGCTTCTTAAAATGGAGAAGTACGACGTGGATCCCAAAGAGATCGAGGCCCTCTGGGCGGAAAGCGGTGATGGCGAGGGCCTGAAGCGCTTCATCAGCTACTCAAGACGCGACGCCGTCTTAGCTATGCGCATGCTGCTGGATCTGCGGCTCATGGACAAGTACATCGCCATGTCCAGGGCCAGCGGCTCTTTGCTGCAGGACATCGTCAACGGCGGCCAATCGGGGATGGTGGAGAACCTGCTCTTGCGCCGATTCCGCGAAAGATCTCGGGTCGTGCCGCCCAAGCCGGACGTGGACGTATCAGAAGAACGCTACGTAGAGAATGTTGACCTGAAGGGCGGAGCAGTCCTGGTGCCTGAGAAGGGCCTGGTGGAGGACGTGGTCATCCTGGATTACAAGTCTCTTTATCCTACCATCATGATGGCCCACAACCTGTGCTACTCCACAGTCGTCCTGCGAGACTCACCCGGAATTGATCAGATCATAACTGCGCCTTCCGGAGGAAAGTTCGTCTCGCCCGGGATATCTCCAGGGATCATGCCAGGTGTCCTGAAGGAGCTGCTCGATCAGAGAACCCAGACCAAGAGACTGATGAAGAAAGCCGGTGATGAGGAGCGCCGCTTCCTGGATGCCAAGCAGTATGCCATGAAGATTCTATTGAATAGCTTCTATGGCTACTCGGGTTATGCCCGGGCCAGGCTCTACAGCCTTGCTCTGGCCAACGCGGTTACGTCTTTTGGCAGGGAGAACATCCTGCGCACAAAGAAGATCATTGATGAGATCTGCAGGGTTTACGTGATCGACGGCAAGGTCGTCTTCAAGGATGATCTGACCTTCGGGACGGCAGCCGCAAAGGGATTCGATCTCTCAGTCGTTTATGGAGATACAGATAGCGTCTTTGTACGCCTGCGTCCTGCTGGCCCTGTCGGCGGACCCATATCGCTGCAGGACGCAGAGTTGATCGGAAAAAAGATTGCTGAGACCGTAACGTCCAGTCTTCCCTCGCCTATGGAGCTGGTCTTCGAGGCCTTCGCCAGACGTGGGATCTTTTTAGCGAAGAAACGCTACGCCCTCTGGGTATTCGAGCAGGTGGGCGAAGCCTGGAAGGACAGAATTAAGGTGCGCGGCATGGAGACGGTGAGGCGCGACTGGTGCGGCCTGACCTCCAAGACCCTGAAGACCTGCCTGGAGCTGGTGCTTAAAGAGGGAAAAGTGGACGAGGCTGTGGAACATGTCCGCTCAGTGGTAGTCAGGCTACAGAGCCTGGATCTGTCCCTGGACCCCGGAATTCTGGAGGAGCTGACACTTACCAGAAGATATACCAAGAGCACCGGCTCCTACAAGAACAAGCAGCCGCACATTCAACTGGTAGAAAAGATGAGAGAACGTGGCGGACAGGTGCCAAGCGTGGGCGATAGGGTGCCTTTCGTAATAATCAAGGGAAAAAGCAGTCGCAAGAACAAGGCTCTCTTCGTGGACAGAGCTGAAGACCCGGCTTATGTTCTGGAGAACAACATGCCGTTGGACACGGAGTATTACGTGGAAAAGCAGATTCTCCCGCCAGTGCTCCGCATCTTCGAGAGCTTTGGGGTCACCAAGGACCGGCTATGCGCAGGGCGAGCTCAGAGCAATCTGTTCAGCTTTGAAGGATCAGCCCAGAAGGCGCAGAAGCAGAAGTCGCTGTTCGATTTTTAACTTTGCTGGCAGGATCTGTTAAAGATTTATTCCCTCGTTGCACACAATCGTCTATATGGTCTCTTGAGTCTTGGATGTTAATATGGCATGGAAGTGGATAAGTGCAATGGTTATTATCTTGACTGCAATCATGACGGCTCTACCAGCGGTCAGTGCGTCTGAAGATTCGCTCTCGGATCTGAGGTCCTTGACATCAGGCTTTGACGATCCGCTCATCAACTCTGAGGATCTCGCTTTCTATCTCGTCACTCACAACTTCGATGCCACTCCGAAAAGTGAATTTGTTGAAGTCGATCTGGATGGCAATGTTTACAGACTCACTCCCAATGGATCGGCTCCAGGGCTCTGCAGCATAGAATCCTGATCCCACAGGACGCACATTGCCTGCCTGCACGTCTGCACGATTATTATATGCTCCTTCATTCGCTCCGTCATCGCTCACACCCGTGCTCACTTCCTCCTACCGGCGTCTCCTCGACCTCAGACCTTTTGACCTGAAAATGCTTCTTATTCTCTGCTTTTGATAGGCTGAGATCCTGTCGTAGAGAGCATGATCCGGCTTAATCCTGAGCAGCGTTATTGAGATGACAAATGACTCTTGACCGATCACATCCAACACACAGACTATTCCTCCGTCATCTCCGGATTCGATAACCTTTGTTATCATCAATTCCGTTTCCGGCGTGATGTTTTTCCCATTCTTGAGAAGAAAATTGCTCAGATCCTGGCTGGCATAAGCGGGGATGGGCAAATGGTTCTTTATCTCATCGATCAGCTCCGTATCTCCCACCTCTTTTAAATATGAAACGGTTTACGGTACTGCAATTGCTCCTCTCACCTGAAGAGATGCTTATCATCGAACAGGGTACAGTATGCGTCTTTTTCACTGATGCATCGGTTTGGGCATACTTCACAAATACTGAGCATCTCATCCCAGGCAACTGAAATTGCATCGGTCATTTTGTTGATCAGAACCCCATCGAGATCAGGAAAATATGATTCTATCGGCTCATACGAAATGCATACCGTTTTGATTTTGCCAGACAATTGCTGGAGGATAATATTTTTCATTTCCTTTGAATAATAAACTGAAAATTCAGCAAGAGCCTTATCGCTGATTTTTTGCTTCTCGAGGCGAGATCCAATTTCTTTTTTTATATTGTCATATATGCCCATTGAGAGTTCATAGCAAAACCAGTTCAGTTTTATCTTCTCGCTCTCGTTGGAATAGAACAAGGTCGGTCTTACCATGTCAAGACCAGTCTTCTTTTTTTTCCTGGCTCTCATCATATCCTACCTATGATTTGCTCTTGATTTAAAACCTTGATGAGTTGAGGCCTTACTTCTCCCGTATATGCCTCAGCTCCACTGCCACGCCTCTGCGGGATTCTTTCATCTCCCAGCCCGACATCCTGGCCCGACCGACACCGAATGCCTTCTCTCCCACTACTATTACCTCGTCGCCGGGCCGGATCTGCTCGTCTGCATCCACGACGCCCGGCGCCAGCAGGGAGCCTTTGGGCAGGAAGTCGCCGATCTTGACCTGATAGCACCCCAGCGGCTCCAGCCTTGCCGCGCCAGCCAGTGAGATCGCGATAGTGCCGTTGGGTGTAGTCGCGGCCAGCGATTTTTTCGTCTCGTCCTGGATCTCTCTGCCTTTAACTATGATCTTTCCCTCCAGAAGAGCGTCGCCTGCTCCCGGGCCAAAATGGAAATCCGCGTGGGCGCGGTAGCGTAAGAGGCGCAGATCAGGCAGGCGGCGGGCATCGCGGCAGGCTTCGGATACAGCATCCGTGAGCCGCTGCAGAGCCTGGCTGTTCGTTCCGCCGCCTGTGTAGACCGCCTCAAGGCCAGAGTTCTTCACGGTCTCCTCCAGCTCTCCATCCAGGTGGGCGACGATTCTGGCATACCTGTTCTTCTTGAGGTAGGCCTCCAGACACCCGATCAGCCACGCTCTCTCTTCCAGATCCCAGCGGCCAGTGACTGGAACATCGTAGCTTGCTGCGGGATATGCCTCCTCCAGCTCGCGCGGGACAAGAGCCAGGGGCGAGGTCAGTATCAGCTCGTGCAGATAACGGCGGCGAGATCCGATTGCTTCGGCAAAGAGCCGGTGCGATCGGGAGGTGGAGTATGGCTTTCTGGCAGAGCAGGGCAAGAGCAGCAGGACGTCGCTCTGGGGGGCACAATACCGGCTGATCACCCTCTCGGCAAAGCGGGTGACCTCCACGCGCTGCATCGATTCGGCGCAATTGGCATAGAAGACGCTTCGACGGCTTACGGGAGTCCTCTTCTCCAGGTACCGGTGCTCTGCGTCCAGCAGACGCAGGGCTGATGTCTGATCAGGAGTCACCCGCACCTGGCGCTCAATATATTCGCGGGAGGTTTCGGAGCGAATCGCCTCTCGAACCGCCAGCAATTCCTCTTCCAGCATATGCTGGTTGTGAGCAATGAGGAGCTTTGTCTCCCTGCCGCTCTCATTCATCTCTTGGCAGTGCGGGCAGAGGCAGGGCAGCTCATTGAGTTCGCTCAAAATCCTAATCCCATCGCGGGTGTGGTAGCGGCCAAGAAGTCCATCGGCCACCATGCGGGTCCTGTCCAGAAGATCGAGGCCCAGGTACACCAGCAGGGCCAGATTGGCGGGAGTCGCCAGAGCTGGAGCATAGAGAGCGGTATCCGGCGGAGTCGCGTCCCTTACGTTGACAACGGCCTTCACCAGGTCTCTTGGATTCTTGATAGTCCCGGCGTTGCCCAGCACATAGACATCGGCATTTTCAGGTTTTATTTCGCTGAAGGGATGTACCAGCACACCTTTTGGTCCGTCCGTCTCCATTGGAGGCAGCTCTAGTGCCGGCTCGGAGTGCAAGGCTGCGGGAACGTATGGCAAGACGGCCAGCTTCTTCAGTCCTTTTAGTGCCTCATGGGCCAATACGGCTTCGTCAACAGAGGCATAGTTGTAGACGCTGCCCGCGGAGACGTAATCGTTGCTAGTGATAAAACCGGGCGTGCTGATCGATCTTTCCAGGAGCAGCTTTCCCATGCGGGCCGGGCCGTCGCGCCGGAGAACCTCGAAGTACTTGGTCATGGCTTATGCACCTGGTGGCTCATGAATGCGGGATGTCTCGGATGGCAGGCGGAAGTCTTCATATCAATTCCAATGATAACATAATGCTATAAAAAGAAGCTTTGCGTCGACGACGATTTACAAAGGGTAAATTTGAAATCTACATCAATTGCCAGGGATCACATCGGAAGGTTCAATCATAAAAAGTGACTCATCATCCTCTCATGTCTGAGTTGAAGGCGGAGATCTCCCTACCGAAACGCTTAGCTGAAGACGTGCAAGCTCAGGTCAAGGCAGGCTGTTTTCCTGACCTCAACTGCCTGGTAGTAGAAGCGGTGCGTCGGTACCTGTAAACTCACCATGGCGAGCTGAAGGAGCAGTTCATACGCCAGGATGTGGCGTGGGGACTCCACGGCGATGACTGATGCGGTATTGGATTCAGGACCGCTAAACCAATTGGCAGCTCTAACATTACTATTGCATTAACCGTTTCTCCAAATCCCCAATCTTGAGCCTGAAGGTGAACCTGGCCTCGGGATTGGCCTTGATAAGCTCTCTGGTGGTCCTCACGGCCTGATCGATTGCCGCTTCATCTGCATCCTCAGGGACTTCGGCGTTGAAGGGATACGTCTCAGAGAGCTCTGCCGGATAAGCCCCAAAAGGCGGCTTGAAGTTGAGCACCATGTCATAGCCTGCTTTATCAGCTTCGGGATCGTCCGTGATCAAAACATTGCCCTGCAATGAGATACGATCGACCCTTCTCGCATAGCGAATGACCTCCGGCCGGGAGGCGGACTCAGAGCTCAGATAGAAGAATGTGGACTTGCTCGCAGTATCCAGGCCCTCCAGCCATTTTCCCTGTCCACAAAGCCTTTTCAGGCCGTCCAGCATGCGTGGATGAGATCTGCAGCGCGTCTCCAGAAGGTCCCAGAGCGACCCCTCGCGAATGCTTTGCCTGACGAGTTTGATCTCCTGTAAAGAGACGTAAAGATTGTGCCTGGCCAGATCTCTGGCCTTATGGGGACTGTCCATCAGCTCCTGGTGGGTGTGTGCCTGGCAGACAGGGCAGGAGCAAGGAAGGTACTTCATCTCCTCCAATTTCCAGGTCCCCCGCACGGTCAGGTATCTATCCTGGCGGGCGTAGAGGGCGTACGCAGCGGAATCAAATAAGTCGCAGCCCATGGCTGATGCCAGAGCGAAGATCATAGGATGCCCGGCCCCGAAGAGATGAACGGGCACGCCAGAGCCAAGACCTTTCTTGGCGGCCACAACAACATCCACCAGATCCCTGTACCTGTAAGCCTCCATGAGTGGAACCACTCCGCCTACGGGGTAAACATCGAAATTAAGGTCGCGTGCGAACCTGCCTGCTCTCTCCCGGAGATCGGGATAGGTTGAGCCTTGGACCGGACCAGCAAGTAAGGCTGATCTCTCCAAGGATGCGGCCTCCTGCAGTCTAACCTCCGTTATCTGCAGCTCCGACTCTGCCCTATCTCTAGCAACATCGGGCGGGGTTGGTATATCAAGTGGCACAGCGATATCCGATTTTATGGCGAATTGAAAATCCAGGATTTCGAGGGGCTGAACATCGATGTCTCCATAGACTGAGAG
The DNA here is from genome assembly GCA_963782455.1 of uncultured Methanosarcinales archaeon. Classification (GTDB taxonomy): domain Archaea; phylum Halobacteriota; class Methanosarcinia; order Methanotrichales; family Methanotrichaceae; genus Methanothrix. The sequence goes on from CAWAJP010000006.1 coordinate 327,757, forward strand.
CTGGAAGGCGCCCGAGTCGGTCATTATCGGTCCCTGGAAACCAAGGAGCTCATGCAGTCCTCGCTCTATGGCTTCAATTTTCAGCTCCGGGTCCTGGTTAATTATGTAACTGTTAGTGATAATCATATCTGCGCCCATCTCTGCCATCTCTCCTGGAGGGATTAGAGGAAGATGGGGGTTGACTACTGGCATAAGCAGAGGCGTCTCAACGGTGCCATGAGGTGTAGAAAGCCGGCCGATCCTTCCGGCCAGATCCTTGTGCAGTATCTCGAAACGGTCCGGCATGAGCCTCACTTTCACCAATAAGGAATAAATAGGTTGGCTCAGATTCCAGCAGAGGAGAACAACTGAATAAAACGGGATGTATTAATATGAAAACGATAGTAGCATTAATAGCACTAATCTGCCTATTTGGTGTTGCCGGTGCCCAGACCATTGGCATGGGCGAGGGCTATAGCTCCAGCCAAATGGCTTTCTTCAATGCACCAAGTGCATCGACCTTTGAACCTGATGTGCAGACTTATTGGGGATCCTATATCACCAGCCAGCAAAATCTGAGCCGTAGCAGTACGACATCTGATATGGCCATCTGGATGAACACCTTCCCCCTGGTTTTCAGCACACCCCTGCAGCTTAAGACCTCGAGCTTCGAAGGCAATGTCTCGGCTCCTGCTCCAGGTTTAGTTGATCAGAACAGCCAGGCGCTGACAAGAGATGTGAACAACGGGTTTGCTGTGAACGAGGTTATGTCAATCCCCGCTACAAGCGGAAGCCTGACCACATCAAGCAGCACCGGCACGCCTGCAAAGGATGCGACAGGAAAGATGCTCTCGCAGAATATCATAACCTTCTTCAACATCTGAGGCGCTATATCTGAAAAAACCGGAGAAGAAGGAAATTTCGGAAAACAAGAAAACAAGAAAAGCTCTGCCTGCATTTGAGCAGAGCTACTTTCCGGTTTCTATTTTCCATTCTTTGTCTTTACTGTGAAGGGCAGCAGCCCTCCTGCCAGAAGGATTTCCCTCTGGCGGTTTGAGAGGCTCATCAACAGGCTTATTTCTATATTCCCGGCCAGAGCCCTGACTCTCTCGTCGCCCTTCACCAGAGACTTGCGAATTTCTGGTATTCGGATCTCGGATCCTTCCGGCAGCAAATCCCAGTCCGACTCTTTCGCAAAGATAAAGGGCACTATGCCAAAGTTGACCAGATTGGCGGCGTGTATCCTCTCTATGGATTTAGCTATTACACCTTTCACTCCCAGGTACATTGGACAGAGCGCAGCATGTTCTCTGGAAGAGCCCTGGCCGTAGCTCTGACCGGCAACGATCAAGTTGTGTGTGCCCTGATCTCTTAGTGCAGTTGCCCTTCTGCAGAACTCTTTATCGAGTGGCTCAAAGACAAACTCTGAATATTTAGGAACATTGGATCTGTACTTGAGGCGAGAGCCGGCAGGCATTATATGATCCGTTGTCACCAGATCTCCAACTCTTATGGCGACAATCCCTTTGATCTCCTCTGGCATTGGGCCGTTGACAGGAGGCTCTCCAATATTAGGACCTCGGCAGACCTTTATTCCAGCCCTCTTTTCTGCTGGTAGCGGTGGAATGATCATGCTATCATCGATTTCAAAACGCTCAGGCATATCGACTCTTGGAAAATCCATTCCCAGGTCTCTGGGGTCCGTCAGCTTGCCAGTGATTGCAGACGCGGCAGCGACGACGGGGCTGGTCAGGTAGACGTTGGCGCTGGTAGTCCCCGTTCGACCTTTGAAGTTACGGTTGCTGGTTCGAACCGAGATCGAGTCCGTGCAGGGCGACATGCTATTTCCAATACAAAAACCGCAAGACGACTCCAGAATCCTGGCCCCAAATGTTATGAGATCGCTCAAAGCGCCGTTCCTGGCTATGGCGCTCAAGACCTGCCGGGAGCCAGGCGCAATGCCCAGAGACACTCCTGTGGGAATGGTCTTGCCTTTTGTCATTCTCGCCACGGTCATGAGATCCACGTATGAGGAGTTGGTGCAGGAGCCTATCATTACCTGATCCACGGGCAGGTCAAGACCTCGAACATTGGCTATGTTTCCCGGGCTGTGGGGAGTGGCTGCCAGAGGCTCTATCTCATTCAGATCGATATCAATGGTGCGATCATAAATTGCATCAGAATCCGCTGCCAGGGGGGTCCACTGTTTCTCTCTTCCCTGTGCTTTCAGGAACTTCCCGGTCTGCAGGTCGCTGGGAAATATGGATGTCGTGACGCCCGTCTCTGCGCCCATATTAGCGATGGTCGCTCTCTCAGGCACAGTCAACCCGGCAATGCCAACGCCTGTGTATTCAGAGATGCAGCCGACGTTACCCTTTGTACTCAGGATTTGGAGGACCTTGAGAGCCACGTCTTTGGCTGTGGTCCAGGGCTGCAGTTCGCCTGTGAGGTGAATATTGATCACGCGAGGGGTGGTAAGATAGTACGCTCCACCTCCCATGGCCACAGCCACATCGAGACCCCCTGCACCTATGGCTAGTGAGCCTATACCACCGGCGGTGGGGGTATGGCTGTCCGATCCGAGTAGGGTCTTGCCAGGTTTCGCGAACCTCTCCAGGTGGACCTGGTGGCAAATGCCGTTTCCAGGTCGCGAGAAATAGATGCCGTACTTCTTCGCGATGGATTCCAGGTAGGCGTGATCGTCTGCATTCTCGTATCCCACCTGGATGGTGTTGTGGTCGATGTAGCTGACCGAGAGCTCGGTAGCAATATCGGAAAGTCCCATGGACTCAAACTGAAGGTAGGCCATGGTACCTGTTGCGTCCTGGGTGAGGGTCTGGTCTATCTTTATGCCTATCTCTTTACCTATCTCGTAGGAGCCATCCGCGAGGTGCTCCCTCAGGATCTTTTCAGTCAAGGTGTAACCCATAAATAACCTCCAGCAGGCGTATTATTCCTCGATATTAATCCTTGATTCTTGGCTATGATCATATTAAAACCAAGCGATATAAGATATCTTTTCCTCTATTTCTCTGTTCCATTTATGATGGGGGTGCCGATCAGGAGAGCAAAAAGATTATATACCACTGGGTTATTGGATGAGTTCGGCCCGCCTGGATGGGTGTGGCAATGGGTCCTGTAGATAGTGATTATAGGGCCTAAGTATGACATCGGTTTAAGGAAGGCTGGGTTTTCTTGCTTCTTCTCAGGAATGGGATGGAGGCAGGGAAAAGCTTAAATATCCCTGCTGACAACCTTAATGGGCCGATGAGGCGTCGCAACACAAAGGCTACGACCCCGATTTGATGACGGGCCGAGTTCCAAGTTGCGATATATTGAGATATGGAGACGCGAGTTTTTTCGTGTCTGACATTGGTCTTGGCGACTCAGCCAATTCCGATTGGTTCGGAATAACATATTAAGTAATATACTTCCTAGAGAATTCTGGTTGATCCTGCCAGAGGTTACTGCTATCGAGGTTCGACTAAGCCATGCGAGTCGAATGTAGCAATACATGGCGTACTGCTCAGTAACACGTGGACAACCTACCCTTAGGTCGGGAATAAACCCGGGAAACTGGGTATAATACCCGATAGATCTCGACTGCTGGAATGCATCGAGATCGAAAGCTCCGGCGCCTAAGGATGGGTCTGCGGCCTATCAGGTAGTAGTGGGTGTAGCGTACCTACTAGCCTACGACGGGTACGGGTTGTGAGAGCAAGAGCCCGGAGATGGATTCTGAGACACGAATCCAGGCCCTACGGGGTGCAGCAGGCGCGAAAACTTTACAATGCTGGAAACAGCGATAAGGGGACCTCGAGTGCCAGGTTACAAATCTGGCTGTCGTGATGCCTAAAAAGCATTGCATAGCAAGGGCCGGGCAAGACCGGTGCCAGCCGCCGCGGTAACACCGGCGGCTCGAGTGGTAACCGTTATTATTGGGTCTAAAGGGTCTGTAGCCGGCCGGATAAGTCTCTTGGGAAATCCAGCAGCTCAACTGTTGGGCTTTCAGGAGATACTGTCTGGCTCGAGGCCGGGAGAGGTGAGAGGTACTTCAGGGGTAGGGGTGAAATCTTGTAATCCTTGAAGGACCACCAGTGGCGAAGGCGTCTCACCAGAACGGACCTGACGGCAAGGGACGAAAGCTAGGGGCACGAACCGGATTAGATACCCGGGTAGTCCTAGCCGTAAACGATACTCGCTAGGTGTCGGCCACGGTGCGACCGTTGTCGGTGCCGTAGGGAAGCCGTGAAGCGAGCCACCTGGGAAGTACGGCCGCAAGGCTGAAACTTAAAGGAATTGGCGGGGGAGCACCACAACGGGTGGAGCTTGCGGTTTAATTGGATTCAACGCCGGAAATCTTACCGGGACCGACAGCAATATGAAGGCCAGGCTGAAGACTTTGCCGGATTAGCTGAGAGGTGGTGCATGGCCGTCGTCAGTTCGTACTGTGAAGCATCCTGTTAAGTCAGGCAACGAGCGAGACCCACGCCCACAGTTGCCAGCGTACTCTCCGGAGTGACGGGTACACTGTGGGGACCGCCGCTGCTAAAGCGGAGGAAGGAATGGGCAACGGTAGGTCAGTATGCCCCGAATATCCCGGGCTACACGCGAGCTACAATGGTTGGTACAATGGGTATCTACCCCGAAAGGGGATGGAAATCTCCTAAAGCCAATCTTAGTTCGGATTGAGGGCTGCAACTCGCCCTCATGAAGCTGGAATCCGTAGTAATCGCGTTTCAACAGAACGCGGTGAATACGTCCCTGCTCCTTGCACACACCGCCCGTCAAACCACCCGAGTAGGGTCTGAATGAGAGCGCTTCCTTCGGAGGCGTTCGAATTTGGGCTTTGCAAGGGGGGTTAAGTCGTAACAAGGTAGCCGTAGGGGAATCTGCGGCTGGATCACCTCCTAAAGTTATTGACATACAAACGTATGTCTCCCCGTGCCAATCGGCCTTCTGATCCGCAAGGGTCAGGAGGGCTATGGCGCAAGCCATAGTAAGCTGAAAATGTCGACCGAGACCAAAAAAGCGAACCAAGTAGCCAGCTTAATTTATAATCATTAGCTGGGCCTGGATTTAGGGCTTGTAGCTCAGCTGGTAGAGCGCCGCCTTTGCAAGGCGGAGGCCCTGGGTCCGAGTCCCAGCAAGTCCATTTGAACACATGCACACATTGAGGTCGACTCGATGTGGAAGGGTGGAGGTCCGTTCCTCGCAGGGGGCGGTCCAAAGACACCATGCACAAGCTTTGCGACCAGACGCTCACTGAGTTTAGTGGGGCATAAGCTGCTTATGCCAGCCAGGGGATGGCTCGGCTCAAGTGCTGATGAAGGACGTGCCAAGCTGCGATAAGCCTCGGCGAGGCGCATGGAGCCATTGAACCGAGGATGTCCTAATGGGAAATCCTAGTCTTCGGACTGATCCGTAAGGATCGGGAACGTCCCGGATTGAAACATCTTAGTAGGGACAGGAAGAGAAATCAACCGAGATACCGTCAGTAACGGCGAGTGAACGCGGTACAGCCTAAACCGAATCCCGCAAGGGAGATGTGGTGTTGTAAGCTGGCCCAAACGTTCTGAAATAGAAGTCGAAGTGGCCTGGAATGGCCTGCCATAGAGTGTGAGAGCCACGTAGTCGTAATAGATCAGGACCGGGGCCGTGTCTTGAGTACCGTGCGTCGGAAATCGCGCGGGAATTAGGGGGTCACCAACCTCCAAGGCTAAATACATCTTGAGACCGATAGCGCAGTAGTAGTGTGAACGAAAGCTGAAAAGTACCCCAAATAGGGAGGTGCAAAGAGCCTGAAATTGGCTGGCGATAGTGCGTTAGGGCGCGCAAGGATCTTCTCCTCGAAGGAAACGGCGGCGACGCCGCAGTACGAGAGGGGTTGCCGGCGTTCTAACATGCGTTTTGAAGAACGAACCAGGGAGTGCATATTGGCGGCGAGGCTAATTCTTTTACAGAGGAAGCCGTAGCGAAAGCGACAAGCGCGCATGAAAAGAGGCGCGACGTATACAAGTGCGTGCAGTCGCCCGTATGCGACCCGAAGCCGGGCGATCTAGGCGCTGGTAGGTCGAAGCGTGGCGAAAGCTGCGTGGAGGACCGTTTGAGATGTTGATATGCAAATCGCTCTCGTGACCTGCGTCTAGGGGTGAAAGTCCAATCGAGGTCGGAAATAGCTGGTTCCTCCCGAAACATATCGCAGTATGACCTGGTCTGAGATAGTCGGCGGAGTAGAGCACTGATTGGGGAAGCCGGACCCGAAAGGGTCTGTTCTCTTGTCAAACTCCAAAACCGCCGTCGTCGTAGAAGACCGGCAGTCCGGGCTGGGGGGTAAGCTTCTAGTCCGTGAGGGAGACAACCCTGACCGTGGTTAAGGTCCCCAAATATCGGCCAAGTGTCAACACCTAAGGGTGTCCTGGGTCATAAACAACTGGGAGGTTAGCTTAGAAGCAGCTATCCTTTAAAGAGTGCGTAACAGCTCACCAGTCGAGATTCAGGGCCCCGAAAATTGACGGGGCTAAGCCGATTACCGATACCACGGAGCACCGCAAGGTGATCTAGTAGGGAGGCGCTCTGCGTGGGCAGAAGCATCTGCGTAAGCAGGTGTGGACCGCGTAGAGACGAAAATCCTGGTAGCAGTAGCAGCAAAGTCGGGTGAGAATCCCGATCGCCGTAAGGGCCAGGGTTCCTCGGCAATGTTCGTCAGCCGAGGGTCAGTCGGTCCTAAGACGTACCTTAATCGGAGTACGCCAAATGGGAAACAGGTTAATATTCCTGTACCTTTCAACGTTAAAACTGACGCTTCCGGATATGTCAAGCACTCGTGCCTGGGTGTTTAAGCGTAGAAGTCTGCGGAGAGCCGTAATGGCGAGAACCAGACGAAAGCGTGATGACGTAAGTTGGCAAATTCCAGGAGTCCGTGAAAAGGGAGTTGAAAGCCCGTACCGAGAACCAACACAGGTGCCCCAAGCTGAGAAGGCTAAGGCGTGTCGGAATATGCTAGCTAAGGGAATTCGGCAAATTGGCCACGTAACTTCGGGATAAGTGGTGCCTGCTTTGCAAAAAGCAGGTCGCAGTGACGAGGGGACTCTAACTGTCTAATAACAACATAGGTGATTGCGAATCCGTAAGGACTAGTACAATCACTGAATCCTGCCCAGTGCAGGTACCTGAAAACCCGGTTCAACGGGAAGAAGGGCCTGTCAACGGCGGGGGTAACTATGACCCTCTTAAGGTAGCGTAGTACCTTGCCGCTTAATTGGCGGCTTGCATGAATGGATCAATGAGAGTCCCACTGTCCCTAGCTGGTACCCGGTGAACCTTACGTTCCAGTGCAGAGTCTGGAGACCCCTAATGGGAAGTGAAGACCCCGTGGAGCTTTACTGCAGCCTGCCGTTGGGTTGTGGTTCTGATTGTAGAGCATAGGTAGGAGACGTCGAAACTCGGGCGCCAGTTCGAGTGGAGTCGCCCTTGGAATACTACCCTTTCGGAGCTACCGCCCTAACTCTGAGAAGAGGACCTCGGTAGGTGGGCAGTTTGGGTGGGGCGCCACGCCCTTGAAAAGATATCAAGGGCGCCCTAAGGTTGACTCAGTTGGGTCGGAAACCCAACAAAGAGTGTAAAGGCATAAGTCAGCCTGATGTTACCTCGCATAGCAAGAGGTGATAAGACGAAAGTCGGGCTTAGCGAACCTCTCAGCTCTCTTGGTGAGAGCGTTAGATGACAGAAAAGCTACCCCGGGGATAACAGAGTCGTCACCGGCAAGAGCACATATCGACCCGGTGGCTTGCTACCTCGATGTCGGTTCTTTCCATCCTGGCCGTGCAGCAGCGGCCAAGGGTGAGGTTGTTCGCCTATTAAAGGAGATCGTGAGCTGGGTTTAGACCGTCGTGAGACAGGTCGGTTACTATCTGTTAGGGGTGTATTGCGGTCTGAGGGGAGGTTGGTTTTAGTACGAGAGGAACAAACCAACGACACCTCTGGTCTATCGGCTGTCTGGCAAGGCATGCCGAGCAGCTACGTGTTAGCGGATAAGGGCTGAAAGCATCTAAGCCCGAAACCGCTCCTGAAAAGAGACCGCTTAGAGTACTCGTAGAAGACGAGTTTGATAGAGCTGGTGTGTAAGCACCAAGGCAACGAGGTGTTCAGCTCGCAGCTACTAACAACTCCGCAGCGCTCCACTAAACTCGGGCGAAATCTGGTCGCAAAGCTAAAGCATGAGAATAGAATTGCCAAGACCCTGGCTCAAGGGGAAGGGAGGTACAAACCGGCTCGAAACCGGAACATGGAATCGAGCATGGCGGCCATAGCGGCAGGGAAACTCCTGAACCCTTTCCGAACTCAGAAGATAAGCCTGCCCACGTTCTGTACTGTACTCAGATGCGCGAGCTCTCGGGAAATACAGATCGCTGCCGTGCTCACCTAACTTCTATTTTATAGTCACAGATTTTCTTTTAATCAAGTCTACAATATTACTGGATTTATCACTACCATTTAGCTTTGCTGCACGGTCCTCTGGGCTACTATGCGCCCTGAAAGACCAAGCTGCAGAGGGCTGCCGTGCTCACCTAATCTTATTTTCGCAAGGCTTGATTTAATTGACAGGAACTTATTGGATTATTATTACCATTTAGCCATGCTGCTAGGTCGGTGGGCTGCTATGCGCCCGGAAAGGCCAAGCTGCAGGGAGCTGCCGTGCTCACCTAACTTTATTTTGGTCTGGAAATTTTTCTTATCAAATCTACAAACTCAATTACTGAATTTTATTATTACCACTTAGCTTTGCCGCACGGTCGTCCGGGCTATTATGCGCCCGAAAAGGCCGCAAGCCGGAGAGCTGCCGTGCTCACTTAATATCTTTTTCTATAACTTCAACTGGAGCTTAGGCTCTCTGGATCTTGAATTTCTATTTTTCTAACATTGAATCTTAGGAAACAATGGCAGTTCAGTATTGCTATCGGCGGATAATTACAATCTAATAACAAAAGATCAAACCGCAGAGGCGCAGAGCGCACAGAGACTTTTTAGCAGAGCGACCTTTTTTAGGCTTCAGCTTGGCGATCCTTGCTGGCTATGGGCTAGCCTCGCCGGGCAGCCATCGACCGTTGGTGGTGCGGCTGCGCTCGTGGCCGTCTGTGGTCCGGTCCGTCCGGGCTTGCCGCGCTGTCGTCCAGGTGGCTCACACGCACGAACGAGCAGGCACCCGCACATTCTAGCTTGCCACCGAGGGCCGCCAATAAGAACCGGCTGAGCTTCGGAGGGATACACGCATTCATCAAGCGAGCCGTGGCTCATCTTCAGAGCGAAAAAAGGAGAACATAAACCTTTAATAATCATAATAGGAATTTATAAATTCGTGGATGCAGAAGGCCGTGTGGAGCTCGCAGACATCATAGAAGCCATACAGGCAGGCCATGTAAGAATAACCGATCACGCCTATGAAGAGGCGAATGCTGACCGGCTCAAGTTCGACGAGATCTATTTCTCGGCTCTGAACGGTGTTGTGATCGAAGAATATCAGGACGATTCGCCCTACCCAAGTGTTCTGATATTCGGTCAAACCTTCGGAGGAGATCCTGTTCATAGCGTTTGGGCCTATAATCAAAAGAAACGATGGACGGTCCTGATCACCGTCTACAGACCTGACCCAAATCGATGGATTAACTGCAAAGTGAGGAAGAAATGAATTCGATGCCCTTTGAAAGATGCCCCGTCTGCGGTGGCGAGCTGGTAGAAAAGGAAGTTGAGAAGGTCTTACGGGGAGGCGTCAATACTGCGGTTCTGAAGATTTGCGCTGAGGTTTGCCTTCGCTGCGGAGAGAGGCTTTATTCTGAGGAAGTTGTGAGGAAATTCGAACAGATCAGAGCCAAGCTGGAGCGCCAGGAGACTGGAGAGTTTCGGGCAATCGGAGTTTCATATCAAGTGGCTTAGTTTATCTGAGACAGATTCTTCAAAACCCGGCTTTTGTCGTATTGGAGGGGTTCCGGCTGCGCTAGTGGCCGCCGCCTGAGGGCTGGCCGTCCGGGCTTTGCTGCGCTGCCATCCGGGCGGGCAGAGGGCGGTCGGGCTTGAGGCCAGGAGGTGCCTGCCTCCGGACTGGGCGTTTTTCCAGGCGCTGGATTTGAGAAGAAATGTCTTCAGTCCTATCTATTAACGGATAACTATATCCTGTAACTGCGGACCAAACCACAAAGGCACGAAGGCACAAAGGAACGCACAAATAGGTTCGTGGCGGTCCTCCATCTTTGGGATTCTTGCGGGCTACGGGCTGCAGGGCCGGGCAGCCCATCGACTGTGGCGGCTGCCGATGCCCCGGGCTGTGCTCGCTGCCACCGCCTCTGGTCGGGCCGTCGGGGATCGAGTCGCTGTCGTGCGGGCGGGTTTGTGTACACGCACAAGCGAGCACCTGCACGCAAGATCTTGCCAGACATTGAGAGCAGCTCGGTCTGTGTGGATTGCCATGGGGAAGGCCGTGAGGAGTGCGCTGAGTGGCAAATCAAATATATATCTAAAGATGCTTATTATGATTGCTTAATTCCCTCAATGAGGCCAACAATTTGAAAGTCCGAGCCGTCATCGAGCTAGTAGAAGAGGATGGATGGTTCCTTGATAGAACAAGAGGTAGTCATAGACAATACAAGCACCATTTTAAGAGTGGATTGGTGACCATCTCAGGAAATTTGGATGATGAAGTACCAAGGGAACCTTGAATAGCATATTGAAGCAAAGTGGTATCAAGGATATCGGGAAAGATGGCTGAGTATCTGATCATTATTGAAAAAGCTGAAAATAATTACGCTGCCTATTGCCCGGATTTGCCAGGTGTCATAGCAACCGGACCAACGAGAAAAGAGACGCGAGAGTTGATGAAAGAGGCAATTGCGTTTCACCTGGAAGGACTGAAGGCGGAGTCTCTAAGCATACCTGAACCAACTACCACGGCGGCTTCTGTAGAAGTGAGCGTGTAAATCTAGATACATATTCTATTTTTGCCAAGTCAAATGCTTGCGATCTTGCAGGTTGTGCTCTTGGCCGCCGCCCATGATCCGGCCGTCCAGGCTTGCGGGAGCTGTAATTTGGGCGGGCCGCATGCACGCACGAGCGGTCACCTGCGCGCGCGGGAGCTTGCTACCGAAGACCGCTCGGTGGATGAGGGCCGCAATTCGAGCCTGGCAAGCATCGTCTGCCATAGCGCAAGGCCACTTTGAAAAGCTAAGCTCTCCATTAGGGGGAACTTAGAAATATTGAGCAATGGTATTTAACATTTGCAGCGATAGTTGGTGATCAGATGCTGGTAAAATTTGAAGTATATTTTGACGGAGAGTTCTGGTGCGCTCGGGGAATAGGCGTCAGCATCTTCACGCAAGGTAAGACTCTTGATGAGCTGATGGAAAATATAAAAGAGGCATCAAGCCTGCACTTTGAAGATATTTTGGAAGCAGGTGAAGAACTAAAGATCCTATCAATCTCTGAGTTCGAGGTGCATCCAGTTGCGAAAGCTTCCGGTTGCTAGCGGTGAGCAACTAATCAAGGTGCTTCGTCGATTAGGATATGAAATAATTCGGTAGAAAGGAAGCCATGTCCGACTGGTTAAATTAAATGAGTCTGGAGAGCATAAAATCACAGTTCCATTGCACGATGAACTCGCAAAAGGGACGCTCAACGATATCTTAGTAGATGTTTCAATCTGGAATGGAATTTCAAAGGATGCCCTGATTGAAATGCTCGAAGATACTTGAGTGGCAACGTCCATCGAGATATGACGTTATTCACTACCGTCTCCATCTTAGCGATTTTGCGGATCGCAGGCAGCATTGCTGGGCAGCCCATCGACCGTTTTCGGCTGCTCTCGTGACTCTGCCTGTGAGGTGGAAGTCCTCGGGGATGGCCGCTGGGAGGATGCTGGTGGGCGTCCTATTCCAAGAGCTTATGGAATTCCTCTTCTGTTATGTCCAACTGCTTGAGAATTTCGTAGAAAAGCCAGCTTCCGATCTCGCTATTGCCATGCACTGGAATTGTGGTAGCTCGGCCGTCTGGATGCTTCCATCTGGCGTGGCTGCCTTTTTGCCGCACCATCTGAAATCGGAGCTTCCTGGCCGCCTTCTGCAGATCCCTAGCTTTGGCAGGCATGAGTGGCTAACACATCAACATCAGCAGGGAGCATGCGTCCTTCTTCTTCGTACTCTTCCTGGATCATCCCGAAAACGTTTATTAGCTCGGCCTGTGCCTCCTCAGGAGTCTGGCCCCAGGCGTGGCAGCCCGGAATTGCAGGCACGAAGGCCACGAAGGTACCATTGTCTTCGGGGCGAAGAATTACCGTGTAGTCATAGAGGCGTTTCATCGGGGATTACTTCATCCCTATTTGCATATAATACTACTCAATGGTGAAATGGCGCTAGATGGCCTGCTTGCCCGGCGAGCGCTCTGGCGCAGAAGGCCGGTAGAACCTCGGATCAGTTGTGCCAGTCTCCTGCGGGCGGTTTCCCGATCAGAATTAGCAGAGAGATTCGATCTGTCTTAAGATTTGCAATCATGCGGGCCGCTGGCGGCAGAGCCGGGCAGCCCCATCGACTGCGGGTTGCCGCCATTGCCCTGGGCGGCGCTCTTGGCTGACGCTCGTGGGCCGGGCCGTCCGGCTTTGCTGCGCTGACATCCGGGCGGGCCTGCATGCGTGTAAGGGCAGGCATCCCACTATGCGGGAGACTGTAACCGAGAGTTTCTAGGCGGGCTCAGGCTGCGTTTCAGGCCAAGCTTTTGCATCTATGGGGACAAAATCCGCTTTCTGGTCCATTAAGCATTACAACCGAAATTATCGTGCAAAGGAGGAAGAAGTAGATTTTTTGGCTTACTTTGAATCAAGCCAATCTTGCCGAGATATAGCAGCCTGCTTTAGGATTCTCGTAATCAGGCTAGCCCCGTATCTTCGTCACGATGCGAATTAGGGATGATGATGGATATATCTCCCTTTGCCATTACCTCATGTCTCGATCCTGGGTAAGGGCCATCAAATCCCAGTTTCCGTAGTCGACTTATAAGCTCTCGCCTTGAGACAGGTGTGAGCTTATTCAACAACGCTCACCGGCTCCAATGAAACTGCGATTGAAGCTCCACCTATCGACGGAATGGACCGTCCCGTTCTAAGGCGAAACGCTATCCAATCTTCTAGGGCGCTCATGAGGTCGTCTCTACAGGCCTCCAGCGTCTTTCCCGAGGCCCAAACACCCTGAAGCTCCGGTATCTCGCCATAAAAGGGCTCAGGATCGTCGATGATCTCATAGACCGCTTTATCCATTGCCGCTTTGATGTATTCCGCAAACATTGCGAGAGTTATTGTCATTGATGGGATATAGCTTTTAGCTCGCACTAATCACTTGAAGGCGCAAACATGATCTGCTTGCGGTCCTGCTCGCATTACCGCAGCTCGCTGTCCGCCAGTCTGGTTCGCATGCGTGCGACTGCACTTAAGGGACGCGGGAGGCCGGTCGGGCCTGAAATCAAGTGGCGCTTACTTTCGGGCTAGGGTAGCATTTGGGTACTGGCAGTCCTCCATCTTTGCAGTCCTTGAGGGCTGTGGGCTAGCCTCGCCGGGCAGCCCATCGACCGTGTTGGGGGGGCTGCGCTCGTGGCTGCCGCCTGTGGTCGGGCCGTCGGGGCATGCTGCGCTGTCATCCAGGCGAGCAGGGGGCCGGTCGGGCCTGAGGGCCGGTGGTGACTGCCTCCGGGAAAAGTAGTTCTCCTAGTGCAGGATTGGAAAAACAATGCATTCGGCTCGCCATTAATATTGGATGATAATTATACCTTAACAACCAACAATTCCACCACGGAGAAATTGAGTGCACAGAGGACGCACAAGACTTTTTAGCGGAACGATCTGTTGACAGGTTGCAGATTGTGATCTTTGCGGTGCAGCTGGCAGCAGCGCTGGGCAGCCCCATCGACCATGTTGGGAGGCTGCGCTCGTGGCCGCCCGTGGGCCAGGGCTGTCCGGGGCTTGCTGCGCTATCTTTCGGGGGTCTGTTTTGCATGTCAAGTGCTTGTGGAAGATGTAGGAGGCAGATCGACCTATTTAAGAAACGAGATGCTGCTCGATGCAAATCTAAGAACTATTTAAACAAATCTATATCAACGGGAAGCCCAACTCTCATGAAAAACCTTGCAAACGCCTGGGACAAATGTTCTCTGTAAGGCGGCATCAGCCTTAATCTCTTGCCATTGCGTTTTGATAAGTCAATCAAAAAATCCAAAGGAACGCCATAGACGTTCCTGAAATCCACCACCTGAAAATCTGCAACGAATCCTTCCAACTCGCATCTGTTTAGGAGATGGTATCCTGGAAGGTTTCCCTGGCGCAGCGATTCTTTGCCTTTGCGGCTCAGGAAGAAATCATTTTCAGATCCCATTTCGCTGATTGGCCAAATAGGACTCACTAGAACATTATCCAGCTTGTGATGGGCAAGATCGCAGGATTGGCTCATAACAATCACATCGTATTCGATTATCTCCGCAGAGATCTTTCCTACCCCGATTGATGAAGATGGGACGATGACCGGACATGAGCTTATAAGATCACCCTGCGTCAAAACTTCGTCTGCATCAACGATATCATACCAGGGATAGATTCTCATGAAACCAAAAATATGGTTATGGCTAGATTGCCTCGGGCAATGTAACCTTCGGCTTTGCCTTGACGATTCCTCTTACATCCATCTCTAAGGAATACCTTTTCTTAGGCGGCATGTGAACTACTACGTCATATTCTATTAAATCTTCAAGATTAGTTTTATCAGCTAATGCTTCCTTTGAATCGACCTTCTCTTTTGTCCCTGATTGAGGATATGGTTTGGGTTGGCTGACAGACATGAATGGCGGGCCTCTTATGGAATGCATATTGTTTCTCAGAATATATCTCTTTGCCAAGACTATATCTCGTTTTCGATATTCTCCTGATATTACTATCAAATAAATGTTACAATATACTAATTGGTTCGCGGCTCGTTATAACCCCCATGCTTTTGAAGCCTACTAGAAGCGGCTCCGGACAGCCATTGACCCCGCAGTTGCGGCAGTTGCCCGTGCTGCGCTCGTGGCCGACGCCTGCGGTCCGGGCCGTCCGGGCGTGTTGCGATGTTGTCACGGCGGGCAGGAGGCCGGTCGGGCTTGAGGGCAAGGTGGGCATGCCTCCCCACTTGGGCGTTTTTCCGGGCGCTGGATTTGAGAAGAAATGTCTTCAGCTATAAACGGATAATTATATCCAGCAACTGCGGACCAAACCACAAAGGCACGAAGGCACAAAGGAACGCACAAAGAGATTCGGGGCAGCCCTACATATTTGGGATACTTGCGGGCCGCTGACAGCAGCGCCGGGCAGCCCATCGACCGTTGGTGGTGCGGCTGCGCTCTCGTGGCCACCGCCTGCGGTTCTGGGCCGTTCGGGCTTGCTGCGCTGTTGTATAGGCGGGCTCGCGTATGCGCACTGGCAGTCACTTGCATATGCTGAAGACATTCATACCAAGTGCCGCTTGACTGATGGCTGCCCTTTGGGGCGGTAGCTAGGGATAAGTGGCTATCTTATTGCGTGGTTTCCGGTTCTATCAGGATATCACTTTCAGATGATTCATATTCATGAAAAGAAATAGTGCCTAAATAGGATCGATAATATCTGAATATCTGGAGGAATTCTTTAATTAAAATAACTTTGTTTGATTTTGGTTTTCTTTTGCTTTGCTCGCCAATCCCAGATACGGTTCAATTTTTGGGACATATCTAATATATCCGTGGTGAGGACACCTTTGTTCGATATGGCGAGTCCCGTTCTTAAAATCTTTCCATTGAAAGATGCATTCTCGTTTGCATCTCGGACATATGGTATCTATTACTTTTTGGGATTCATTTGAGGTTACCAAGTTTCTGTCATCACTCAAGGCAAGAACCGGATTCTCCGATTTCTCTTTCCCCATAGTCATCATTGCAAAGACGTTAGCGAGTTCAGCTTGCGCCTCTTCTGAGGTTCGCCCCCGAGCATGACACCCAGAGATCGAAGGAACATATGCTACGAAGGTACCGTTATCCTCCGGACGAATCACCACGGTATGATCATGAAGGCGCTTCATTAGGAATTATTCTTGTTCTTCTGAATATAAAGCTATACGATAATCTCAGCCTGATGACTACATTGGATAGCTAGCCTAATCAAGATCTGAAATTATTTTTAATCTTACTCCAGAAGTCGCATCTATAATCTTCAGTTCGTTTCGTAGCAATACCTTGAGATAAACTTTTTGCATTAGATTTCGAATAGCCTCCTCTCTTTCTAATTTTTCTCCTGTCTCTTGGTCTATATACTGCTTCGAATCATTGGCAAGAAGATCTTCTGCAGCATCTCTATCTATTGGCATAATGCTTATGCTCAAAGGATATTCGCTCTCCTTGTCATAGCGATATTGGATCAATTTCCCAATATTGCTTAAATCCAAGATCAAGACTCCTAGATCTTCAAGTTCTCTGATATTAAAAACGAGAGCTTGATCAAGAATTCCGATGAATTCATTTATGTCAGTCTCTCTTTCTCTTGTCAAATTCCATGAATATGTAAAATTCTTTGATTTTAGCAAGGAACCACGAAATTTATTTTGGTTGAAAATGATTATTGGATCGAGTCCTCCTTCGCGGAATTCGCCCAATTTTTGATAAATTGTATTTTCAAGATCATTAAGATTTGTGTCTACACAAGGAAGAACGCTAATAAGTGATTTGATCAAAATAACATCTTCCCCTTTACCCAATGAAACACCATGATCTTCAGCCCAATTTGAAAAAATTATTTTATTCTGCTTTATAAAAGCTGCTTTGTGTTCAAGAAGATTCAATCCAAAAACACATGAATTACTTGGAATGTGGCAATCAGGGCATCCTTCATAAATGTTGTATCTCGTTGCCAAGGCTCGGATAACGGAAGAATCTTCCCAAGAACGAACGATTTTCGACTTAAATTGAGCCATTATCTCTGGATCTAAGGATGAGTTGATTAATGCTTCTTCATCAGCATTCTTCTGCATTTCGTGCATGATTTGATGCAGTTCTATCAGATTATTGGATCGATCATCCAGCTTATCAATTGGAAAGTTAAACGTCTTCATCCATATCTGGGACGATTTTAGCGTTTCGACAATCTTGGAAACAGAATCCAGAATGTATTTGCTATTATTTGTGGGCGATGTCTTAGATAAGCTACCTGCTCTCAAAGAAGACAATTCTATCCCGCGCTGACAATAATATTTTGCTATCCATGAGTCGCTCCTTACAGGACCACTTACGACCAATGCGCCCCTCTGCAAGATCTCGCTTTCCTGCAAATCCCAACTGCCCCAAGTACTACTGATTTTATTCCGATCAAAGGAATCTATTACATATGTCTTATATAAGATCTTTATATTTGGAAAAGCTTTTGCTGCAACATTAGCCCATGCTCTGTATTCTTCAGGCGAAATATTATTTGCATCGAGCAAATGTGTCAACCATCCGCCGAGTCCCAGCCAGATCAAGTTTCGGGCGATGATAAAATTCTCTTCAACTTTCGCTAATTCCCTATTGCGGTCTAATTCTAATTCAATCTTTCTTCGTTGATCAATATCACTCACGCGACTCAAAGACCACTCTAAATCATCAACTTTTTGTGATGGAGTGCTACCGAGCCAATCCATCATTCCGTTGAATGTTCTTCCAAAAGATTCGAATTGGATAAGATCCTTGAGATCTATAGCAGATTTTAGCAAATTATTAAATACATATGCAATCTCCAATGCATATTCGCCATATGTTCCAATGTCTTCATGGGATATGTCAGAATCTTCTAGTCTTGATATGATCCTTAAGCCGCAATTCTGCAAAGATCTCCACGTTCGCTCATAGACAAATTCCTTAAGGCTAACATCATGGGTCAATCGTGCCGACGTTTCATAAATAATAGGATAAAAATGTGCAAATCGCCTAAAAACGAGATGATCTCGGTATTCGTCTGCCAGGTAAATAACTTCAATCGGAAAGTCTGTAACCAAATGAATTAGTTCTCGGTTTGTGCTCTGTAGCGATTCCTCTAAAACGCTATAGAAATCCCTTTCAACTTGTTTCAAGACATACCAATCAAAAAATAATCCATTTTCCTGTTCCGTCTCAGTTGCCGTATATCGAATATTGCAGCCTTTCATCGCGGAAAGAAATGAGCGAATTATAAATTGATACCGATTCAATAATAAGGCGACGATAGAAACATTACCGTTATGTATAGCCTCAATTAATTCATCTTTACTTATCAAAAGATTTTCTGATATAAGGCTTGGTATCTTTGGGGTGGGCTTGCTTAATCTAACTGAAAGCGCTAAATGGGCTTTTGGTCTTACATTTGCAGCCATTCCCGAAACAAAAGCAATTTCTTTTCTTTCCCTATTTTTTATACTTTCAATAGGTGAAGTCCAAACGATTGTAGGTTCTGTTTCATTCGATATTTGATCTATCTTTGCTAGCTTTGCTGCTCTTTTTACTAATCCAACATGAATATCTACTACTGCCAACGCATGGTGGTCGAGACTGTCAACAGTGTTTACTGCATCAAAGCCTTTCCTGCTAGATCCCCAAAGGGAGAATTCAATTTTAGAGTCTTTGCAAATATTATTAAGAATATTTAATCCAATTCTTTTTCTTAGCTCATCCTCAACAGATTGCTCGATATTATTGCCTAGTTCGTCATCCAGGATTTTTAAGAAATTATTCGGGCGCACAAATACAAAAGTTCGACCATACAGAAATATAATCAAGAATAAATTAAGTATTGGTAGGAATATATCAATTGAAATAATGTTCAATCGCGTTTTTAATTCAACATAATTTATATTCAATAAAATCAAATCTACTCCCATAACGGCCAATGTGATTAATCCCAATATAACGATAAAATGAAATTTAGTATAATAGGAAAATAATGAAAAAATTTGGGACTCATATCGATTTTTATGCACATATTCTATCAAGAAAATGATAAGAACAAAACTGATGCCAATTACACTAGCTAATACTTGCCAAGAAGTGGATAATAATGTTACAATCTCAGAATTTATTTGACCCTTATCAGTCAAAAATATAGAGCTAAAAGGGAGGTCAATAAAAGACGCAGCTAGATGAAAGAAGATTACAATTATTAAAGAAATAAGCAATGCGTTCTTCCAATTATCTGTGGAAATAGTCAAATAATTCATCTTTTGAAATACGGCCCGAGGAAATTCTAAAATGCGACTTCGAATGGTTCTATTTTTTCTCCGATTCATCTCATCGGCGACAAAGTGACTAAGCCACTGTTGAGGCGTCAGCAATCGATAAGTAAACGCTTCAAAGTAGGCCAATATTAATCCGATTTTCGCCTGCCATGTCAGAATTAGATCTCTCATTTTGATTCCTTAAAAATATGTAATCTGGGATGAGCTTGCTCACACATCCTTTGAATGCCGATCTACGTATTGCAGCAGACCAATACAACTCTTCCCAAGGCTTCACTTAATATTAATCGCCTGCCTCCTCGGTTCCGCTTGACTGCTCTTGCCCCTAGTGTCCATCCCGTCTCTCATCCGCCGTTCAGCCCTCCTACCAGCAATTCTCACGCCCGCATGCACGCGTGGCCGCAGGAGGGCGCCTCGAATGTGTTCTAGCTCCAGCACCATCGTTCTCAGGGGGTGCGTCGCATCGGCAAGCTTATGCGCAGAATGGCACGATTTCATCTCGCTTTGCATGTCCCTGGGAAAATTGATAAACGTGTTGATCATCTTGAATTCTGAGTGATGACATGGATGCCAAAGAAGCTGCAATGGCTGCCAAGAGATATTTCCAAGACACCAAAACCTTAACTAAATTTATCTTTGAGACTGTTTCTGCAAAAAGAGACGCTGAACGATGGGTGGTCGTTTGCCTTGTCCAGGATCTATTCGAAGAAGAAGGCAAGAAGTTCAAACTAATTGTGAACAATGAGGGAGAAATCCTGGGAGTCGAAATGCTCGACGGGAATCCCATTTGAATCATTGCATGCACGCGCCGTGGGTGTACGCCTATCGTCTGTGCCCCAGATATTTCCACGTTCAATCACTGGGCTGGTTGGCCAGATTCCGTGCCATTGGGGTTCGTCCAAGCTCCTCGGCCGTGCCAGCATCTTTCCCGGCCTACTCATACGGCATGTGAGCTGTTCGGATAGGGCAATCCTCCTGGGACCTTCTCAAAAACGTCCAAACCTAAAGGGCAGGGCTTCATTAATTGTTCCCCGCGGCCGCGGGGTTAGGGGGGCCGCCACGGCCTGGAGTGGGCCCCGTCACCCCAGCGCGTCTCACCGCGCGGAATCCCGGAAGAAGAGGCTGGATAATCGTCTGCGTCTAAATGGAAGATATGCTAATACTATCAAAACTGCAGACGGGACAAAGCGATGCAGATAAAGACTGCCTTCCTCTTTTTCTTCTGGGATACCGCGAGTCGGCCTGCGGGCCACGGCCAAAAGGGGCGGCTTTCCCGGGCCGAGGCCAGTCGAGCGACGGCGATTAAGCTGCAGACCAATTGAAAAAGTGCATAAGCGGACTCCTTGATATCTACATTGAGAAAAAAGAACCGGAGGCTTCACTCAATATATATCGCCGGCCTCCCCGGTTCCGCCTGTCGGCTCTTGCCCTTGGGGTCCTCCCCTGCCTCATCAGCCGAAAAGACCTCCACAGGCACACCCAGTGCCGCCTGCAGATACTGCTTCTCCCGAGTCAAGGTCTCGAACTCGTCCAGCCCCAGCGCCTCCGCAGAGAGCGAGTGGGCCGCCTTGGCCAGCTTCTGGGCATACTTGGGCGCATCCTTCTTGTGCTCCGCAATGGAGGGCGTCGCCATAGCCGCCTTCATGAGAGCGCTCATGTCCAGCTTGCCGCCCGCTGCCGCCTCAACGGCGAGCCGTAGCATCTCCCGCTTCCAGGCAGGAGTCGTGTAGAGCGTGATCTTGCCGGGTTTGGCCTTGGTAACGTTCACTATCTCCTGCACATCGTTCAGGGTCCGCTCCAGCAGGTCCTCTGCCTTCTCTGCCTGCACATCAATGAGCGCCTCATCAGCCATGGGCCAGGCTGCCAGCGATGCATAGCCCTCGCCCAGGCCTGCCGACCACAGCTCCTCGCATACATGAGGCGTGAAGGGAGACATCATGCGCACCCAGGCCGACAGCACCGCACGAAGCTGGTTCTTGCCTCCCCTTCGCTGATACCAGCGCAGATCATTGAAGAGCAGGTAGAAGGCACTCTGCAGCGCCCGGCGGGTCTGTATGTTCTCCATAGCTGTCGTTGCCTCCTGAATGCGCCTCTGCAACCGTGACAGCATCCAGCGATCGACCAGCGTCTTCTCCGCCTTCTCATCAATGCTCTTGTCCGCCAAAATCTCTCTGGCTAAATTGTAGAACCTCTCCATATGGGCGTGAGTGGACTCGACCCCGTCATTTCGCCAGTCCACGTCCGCCGTCCCTTCAGCGTTGCCCAGGATGTAGAGGCGCGTCACATCCGCCCCGTTCTCGGCCACAGCCTGACGGAGCGTGAGCAAGGGCCCCTTGGACTTGGACATCTTCTGGCCCTCCAGAGAGACGAAACCGTTCACGGCAATCGCTTTCGGCCAGAGCCGTTCTGGAAAAATCGCCACATGATGGTAGAGGAAGAAGAGCAGGTGGTTGGCCACCAGATCCTTTCCGGAGGTGCGAAGGTCCACAGGATACCAGTAGGCAAAGTCGTCGTGGATCTGCTGCACCGTTTTTTGTGGCAGGCCTGTTTGAGCAGCCACGGCGGCCGCGTCTCCGTTGTTCATGAATATGTACTCGAAGAACTCCGGCGGCAGGTTGTCGATTGACATGCCTGCATTCACGTACTTGGCCAGGATGTAGTAGGCCATGTAGATGGTGCTGTCTCCCAGAGACTCGATGAGCCACTCCTTATCCCAGGGCAGATGCGTCCCCAGGCCCTTACGCCTGGCGCAGGCTTTGTCCTTTAGCCAGTCGATCTTGTTCTCGAACTCCACCCGAAACTCCGGAGGGATGATGCGCATGCCTGCCAGACACCTGAGAACTTTGGCCTTCCACTCCGGATCCGAGTACTCCAGGAACCACTGGTCCCGCACCAGCATGATGACGCACTTTGTGCCGCAGCGGCAGATGACAGGCTTCTCCGAGAACTCGTAAAAAACCTCAGCGATGCCCTTCTCAATCAGATCGGCGAGCAGGACATCCTTGATCTTGGAGACGGCGACGCCCGCATAGCGGCCTGTATTGGCCTTCAGAACGCCGTTATGAAACTCACGCCGGTAGACGAGCTTTGTGGCCTCCTCTGCCTTGGGATCGTTCTGGTCTTTTACCTTGAGTTCGTTTACGGCTTCCACCGCCGGAAACTCTCCGTAACCTGGCGACTCAATCAGCGAGATGAACTTGATCTGCCGCAGATCCGCAGTGATGCCGTACTCGGACAGATCCTTATCATACAGATCCTTCAAGGCCAGATAATCGTAAGGCGCATGGGCCGGAACCGACATGACGATTCCTGAGCCATTGTCCGGGTCCACAAAAGCTGCTGGCAGGACGAGAACTTCAGTGCCTGTAAGCGGATTTGTGACGGTCTTGCCGATCAGCTCTTTTCCAGAGATCTCCGCTCCCCAGGCCACCTGCCGGTCGGTAAAGGTCAGCTTTTCGTAGGCATCTTTGGAGACAATCCAGGTCTCATCGTTCACCCGTGCCTCAACATATGTCACATCCGGGTTGAGCCAGAGGTTGACCACTCCATAGACCGTCTCAGGCCGCAGCGTGGCGCAGGGCAGGACCGTATCTCCCATCCTGAACTTGATCAGGGAAAAGTCCATGATTGTGGCGTCCTCGCCCTTGAGAATATCATGGTCCTCGACAGGATTCCGGTCATGCGGGCACCAGCGCACCGGATGGCTGCCTTTGACCACGTAATCCAGCCGTCTCAGTATGCCATACTGCCATTCGATGAACTTGCTGTAAGCCGGATCGGTGGTGGTAAACTCCCGGCGCCAATCTATGGAGTAACCGATGCTTTGCATGGCCGCCTTGGCCTGGCGGCGGAAGTAGAGCACGATCTTTTCTGGCGTGTTGAGAAGGCTCAGTTCATCCTCGGGAATGCCGTGCAGCTTGGTGTAGACCCCCCAGATGAGAGGGTCCTTGTGGGCGATCAGTTCCGAGAGACCGACGATCGGAGTTCCAGTGGCATGAAAAGCCATGGGAAAGAGAACGTTGTCGCCCCGCATGCGACGGTAGCGGGCTACGGCATCGCCGATAGTGAAAGTGCGCGTGTGACCGGCATGTAAATTTCCATTGAGATAAGGATAAGGTATGGTTAAGAAAAACTTCTGGCGCTCATCCGGCTCGGGCTGGAAGACTGCCATCTCTTCCCAGGTTTTCTGCCACTTAGCCTCGACACCCTTTGCAGAATAACTTTCTAGCAATTAAACTCACTCCAAATTTTGAGAGTTGCCGCATCTCACCGGCTCATCTTCTCCAGCCTCACCACAGCCTCTTCTATCCTTTTCGTCTCCTGGGTGATGGAAAATCTGATGTAGCCTTCGCCGTATTTACCGAATCCCACTCCCGGCGTAGCCACGATGCCGGTCTTTTCCAGCAGCTGAGCTGCATACTCAATGGAGCTCCCGCCTACCCAGGCCCAGAGGTAGAGCGTTGCCCTGGGCTTCTCCAGCTCCAGGCCCAGATCTCGCAAGGCCTGATAGAGAATCTCTATGCGGTGCTGGTAGACCTTGCGGATATCGTCCACGACCGATTTCGGGCTGTGCAGTGCGGCGATTCCCGCATCCTGCACCGCCCCAAAGGTGCCGGAGTCAATGTTGCTCTTGATTTTGCCGATTCCTGCCACGACCTCAGAGTTGCCGACCACGGAGCCGATCCTCCAGCCGGTCATGTTGTATGTCTTGGAGAGCGAATGAAACTCCACTGCCACGTCCTTTGCTCCTTCTATCTCCAGGAGGCTGTAGGATCTGTGGTCATCGTAGTAGATCTCGGAGTAAGGATTGTCGTGCATCACTATGATGCTGTATTCCCTGGCAAAGTCGATCAGCTCTTTGAAGAAGCTTCTATCTGCCGTAGCCCCAATAGGGTTGTTGGGGTAGTTGAGAAACATGATCTTGGCCCGACGGGCTACACTAGAGGGAATGGCCTGCAGGTCCGGCAGGAACTTGTTCTCCTTCAAGAGCGGCATAACCACGGGCTCTCCTCCCGCAAAGATCGTGGCGGTCCTGTAGACCGGATAGGCCGGATCCGGCACTAATGCCGCATCACCAGGATTGATGAATGCCAGGGGGGCATGTGCAATGCCCTCCTTGGAGCCGATCAGAGTTAGAACCTCATTCCCGGGGTCCAGGTCCACATTGAAGGTCCTCTTGTACCAGTCCGCAACCGCTGTGCGAAAGGTCAGCTTCCCTTCATAGGAAGGATATTGATGATTAGAGGCGTCCTTCGCCGCCTGCCTCAATGCCTCAACGATATGCGCAGGCGTCGGCAAATCTGGATCGCCAACGCTCAGGTCGATTACGTCCACGCCTCTCGCCCTTGCATCCTGTTTTGCCTTATCGATCGCGGCAAAGAGATATGGCGGGAGATTTTTTATCCGATCGGCATACATTAGGTTCTCTCCATGGAAGATGCATTTATATGATGACGGTCATTCTTTTTTGGTTCCTTTGCAGTATGTATTCCCGCAGGTACTACTTTCATGTAGTATTTAAGATTAGAGGAGCCCCGGGATGATCGAGGAATCTAAAAATATATCCATTTCATGATTTATGTCAGATAGGAGCTTAGAGGATATCGATGCTGGAGATAAAGGATCTAAAACGCTGGCTACCCCAGGAGGCCGTCAAGCTTTATGAAGAGCGAGGGTATAAAGAGCTTTATCCGCCTCAAGCCGAGGCGGTAGAGAGGGGGCTGCTGGAGGGCAAGAGCATGCTTTTGTCGCTGGCCACTGCCTCAGGAAAGACTTTTTTAGCAGAGCTGGCCATGCTCAAAGCCGCACTTCAGGCCAAGCGTTCCCTCTACATAGTTCCTCTGCGCGCCCTGGCCTCTGAGAAGTACGACTCTTTTCGAAAGTTCAGGGATCTGGGCGTCTCTGTCGGCATCAGCACCGGCGACTTCGACAAGAGAGACGAGCGTCTGGGCAAGAACCAGATAATTATCGCCACCTCTGAGAAGGCCGACTCTCTTATGAGAAACGGGGCGTCCTGGGTGCGAGACCTAAAAGTTCTCGTAGTCGATGAGATTCATCTCTTGAACGATGTGGGCCGCGGCCCTACTCTGGAAATGACCATCACCAAGTTGCGTCGCTTAAATCCCGGATTGCAGGTCATCGGCCTTTCTGCAACCGTTGCCAATTCCCAGGAGCTGGCGGACTGGCTGGACGCGGAGCTGGTCTCCAGCGAATGGCGCCCCATCAGTCTCCGTGAGGGAATCATCTGCAAGGGAAAGCTGGTATTCTCCGACGGAGAGGCGGCACTGGAGACGAAGAAGGACGAAGCTATGGCTCTGGTCAAGGACACGCTCTCGCAGGCAGCCCAGATCCTTATCTTTGAAAACTCCCGCAAAAATGCGGAAGCCTCGGCGACGAAGCTCTGTGACCTGATTCAGATGGAGCCTGCACTGGAGACTCTTTCGGAGAGCATCCTTGCTACAGGGGAGAGCGAAACCTGCCACCGTCTGGCTTCCTGCGTCTCCCGGGGCGTAGCATTTCACCATGCCGGACTCTTGCCAGAACAGCGTAAGCTCGTCGAGCAGGGCTTTCGAGATAACATGATCAAGGTGATAGCCAGCACTCCGACCCTGGCAGCCGGCCTCAATCTTCCTGCTCGAAGGGTTCTGATAAAGAGCTACCGGCGCTATGAGTACGGTTCCGGCATGGTACCCATTCCCGTCATCGAGTACCGCCAGATGGCAGGACGGGCCGGAAGGCCGGGACTTGACCCTTACGGCGAGTCTTTTCTCATCGCCAAGAACGATGCCGAAGTTCTTGAGCTGATGGAGCATTATATCAAAGGCACTCCTGAGGAGATCTGGTCAAAGCTTGCCAGCGAAAGCGCTCTTCGCACCCATATGCTCTCCACCATCACAGCCGGATTCGCCAAGACCGAACAGGGGCTGAAAGAATTCATAGCCACCACATTCTATGCTCATCAGCAGGATCCCTGGCACCTGGATGTGACTCTTGAGAAGGTTCTCGCTTTCCTGGCTGATAACGACATGATCGAGGACAGCTCTGAGGGCGATCTTGTTCCGACAAGGCTCGGCTCTCTGGTCTCCAAGCTCTATATTGACCCTTTAAGCGCCGTGATAATGCTGGAAAACCTGCGCAATAAGTCGGAAGACGGCAATAAAAGCAGCATCACGATTTCAAAAGACAAATCGGCACAGAGCAAGAAGCCAACCGATCTCTCTCTCATTCACCTCATAACCATGACTCCTGATATGGTTCTGCTCTACGTTCAGGCCGCGGACGGGTGGGTGGAGGAGTTCATCGACCAGCATCAGGGTGAGCTGAACGATGAAGACAACTACGACTATCTGCTCCGGGAGGCCAAGACCTCTGCCATGCTACTGGACTGGATCGGCGAGGTGAGAGAGGATCTGATAAGCGATCGCTACCGCATCGGACCTGGAGACATTCGCCGCTCTGCCGAGACCGCGGAATGGCTCATGCATTCTATGGCGGAACTGTCCAAGCATCTCGATTTAGGCGTTACATTCAAAGCCGAGCAGCTGGCGGAGCGCATCCATTACGGAGCCGGCCAGGATCTGCTCGCCCTGTTGAATCTCAAGGGAGTAGGACGGGTTCGGGCCAGGAAGCTCCATATGTCTGGTATAACGAGCATAGAAAAGCTGAAAGCCGCCGATCCGGTCGAGATCTCTCGCCTCCTCGGCCCGAAGATTGCCGAGAAGGTCGTCTCTCAGCTTAAGAAAGAGGAGTGGCATGCTGAACAAAAAGGCATGAGAGAAGGGGAAATAGACGAGATGCAGGGGCAAAAAAAGATGCATGAAACGCAGGAGAGACTCTATTGAAGTGGCTCAAGAATATCTTTCCGGGGTCGAAGGCTGGGGGCGAGGCCGTGAGCCTGCCGCTCGCAGACATAAATTCCTGGCTGGAGGATCGACAGAAGGATTCCGGATTTGAAGAATGCCTCGGTGAGATTTACGATCGCCTTGACGGCGTGGCTAAAAGCCTTTCCAGGGACGTATCCGCATTGATATCTGCAAAGCCTGATCCATCAACTCCTCCCAAGCTTCTTAGGGCAGGGCTTGCCGCACGGGGCGAGCTTGTCAAACAGATGGAATCGATGAACGAGAAATTGATGCCACCCAAAAAGAGGGACATCGAATCGACCTCACAGCATCATTGGGCTCTTGTCAAAGGTCTGCAGAGAACGGTAACAACCTTTGGAAGAGCGCAGCAGTACGTCGGCGCGCTCTTCCCAAAATGCCTGGAGAGCATCAACACAGACCTGACACAACTAAGCCGCCAACTGGTCGAACTGGAGAATGAAATCACTAAGAGAAGAAAGGTGCAAGAGGAGATCTGGTACTCCAAAGAGCTTGTGGCCAGACTTCAGGAGGAGCTGTCCGGCATCGCAACCCTGAGAAAGAAGGCATCAGAGAATGAAGAGGCTCTGGCCGGGACCAGATCCCAGCTCTCTCTTCAGGAAGAGGAATCGAAAAAGCTGGCCGCAAGCCAGGAAGGCAAAAAAGCTGACGAGCTGAAAAAAACTCTTGAGAAAAAGTTGGAAGATATATCTATGACAGAGAATGAGCTGAAAGACCTTGTCGCTCCTTTGACCAAAGCTCTGAACAGAATCATGAAGCAGGGGTCGAGCGAAAGACTCAATCTGCGGCACAAAGACGTCTTCCAGCAGCTTTTATCGTCACCCTCCCAGGTTTCGGACGAAGATATTGCAGGTTCCCTCATTGAGCTACGGGGCCATCTCGCCGCCCTGGGATTGAAAGACAGAAAGAAGGAAAAGATTCTCGATCATATAGACCTGCTCATGAAGAGAAAATCGCTGGAAGACGCCAGGTCCAGACATTTGACTCTGGAAGAGGAGATCAAAGACCTTCGCCAGGAGCTCGACGAGAGCAGCAGAAAGGCATTGAATCTGAAAGATGCCATGGCATCGGGCCGAAAGAGCATACGAAGCCTTGAGGCCGCCCTGAATCAAAGTCAAAAGGATCAAACCTCACTGGAGGAGAAAGCCAGATTGGACGAGTCTGAGCTGAAAGAGAGGTTGACAAGGCTTGCTGGAAAGCAGATCGATATCGTTCTGCCTCTGGGAAAGGGATGATCGGTTGAATGTCAACCTGGGCGGAATCGTTCCACTATCTACCGTGGACTGGCCTGGTCGCGCGGCCCTGGTCGTCTTCCTGCGAGGCTGCCCGCTGCGTTGTCCCCACTGCCATAACCGGCAGCTTCAGTCGGGAGAGAGCAGCGTCCCTTTTCATGTGATCGCTTCTCGTATTGTAGCCCAGGTCAAAGGGGTTCGATCGGATACCAGGAACCCTGCATCGATCCCTTTGCAGATCAATCTCGATGATGCATCGCAAAGAGCAAGCTCTCAGCCTTTCGTCGACGCCTTTGTTCTATCCGGTGGCGAGCCGCTTCACCAGCCAGATGCTTGCGCCCGATTATTTCGTCTTGCCAGGAGCCTGCATCTCTCCACGGGCCTGGAGACCTCGGGCTACTACCCGGACCGGCTGGAGAAGCTTTTAGAGAAGGATCTGGTAGACAAGGTATTCCTCGATCTCAAAACAGCTCTCAAGGAAATCGATTACGAGAGAGCCACAGGCACGAGCGGCGCGGCCGGGCGCGTTCGAGAGAGTCTTGAGATCTGTTGCAAGCTGGGAGTGGCACTGGATACGAGGAGCACAGTCTTTCCAGAGATGCCTTCCTGCACCCAGCTGACGGAAGTTGCAGGGACGCTTTTGGAATTGAGAGCAAAGTATCCAGAAAGTCGCCTGGAGAGCCTGATCTTGCAGCAGGGACATGCTCGAGACGGGGAACCCAGGTTTGAGCCTGTCTCCCTGGAGGCGATACAAGAAATGGCCAGCGCTGTTGGGACCGGGATTCTGGTTAAGGTGAGAGCTGCTCCCAAGATCAGATGGAAGAATTAGATAAATCAAATTTGCTATGAGAAGAGCAACAGGTGAGTAAGAGTGAAGATCATTGGTTTTGTAGGACTGCCAGGCTCTGGCAAGGGCGAAGCCTCAAAGATCGCAAGACAGAATGGTCTTGCTGTGGTGGTCATGGGAGATGTCATAAGACAGGAGGCAGAGAGACAGAATCTGGAGCCCACCGACCAGAAT
This sequence comes from uncultured Methanosarcinales archaeon, assembly GCA_963782455.1. Classification (GTDB taxonomy): domain Archaea; phylum Halobacteriota; class Methanosarcinia; order Methanotrichales; family Methanotrichaceae; genus Methanothrix. The sequence continues at coordinate 357,137 of CAWAJP010000006.1, forward strand.
TTGGGCCGCATTGGCAATGCCTTGCGAGCAAATGGCGGCCCTGATGCTATCGCCAAGAGGACCCTGGATTGGGCCATGGCTACAGGAAAGGATGTGGTAGTCGTAGACGGTCTGCGCTCGAAGGCGGAAGCGGATTTCTTTCGCGTCCATGCCGAGGAGTTTCACCTGATCGAGGTCTACGCACCGGCAAAAACGCGTCTGAAGTGGCTTGAGGCCAGGGGCCGCCCTGATGATCCCGGAAGCGGTCACAAGAATAATGGCAAGATCCCTGCCAGCAGTCGTCTGCAAGACTGCTATGCGGCAGCTCTGGTGGAGCGGGAGAACCGGGAGATGGGTTGGGGTATGTGTGAAGCCATAAAGGCCGCAGACATGTCACTGAGAAATGATGGCAGCCTTGATGATTTCCGCAAGAATGTAGTGATGGTCTTGGACCTCCTTAAAGTCCATGCCGGTTCTTCTGACAGTTTGCAGAATGAGTGTTCATCAGAATCAGAGCATCCGGAAGAAAATAGGGCCCTGTAGAATATTTTGAAATTTCCGTGTTTATTCTAGAAGACTGGATGCCCCAATTATGACCCCAAAATGTGAGATATTCTGATATATTAATTCTAGTACTATAAATCTTCAGGTCTTCTCATTTCTTATCATGTCTATTTTTGATTTTGTGAACTAATGTGAAGTAACAATCTGGTGGTATTTAGCTCCTGTAAAATACCCATTCAAATTGTTTTTGGGTTAGTTCTTGACATGTATCATCGAGTGCTTAGTAACGGGAATGGAGCCTGCAAAATTTGTATATATATTTATCATCAAATTAATTGAGAAGATTACATAACATTGACTATTAAATCGAAATCAGTAATATTATGCATTAGAATCGGTAAGGAAAATAAACCAATTGCTTAGTTACATAAGGTATATCACCTATCATGATCTATCCATTATTGGAGGATTTAAATATGTTCTTAAAAGGAATTATGGCGATCGCGTTAGTTCTGGCATTTGCGGTTCCAGGTGCCTATGGCATCAGTATGAGCATCTCCGGCGGAGAAGGCGGCGGCAGTTTTTACGATATTACGACCTTTGACGCGCTTGCTCAGGATAATCTAATCGTCCGTAGTGTTGTGAATGGTGCGACATTGGAGCAGGATGCCAGTGGCAGTGGCGATCTACGTAAGAGCTTTGGAATCAGCAACCGTCGGGGGGAGAGAGCACATATAACTGCAGATGTTGTCAATGCAGGTAGCTGGGAGTATTCTCAGCCGGTCATGGTTGCAGATGCTACAACTGCTTCGGTGACAGGGTTTGCCTTGACCGCCACCGATGCAAATTCAATAAAATGTAATGCGGAAGTCTCAGACAGGCGGGGCGATAAAGCCAGTGCAGTCGTAGAGGTTATTCAGGGCTCCCTCTATAATTACCATGGGGATGCCTTCGCATCTTCCAGTGGAGTGAATGCAATGCAATCATTTGATTCTGCCGTAGGGGCCCAGATCACAGCTAAAGAGGTTGCACTGAAGCCGGCCGGATCTGCAGCCACAAACACAAAAGTGCAAAATGGTGGCATCATCGGTTACTCTAACTTAGGTCTCACTTCTGCAGGCTCGCAGTCTGCTGGGACCTTCGGCCAATTTGAACTGGCAATCGGAAGTATGATAGCTACTGAGTCATCAGCTTCTAGATCATGTGGATACAGATCGAATACGAAGATGGACATTGCAGGCACAAAAGCTCAAATGGCTTCTGTCTCTGGATATAATAGCGTCGCAGGGTTCGGTTCTGGTTTTGAGACAGAAGCTGAGCAGAATTTGTTTGGAGTGGCAAGCGGAAAAACGATTGAGCTTCTAGCCGCTTCATCAAACGCCGAAAGAGACATATCGAGTTTAAAGACAGACATTTTGGGCACCGAAACAGAGCCCGGATTTATCAGCGAATACTCGGATATTGCCGAATCGTTCCGGGATAACGTGTTTGCAAACAGTGTCTTTAGTCAGGCAGAAGCAGATGAGATTCATCTATCATCTTCCTCGCTCAATAAGAGGAACGATAGAGCAAATGCCAACATGAATGCTGCGGGCAATGGACTGATCAGTAGCTACGAAGGCTTTTCAAGCGCGTCTGCGAAGACCGCTTCAGCAAACACCGATATTCTTAATATTGGAATTTTGGCGGGAAAGAACATTGAATATGATGTATCGGTATCCGATGCAAAAAGAAATAGTGCCACCATAAGCAATGAGGTCCGGGATGGTTCAATCTTTGGCGATGTAACAAATAGGGCAGATATTTCTCCCAATGAACTAGTTGCAGCGCAGGTTGGTGATGGTGTATCGGGAAGCCTGATGCAATTGAAATTTGATGCCAGGGAGGCGGCAACAAAGGAGACTGTACATAACAGCATCGATTTACCCAATCTGTCAAACTTCAACTATTTCATAACTTTAGGTGTAAATAGATAGAAAGCACTCAGGCTGCAACCAATACTGCAAAGCTGCAAGCAAGATGAAAGATCCGGATTTACAGCCGAGAAATGACCATTTAAGGGCCTCGAATAAGGCTCTTGCCTATTTTTGATGACCCTATGCCCGAAACCGCTGTCTGTTCATAGAGTGCCCCAGAATATCCTCCAACTCTCTTGCTTAGGGGCAGTGCAACAAGAAATCGGGTGGATATAGCGCATCTAGATGCCATACTATTGTTCTTGAATTACATTCGCAAACGATGGTAGGGGTTAGCATCTGCAACTGAGTCCCAAGGTCTGAATATATATATAATTATTTTAACATTAATATGCAAGCGTTGCATGATGTTAAATACTGAATTTATGTAATTATGATTGTGCATTAGAAAATATCAGGAATTAAGCTATTTGCGTAGCTATATATATTTATATTGCCTGTCATAATCTGTCTCCTACTAGGTGGGAAAATATGCTCTCAAAAGAAATTATGACCATGATGCTAGTCCTGGTATTTCTTATTCCAGGTGCATATGGCATCAGTGTAAGCATCGCGGGCCGGGAAGGCGGCAGTAGCTTTTATGATACGGCAACCTTTAACGCACTGGATCGTGATAGTTTAAGCGTCCATAGCGTTGTGAAGGGCGCGACATTGGAGCAGGATGCCAGCGGCGATGGCGATCTGCATAAGAGCTTTGGAGCCAGCAACCGCCGGGGAGAAAGAGCACAGATAACTGCAGATGTTGTAAGTGCAGGTAGCTGGGAGTACACTCAGCCGGCCATTGCTGAAGATGCTACAACCGCTTCGGTGACGGGATTTGTCCTGACAGCCACCGATGCAGATTCAATAAAATGTAATACAGGAGCCTCAGACAGGCGGGGCGATAAAACCAATGCTGCTATAGAGATTATCCAGGGATCGCTCTATAATTACCATGGGGATGCCTTCGCGTCTTCCAGTGGAGTTAATGCAATACAATCGTTTGATGCTGCCGTAGGGGCCCAGCTCACAGCTAAAGAGACCGCATTAAACCCAACCGGATCCACAATGACAAATACAAATGTAAGAAATGGTGGCATCTTTGGTTACTCTAACTTTGGTGGTACCTTTGCAGATCCACAGCTAATAGAGACTGTTGGACTATTTGAATCGGCAGAGGGGGATACAATAGGTGCAGAGTCATCGGCTTATAGATCATGTGGATACAGATCGAATACAGAGATGAACATTGCAGGCACAGAAACTCAAATGGCTTTTGTCTCCGGATATGGTAGCGTCGCTGGAGTAGGTTTCGGTTTCGAAACCAGAGCTCAGCAATTTATATTTGGAGTGGCTGGTGGTAATAAGATTGGTCTTTCAGCCTCTTCCTCAAACCCCGAGAGAGATATGTCGAACCTAAAGACAGATATTCAAGGCACAGAGACAGAACCCGGATTTATCCGCAGATACTCGGATCTCACTGAATCATTCCGTGATAGCGCGGCTGCGAATAACGGCTTTGGCCAGGCGGAAGCAGATGCGATCCATCTTTCATCATCCTCTTCCAATAAGAGGAACGATAGGGCAAATGCTAACATGAATGCAGTCGGTGATGGGCAAATGACCAATTACGGAGGCTCATCCAGTGCGACTTTGAAGACTGCAACAGCATCAAATGGTAATGACTTTTCCAGTTTAGCTATATCGGGAAATGTTATTAGTTATGATGCATCAGCATCTGATGCGGCAAGAAATCGTGCCAGCGTTAGCACTTTGCTCCTGAGTGGGTTTATCATAGACCCATTGAACAGCGCTGCGGTGGACAATACCGTTATCCAAAGCCTGACCACAAATCAGGGAGCCTACCTTGCATCAGGGTCTGAGCTCAAGATTGATGCAAAGGCCATAAACGCTGCAAAGCTGCAGAAAAGTCTGAACACTATCTACATACCTATAGGCACGGGCTATGGCATTTTTGCTGATGTGATAGCCGGGAATCCTGAAGTGTTTCATTCGCCATAACAATAGAAATCATATGAAAGCCTCAAATGAGGCCTTCAACTCCTTTTTGGTGGATCGCGCGAAGCGAAATTCGTGATCAGAATTTTAAAATTATGCTCCAAAGGGCACAACAAATCCGGGAAATGAATAGGAGGGAGGCAAAAGTCTGAGGGTGTAGGAGGGAGAAAAGAGACCATCGACCTTTGCCTTAAACTCAATAGTCATTTGTCGATATTTAAGGCTTTCGCCATAATTGAGCCTTAGCCTCATAGAAGTGCATCTAAAAATGGTCTGATCGAGCCTAAGGCAAGCCAACGCTGATCCGCAGCGCCCTCCTCGGAGGAGCCGTTTCACCGAAATGAAGGCTTGGCTCAGGCCTGGGACTTCGATACATAAGCCAGAGACGCAGCACTGGAATTCGACGCAGTGCCCCTCTTACAGGAACCCGGCACCTTTCATATGGGTCTGCATTTGCCTCTGAGATATGGTTTGTGCCGCATTCTGGTCCCACATAGGCTGGACTTATAGCCGACTACGGCATGCTACGCCCATTACGGCGTACATTTTTCTGGCCGTGCTGGTATCAGCCCGTCTTTTTTGCCTGCCGATGCTGCCACCGGGCGGCACCTCTTTTGGCCCGCAGGATTCGAGGCGTCTCATTGGACCTTATCCTCAAAATCCATGTCATCAGAGCTCTTTCGTCGACGATCAGTCTATGATCGTCCGGATCAGAACGCGACAAACTATCTACATAATCGTTATAGATACTAATAGTTTTCGGTTCTCTTGGCATTGAGTGGCTGACATCATGAGACCCTCGAGTTTTGCTGTTGCCATCTGATTTGATTGCTATTTCTCACAGCCGCCCTTTCTCCTTGCTCTTCCTCTCCTGTCCCCAACCTCGCGAGCCCCGAGGTCGCGATGGGATGAGGCACCTCTTTGCATCACCTATCAGATCCAACCTTCCTGCCATTTTTAAGCCCTCCTTGACAAGGTCGTAGTTCTCAGGGTCCCGGTATTGCAGCATAGCCCTCTGAATCCTCTTCTCCCGACCTCTGGGAACATGGACAGGTTTGAGCGTAAATGGATCGAGGCCCGTGTGGTACATGGCAGTGGACGCGGTCATCGGCGTGGGCGTAAAGTCCTGCACCTGCTCAGTGTACATATGATTATCGCGCAAGAACTCCGCCAGCTCGACCATATCCTCGATGGTGCAGCCAGGATGGCCGGACATAAGATACGGCAGAAGGTACTGTTCTTTTCCCACAGCTTTTGAGGCGGCACTGAAGCGTGCCCGGAAGGCCTGCAAGACCTCCTGGGAAGGTTTATGCATGCACTTTGTGACATTCCGGGATACGTGCTCCGGAGCGATCTTGAGGTGACCGGAGACATGATACCGGCAGATCTCCTCCAGATACGAAGAAGAGTCCGCCATTACCAGATCATGCCTTATCCCCGAGCCAATGAAGACCCTTTTGACGCCCGGAATCTTGCGAAGCCGGCGCAACAGTTCCACCTGACGGGAATGATCTTTGTCCAGAGTCGGACATTCTATTGAGCATAGCTTTTCCTGGCAAGCACCCTGCTTCCAGCGTGGGCAGGTCAGGCCGTACATGTTTGCCGTCGGTCCGCCAACATCCTGAATGATGCCCTTGAAGCCCGACATCTTTGTCAGTCTCTCGGCCTCGCGCACTATTGAGTCCAGACTTCTGCTCTGCACAATTCGGCCCTGGTGGTGGGTTAGCGCACAAAAAGAGCAGGAGCCGAAGCAGCCTCTGTGGCTGGTGATGGAAAACTTGACCGGCTCCAGAGCAGGAATGGGTTCCCGGTAAGAGGGATGTGCGACCCTGGTAAAGGGCAGCTCGTAGATGCAGTCGAGTTCCTCTGTTGTTAGGGGCCGGGCAGGGCGGTTCTGGATGATTACTGTCTTTGGATGGGGCTGGACAACCGTGCGGCCGCGAAATGGGTCTTGCTCCCCATAATGCAAAGCGAAGGCCTCGGCATATTTTCTCTTATCCTTAGAGACCTCAGAGAAACCGGGGATAACCAGGCAGTCTTTTAGAGGTGCCCGTCTCCAACTGCCTATCTCTTCAAGCACAGTCGTTCCATCGACATCTCGGATCTCCTCAATCCGCTCCCCTTTTTCCAGGCGCAGGGCCACCTCTCGAAGGGGCCTCTCGCCCATGCCGTATACCAGGAGACTTGCCGGCGCATCCGCCAGAATGGACTGGCGCACAGAGTCAGTCCAGTAGTCGTAGTGGGCAAACCTGCGCAAACTGGCTTCAATTCCTCCCAGGATGATGGGAACGCCAGGAAAGAGAGCGTGAACCTTGTTCGCGTAAACGATCACAGCCCTGTCCGGCCGACGGAGGGCTCCGCCTGGCGAATAGACGTCCGAGCGGCGGCGCCGTAAATTAGGTGTGAAGTTGTTCACCAGAGAATCTACGTTTCCCGAAGATATGCCGAAAAAGAGGCGAGGCCTCCCCAACTTCAGTAAATCGTCATCCTTTTTCCAGTCCGGCTGCGCAATTATGCCTACCGTATAGCCTGCATCCCAGAGCACCCGGCCGATTAGGGCCGTTCCAAAAGAGGGATGGTCAACATAGGCATCTCCGCTTACCAAAATGATGTCGAACTGTTCTATCCCAATGGTCAACGCTTCCTGCTGGGACATGGGAAGGATTCGGGGCGGCTTTATCATCCAGACCTGATGAGGCTCTTATTGCATCATAAACTCTTCCCAGAATGGTTTCTTAAAATGTGTTAATTTTTATTTCTATCCGGCCAATTTCTTACTGGACCCCGCCCTTCCGAGGTCATCAGATATGCCTGTTAAGAATAAAAAATTTATAGTAGTAGCCTCTTATGTTTGGCCAATAAAGCTTGTAGAGATGATCTCATATCGAAGAAAAAAAGGCTTTCTGGAATTGTATTGAGAAGGTTTTGGAAGAGATTCCTGCTCCCTATCCGTTCAGTTCATTTTTCATTGGTATTATAATATACTTATATTATGAATTTTTTGGTATGATGATAAAGAACATTTTTTCAGAATCTGATAAAATTGGCATATTATTTATGAGCATCTCGATTGCATTGCAGCTACTGGGCATTAAATACTTCCTGACTGAAATGAAAGGAAGTTTTGGAGAACTCATAGTCAGAACTGAGGGCGAGAATCAAGTCCTTCACCCGGTTGATCAATTAAAAAAAAATTTCACTACATCTAAGGTCCCATATTTGTTGATTCTGGCTGCATTCTCATCTCTCGCTCTGGCTAAGGTATATGCTTTTCATTCGGGATTGGAGCCCTTCTTCTATCTGGGGAATCCAGCATTTCTGGCTCTGGTGCTCGACATATACAATACTCTTGTGAGCTTTTTCATGCTCTACCTCATGGCGACTCTTTTATGGATGATCATCAGTATATCGTATATGCTTTTTAAAATCAATAATGATTCATATAATAAATTTCTAAAAATAAAACCAATAGATCCAGACAGAGCAGGCGGCTTGAAACATCTTAAGGGATTGCTTCTAAGGTTCAGTATATTCTATTTCTTGATTGTAGCTCTGGCTGCATTAACAAATTTCACCAGCATTGGATTGAGCGTGTTTGAGAGCGTAACTATAGGCCTGTTCTGGCTGATCGGTGCGTTATTTTTCCTGTACGATTGGTATGCACTTCATCGCTTTATTAGGGGCAAGATAGGAGATGAGGTTTTAATTCTGAGCGAAATGCTGGAGTCAAAGAGGGCTCACCTTATTGATCTATTGTCAAAAACCGGGGATATGGAAAAAGAAGATCAGATAAACCTGTTGTCAAATGCGCTGGACATTGTCAATAAGGAAAGGGACCGGATTCAACAATATAAATTAAAGCTAATTGATGCCAGAACGATAATCATATTCGCTGCTTCCTCTGCACTCTCTCTAATCACTGTCTTGAAGGCATCTGGCGAAGATGGAAAATTCAGCGCGGCCATATTTGTCATTGATAATGTGCAACCGTATATTAAGGATATTGTTAATTATATATATTCATTTTTACCAAAATAATTTCCATCTTCAATGGCAGATTAAACCAAAGTCGGAAAAGACTGCAGTAGAGAGGATCCTAAGTAATCCTCGCTACCGCAGCGACCTCGTCGCCTGATTTTACATTCATGATGCGCACGCCCTGCGTAGACCGACCCTGCACCCGGATCTCGTTTGTCGGGATGCGTATCACCACACCATCCTTGGTCGTAACCAGCAGCTCGTCTTCGTCGGATACGGTAGTGGTGCAGCAGACGAAGCCCTTTCTGGCATCTATGTTCTTGACTCCCTTACCGCCTCTTCTCTGCTGAGGATACTCCTCCAACTCAGTTCTTTTGCCGTATCCCTGGTTGGTGATGGTGAGGAGTGTGGAACTGGAGCCTGCCTGGATCACATCCATGCTTATCAGCTCGTCACCCATGTTGAGGCTGATCGCCTTTACACCCATGGTGCCACGATTGGAGGCTCGCACGTCGCTCTCCTTGAACCGGATGGCCTTGCCGAACTTCGTGGCCACCAGCAGCTCCTTTCCACCATCGGTGAGCTTCGCCGAGATCAGGCTGTCGCCCTTCAGGTTTACTGCCTTGATTCCACCCTTGCGTGGATTGCTGAACGCCTGCAGCGGCATCTTCACAATATTTCCGCTCTTGGTTACGAGGACGATGAACCCGGCCTCAAAGCTCTTGATAGGTATCGCTCCCGTCATCCTCTCATCAGGATCCAGTTGCAGGAGATTTACAATGGACTTCCCGCGCGTCACCCGTCCCATAGACGGCACCTCATAGACCTTGAGCCAGTGGGCTTTGCCCTTATCCGTGAAGAAGAGCAGATAATCCTTCGTAGAGGCGGTAAAGACATCCGTAACGAATTCTTCGGTCTTGGTATCGGCGCCCATAACTCCCCGACCTCCACGGCGCTGCATGCGGTAGACCGTGAGGGGCTGGCGTTTTATATATCCGGAGCTGGTGATGGTCACTGCCACCTCCTCCTCCTGGATGAGATCCTCCCGGCTGACCTCGCCCTCCAACTCGATAATCTGTGTGCGGCGCTCATCCCCGTAGGTGCTGATGAGCTGCGTCAGCTCTTCCTTGATTATACTCAGAATCTCCAGGTTACTGGAGAGAATCTGCCTCAAGCGGGCGATGAGCTTCTCCAGCTCCGCGGCCTCGGTGACTATCTTCTCCTGCTCGAGACCGGTGAGGCGCTGCAGCCTCATATCCAGAATAGCCTTGGCCTGCTCCTCAGATAGAAGGAAAGTCTGTATCAAAGAGTCCTTCGCCTCGCCTGGGGAGGCCGCAGCCTTGATCAATCTTATTACTTCATCTATGTTTTTCAGAGCGATAAGCAGGCCGGCCAGGATATGAGCTCTCTTCTCAGCCGTATCCAGCTCGAACCTGGTGCGCCTCTCGATAACCTGAGAGCGGTAGTAGATGTACTGCTCCAGGGTCTCCTTCAAAGAGACAGCCTTGGGCAGGCCATCCACTAGGACCATGTTGTTGATGCCGTAGCTGGTCTGAAGCGCAGTATGCTTATAAAGTTGATTTAAGACCACGTGAACGTTGAAGCCGCTCTTGACCTCCACTACCATTCGAATGCCGTCTTTGTCCGACTCATCCCGGAGATCGGATATACCCTCGAGACGGCCCCCTTTGACCATCTCTGCTATATCCTCAATCAACTTGGACTTATTCACCTGGTAGGGCAGCTCTGTGAAGATGATCTTGGTGCTTCTCGTCCCTTCCTCAATCTCAGACTTGGACTGCAGCATTATGCTTCCCCGACCGGTCTGATATGCAGTCTCTATCCCGGCCCTGCCCACGATAAAAGCTCCAGTGGGAAAATCAGGTCCAGGCAGGTAATGCATTAGTTCAGGAAGCGTTGCCTGTGGCTGATCTATGAGGTAGATGATCGCTCCTGCCAATTCATTCAGATTGTGGGGCGGGATGTTGGTCGCCATACCTACGGCAATGCCAGTGGATCCGTTGAGGAGGAGATTTGGGAGCTTTCCCGGCAGCACCGTTGGCTCTTTGAGCGAGCCGTCGTAGTTGGGCACAAAGTCGACAGTGTTCTTTTCAATGTCTGCCAACATCTCTTCTGCGATCTTAGAGAGACGAACTTCGGTGTAGCGCATGGCCGCAGCCGGGTCTCCATCAATGGAACCGAAGTTGCCCTGGCCGTCGATCAAAGGATAGCGCATGGAGAACGTTTGGGCCATTCTGACCATGGTCTCATAGATGGCAGAGTCCCCGTGGGGATGGTACTTACCCATTACGTCTCCGACTACACGAGCGGACTTCTTGTAGGGCTGATCGTGAGTCATGCCCTGCTCATACATGGCGTAGAGAATGCGCCGGTGAACGGGCTTCAGCCCGTCCCTGACATCGGGCAAAGCTCTACTTACGATCACACTCATGGCGTAATCGATGTAGGAGGACTTCATCTCCTCTGTGATATTAACCAGTACTTCCGTCAAAAGCCACCTCAGACATCAAGATTCTTTACGTATTTGGCATGCGTTTCTATGAATTCCCTGCGCGGTTCCACCTGATCACCCATGAGGATGGTGAAGATGCGATCGGCTTCCACCGCGTCCTCCAGCGTGACTTTCTTCATGGTCCTCTTCTCGGGGTCCATGGTTGTATCCCATAGCTGCTCAGGGTTCATCTCTCCCAGACCCTTGTACCTCTGAATGGCAGGCTTGACCAGAGACTTCACAAACTCGTTTAGCTGCTCGTCCGAGTAAGCATAATTGACCTGCTTTCCCTTTTTGACCTGATAGAGCGGTGGTTGGGCGATGAAGACATAGCCTGCCTCGATTAAAGGCTTCATGTATCTGTAAAAGAAAGTCAAGAGAAGGGTGCGAATGTGCGAGCCATCCACATCGGCATCGGTCATTATTACTACCTTGTGATACCTGGCCTTCGCGATATCGAAATCATCACCTATGCCCGTGCCGAAGGCAACGATCATGTTTCGAATCTCGCTGTTTTTGAGAATCTTGTCCAATCTGGCTCTTTCCACGTTGAGAATCTTGCCCCGCAGTGGCAGTATGGCCTGAAAATGCCGGTTTCTGCCCTGCTTGGCAGAACCCCCTGCTGATTCGCCTTCTACTATATAGATCTCGCATTTTGCTGGATCATTGTTGGAGCAGTCTGCAAGCTTGCCTGGCAAGCCACCTGAACCCAGAGCGTTCTTGCGACGGGTCAGCTCCTTGGCTTTGCGGGCCGCCTCGCGCGCTCGTAGGGCTTCAGCCGCTTTCTCCACAATGGTTGTTGCCACGAGAGGGTTTTCCTCAAAGTACTCAGCCAGGCCCTCCGAGACCATGGACTCGATGATGCCCCGAATAGAGCTATTACCAAGTCTGGTCTTGGTCTGGCCCTCAAACTGAGGATCGGGAAGTTTGACGCTGATGACTGCCACCAGGCCCTCGCGCAGATCATCACCGCCGATCTTCGTCTCGTTCTTGAATAGCTTATTCTCTTTGGCGTATTCGTTGACCGTCTTTGTCAGGGCGGCGCGAAAGCCCATGAGGTGAGTTCCACCTTCACGGGTATTGATATTATTGGCATAGGAGAATATATTCTCGCTGTAGGAGTTGTTGTACTGCAGTGCGACTTCTACCTGCGTTCCGTTCTTGCTGCGAGTGAAGTAGATGGGAGGTTTATGCAAAGCTTCCTTGTTTACATTGAGATACTCCACAAAAGAGATAATCCCGCCTGCATACTGGAAGATGTTCTCTTTATCGGAGTGTTCGTCTTTTATGGTTATCTTCAGGCCGCGGTTGAGGAAGGCCAGCTCCCTCAGCCTGGATGAGAGCGTATCGAAGTTGTATTCGGTGTCATCGAATATCGTGCCATCCGGCTTGAAGGTAATGGTGGTTCCGGTATGCTCCGAGGTTCCCCTTACCTCAAGGTCCGAAGCCACTCTGCCCTGTTCATACCGCTGCCAATAAACCCGTCCATTCCTCCGGATCTGCACTTCCAGCCACTCGGAGAGGGCATTGACCACCGAGACGCCCACGCCGTGCAGGCCGCCTGACACGCTATAAGATTCGTGGTCAAACTTTCCACCGGCGTGGAGCATGGTCATGACGATCTCCAGGGCCGGACGGTTGAATTGGGGGTGGTTGTCTACAGGGATGCCGCGGCCATCATCCTTGACAGAGACGCTTCCGTCTGGATGGATGACTACATTGATCTCTGTGCAGTAACCTCCCAGGGCCTCGTCCACGCTATTATCCACTACCTCATAGACCAGGTGGTGCAGCCCCAGGGTGTCTGTGCTGCCGATATACATCGAGGGCCTTCGTCTGACTGCCTCAAGGCCTTCAAGAACTTGGATTTGGCTTGCGTCGTAGCCCGTTGCTTCGCTCAAAACTGATTAAGCCTCCTGAATAATTAGGACTGTAATGAAATAACCTGAGCAGATATAAGCTTTTCCCCTAAATATGTCTTGGATTTTATTAATGGAATGCTGCAATAATACTTCGTCCATCATGTTGCTGACAACGCTTACCATATTTGAGCCGGATGGTATGCGTGACGAAAGTAATCCTGAAAATTGAGGTCTGGTATGCAATACGATTTTAGAAGCCAAGGTCCGGATTCGAACCGGAGTGGTAATGCTCTGCAGGCATTTGCGTAGCCGCTCCGCCACCTTGGCATTGGTAAAGGCGTCCGACAACTGTGTCGATCTGCTTTAAACCTTTATCGGTTAAGCAGCCCTTTGCGCCGAAACCTGGGTGAGATGTCATCCCCTATAAAGATTGCCTTTGGGGCAAGACAAGTAATCTTTCGCCGTTATGCACAACCGGAAAAAGGTATGTCTGTCGGGCACGAAACGATTTTTAAGGACCCTGGCAGAGGGTTATAGATTACCGTTCACACCTGAGGTCTCGCCTTGCCCGGATAAGCCCATGTGTCCCTTATTGTGTTTCATTCTGGGAAGCATTAACGGGAGCATTAATGGTATCGTTAACGGGTGCATTAATGGAAGCATTAATGGTATCGTTAACAGGGATGTTAACGACATCGTTAATGAGTCCTACTTTTGCCGCTTTCTTCTGGACATTGCTGTAACCTGAATTGTCATCTTTCCTGAAATCATTGATGCTTGTGGTATAATCACTTGATCCTAATATGCCGCCTCTTTCATTGGCGAATGCAGAATTCTGAAATACCCCAGGGTTTACGCCATTGAGGTCTATTGCTAGCGGGTTGCCCCAAACGTAATTGGGATCCATCGGATTGATTATGGCGGGAGTATAAGTTTGCGCGACTAGTTCACGACTGCCGGTTATAGCTTCGGATGGCAGTTGTGCAATTATCGGTGCTATCAAAGCTATTAAAACAGCTCCAATTATTATATTAAGATTTTTTTTCATATAAAGCCTCCATTTGCATCTAGCATCAATTTCGTTTGGCTTCTCGAACATGACATGACGCGACCGAAACCAGAATTCCAATGCGTCTCTCCGATCCGAATGCCATTCTATTCACGACAGATGACGATTTAAACTCGGGTAATTATAAACTTTGTGGTTATTTCCCAAAACGTACTTATTTATGATTCTAATTCCCGGAAAATGGACAGACAATTGCTAAATATCTGTAACGATTTGCTCTGACTGAGTTCGTATGCTCCTCAAGATAAACAATTCCTTTTCATATCTTAAAAAAAATGAAAAATAGGAACGATAAGATTAAGCTGAACTCCTTCATCCGTGATTTTGAAATCATTTCTCCTGAACTCTGAATTCATATTTACCGTCTCCCATCCTGAGAGTCCATATCCTCCAGCCCGATGGGAAACAAGCATTCTTATGAGCGACGCCCTTGAGATCGAACTGGATAGTGTTGCCCTTCTTGAAGGCACCCGCAGTCACGATCTTATTGATGGTCATGGGGCCGATCTCTGTACTATTCACTATCAGAATAGCATCTCCCGTGGCAGGCTTCTTGGTCATGGTAACATAGAAGGTGCCATCAATTGGAGCGGTAAGATCGGGAATAACTGGGCCAGGTGTGGGCGGAACTGGACCGGAGCCGATCAAAGCGGAATAGAACGGGAAGCTTGAACCCATGCCGCATTGGCCCTGCTTAATTCTGAACCACCCCGATTCGCCCCAGGAGGTGCTCCAGGAGTTCTTGCCGATCCAATAGCCTTCGTTATCGTTATAACCCACAATCACGACTGCGTGGTTGCCAGCGAAGTCTCCGTACTCCTGGCTGTAGATCCCGCCGTCGTAGTCGAAGAAGTCTGTATAGACCTCCATGCCGGTCATGACCGGCCCGGTGGTGGCTATGTAGGCCTTGGCCTGGTCTGCGCTAAAAATTGTCTTATATGAAGAGATCGCCGTCAATCTATTCTTATAATCCGGGCATGGTTTCCAGTCTCCTGTATAGGGGCAGCACGACTCATCACATACACCAGACTCGGCGGCCATGATCATCCTCACAAACTGAGCGCCGGTTGCGCAATGCCCTCCGCCCCTCGGAAAGAGATAGGCCTCGGATAGATCCGGCTGCAACCTGGGATCTTTCTTTGCGATCTCCAGGACGGACTCCATCAGTCCGATGGTGGCAAAAGCGACGCAACTACCACATTGCCCCTGGTCACGGATGGGAGTCGTATAGTCTCCTTGTGCCGTCTTTCGCCAGTCAAATGTTGCCGGATAGGTTACGGCCATCAGAAGCTTGGCCGTGGCCGCGAACATGCCCATATTATGCTGAATTTCTGTGGGCGATATCTGCAGTCCGGTTGGATATATTTTTCCCATTTATTTCATCTCCAATTTGCTGTCATGAGAATTTCCTGTTCCCGTTTCATTGGTTCAAACTTGCATCTACCAGCTGATTCTCAGACTCTTTGAGGCGTTCTCTGAAACGGATGTTCGATCACCCGAGTCGCACTTGAAGCCGACACAGGATCATATCTCTGTAGTATAATAGGCAGGATGAAATATATAGTTGGCCTATGCAGTGCGAATGTAAAGATGACCGCAAATGGCATATCGACCCGGAAGAGAAAAGGTTTGGATACCAGACACCAGGAGCCATGGGGTATTCCAAGGTTTCAAGGCAGCTTAACTCCGGCACCGAATTTCTGCAAGATCTCGCGACGCATACCCAAGCCTGCGCTTGTCAGCTCATAGGTCACCTCACCCCTGGTTGTATGCATACCGACATAACTCTGGGCGAAGAGTGAAACGAGCGCTTTTTCATGCGGCTTTTTTTTTTGGTTCTCTTGTCCTGCTGAACTTTTTTCATGAAATAGGGCTTCGGAACTGGTACGAATTCTTCACGCCCGTGGAGCTGCAAGAGATGAGCCGGCCTGAGTTCATGGATGAGGTTGAGGCCATAGTAAAGGATGCAGGATGAAAGCCGTTTTCAGCCGGGGAACTCTCTTTAACCGGCTTCTATTCTCTTGGGTGAACCTTCTGGGTGAATTTTATTCTCCTGCATCTTTGCCGGCCTGATCCTCATCTGGCATTTGGAGAGGGGACAGTCGAGACATCTCTTTCTCTTGCAGTATCGCAGATATAGCTTTATGAGCGCCGTCTCCACTCTGGATAGATCTTCTCCGGAAAGCTCTTTCAGGTCTATGCCCAGCCACTCCGCCATCTCCAGCGTCCTGTCAGAGACATCCGGATTGACGCCCCAAACCGCTCTCATCTCTCTTAAGAAGATCTGCGCCGTCACCGGCCCGATGCCCTTGAACTCCTGCAATCGCCTCTCCAAATCCTTGGCATCAGACGACTGCCGGCGAAGCTCTTCCAGGGTTCCGTATCTCTCCCTCAGCTCTGACATTATGTTGATCAGCTTGGTTCCAGTGGAGAAGTCATATCGCACATATCCGCCTGCATCCAGAATTCTGACCAGCCCGTCCCAGCCTGCGGACAGGATCTTCTCAAGGGTGTCGATCTCCGCCTCCTGAAAAGCCCTGTATGTCTGTGCCGCGATCTTCTCGCTTATCCTCGCGCCGAAGAGGATCGAGGCCAAAAACCACTGGAACCGGCCCGAGGGTTTGGTGAGGTCTATGTTCAGGTCTTCTGAGTAAAGGGGAAATGCCGAGAGCAGGCATTCTACTGTGTCCATATCATGACTACAGTATGCCGGTCAAATTGCTTAAGGTTAATGCAAAAGGACTTTAAAAAGTTCAGGGAACAGGCCGCAGTTCCGGCTATAAGAAGAGTGTGGCTCCTCTTTCCGCTATAATCAATTTTGCCTCTCGTCTGCCAAGGAACATTTTATATGGTTTAGAGACCACATGACCTCGAAGCATTATGGTCCTCGAAAACTTAGGCGGATCGCTGCGCAATGCTCTGAAGAAGATTGCGTCGGCGAATAAGATCGATAAAGCCCTGGTAGATGATGCCGTGCGGGAGATTCAGCGTGCACTCCTGCAGGCAGATGTGAATGTAAAGCTGGTAATGCAGCTCTCCAATACCATCAAAGAGCGTGCCCTCAATGAGAAGCCTGCCGCGGGCATGAACCCGCGCGAGCACGTCATCAACATCGTCTATCAGGAATTGATCAACCTGGTGGGCCGCGGTGCGGATATCCCTCTCAAGAAGCAGAATATAATGCTCGTGGGTCTGCAGGGATCGGGAAAGACAACGACGGCGGCAAAGCTGGCTACCTTCTTCCAGAGAAAGGGGCTGCGGACCGCGGTCATCTGCGCAGACACTTTCCGGGCCGGGGCCTTCGACCAGCTCAAGGCCCTCTGCGAGAAGCAGGGCATATTCTTTTACGGCGAAAGGGGCAACCTCGATGCCGCTGCCGTAGCCAGGAACGGTCTGGAAGCCACCAAAAAGTACGATGTGAGAATCGTCGATACCGCAGGACGCCACGCTCTGGAAGGCGATCTGATCCAGGAGATGAAAGACATCCACGCGGTGGTCAATGCCGATCAGAAGCTACTGGTGATGGATGCGGCTTTAGGCCAGCAGGCGAGCGAGCAGGCCAAGGCGTTCAACGAGGCGGTTTCGATCACCGGCGTCATCATCACCAAGCTGGACGGCACAGCCAAGGGCGGCGGAGCTCTCTCGGCAGTGGCTGAGACCAAGACCTCTGTGGCTTTCATCGGTGTGGGTGAGACGCCTGCAGACCTGGAGAAGTTCGAAGCAGACCGATTTATCTCCCGCATGCTTGGCATGGGGGACATCAAAACGCTTATCGAAAGAGCCCAGGAGGTCCAGACGGACCAAAATGTGGACGTCGAATCCCTCATGCGAGGCAAGTTCACCCTCCGGGATATGTATCAGCAGATGGAGGCCATGAACAAGCTCGGTCCCTTAAAACAGATCATGCAGATGCTGCCCATGGGAGGCCTGGGCTTTGAGCTCTCAGACAAAGAATATCAGATGACCAAAGACCGCCTGGACAAGTATCGAGTCGTCATGGACTCTATGACTGCCGTGGAGCTCGAGGACCCGAAGGTCATAACAGCGTCGCGCATCAAGCGCATATCCCGGGGCAGTGGTGCGTCCCCAGATCTCGTTCGAGAGCTTCTCAAGTCCCATCAGGCCATGCAAAAGGCAATCAAAGGCATGAGAGGCGGCATGGGCAAGATGAACATGAAACGCATCATGAAGAAGTTCAGCCCGGGGAAGCAAGATGTTAGTTGATGCTGGTTGATGCCGGCCGGTGCAAAGAGCACCGGCACACCATTCCACAACCATTTAGCAGTTCACGTCATCAAATTGGATCTACTATCGTTTCTGATTCTCATTATATTCATACCGGTTAGGATGCTTCAGATCTCCACTTTCCGCTCGCCAATCCTGTTGAGGTCTCTCCATCTGGCAGAGTCTCGCTGAAATCCCCTATTACCGTGCTGCCTTCGCTGGCCAGATTAAATCTGTAAAGCTTTCCGCCGCCAGTGGTTACATCGACCGATAGCTTATTGCCCTCTAGCGTTCCCACTGCATTCACAGTCTCCGTTCCATTAGCTGCGGTCATACTTCCATCGCCATGGAAGCCTTCCTGGGTCTTTGATAAAACGAGATAAAGGCTGCTCTTGTCTTCTAAATTCAGGTTCAACCGGCTCTGCGCCGCCGTCTTTACATCCGGGATAACAACCGTGCTCACAGTGGCGACAGTGCTCGTAGGGACATTTTCTCGCGCAAACTCGTCATAGCCGTCCATATTGATATCTACTGCCGAATCGCCCAGGAAATTGTATGAGGCTCCCCCGCCCAATGAGCAGGAGCAAGTGGCCGCAGCATGAGGCCCTGCGGCAAGCATCAGAATCAGTATCGCGATTAGAGCTCTCATCTTGGATTCCCTGGCAACAGTTTCAGCTTGTTTGAGCATTAATCTTTTTCCTCCAAACTTCGGGATCATCAGTAGCTGGTGGTGACCTGCGTTCCTTCCGAGGTGGATGAGACACTCTGGCCATTGCTGCTCTTGTAGACGGTCTTACTTTCTATGAGATGATCTGACGAATCCATCTCATTTTGAGCCTCAGTGGCCCTTCCCAGCAATGCGCCGGAGGTTGCACTTGGATTGAGGCTTCCGCCAAGCGTAGTTGGTTGAGTCTGCCGGGGCGAGAGATCCATGCTTCCGGTAACCGTTCCCGAATCTCGAATAAAATCGCTGGAAAGGGAGTCAAACTGGCCCGCAAGAGCTGTTCCGGATGCAGAGAGCTCCAGCCTGAAGACCTCCGGTTTATCGACTGAGGAGACGAATATGGTAAGCCTGTCCCCGGCAACAGACCCTGCCGCAGTCACTGCCTTATTGTCGCCGCCAACAAGCATTTGTCCTGATCCCGCAATCAGGTCGCCTTCCTGAAATACCTGCAGGTCAAGGTGCCTGATCTCTGAACCCTTCAGATCAACCGACCAGCTTCCAGTCAGGTTTAATTGAGTCGAAAGTGCACCAACGCTCGCAGGAGAAATTGTTCCCTTGCCGACGGTCAGAGGAGGCACTATTCCCGTCCCCGTGGTCACAGTGCCCATATACCCCTGTGATGATGCAACCGCGATCAGACTGATGAATAATATCAATACTACCAGAATTTTGTTAAACGCCATATTACTAACCCTCAGTCCCAATTGGTGAATGCTATTAATAATGGTAATGGGCTTGCCCTGCCAATCAAATCAAAACGACATATTTAAGATGAGAGATAGATAGAGAAAAATCAATTAGATAAATATCTAATAAAAATATATCCCGGGCGTATCCCGGGAGGCTATATCTGTATTTTTCTAGTAGACTGGTGCAGCCTGTTGAGTCTGGCTTGTCTGCATGGCCTGAGTGGCCGGCAAAGCTGCAGTGGTCTGGTAAGTTGGTGCCGCCGCAGGAACAGAGGGAGCCTGTGATGACAACAGGCTGCCAAAGGCGACTCCCGGCTGGGTTATTCCCGGTGCCGTGAAGACGTAATCTCCGTTCATTGTGCCCGGCATTATGGTCAGGCTGAAGCGATAGAGGTTCTGGGTGCCCACAGGCGTCACGAATAGTGCCAGGCGGTCTCCCAGAACGGTGCCTCCCGCAGTGACCGGGGTGGTGAATCCATTGTGCGTCAGCTGACCGTAGCCGGATACACCATCCTCTATCTGGTAAAGGCCGATATTGAGGTAGCTGGTGTCAACACTTGTAAGAGTGAAAGACCAGTTTCCTGCCACCGGCGCATAGCCACGTCCATTCCAATAGATATTTACAGGCGCCCTGTAGCCTAATTTCACAGCATTGGGGCTCATGCCCGTATATTTATCTATAATGAACAGACTCTCATTCCGGAAAGATAATGACGCATCATCTGGATTGGTATAGACGCCACTCTGAACTTCCTGAATGATCTCGCTGCCCGACATTTCATCTGTCGGGAACTTCGGCTGAACTGGATCGAGGCCGAGGGTTGTCATTGAAAGACACATAACCAAGGCCAAAGCTATTAATACACACTTAAATCCCATTCTCCTGATACCTCCGCAATAGTACGCTACTCAGGAGGTCTTAAAGGTTATCCTTTCAAAAAGATAGCCAAAATTGTTATGTTGACTTCGAGAAGGAAAGAAAGAGATGGGGTTTGGACAAAAATGCGCTTGTTAGCTTCCCCTCATGAGAATAGACTGTCAAAAGTTTAAGCATGACAAGACCCTGGGAGACGGAATTATTTTTCAGAAGCTGACAAGATCAGCGCAGGAACATGGGGTCAAGAGGAAACGCTTGTGCGTTAAATTATATATAAATAGTTTCTGCCAGCGGCAGCCCAGGAAGGTTTCGCCCGGGATCGCTGGCTTATTATTTGAGCTACAAGGATTGGATACGGCATCACGGAATTCCGGGTTCACTGCATTGCTGACTTTGTGATTGCAAACTTACAGACCGGAGGGGCGACTCCGGGACTGCTCTGCCATTTTCCGATAGAGCAAATCCCATATCCTCCAAAATTTCCTTCGATCCGCCCCGCCCGTGCAGCAGTACTTCTGCCAGATCCTCCGGCTCATCGATATCGCATCCGGCCCGGAAGGACTCATAGATCGAGACCTCCATTCCGGCCTGGTGAGCAAAGGCTGTGTGCTTGGGAAAGCTCAGACCCTGGTAGCGGGTGCGAAACCTGGGGTTCCTGATGAGGATCATATTGGTGCCCCCGCCCCGCCCAGGGCAGAGTGCAACGTCGCCCTCGCAGTTGAGAATTCCAGCCACCTCTTTTTCCGTCAAAAGAGCAAGATCGGCCATGACTATCAGAATGTCCGACGGCCACCCATGCATGGCTTCTTCTGCGATCAGGTAGTTGAGGGCATCGTTCAGATCCTGCTTCGACTCCCGGATCTCTGCATCAATGCCAACATCTGATATCTTCAACCCCGGCCTGGAGAGGATTGTCACCAGTCCAAAACCTGCGACGGCATCCAGGACGTCTCTAAGCATAGCAATCGAAAATAGCTGCCGCTCCTGGGGAGAGAGAACGGAAGCGAGTCTGCTTTTCGTACCCTGATTCTTGAAAGGAATTACCACGCGAATTGGCTGTCCCACGAGAGAACAGCTTACCCCGGGCTCTGATAAAACCTTAACTCTTCAGCCGTGGCCTGATGACGTCCATCTCTTCAGCCATGAAGACGTTTCCGCCGGAGCGAGGGTACTTCAAGCCGCGAATAACGACAGCAGGAGTCCCGTCTCCTGCCTCACCCATGAGCAGATTAGCGGCGGCCGCTATCTCATCCACGATGGCTTCCTGTGTAATCTCCAGGACCTTGCCGTGCATATCGCGCTCACCGCGCCAGTCCCGCAAGGCGGCAATCCCAGCCCAGCCCACGGCTATGCCTGCCACACCAGTGCGAAAAGGCCGGCCGCAGGTATCGGTGATGATGACAGCGCAATCCTTTCCCAGGCTCGCGCGCAGCCGTTCCGCGCTCATGCAGGGGTTCTCTGGCAGCAGAAGTATCCTTTCGTCTCCTACATTGGACTGGTCGATCCCCGCATTGACACCGATGTGGCCAAAACGGGTTACCACCAGCAGAAAAGGCCGGTCAAGCAAGACTTCCTCGGATTCGTCCAGGACCGCCTGCACAAACCTGGGGTCTTTTCCAATAACCCTCGCAATCTCTGCAGCGCGGCCTCCTGGCCGGTAGCTCTCAAGATCCCGGATGCGACCCTCAGACTTGGCTACAATTGTACTTGCAAGACAGAGCACGTCTCCTTCCTGAAACTCAAAAAGAGACTGGATCAATGAGGCGACATCATCGCCCTCTTTGATGATCGGCAAGCCTCGAATGAGGTAGCCTTGCATGGATGCCATTGGTTCGGACATCTATTGAAATGTTTTTTCAGTTGCTTACTTCAGTCGCGCATCATATGGCAGCCTGCTGAGCCGGTATAGCCTCGCCTGAACCAGAAGGTCGAGCAGGTAGGAATAGTTTTCGGCGACTATAGCCGTCCGCTCGTTGCCGATCTCTATCCAGGGAAGGCCGCCATAACCTCTGGCAAACTCCAACCAGAAAGGAGGAGGAGAGAACTCAAGGAGGTATTTATTCTCCTCATTGAAGGTAAGAGTGATCTTCTCTTCCATTCTAAGCTACCTTGCCTTTCCTCTCCACGACCTCGGCAAAGGCCAGAGTTCCGCTGATCTTCTTGATCTTGGCCTTGACGATCTCGCCTTTAACGGCGCTTGGTACGAAGATGAGGTATTTGTCCACCTTGGCTATGCCGTCGCCCTTGTTGCCCACGGACTCGATGCGCAGCTCATAAGTCTCGCCTTCTTCAATGACATCCTTCTGCACTGCTGCCGTGGCCTTTCTTTTGCGTACGGGCCGGTGAGCTCCACAGGCATCGCACTTGAGCGTCAGCACACGATCGCTTTTGATGAGATGAGTATCGGGCAGCCTGCACTCTGTGCAGACCACGTACTCTTCGAAGTAGGACTCTATCTGGCGGGCAATGGCGGTTTCGCCAAACTTTCCCTGAAAGATCCCGCGCTGCCCTTCGATCTTGCCGGCTGTTCCCATCTCCTGGAGCAGATACTTCATAAGGTGTTCCGGATCGCGGTTCAGAGTATCCGCTATAGCTCCAAAGTTCTCTAGGACAGTTGTCTTGCCTTCGTAAAAGACCTTGACTGGAGGTATGACGAACCTCTCCTTGGTCTCACGAGTGGCCGGCATCTTCTTTATGGCCCGATCCAGGCCCGCTAAATAGTCATCCATCCAGATTACCTTATCAGCTCTTGACCCGAATCCACAACTATCTGAATGGGTGTCGGCAACTTATGGCCTGCCCTTGTCAATGCCACCTTTGCATTGTTAAGGTATTGGGGCGTTACTCCAATTGTGAAGAGCTTCTGGCCGGCCTCGACCCTGGCCGCAGTTCCCACAGCCTTGCCGAAAGCCATTCTCATGCCGCTAGAGACACGGTCGGCACCGGCTCCCGTGGCCTGCTTATTCTCGCGTATAACATGGTGAGGATAAGTCCTGAGTTTGAGGTGGAAGTTGGTCCTGCCCACCATCTTCAGGAGGAAACGGTTGGCTGCAACCCTCGCTGCCTCAAGAGCGGTATGCCTGATCTGGCATGGCTCCGTGACAACTAGGGTGAGCTTTATAGGAAAATCTTCCTCCAGATTTCCCATGTCGTAGTGAACAACTTTGCTTCCGGGGACGCCGCCCATATACTTTCTGCGCGTGTAAGGCCGTTCCCGCCTTCTATACATACTTGCTGGCTTGCGTGTCAAAACGAATTCCTCCGATAATCCTGAGATTGTGGCACTATTCACCTTGCTTATAAGGTTTGGCCTTTACGCTCTCCTTTTGGGTCCCTTGCCCGAAATGCTCCGCCGGATCTGCCCATTGTTCTTCATGCTAACCTCTAACACCCGGGTCTTGGACCGGGCGTCATACAGGCCATGCATTCTATACTGTAATGGGGGTGGAGAAGCCGATCTCTCCTGCGAGAGGTGTCTTCATCAAGGAACGAACCTCATCCGGCCTATTTGCCAGTACCCACATGAGCTTGACCAGCGCCACCTCTGGCAGCATGTCTTCGCCCTCGATTGCTCCTGCATCTAGCATGTAGCGCCCGGTGTCATAAACTCTATCACAGACCCTGCCCCGCAGGCATTGCGAGGCTACGACCACGGGAATAGCCTCCTCTGTGGCTCTCCTTATGCCGTCTATCCAGTCGGAAGCCACGTGACCAAGGCCAGTTCCCTCAATGACGATTCCCCTATAGTCCTTATCGATGTAGTAATTCAGGATTTCCGGGGATGATCCTGGCGTGTACTTGACGAGAGCGCATCTAGGCTCAAGCTTTTCTGCCAACTGTAAATCCACTTCGCCACGGCGGCAATAAGGCAGGAAAGTCTGAATTTTTCTGGTGAGGTAATCTACGCGCCCTAAAGTCTGCTGGTTCATGCTCTGGAAGGCATCTCTGCGGGAGGTATGCATCTTGCGGACTCGAGTGCCGCGGTGAATGGAACAGTAATCATCGCTGGTCGTGCCATGCATAACCACACAGACCTCTGCAATGTCATGAATGGCGGCTGAGGCAGCGCAGATGGCATTCATGGAAGCATCGCTGCTGGGCCGGTCAGAGCTCCTTTGCGATCCGACGATAACCACAGGCACCGGTGTCTTCAGCATGAAGGAGAGCGCTGCAGCGGTATACATCATGGTATCGGTGCCATGGGTTATGATAACACCCTCGGCCCCCCCGCTGATCTCCTCTGCCACCGCCCGCGCGAGTGCCGTCCAGTAGTCTGCGCGCATATTCTCGCTCAAGATCTGGTAGATCACACGAGCATGGTAGTTGGCGATCTCCTCCAGCTCCGGGATGGCGGAGATGATCTCACCGGCAGAGAACTGGCTGGTGACGGCCCCCGTCCTGTAATCGACCTTGCTGGCAATGGTCCCTCCCGTAGACAGTATGGAGACCTGGGGAAGGCCTGCCTTCTGTTGAAGCAGTTTATCCTTCTCCAAGGGCTTCAGATCCTGGCCCTTCTTCACGAGCTTGAGGTCTCTCTCTGAAGCCCGCAGGCCAATGTTGTAGCCATTGTCCAGCTTTATGACTACATGTCCAACGCGTCGAGATGGCATGAGCACGCCCTCGTAGGACATGCCGTTCCTCTCCACGGAGATTCTATCCCCCAGATCCATTTTATCCTCACCAGATTGCCGTTAACCCCTGCTACTTTAAGCTCGACATCTAAAAACGTTGCCCTTGAGTTAGATAGAGATTAAAAAAAAGCTATCGCAAAGGGAGTTTAATCCTCATAATGATATCTCGGATTCAATATTTGATGCTGAAAATCTGACTGGCCTGGTGTATACGGGCAAGAGCATCAAACAGCAAGATTTAAATTATTTGAGAACAGTATTAATTAACACAGTACTGACCAATTGGCAGGACTTGATACTTCACCTGGCCGTCATAGAGCAATAATTCGCCGATCATATCGCAGGACACGTGATGAAATTCGGGGACCGTATTGGATAATTGGATCATACGGTATTGACGAACCCGCCAGATTTCAAAACTGGTGTCCCGCAAAATTTAAGGATACCGAAGAAACATGAATCTGATCACTGATTCAACCATGGCAACAAGAGACTCTTCCTTTAACGATGATCCCCTCTGGTACAAGGATGCGATCATCTATGAGGTTCACATCAGATGCTTTTATGACAGCAATGCAGATGGCATTGGGGATTTCCAGGGGATTATTCAGAAACTGGACTACCTCAAAGACCTAGGTGTAACGGCCATCTGGCTCCTCCCCTTCTATCCCTCGCCACTCAAGGATGATGGATACGACATCACCGATTACCGCAATGTGCATCCTGATTACGGTGACCTGAAGACGTTTCGAAAATTCATGAAGGAAGCTCACGGGCGGGGGATCCAGGTCATCACCGAGATGGTGCTGAACCATACATCGAACAAGCATCCCTGGTTCCAAAGGGCCAGGAACTCAAGGCCCGGGTCCGTCTGGAGGGACTTTTATGTTTGGAGCGACACCCCTGAAAGATATCGTGATGCGAGGATAATTTTCAAGGACTTCGAAACCTCCAACTGGACCTGGGACCCCATCGCCAAGGCATATTACTGGCACCGCTTTTATTCCCACCAGCCCGACCTCAACTACGATAGTGCCCATGTTCAGAGGGAGATGATGAGGGTAATTGACTTTTGGCTGGGGACCGGAGTGGATGGCATCAGGCTGGATGCAGTCCCTTACCTCTATGAACGCGATGGTACGAATTGCGAGAACCTGCCCGAGACTCACGAATTTCTGAAGAAGCTAAGGAAATATGTAGATGGAAGATATAAGAACAGAATGCTTCTCGCCGAAGCCAACCAGTGGCCTGAGGAAGCAGCAGCCTATTTTGGCGATGGCGATGAGTGTCATATGGCCTTTCACTTTCCGCTCATGCCCAGGATCTTCATGGCCGTGGAGATGGAGGACCGTTTTCCCGTCATCGATATCCTCGACCAGACTCCCGCCATTCCGGCGACTTCCCAGTGGGCCCTGTTCCTGCGCAACCATGACGAGCTGACGCTTGAGATGGTCACGGATGAGGAGCGGGACTACATGTACAGAATCTACGCCCGGGACCCGCGCACCAAGATTAACCTGGGAATCAGGCGCAGACTCGCTCCCCTCTTGAAGGACGATCGCAGAAAGATTGAGCTCATGTTTTTTTTGCTCTTCTCACTTCCAGGAACGCCGGTAATATACTACGGAGACGAGATCGGGATGGGAGACAACTACTATCTCGGTGACAGAAATGGGGTGAGGACGCCCATGCAGTGGAGTCCGGACACGAATGCAGGCTTCTCACTTGCCAATCCCCAGGAGCTGTACCTGCCAGTAATAATCGATCCTTCTTACCACTATGAGGCTGTTAATGTGGCCAATCAAGAGGGCAATCCATCTTCAATCCTGTGGTGGATGAAACAGACAAATGCACTTCGCAGAAGGTTCAAAGCTTTTGGAAGAGGAGGCACTAAAATGCTCTATCCGGGCAACTCCAAAGTCATGGCCTTCATTCGCATTTATCAGGAGCAGATGATGCTGGTGATAGCTAACCTCTCCAGGTACTCACAGCAGGTGGATATTGATCTTGCAGATTACGCTGGCTTCACTCCGGTGGAGGTCGTAAGCAGAAACCAGTTCAATCCTATCGAAAGATCTCCTTATCCCATCACTCTTGGACCCTATGATCATTTCTGGTTCCATCTGGTGGAGAAGAAACCACAGGTTTGCGCAGTCGATAATGGAACTCTCTTTTCGATCGTTGCACAAAGCTGGGAAAAGTTCCCGGAGATTCCGAACCGGGAGAGACT
This sequence comes from uncultured Methanosarcinales archaeon, assembly GCA_963782455.1. Taxonomy (GTDB): domain Archaea; phylum Halobacteriota; class Methanosarcinia; order Methanotrichales; family Methanotrichaceae; genus Methanothrix. The sequence continues at coordinate 384,390 of CAWAJP010000006.1, forward strand.
GGAGGAGATTCTCCCTGCCCATCTCAGATGCCTGGGCTGGTTTGGAGGTTTGGGCAGGGTTATAGGACGGGTGCATATCAATGACTGCATGACACTAACCGAGGACCTTCCGTATGAGGACCTTCCGTATCATCTCTTGATCGTCAAGATGGACTACACCGATGGCCTGCCGGATCTCTGCCTTGTGCCACTGGCATTTGCCTCGGGTGATGAGGCCAACAGGATAACAGAGAAGCATCCACAGGCCATCATCATGAGGCTCCGCACGGAAACCGAAGAGGGAATCGTCTACGACGGCATCTATAATGCGAATCTTCGCGAGAGACTTCTGGCCATGATCCTGCACCGGAAGAGGGCAAAAGATGCCAATGGATGCCTTTTCTTTTACCCCAAGAAAGCATCTCGAACCGTTCCCGATATCAACGGCATTTCTTCAGAGATTCAAAAGATCTCAAACAACACCGTGTATATCCAGTTCAAGGAAAGATACTTCCTGAAACTCTACAGACGAATGGAAGAGGGAGATCATGAGATTGTCATTACCAGGTTCTTGTCGGAAAATGGATTTGCCCATATCGCTCCTTTTGCCGGAGGCATAGAGTTCAGAAGGCCCAAGTTTGGGCCTCTGTCCGTAGGCCTGCTCCAGGATTTTGTTGCCAATGAAGGCGACGCCCGGACATATACCGTAGATGAGGTGGAAAGGTATTTCGAGAGAGTTCTATCAAGAAAAGAGGAGGCAAAGAATCCACCGGCTGGACCGAAATCTCTTATAGATATCGATCCCGGGTCCATGCCGCCTCTTGTCAGAGACCTGATCGGAGGAGTCTATCTGGAGATGGCCCAGCTCCTGGGAAGGCATACCGGAGAGATGCACCTGATCCTTGCGTCATCAGACGATCCGGACTTTGCACCGACTTCATACACTGTTATCTACCAAAGGTCACTTTACCAGTCCATGCGGGTCTCGGTCTCCAGGTCGTTTCGTTCACTCAAAAGATTTTCAAAGACTCTTCCTGAAAAGACCCAGAGCGATGCTTCGACAATTCTGGAATCCGAAAAAGAAATATTGAGCCACCTGAGAAAGATTCTGCAGCGAAAGCTCTCTGCGCTGAGAATCAGAGTTCACGGAGACTACCACCTGGGCCAGCTCCTGTACACTGGAAAGGATTTCGTCCTCTTCGGGTTCGATGGTAAACCGGAACAAAGCATGGAGGAGCGTAAGTTGAAGCGTTCGCCTGCCCTCGATCTGGCAGCCATGATCGTATCCATTCACAGTGCCGCCTGCTGCGCACTGCTAAATCATGCCTCGAACAGAAAGGAGGACCTCCTTTTGCTGGAGCCATGGGAAGAGCTCTGGTTCAAATATATCGGCGGAGTATTCATCAGCTCATATTTGAAGACAATAGAGAATGTTTCGCTCCTGCCCAAAGAGAAGACAGAACTCGAAGCATTGCTTAATGCTTTTCTGCTGGACAGGTCTGTCTTTGAACTGAGTAGCAGTCTCGATAAACCTGAATCAATAGCAGTCTCGCTCAGAGTGGTGGGAAGCCTCCTGAGTTTTATTAAAGGAGATCAGGCCTGAGTTGATCAGACTGACGCCCGGTTGGGCCTGATATCCTGAAATGGTGGTGACAGATGGAGATAGGGGCCAGTTATCTGGGAGATGGCGAGTGCAGATTTACTGTCTGGGCTCCGCTGCATAGAGAAGTAACCTTAAAAATCGTCTACCCTGACCACAGGGATATACTGGGGAATAAGGATGCTCGAGGCTATTGGATCTTTGATGCGGTTGACGTTCCTCCGGATGCTTCCTACTTCTATGGGCTGGATCGAATGAAGCGGAGGCCCGACCCTGCTTCCCATTTTCAGCCCCAGGGGGTGCATGGGCCCTCTCAGGTTGTGGACCATACCTATCCCTGGAGCGACGCCTGCTGGCCGGGCATGCCTCTGGAGGAGATGATAGCCTATGAGCTGCATGTCGGAACCTTCACTAAGGAGGGAACCTTCGAGGCGGTCGTTCCCAGGCTGGAGGATCTGCACGATCTGGGCATCACAGCTCTCGAGATCATGCCCGTAGGGCAGTTTCCGGGGGAGAGAAACTGGGGTTATGACGGTGCCTACCCCTTTGCTGTGCAGGGCTCCTACGGGGGCCCGCAGAGGCTGAAAGGATTGGTGAATGCCTGCCACGAGCAGGGCTTGGCAGTGATTTTGGATGTAGTCTACAACCACCTGGGTCCAGAGGGAAGCTACCTCAGTGAGTTTGGACCTTACCGCACGAAAAAATACAGCACTCCCTGGGGAGACGCTCTCAACTTCGATGACGCCTGTAGTGACGAGGTGAGGAACTTCTTCATCGAGAACGCTCTTTACTGGTTCAGAGATTACCACGTAGATGCACTCCGTCTGGACGCGGTCCATGCCATCCACGACACGAGTGCCAGGCCCTTCCTGCAGGAGCTCTCCGAAAGAGTGGCGGATTTCTCTGCCGGATACAGGAAGTTCTATCTCATTGCTGAGAGCGACCTGAATGATGTCCGTATCATAAATCCTCAGGAGAGCGGGGGTTACGGATTCGACGCTCAGTGGTGCGATGACCTGCACCATGCCCTCCATGCGCTGCTCACTGGAGAACGCGGCGGCTACTATCGGGACTTCGGAAAGGTTGAGGATCTGGTGAAGGCGTTGCGAGAGGGTTTTGTCTACTCATGGAACTACTCGAAGTACAGGAAAAGGCATCACGGGAGCTCATCTCTTGGAATTCCAGCCAGCAAGTTTTTTGTCTTCTCCCAAAACCACGATCAGGTGGGAAACAGGAGCCAGGGAGATCGACTCTCCAATCTCGTCTCCTTCGAGGCTCTGAAGCTCGCTGCAGGTGTGGTCGTCCTGGCACCTTTCATCCCTCTGATCTTCATGGGAGAGGAGTACGCAGAAAACGCTCCTTTTCTCTACTTTGTAAGCCATTCAGATCCGAATCTTGTGAGGGCCACAAGGGAGGGAAGACGGCTGGAGTTCAAAGATTCGGAGACCCCACCAGACCCGGAGGACGCGGAAACGTTTCAAAGGTCCAAAATCTGCTGGCAAAAGCGTCATACGGGCAAGCACAGGTTCATGCTCGAATTCTACCGGCAGCTTCTCTGCCTGAGAAAAGAGATTCCAGCACTTTCTAAACTCTCTAAGGATTGCCAGGAAGTCTTCAACAGAGATGATTTGATCTTCCTCCACCGATGGCACGATTCTTGCCGGGTGCTCTGCATCATGAACTTCGGCAGGACCCAGGCGAACTTCAGATTCAACTTTGGGAAAAAGAAGTGGAAAAAGGTCATCGAGTCGGCGGATTTTATCTGGATGGGTCCAGGTCCCTCAATGCCGGGAATTATCAATCAAACAGAAGGATTTCAAATAAGCCCCGAGAGCTTTGTTATGTATGAAGAGGTAATTAATTGACGCGCTATATCTGCATCCATGGCCATTTTTACCAGCCTTCCAGAGAAAACCCGTGGCTGGAGGAGATAGAGGTCCAGGACTCGGCTCAGCCGTACCACGACTGGAATGTCCAGGTGAATTTCGAGTGCTATGCCCCGAATGCAGCGGCGCGCATACTCGGTCCAGAAAGAAAGATCATCGATATAGTCAATAATTATAAAAAAATTAGTCACGATTTTGGGCCAACGCTTCTGTCCTGGATGGAGACGAAAGGGCCGGAGACGCTCCAGGCCATCATCGAAGCTGGCGGAGGATCTGATGACAGTTTTTCCGGCCACATTCCCGCCATAGCCCTGGCCTACAACCACATGATCCTGCCTCTCTCCAATATCAGAGACCGCCGAACGCAGGTTATCTGGGGAATGAGGGATTTCGAGCACCGCATGAGAAAGAAGCCGGAAGGAATGTGGCTGCCAGAGACCGCTGTTGATAGGATCAGCCTGGACATCCTGGCGGAACATGGGATGAAGTTTGCGATCCTGGCCCCCCATCAGGTTGCGAGATATCGAAAGATTGGGGATGGGGAATGGAAGGATGCGGCAAACGGTCTGGATTTGAGGCACCCCTACTTCTGCCGGCTCGAATCGGGCAGGACCATTGCCATCTTTGTGTACGACGGGCAGATCGCCAAGGATATAGCTTTCTCCAATCTCCTGGATGATGGAAATTCATTCGCCGACCGTCTGATCTCTGTCTTCTCCGGGGATGAGACCCAGATCGTCAATGTTGCCACAGACGGAGAGACCTACGGCCACCACCACGCCGGGGGCGACATGGCCCTGGCCTATTGTCTGTATCATCTGGAGGCAGAAGGCCTGGCCAGAATAACCGTCTACGGCGAATATCTGGAGAAACACCCGCCTGTCCAGGAGGCAGAGATCAGAGAGAACACATCCTGGAGCTGCCCCCACGGTGTGGAGCGCTGGAAGAGCGATTGCGGCTGCAATACAGGGGCCAATCCGGGCTGGAACCAGGCATGGAGAGCACCGCTTCGCTCTGCCATGGACTGGCTCAGGGATGCACTCATCCCCGTCTACGAGAAGGAGGCGGCTCTCTGCTTCAAGGACCCCTGGAAAGCCAGGGACGATTATATCGAAGTGGTGCTGGACAGATCTCTGGAGAATGTGTCGAGGTTCATGGCAAAGCATGCTGTCAAGGAGCTCTCGAGCGTAGAGATGGTAGGAGCCCTCAAGCTCCTGGAGATGCAAAGACATGCCATGCTCATGTACATGAGCGATGGCTGGTTTTTCGACGACATCTCGGGAATTGAGACCACCCAGGTTCTGAAGTACGCCGCCCGCGCAATACAGCTCGCAAGAGAGATGAACGGCGCGGATCTGGAGCCGGAGTACACGAAGCGGCTATCCCAGGCCAGGAGCAACATCCCGGAGTTCGAGAACGGGGAGAAGATATACGGGATCTTTGTCAAGCCTTCTGCCCTGGACCTCCAGAGGGTTGCCGTTCACTATGCCATGTCCTCTCTCTTTAGCGAGTATCCCGAGGAATCAAGGGTGTTCTGCTATACTATCAAGCGGGATGCATACAATCTTGAAAAGGCGGGAGAGGAGAAGCTTGCTGTGGGCAGGATTCGGGTTCGCTCCGAGGTGACGCGGGAGGAAGATACCTTCAGCTTTGCAGTCCTCCACTTCGGAGGACACAATCTGACCGGAGGGGCGCACAGGTTCACGGGAATTGAGCAGTACAACACTATGCAAAATGAGATCAAAGAATCATTCGCCAGGAGCGACATCCCTGAGGTTATTCGCCTTATGGACAGGCACTTCGGGGACCACAATTATGGCATCTGGCACCTGTTCAGAGATGAACAGAGAAGGATTCTTAATCAGATCCTGGAGCCGGAGCTGGTGGAGATCGACGCCTCTTTCCACCAGGCGTACGATCACTATTATTCTTTTATGCAGGTCATGAAAAATCTGAAAGTTCCATTGCCTGGGAGTCTGCAGTCTATAGTCAACTCTGTGATTGATAACGACCTTCATAGGTTGCTGATAAAGGAGAAGGCCGACATGGCGAAGTTCAGAAGGCTGGTGGAAGATATTAAGAAACTATCGCCTCAAATCGAGAAGCAGTCTCTGGGCTTCATCGTGAGCAGAAGGATTGATGACCTGATGGCGCGGCTGGATAAGACGCCAGAGGATCTGGATACAATGGTGACCGCAGTCAACCTGCTCAGCATCGCCGGCGAGCTGCAACTTGAGCCGGGTCTCTGGAAGGCTCAGAACATTCTCTTCTCCCTGGACAAAAAAGTAAGGGAGGAGATGAGAGTAAAAGCCGACCAGGGTGACGAGTTTGCGAAGAGATGGGTGGACCTCTCGAAGAGTATAGAAGACCGCCTGCAGGTGAGGATCTCCTGAATGCGTCTTCCTATCGCAACCTACCGGCTGCAGTTCAACTCCCGCTTCGGGTTCAGAGAGGCTAAGGAGATTGTGCCCTACCTGGCAAAGCTCGGCATCTCCGATGTCTATGCCTCTCCCATCTTCAAGGCCAGGAGCGGAAGCGATCACGGTTATGATATCGTGGATCACAACCTTCTGAATCCGGATCTGGGAACTGCAGAGGATTTTGAGGATCTCTCGGAGGCAATCAGGGCTCACGGCATAGGATGGATACAGGACGTGGTACCAAACCACATGTCCTACAGCCATGAGAACCCCATGCTCTCCGATGTCCTGGAGCGAGGCGGTAGCTCGAAATACTCCCAGTTCTTCGACGTGGACTGGGACCACCCGAGCGATGAGCTGAAGGGCAGGCTACTGGCACCATTTTTGGGAGACCTCTACGGCGTGGCACTGGAGAAGGGCGAGATCAGGCTGATCTATGATCAGTTGGGGTTTGCCATAGCCTATTATGACCTCCGCCTCCCACTGAGATTGAAGTCTTATGCCAAAATCCTCAGCCTGGGATTGAGGGATCTGGAGCAAAGACTGGGAGAGGACAATCAAGCTATCGTCACTCTTAAGAGCATAATCCTGGAGGCGAATGACGGGGATCCTGACCCGGGCCTGAAGAGAAGGCTCTGGGATCTGTTCGAACAGAGCAATGAGACACGCAATTTTCTGGCCTCGAATCTGCAGGAATTCAACGGAGATAAGAAGAATCCTGCCAGCTTCGATCTTCTGGATGCTCTCCTTAATGATCAGCTCTTCAGGCTCTGCTTCTGGAAGGTCGCCTCGGACGAGATAAACTACAGGCGCTTTTTTATCATGAATGATCTGATATCCCTCCACACGGAGAGATATGAAGTCTTTGATAGCATCCATTCGCTCCTGTTCGACCTCGTGGAGAGGGCAAAGATCACCGGTCTGCGGATAGATCACCTCGATGGGCTGTGCGATCCTGAAGAATATCTGAGACGGCTGAAATATCGGCTGAATGATGTATACATCGTGGCAGAAAAAATCCTACTTCCAGGAGATGCAATTCCCGCCTCCTGGCCGATGGAGGGGACCACAGGCTACGATTTTCTGAACTGCCAGAATGGCGTTATGTGCAATAGAGCCAGACGGGAGGAGTTCGAGCAAATCTATTCCCGGTTTGCAGGCACAGGCCTGTCCTACGATAGAGTGGTCTACGAGAAGAAGAAGCTGATCGCAGACCGGCATATGAGCGGGGATGTCGATAATCTCGCCCGCAACCTCAAAAACGCCCTGGGAAGGGATCGGAGATGGAGCGACATCACCCTTTCAGGAATCAAGAAGGCATTGATAGAGCTAATGGTGCTCTTTCCCATCTACAGAACCTATGCCTCCCCGCAATCGTTCAACGAAAGCGACAGGAACATCATTCGGGAGACCTCCAGGAGGGCGAAGGAGAAAAATCTGGACCTGTTTAACGAACTGGACTTCGTAGAGCATTTCCTTCTCGATCCAAAAAAGGAGGGAAAGGAGAGCTGGCTGATGCTGATCATGAGATTTCAGCAGCATACGGGACCTCTCATGGCCAAAGGAGTCGAAGATACTGCTATGTATGTCTTCTATCAGCTTCTCTCACTGAATGAGGTGGGAGGAGACCCTGGCGGCTTTGGCGTCTCTCTTGATCGCTTCCATCTCTTTAATGAGGAGAAGGCCAGGAACTGGCCCCATTCTATGAGCGCCACACAAACTCACGACACCAAGCGTGGCGAGGACGCAAGAGCCAGAATTTGCGTCCTGTCCGAGATTCCTGAGGATTGGGAGGCGCACATTCAGTCCTGGAGAAAGATGAACGAAGCACTGAAGAAGACGGCAATGGGAGAAGATGTTCCCGATAGGAACGACGAGTACTTTCTCTATCAGACAATGATTGGCGCCTTTCCCTTTCATCTTGAAGATCTCTCCGTTTTCCGTGAGAGGGCCGGAAGCTATCTCGTAAAGGCTACCAGAGAGGCCAAGTCTCATTCGGGATGGGTGAGGCCCAGCACCTCCTACGAACTGGCTTTTGTCTCTTTCCTGGAGAAAATTCTTGATTCTGAAGAGTTTATGAAGGATTTTCTACAGATTCAGAAACGGGTGGCAAATCACGGTATCCTGAATTCTTTGACCCAGGTTCTGGTCAAAATGACGGCTCCTGGAATTCCCGACTTCTACCAGGGAACCGAGCTGTGGGATCTCAACTTTGTAGATCCCGATAACAGAAGACCCGTGGATTTTGAGAGGAGGATTATGTATCTGGATGAAATCGCCAAGAGAGAAGAGACGAACGTCAAAGGTCTTCTCAAAGAGTTGCTGGCAAGCAAAGAGGATGGAAGAATCAAGCTTTTCTTGATCTACATGGTTTTGAAGGCTAGACAGCAGAATGCGGATCTATTTGCACGTGGAACTTATACGCGGCTTGGAGTCGCAGGCAGATTTGCTGAGAATGTAATCGCATTTGCCCGCGAATATGAAGGCGCATGGGCCCTGACAATCGCCCCCAGGCTTACCACCGCCCTGACAGAAAAAGAAGAAGTCCCGCAGGGCGACTTCCCGGGCTGGCACTTTTCTGGGGACACCCGTCTCATCCTGCCAAAGAATGCGCCCTCGTTCTGGAGCAATGCCATAACCACGCAGCATATCGGTGGCGAGAAAGAAATCCCCCTGTATGAGATTCTGGAGCAATTTCCTGTTGCCCTCCTTCTGGGCAGGGTGGAAGAATGAGGACCAGAGGCTGCGGCATACTTTTGCACATAACCTCACTTCCCTCCGCTTACGGCATAGGCGACCTCGGGCCATCTGCCTATAGATTCGCGGATCTACTGGTCGAAAACCGGCAAGGCTTCTGGCAGGTTCTGCCTCTTGGCCCGACCGACCCGATCTTCGGCAACACGCCTTATGACAGCAGCTCAGCGTTCGCCGGAAATCCGCTGCTGATCAGTCCGGACCTGCTGCAAAAGGATGAACTACTATCAGCGGACGACCTTGAGGGCCCACCCAATTTTCCAAAGGACCGGGTGGACTATCCGCAGGTTATGGAATACAAAAGAAAGCTCTTCGATCGGGCTTTCGCGGCCTTCCGGAAAAGGGAGGGAGCAAGCGACAGGATTGACGAGGCCTGCGACTACAGGAGATTCTGTTCAGAGAACGGCTCCTGGCTGGATGACTTTGCTCTCTTTTCGGCAGTAAAGTCCAGTTTGCTGGGAATACCCTGGAATGTTTGGCCTGAAGCGGTCAGGGACCGAAGGCCCGATGATCTGACGAAGATGAGGGACCAGCTTCATGATGAGATCGAGCTGCAGAAGTTTCTCCAGTACATCTTCTTCAAGCAATGGAACTCACTCCGGGAACACTGCAACCGTAGGGGAATCCAGATCATCGGGGACGTGCCCATCTATGTCAACCATGATAGTCCTGACGTATGGACCAGGCCGGACATATTCAATCTGGACGGGAATAAGAATCCGATAACGATAGCAGGCGTCCCTCCTGACTACTTCAGCAAGACGGGACAGCTCTGGGGAAACCCTATCTATCGCTGGGACGTTCTGCAAAATGAGAGATACGCCTGGTGGATACGCCGATTGGAGCACAACCTGAAGTTATTCGACATCATCAGGGTGGATCATTTTCGCGGTCTTGTATCCTACTGGGAGGTCAAGGCCGGCCAGAAGACGGCGGTTGAGGGAGAATGGGTCAAGGTTCCTACAGAGGACTTTCTCAATACCCTCTTCAGACGCTTTCCCAACCTGCCCATGATAGCTGAAGATCTGGGTCTCATCACTCCCGATGTTCGGGAGGTCATCAACAGTTTCGGCCTTCCTGGCATGCGACTGCTACTGTTTGCCTTCGGGGAGGGCCTGCCAGATAATCCTTATGCACCGCATAATCACGTGAAGAACTGCGTAGTTTACACAGGAACCCACGATAACAACACAGCAAGAGGCTGGTTCGAACATGAGGCCGAGCCCGAGGATAGACAGCGTCTTTTCAAGTATCTGGGAAGGGAGACTTCAGCGGAGCAGGTCTCACGAGATCTGGTCAGAATGGCGATGATGTCCGTTGCGGATACTGCCATCATTCCCATGCAGGATATCCTGGGCCTTGGCGAGGAGGCCAGGATGAACTGGCCGGGCAGGATTGAAAAGATCTATGAGTGGCGGCTTCTTCTCGAGCAGCTCAGGCTGGATCCGTGGCTGCGCGAGATGGCCGAGCTCTACCACCGGGCCTGAAAAGCAAAAGTTCGGGGTATTCAAATAGAGAGATAGGAACATCAGTCAGAGTTCAAACTGCAGAGGCGGTTAGTTATGCACAGATGGGACCCCAAAGTCTATGAGAGGAGCTCATCAGCCCAGCAAAAGTGGGCAGAGGAACTCTTATCCCGGATCTCGATCAGGGGAGACGAAAAGATACTCGATATCGGATGCGGAGACGGCAAAATCACAGCCGAAGTTGCACTGCTGGTTCCTAGAGGATCCGTCGCGGGCCTCGACAACTCCAGAGAGATGCTGAGCTTTGCACGTAATCGTTTTTCGCCTGAGAGCTGGCCAAACCTTGAATTCCAGTTCGGAGATGCTTCAGATCTTAAGTATGAGGATGAGTTCGATCTTGTTCTCTCATTTGCCTGCCTTCACTGGGTGCAGGATCACGGACCGGTCCTGGAAGGGATTAAGCGCAGCCTCAAGAATGGTGGTAGGATCCTGATGCAGTTTGGAGGCCTGGGAAATGCCGCCGGTATCCTGGAGATTATCGACGAGCTTATTTCGAGGAGAAAATGGTCCGGGTACTTCGAAGGCTTTAAGTTTCCCTATGGCTTCTTCGGTCCTGATGAGTATAGAGACTGGCTCGATCGTGCAGGCTTAATGGTCTTGAGAGTGGAGCTGGTACCGAAGGATATGATCCAGGCGGGACGGGAGGGCCTTGTCTCCTGGTTCAGGGCTACATGGCTGCCATATATTGAAAGAGTGCCTGGGCCCCTGCGAGAGGATTTTATCAATGAGGTGGTTGACCGATATATCCGGGCACATCCGCTCGATGACAAGGGAAATGTCCATGTTGAGATGGTGAGACTGGAAGTAGAAGCTGAAAAGAGCTGTCCGTAGAAAAGCTGAATTGCCGGGACCCTGGCGGTAGAGGTAGATCAGTCAGGTCTGCTGCTGGAAATCTGTGGACCGGAAAGAAGTCGTATTCCTGCAGACATGAATCCAAAGAGGGGGGCGCATGACGGTTGTGACATCTTTCGCAGAAGATGGGAATGAACTATACGAACAGGGTCAGTACGACGAAGCCATCCTGTCCTATGATAAGGCCCTCGAGATAGATCCAGATAATGCCGAGTTATGGAATAGCAGAGGTCTTGCTCTCTGTCACCTGGAAAGGCACATAGAGGCCCTGGTAACTTTTGAGATCGCACTTGAGATTGATCCTGATTTTATAGACGCCTGGAACAATAAGGGAGTCGTTTTGTATAAGCTAGAAAAGTATGATGAAGCCATGCGATATTTTGATAAAATTATTGAGATGGAAACAAATTATGCCAGAGCCTGGTACAACAAAGGAGTGATCCTCGGCAAGCTGGGCAATTACCTTGAAGCTATCGAATATTATGATAAGACTCTCAATATAAATTCGGAACGGCCGAAGGTCTGGAATAATAAGGGCGCCGCTCTTGGCAACCTGGGAAGATATAATGAAGCACTGGAGTGCTTTGATAGAGCTTTAGAGATGAATCCAGAAGACGCCGAGGCCTGGAATAATAAAGGCGCAGCTTTCGGTTTCCTTGGTCGATACGAAGATGCGGAGGCGTGTTTTGATAGAGCCGTAGAAATAGATCCCGGATACGCCGAAGCCCTGTACAATAAAGGCGAATCGAAAAGGCGCCGGGATCGGTATAGAGAAGCCATCAGTTGCTTTGAAGAAGTCATTGTGATTGACCCCAATTTTGTCAGGGCATGGAATAGCATCGGTCTGGCGCTGATGTCTATGGACAGGGTTGCAGAAGCGGAGACGGCTTTTGCCAAAGCCCTGGAGCTATAGCTGGCCCGCAGCACATGGCGACATGAGATTGGATCCGGGATAGATAAAACTCCTGGCCATTTGCTGCAAAGGGCCAGGATGCGTTGAACCTTTTCAAATTACTTTCTTTTAGATGGCGTTAGCCGGGATTCTCCTGGGAATCGGTAGCCCTAATCGGTAGCCCTGATGAGGTATGCGCCGGTATCCTCAGTCTCAGTGGCGTTGTAGCTCAGGTTCAGAGTCTCATAACCTTCTTTTGAGAACGTAAACTGCCAGGTTCCGGGCACACCGCCAATTACAACAGATCCATTGGAATCTGTCATTTCCTCAAATCTGTAACCCGCTGCATCCTCTCCACCGACCTGGACGTCTGCCAGCAGAGTTCCATTGAGTTTTCCATCATGCACATGAACTGTCAGAACAACGGGCTCTGGGAATTGATTAGTTCTCTGAAGATATGCAACAATTTCTTCAGTTTGATTGACATCGTAAACCAGGATAGCACTATCGTAGCCTTCTTTCGAGAGGATCAACTGCCAGCTTCCCGGCACACCGTTGATTACGACAGCGCCGCTGGAATCCGTCATCCCTTCAAGGTCGTTGCCTGCTCAGTCCTGTCCGGAAACCTGCACGCCTGCAAGCATTGCACCATTAAGATCTCCATCATGGACAAGGATTGTCAAAGTTGCAGACTCCATGGTTTGAATAATTCTTTCCATAGAAGCTATCGCCGTGCTTGTACTGGTGACGTCAAAAGCGATGTTTGCTGTCTCATAGCCTTCTTTTGCCAAACTGAATTGCCACTTTCCAGGCTGTCCACTGATGACCAGAGGCCCATTTGAAGAAGTCATCCCGTTAAAGATGTTGCCTGTTGCATCATATACTGTTACTGCAACTCCGGAAAGTGGTGTTCCGTTTCCTTTTCTTTCAAGTACATAGAGGATCAAAACAACAGTGGATGGCGAGGGAACCTGATCTGCTGCGATCCCGTCTGCAGAAACTTGGTTTGTGTTTTGTCCGTCTTCGCTTCCGGCTGGAGCAAAGTCCACAGACTGTGTACTGTCCGTCCCGGAAGTTGCACATGCATTCGATGCCAGCCCGCTAATGATCAGCATCAATATCGCGATATAATAGCTTTTTTTCATATTCATTACCACCAGATTTGTGACTCCCTAATTTCTTACGACTTCCAACAGACTTTCATCACATAAAAATATGAGCTTTTTTGAGAGAAGAATTCTCTGGAAAACGCAACCGTGCTACATCGTCGAAATGAGTCTGGCGAAAGATTTAAGCCTGTATTGCAGTATTGTCAACCCAGATTAAAACCTCGGGTCTACAATTAATGGGGGCGTCTGTGAATCCAGCAGCTATTGTGGTAGTGGCTTATCTAATGGTCATTCTCTTTATTGGAGCGTGGCGGCTCCGTATGAGGAGTTTGGAGGATTTCCACCTGGCAGGCAGAAGTCTGAGAATGATCCTGCTCACGGGTACCTTTTGTGCGACGATAGTTGGAGCCTCCTCCACCATTGGCATGGCAGGATTGGGATTTGGCAAAGGCCTTCCCGGTGCTTGGTGGATGCTCTCTGGAACCATAGGAATGCTTGTTCTCACCTTCTTTGCCGGAAAGATAAGATCAACAGGGTGCTACACTCTGCCGCAACTGGTTGGATCGTTTTATGGTGAGAGAACGAGGGTTGCGGCTTCCGTTCTTATCGCCGTCTCCTGGATTGGTGTGATCGCAGTGCAGATCATTGCCTCTGGAAGTGTCCTCAGTGCGGTCTTCGGAGGAGACCTTACTCTCTTCATGGTTGCTTGCGCTGCCGTATTCGTACTCTATACCGCCCACGGAGGACAAAGATCGGTCGTAAGAACCGATCTGGTGCAGCTCTTGATAATAATCGCGGGAATGATTCTTCTATTCCAGGCGGCCATGAATGCATCCGGGCCAGGCCTTCTTTTAAGTCAGAGTTTTCCCACATCTGAGAATATGGGAACCTGGGATGTGGTCTCTATGTTATTGGTAGTGGGATCAGCATATCTTGTCGGCCCGGACATGTACTCGCGCCTGTTATCTGCCCGCAGCCTGAGGGAGGCAAAAGTTTCCGCGTTCGTATCGGCGATCATCCTCATCCCACTGGCATTTGTTATTGCATTCCTGGGAATTTTTTCCAGGACTCTTTATCCGGAAATCTCTCCGGAGCAGGCTATCCCCGCGCTCTTGACAGGGCTTCTCTCCCCCGGAATTGAGGGGCTCGTAGTGGCAGCACTACTGGCAGCCTTTATGTCTTCTGCGGACACAAGCCTGATGACCGCCACATCGATTCTTACCCTTGATTTATACAAAAAAGTAAGACCCGATGCCAGCTCGCGCCATATGATTCATGTCTCTCGGGTCACAGTCGTCATCATTGGTGCATCTGCGCTTCTCCTGGCGGTCTCAATGCCTGGCATCATCAAGACCCTGCTGCTTGCCTATACGGTATTTACAGGCGGCTTGCTCTTGCCCGTAGTTGCAGGATTTTATAAAGAGAGACTTGGCCTCACGCCTTCTGGAGCGCTGTTTGCGCTAGTGGGAGGAGGCGTTACTGCCATCTTTTTTGGCCAGAGTTATCCATTACTTGGCATGGCTGTCTCTGCGGTCTTCCTTTTTGGTGTGAGCTTTCTGGAAAGACGGCTTATGGAGAAGAAACGCAAGCGTCCGATCTAGCCAGTTCAGCTGACAGAATTGATCGATTTATTTTTAATTCTCTTCTAAATGCTCGGCTTATATCCTCGCGGCTCATCCACCATTTCCATGGTAGCAATGGCATGTTTGAAGACCAATATCTCACCCTTTGCCGTTTGGAGTAGAATCTCATATGGGTTGAATGACTCGACGGTTCCTGTAACCGGCTGGCCTCCTGAGAGCAGGCGGATAATGACTTTCTTGCCTTTGAACTTGGGTATGAATTGCGGCGATGATTGTTTTGTGGTGGGCTTTTCTTCTTCAGACATTTCCATCTTTTATTCTAAAACAGTCTCTACTTATTAATCTGGCCCTTCTCTTGCAGAAATCCAGCGATAATTGTTAGCTTTCCCCCTGCCGCTCCGTTGACCCGAGTTATTGTACTGAAGCTTGCGTCTTTTCGCCCCGGTCCTCTTATTATGTTTATTCTATTTTTCATTTAAATTTTTTCCCAAAAAAACAAAAAAAGATTTTGAGGCAAGATAATCCTGGCCCCGCAGTGATCGCAGGGATATCCTAAGTCCCCAAAAGAATTTTATTTCTTAGCGATACATACTCTGCATTGCTAATAGAACCTGCATCGAGCATATTCTTTAACCATTTCAGCTTTCCAATTTTTGCCTTTATTTCCAGAAGGTATTCCGGTTTTTCCAGGTCTTCCAGCTTTTGAGGAAGCATGAAGCGACGCTCGCTTGATCCCCATAGATCCGGCGCGATAACCCTAAGTGTGCCCAGGAGCCCGTCTATATCGGCACCTAATTCATCCACTATTGTCTCCATGAGTAATCACCTGATCTTAAGTCATTATTAGAACTACTTACTTAAAAACTTTTGCTATTTTCAGGGAAGCTGCATGGGTTGATATATGATGATTTTCTTTCCACCTCTCTACCCTTTTTACCCTTTATCCCGGGCAAGTCCCTCGAATGGTCAGCGCGTTATTCCCCTCATCAGTCTCTTTGATTTCATTATCCGGGTCTGCTATCACTCTTATCTCATTGGTTTGATTCCGTCCTGCTGCCTGAGGAACGCTGGAAAAGCCGATTATCTCGTGAACCGATCCACCAGAAACAGGCATAAGAAGTGTCAGTTCCGCAACCGCCTTAGATGAGACGATGCTGTTTTCTAACACACTTACCTTAACCGGTTGATATCCTGTGGAGCCGCTTGGCGACGGTGTCAGAGTTAGCAGGAATGAGACCTGATTGCAGGTCGTATTCTGCGGGTCAGGGGACAGCATCAAATCTGAAGCAGCCTGATTATTGAAGGGCTCAGAGATCGTGAATGAAGTCCCGGGCATCTGGCCTTTATTGAGAAAGCTCTCGTCGGCGGCCCTGGGAAGCTTGCCTCCGAGAAATGGACTGTCCCGGTTCATCTGCGAATTCGCGATTGATGCGAGAGATATGAATATGGAGACGAGTACCATAATTCTTAAAATTTTGTTACAACCTTTCATGGTATCAGGACCGGAAATGCGGATATAACCCTTTTGGGCCAGATAGTTCTTTGCTCGGTGAAACCTATTCGAGCAAAGGGCAGGCGGTTCTTTGATATCCTGCTGCGGGGCCAGACGATCGATCTTCACGGAGCACTTCCAGAATTGGACTGATGGCCTCTTTGATGTTCTCCAGAGCTTCTGTCTCAGTCTCTGTCTCTCCCTGGCTGATTGCACCCGGAAGCTCCAGGCAGCGGGCAGTGTAGCCACCTTCATCTTGAGGTTACAGGTGACTCTGGTATTTCATCAATGAGTAACGGCTCTCTTAGAATTTAAGAATGATCGTGGCGAAAATAGGGATCCATGTGTTGGTATTGAAGAACGAAACGCCCATGAGCTCAGGACGGGGTTCACAGATAACGGAAGAAAATCAAGATGCTTTGGCATCATCGACTCGACTTCATGCAAAAGTCGTGGCTACATTCAGATATTGAAACTCTCGATCAGTCTGCAGCTTAACCGCCGTCGCTTGGCCGGTCGCGGCCTGGAGCGACTCCCCGCACCCATAGCGCGGGAGGCCCGCAGGCCGACTCGCGGAGCCCCGGAAGAATGTGTGAATGTTGTCCCTGCAGGTATCAGATTGATCCATCTGAAGTTGAATGACCTCTAATTAGTTGCAAATGATCAATCCACAACTTCTTCCTGGGTCCCGCGCGGTGTTACGCGCTGGGGGTGACGGGGGCCCACTCCAGGCCGTGGTGGCCCCCCTAACCCCGCGTCCGCGGGGAACAATCTATGAAGCTTTGCCCTCTTATCCTTGAACGTGTTCATGAAAGCCCCAAAGTATGCATATTCGAACCGCTCACATGCCATTATCCCACATCCCGCAGGTAGGTCTATAAGAATTTGGAATTTTTTGATTTGGCAAATAGATGTTTAATAATTGATTATTCCCCCACATTTGATTAAATTTATTCGAACACTATTTAACCAGACAAAATTATGCAATCGTGCCTTTCGAGAAATCAATATTATAATTGTTAGAGTATCTCGCTTTGGCTGAAAAAGAAAGTTATCGCATCTACGCGATTTTCGGGAAAATCGTTATCAGGAAAAATGCTGAGTTTTCGAAGTTTCACCTGCGGGATGTGGGCATTATTGATGGAGAACGATCGAGATGCTTTGACATCATCACCTCGATTTTCATGCAAAAGGTTTTAGAGGCTAGGCCCGTCCAGGAACCTAAGGTAATACACCATGGCGACTACCATCGTCACAAATCCGGCCAGCAGTGCCCAGTAAGCTCTTTTCATATTGCGGTGCTTGTATGCCACCATCTCCTTGAAGACGTCCTCTGCCAGCTCCACCGCCGCCAGAGCGTCCAGCTTCCCGTCCTCCCGCTCGAAGGCAAAGTGGCCCTTTGCGTTCTCTCCTTCCAGAAGGCACTCGCAGCGTGCGCATTTTTTCTGGTCGGCCTGGTTTAGACCGCCGCAATTGGGGCAGCGCACTCCGAAGGAGCCGTGGCCGTCGAAGTGAACGATGTCGTAGCCACTCAGGATCTCGGCTCGAAGTCCTTCCACTGTAGGCGGGCGTGAGGATCTTGAGAAAGGCAGGGGCATTGACTCTCCGCAGTCCGCCCAGCAGAGACCACTGGTCGGCAATGTTGGGCAGGTCCTGCAGATCCAGCGGCCGGGCGACTATCACCAGAACCCGGAAGCCCTGAGGCGGGGAGGCATCATGCGGCATATCAATTCAGCCTGATGCTTCCTAATACTAATCAATGTGTCGATCTTTCTGTAAAAATGCTCTGAAGAGGCATCAGTGGCAATCAAAAGATGGCCGGAAAAATTTGAGCAATAAAACTAGGGAGGAAGCTTGCCACGAAGATGGACGCGTTTTGGAACTGCCCGGGGGCAGATAGGAATCCTGTCTGATTGTTCTTTTGAATTTGGAGCATTTTGATCGTCATATTGATCTTGAAAGAAGATGAAGTCATGATTCACAGAAAAGGATATCATTTCCATGTCAGAGCTGGATGAAGTAATCAGAGAGCTTCCTCCTGATCTCCATCAAGAGGTTGCCGATTTCGCAAAGTTCTTGATGGAAAAGAGAGGTCGAAAGCCGAAAGGCCGCTTGAAGCTGGATTGGAGAGGAGCTTTGGAAGATATGAAGGACCAGTACACATCAGTGGAGCTGCAACACAGGATCCAGGAGTGGAGAGAAGACTGATGTATCTTCTGGATGCCAACATTTTCCTGGAACTGCTACTTTAATCAGAAAAATGCGGACGAAGTAGAACGGCTCCTTCAGGAAACGCCTCAACGCCTGCTGACATATTAGCGTCAAATATAAAGTGAAAATAGAAAATTGAAGCTCTAAGTCACTCCCTTGCACAGCTCCCCGCCGCTCTCCAGATCCTCCCGGAAGAGGTCCTTCTTCTTGCGCAGGCCCAGGCGCAGGGCAAATTTCCGTTTGGCATAAAACGGTGCCAGCCGCAGCGTTTCCAGGATGAACCACCTGGGATAGAGGCTTTTAACTTTGTTGTATCTGAACCAATCGAGATCATAGTAGCGGGCGTTCATCTGCCAGGTGATGTACTGCACTTCCTCGTCGCTCAGATGTTTCGTCTTGAGGTTGGCATGCAGACCATCGTACTTGGTGAAGTCGTTCCTGATCACGAGGCCCATCTCCTCCAGCTCTGCCCGCATCTGGGTCCTGGGATAAGGAGTGGATATGTAGAAGATGGGAATGTCCACCAACAGACGCCGGGCTAGCTTGAAGTTCTCCCACAGGTCCTCTTCATCGTCATCGGGATTGCCGCCGATGAGTCCAGTGGAGACAATGATATTATTATCATGCAGATACTGCACCGCCAACTCGGCATCGTTGGACATCTTGCCCTTGCCCAGAAATTCGAGGTTCCTCTTGTTGATGCTTTCCACACCAAGGAAGACGCCGTCAAAGCCGGCTTCGCCCATCTTGTCCACGAGCCGCTTGCTGGAGGCAATGCCTGAGGCAGAGGCCTGTGTCTTGTAGCGCAGGTGAGTGAGCCCGGCATCGATTATGGCCTGACAGAGCCTCTCCAGCCGCTTCGGATCTAAAGTGATGTTGTCGTCCGGGAAGAAGATCGAGCCCGCCCCATGCGCTTCGGCGTCCCGGATGTCCTCAATCACCCTCTCGATGGAGAAACGCCGGAAGTGGCGGCCGTACATGAGGTTGATGGAACAGAACTTGCAGCCCTGCGTGCATCCCCGGCTGGTCTCCACAGAGTCGATGGGAATGCCGAGGCTGCGAAAGCCTCTGGTGAGGAGCCGAGCATCGCGGTTGGGCATCTCTATGTCTTCCACATTGAGCAGCGGCCGGCCTGGATTATGGACCATCTTCTCCCCCTCGTGGTAGGAGAGGCCAAGGATCTCCTTGGGGCTCTTGCCCTCTATCCTGGCTTCCACCAGCTCCCGGAAGGTGGCCTCGCCCTCGCCGCGAACAATGTAGTCTATGAGAGCCGCATCCGGGCTTTCGCCTATCTCTTCTGCGGCCAGAGTGGGATGATATCCGCCAAAAACCGTCTCCGCGCCCGCCTCTTTGGCGATACCTGCCAGAGCCAGAGCCTCTTGATACTGGAAGCTCATGGCGGTTATCCCCACCAGATCGTAGCCGTTGACGGCTTTGCGCACATACTCTCTGTGATTCTTCAGGCCGTGGATGTCTGCCACATGAACGGTGCAAAGGTCATCCACATGCGCCGCCAGTGACGCCAGCCCGAGGTTTGGCAGGCGGGCTATGCGGTCAAAGTCGGGCTGAACCACCGGAGAGGACAGCAATAATATTTTCATCTAATACCTCATCCCGCAGGTCCTCGATCCTCAGCTCTCACTTGCCTGGAGCATTCTCGGTCCCTGCTTCCAGTCGAACTTGTTTGCCCTGGAAATGTAGGCCGCCACCTCTTTTACTCCAGCAAAGCCGCCATAATGGTAGGCATTGGACCAGACGCGAGCCGATGTGCGCAGAGGCGCATACCAGGGATGGACCTGGCGGAAGGATCGGTCCAGAATATCCAGCATCTCATCCGGCTTAATATGGGGATGGTTCCAGACCAGATGCTTTCCATCATGGTGATGCCAGTCCTGGTCGAAGATGCCGTACTTCTCCTGAATCTCCGTCCACATAGGCGTCTGGGGCAGTGGAGTTATGACGCATATCTGAGTTATATCCAGTTTCAGAGACGCGAGCTTTTTAATGTCCACACGGAGCGACTCTTTTGTATCCTCCTCGAAGCCAACCATATAATAGCCAACTGTTCCCAGGCCACGGGCTTGCAGCATGCGCAGCGTCTCTAAAATGTCTTCGGTCCCTTCCTTCTTCTTCATCTGGTCCAGGCGCTCTTGATGCAGGTTCTCTATGCCAATGGCCGCTCCCCCAAAGCCTGAGATCCTCTTGCGGTTTCTTTCTCTCAGATCAGCCCATTCGTCTATCTTGGTGCGCAGATAATCGGCACGCGCCATACAACCCCAGACCATCTGATACTTGTCCAGGAGCTTCACCACTGCATCCGCATGGCGGCGGTTGCAGCCGAAGTTCTCATCCTCAATAAGGACTACATTTATGCCGGTCTCCTTGTAGTAGGCAAGAACCCGTTCGATGCTCTTCAGTGATATTATGTTGGGCTTATTGCAGAAGACCGGAGTCTGGCAGAACCTGCAGCCCACCGGGCACCCTCGGGTTGTGAACAGTACCCCGTAAATGTTCAGCTTGACATTGATGGGCGTATTGAGATACTCGATAAGCGGTGGGTGAATTATGTCTTTTATCTGACGTCCGAAATAGGGCGCCAGTTGGTGCTCGGAGTATCCCACGAAGATCTTGTCGAATTTGTCCTGTATGGGTGTTGTCAGGGCCCCATAGTTTCCAGCCCAAACCTCTCCCGCACCTGCGGCTCGTGCCGCCTCAACCATCTCTATAGCTTCATGAGTCTCGCTTAAATAAAAGGAGAGCCCAACGACATCCCAGCCCTCTTTCAGCTTCCTCTTGTACTCATCAAAGGTCGGAAACTCCAGGATCTCAAGCTCTGGAATGTTCTGCTTCAGGAATCTAAGGCCGAAGGATTGGATGCGTGGCCAGTAGAATCGGAACCACGACCTGGTATTGGCTCCTATATAATCATAAGGCTCGGAGCCCTTTTTGTAGGCGGTTGTGAAGAGAACCCTGGGTGACATATTCGCCAGACCTCTCCCATGGAAGATTAAGCTTACGATTCTGAAGAGAACTCTCGGACATCAGGGGTTTTAATTGTCCTCAGACGTATCCGTCCAGGTTCGGGGTTTTGCTTTCAGTCTTCTCTTTCTCTATCCTATCTTTCTCCATCACTTCCATCTCTTTTTGAACCACATTGAAGACTTCCGATACGCCCGCATACTTTCCTGCAAACCATCCGCAAGCAAAGACCTCAGCATTACCCTCGTCGATGCCAAACTCTTCAGTCAGCCTCGCAATCCAATCGCCTGGAGTCTCAGACTCATAGAATGAAGCTCTGACTTTTTTGGCGACCTCATAAGCATGCTCCTTATCTATTCCCAGCAGATCATACAGATTATTTGCCATATCGACCCTTTTTTGCTTAACCGACCTATCTGCAACTATTAAGCCGTTTTCTCCCTTCCTGGCAGAATTTCCATTGAACCGTTTCAAAATTCAGGAACCTTATCTTCTCGAAGCCTGGCAAGGAGATTCTCATAGGCTTTCGCCGCCAGGTCGTTCACATCAATTCCCATCTCTCTCGCTACCAGAAGGACCACCGCATCCAGCTCTACTAGCTTTTTCAATGAATCCTGCTTGACATTTGCCATAGCTATGACCTCTTTTCTGCTCATTCCCGTCTGAGATGTAATGAGCCTTATTCCCTGGTCCAGTATACCTTCTTCGGTAGTTGGCTTGAAACCCAGTGGTACCTCCATCGCCTCGGCATCAAAGATTGCAGTTACGCTATCTCCTTCCATCTTAACCATGCCTTCGGCCTCCGCTTCTCTCAAGAGAGCACGCACTTTTTCCGGCGATCCCCATTTCAGGTCCAGGGATAAAGCGAAGATGAAATCGCTTATCTTCAGGCTCTTCTTTCCACGCTTCTTGAAAGGCGTGGCCACCAAAAAGGCTTTCTCGCGGTCCAATGAAACACCCCTGTCCAAAGGAGACTGGTCATAACAGATATAAACTAGCCTGTCAAAGACCGGCCGTATTTATCATTGCTAGCGGAAAGGATTTAAGAGTGGGTGTATAATTGGATAATAACTGTACAAAAATCCGGCATATGCCATGTGGTGTTAGATGAGGCTCATATACCCGATAGTAATTCTATTCCTGCTGATCAGTGCCAGCAATGCCCAGCTGGCGCCAGACAAGGAACGGTTCGACGTTGTGCTCCATCCCGGCGACCTGGAAGAGAGAACGTTGAAGGTGGCCAATGTTGGAGATTCACCTATCTTCAAGATCACGAAAACTCAGGTGAGCGGAACTGCCAGGGAGTTCATCTTCCTGGATGTGCCAGAAGGAAAACCGCTCAAGCCACAGGATAAAGCGGAGATAAAAATCTACTTTGCCCTGCCTCCTGAGACCAAACCGGGGTCATACACCGGATTTATATATTTACTGGATAGCGCTCCTCCCTCGCTTCCACTGAGAATAGATTTCGACCTTGATGTCATTGGGCAGGAGAGCTATGGCGTTGACTTGACCATCGAAGATGCCAAGTCCGCCTCGCTCTTTGCCAAAGCGGAAGATATTGCTCAATTCGATCTGGCGGTCAAGAACCTGGGCTCGTTTCGAGATGTGGCCTCAATAGATACAGGATCCCTGGATACAGGATCCCTGCCTGATGGCTGGGCCGTAACATTGATGGATGGGGAAAAAGCGCTCACACTGCCTTACGATCTGCCTTTGGACCCTGGAACGACTCATAGCATGAAACTGCAGGTTCAGACTACCAAGCCAGGCAGGGCAGGCAGTCTGACGGTAACGGCAACATCTCTGGGAAACCGATCCGAGAATTCCTCCATAGAAGTTGATGTCGAGTTCGGAATGGCAGTCAGGGGCTATGACACAGATATCGAGATACCGGACAAGATGGTTGCCAATAAGAGCTACGAGGGCTCTTTCAGCATTATGCTCGATGTTAAAGAGAATGTATTTATTTCAATAGAATCGCCACCCGAGCTGATGGTGATACCTCTGGCGCAGATGGTGGGGGTAACTCCGAAAGAGCCGGGAGTCGCCAACTTCACTATGCTTGCGTCGCAAAGCGGCGAATATCCACTCATATTCAAGCTCTCTGACTCCCATGGCATTCCTATGCCGGAAGAGACGGAATACGTCAAAGTTGTCCAGCCCCAGGGAATGGCTGTACTGACGGGAGAGGACTTCATCTACAGCACGATTGCCTCCTTAAGCATCCCTGGAAATAGGACTCCAGATATAATTACGATACCACCGGGAAATATCAGTAAAGAATACCAGGAGAAACTGCAAGAATATTCCATGGTCCTGATCCTGGGCAATCGATCGATTGTATCTAACGACGCAGAAAAAATCCTGGGAGATATCGTTGTCAAACGAATAGAAGGAGATGGCCTTTATGAAGAGTGCTGGCTCTTTGCGGAAGATATTTGGCAGAATGGAACATCCTATGTGGTCTTAACAGGCCCCAGGCCTACAGATATCTTCAGATCCTACCAGGTAGCCAAGATGGGAGGTATGCCCATGATAGTATGCGAGGGCGGTGTAACCGAGGCTGCCAGTGCCGCTATAAAGGAAATGACCAGACGAAATACGACTCTCTCCGATGCTCTGATCGTCGGCAAGGTTGGTATGGAATATACAAAAGCACTGCAAGATGCAGGCGTCTCGATCGAGGAGGTGACAGCTTGAGGCTGCTACCTATATTATTATTCATGGCTCTTATATCAAATGCTCTGCTCTCTGCAGCAGAAGATGCACCCCTGGCGAGAGGGGTGAAGGGTGAAGTAGAGGATGTAATTCTGGTCGGTGCAGACGATTGGCATGCATCCATTGCCGCGACGCCCCTGGCAATCTGGTCTCAGGATAATCAAACCAGAGCTTTGCCTATGCTGGTCCTACCTAAATTGGTCCAGGCAGGAGATAGAAACGGCTGGGTCGAAGAGAGCGACCTGGAGAGGTATGGAGAGTCGGCGATTCTTGACACATTCAAAGCTGCAAATATCAGCGATGTAACCATCCATGGATCAGGGGACCAGGTCAAAGCTTTGGTAGAATCGGCTCACAAAGATGGTATCAAGGTCTATATTACGGCAACTCTGGAGATTCCATTTGTTTCTGACCCCGAAGCAGGAGAGATAGGGGCTATGCCGGATGTAGAGAAAGCACTCATGACCGGGGCTGGCCTGACAAATTCCAGACCCGATGATTCCAAGATCGATCATAGCTGGCTGCAAGTGCCCAGTCCCGATACGGGTGGCAATGCCAGCTATTTTTGCCCTGTGAATCCGGAGGTCAGGGATTATTTTTACAATCAGATCGAGACTCTGATTGATGATTATAAGACTGATGGGGTTGTGCTTTATAGATTCGGCTTCCAGGATGAGAATTACTGCTTTTGCGATGTCTGCAAGGAGAAGTTCTATCAGGATACAGGCATAGACATCACCAAGGTCAATGCCAACAGTTACAACAAGGAGAGATGGAACCAGTGGAAGCAAGATCAGCTTATGCAGATTGTGAAATATTCACGAAATATTACATCAGATTTGGGACCCGTGAAGCTCGGTGTGGCTCTTGACAACCCATTTGATCGCAGCCAGGGCTACAATTTTGCTGAGATCTCTAAGGTCACCGACTTTTCCTTAATCTCTCCTCTATCTGCCCAGGATGTAAGCCAGGCATGTAAGCTGAGCGAGAAACCGGTCTATGTCCGGCTGAGCGACGACTATGTGGGCTACGTCCTTTCGACCCAGAATGTGGAGGGAACTGTCCGATACATTGAGGATCTCACAAAAGCTGGCGCTGCCGGAGTTGCCTTCGAGTATGACGTCGTCCATACACCAATCTGGTCTGAGCTCG
Source organism: uncultured Methanosarcinales archaeon (assembly GCA_963782455.1). Classification (GTDB taxonomy): domain Archaea; phylum Halobacteriota; class Methanosarcinia; order Methanotrichales; family Methanotrichaceae; genus Methanothrix. Next base: position 409,546 of record CAWAJP010000006.1, read on the forward strand.
AGCCGCCGTCATCGGCTGCACGCTGGTTGCTGCAACAGGTGGGTGGAACGACTCTGGCAATAGGAAATGTCTCCTGGACGAGCAACTCGAAGATAGTTGCCAACAATAGCTTTGAGCTTGCTGAAAAGATAAGCCGGTACTGGAAGAGTTCCCCCGGAGCCATAATCGTGGGTGAGAACTACAGCGCAGCACTATCGGCGGCTCCAATTGCCTCTTATCTGAATTGGCCGATATTATTTGTGGACGGAGTGCTTCCGGGAGAGACTGTTGCTGCATTGTCGCGCCTTGGTGCCAAAGAGGCAGTAATAATGGGACCTGTATCAGAAGCCGTGCGACAGAACATGAGCCAGATGAATATCACTCTTTATGACGGAAATGGCGAATTTTTAGTCCAGCAGATGAAAGAACGGGGCGAAAGCCCGACAATGGTCGTCTTTACCAACTCTCATGATCTCTCGCTTCTGCAGCCAGCGCCTTATCCTGTCGTCGAGCGCACACTGGTCAAGGATCTCCTGGTAAGAACTGAAATGAGCCCCAGCCAAATACCTGCAGAGGAACAGGGAGAGATCGTCAGGCTCAATGTTACAGTGAGCAACACCGGTGAAGATCTGATGAGAGGCGTGCGACTGATAGACGTCTTCCCTATGGGACGATTAATAAAATTGCCAGGTTTTGCCACTGGTGAGGTGAATGTTACCGATCCGTACAGCGGGCAGCCGTCCGTTGCCACCACTGCCTTCCTCAACGGGTCTTTGCTCAGATGGAACCTCAACAAGCTCGAGCCGGGCAAGTCTGCGAGCTTGAACATAGAAGTAGAACTGATGTACCCGATGGATTCCGGCTGGTCACAGCGCCTGGATACAGGAGCTACTGCAGCTTACGAGGGTTTTTCCTATAACCATACTCTGAAGAATGTGGACGACTCGCCTGTAATCAACCTGACCTATCCTGTCTGGATCTACTCGGGTAGGACTAACATATCCTGGAACCTTGACAGGAACACCAGCTACACCGCCCTCAACCTCTACAGCCCGGAAAAGAGAGATGGCCATCTCAGGATTACAGAAATTGAGCCGGATATGCTTTATGAATTGAGGGTGCAGCTTCTGAGCCCGGGGAAATGGATCTTCAATATCGAGACAGATAGCGGCAGGACGAAGAACTACACTATTGACGTTCGCTCCAATATTGATGCGCTAAATATCACCGCATTCAGCCACACCAAAGTTCCGAGGCTGTCGCTGGTAGCGGCTCAGGCGGCATCAGCGCGCAAAGCTCTTCTGGTGGATGCTGCCCTGGATCCACAGCAGATTGATCCCGCGAACGAGGAGCAGAAACTTAATCATAAGGTTGAGGATCTTATGCTCAACCCAAAGTATCTGATGGTTGTGGGTGATCCTGGATCTCTACCCTTCATCTCCACTCATCTCACTCAGAAGTTGTCGCCAGTAACGGAGTATGAGGTTTACAGGGACTATCAATTGACCCTGGATGAAAAGAACTACAGCAGCGTGGCCGTGGGCCGGATCATGGGGCTTTCTGTCTATGACGCGTCCCAGCTCATGGCACGTACTCTGGCCTATGACAGGCTTTCCGGCTCCTGGAAGAAAAATGGGCTGGTTATTTCTTCGCCTCCGCTCTCTTCCCCTCAGACGCCGACTGCTAATCGCATCAGAGACTACCTCAGAGAAGCAGGGCTGCAAGTCAAGGACCAGCGCTATGAAGAGGCCACATATCAACAAGCCATTTCGCAGATGAATAACGGCCAGAACATCGTCTATTTCATTCATCATGGTAACGAGAATGCGTGGCAGTTGTCTGATTGGTCTATGTTCGATTCATTGCTTACGGGAACTCAGGTAAAGGAGTTGACACTGACTCCCCAGACAACAACCACAGGCGCCTGCGTAACTCTGAACCTCAAGGGATACTATCTGAATGTGACGGGCACCAGGATGTATATCCCTGTGGACTTGGAAGACTCCATTGCCCTGGCCTTTATAAGGGCGGGGGCAGTGAACTATATCGGAGAGTCTGCCATGTCCTGGGTCTTCATATCGGAGGATTTCTTCAAGAAGTTCTATCAGTCCCTGGTCTTCGAAAATGCCACCGTGGGTCAGGCCTTGCTGGATGCAGATAACCTCTACAAGCTGAAGTTTAAGGGCGCACAGAATCTGAAATCGATCTCCGATTACGATGAACCTTTACCGGCTTGGGATTATTCAGTCCAAGAGATGCTCAACCAGACGGCCTTCATGGATAGCATGATTGGGGATCCCAGCTTCCGCCCATTTTTGTCCAAAACGCCTTCTCTTCCCTATACCAATGCTGTAACGGCAGCCAATAACACAACCAGCCGGAACAAGACCACTCTCATGACAACCATAGTGCCGATGAACGAGAGTGCCACCGATTGGGTCTATTGGATCCAGACGGATAGCTCCAATGGCCAGCTAAATCTCGATGCTCCACCAGCGATCATAGGAGAAGTCTTGCTGCCTAAAGATGCAGATAAGATCGTGGTTAAGGAGAACGGCCTATCTGTCTGGCATGATGAATACTCATTAGGCGAGCAAAAGAAGGTGATGTGGCCCATCATCAGGCCGAGGCTTGGCGAGGGGAGGAGCTTCCAGATTGAGTATATGCTGATTCCAGGTCAGGTTGAGCGGATCAATGTGACCGCGGGCTGGAATGCTATGTCTGTCTACCTGAATCCAAAAGATGCATCGACAGCCAAGTATCTCAAGGATATGCCCTACCGGAGCATATTCACTATCTCCGGTGAGGGATGGGACTTCGGCATGAAGGACGGAGGCATACTCAACGTGACCAGTTTCAAGCCGGGAGAAGGCTACCTCATAGACAGCGCCGACAACTTCACTATAGAGATCTCCGGAAAACCCGTTGACCTGCCCTACCGCCTGGACCTGCATAAAGGATGGAATATGATCGGTCTGCCTGTGAACAAGACTGTGGATTTGGGCAACATAACAGTTAATGCCGATCATAAGAGGTACAAGTATCCTGAGGCAGTTGAAAAGGGACTGGTCTCGGCCTTTATATGGAAATACGAAGGTGAGGATTGGACTCATTTGGGCGAGAACGAAACCCTCGTGCCTGGAATGGCGTATCTCTTCGAGTCTACGGGCGAGTCGAAGCTGGAGTTTCGCTAATATTTGGGGCGGGACTCCATAAACTATTTTCTATTTTTCTTCTCTTTTTCTCGACACAATTCTTATGAAAATATCTCGTTAGATATCGATTTTCATCTCAATAGACATCTGAATAAGATCTGATTCTTCAAGTGGAATACTATACTATACTATACTATACTAAGATGCTGTGATCCGATTCTCGCTGGTCGGTATCAATGTAAAAATAGTTCCCTGAAAAAATAGTTTAGAATAATTAAAAACGCATTTCTCTCTTTATCAACTAATACCCGTAATTCCAGAAGTAGTTATTATAGTAATTATTCAGGTATTTTTGGTTTGCATGTAATGCTACTGCGTAATCCAGTGCTGCTTGTGGATCGTAGTAGTAGGCGTAAGGATTGAAGTAGTATCCTTGCATGTAATTGTAAGCTGGTGTATAGTTATACCTGCCCAAAACTACTGGTTTGTAGGCTGGATTGTAGGGATAGTAATTCGAATAGCCAAGAGGCATGTAGCTGGGATAATTATTCAGAAATCGCTGCATTCCTAGAGAGAGGTCGCTATTGGGATAGAAATATGGGCCACTATGATAAACGGGACCAGAGCTGAGAAAATCATCGGGAGAACCAAGATCCCACAAAGCATTCTCATCCTGACTTGCGCCTAACACGGTAAGCACTCCAAGCCCGAAAACTAATACTGTTAACATTAATCTGATGTCTTTCATCTTTGTCACCTTACCCTACTTCTCTTACCCGATATTAAAGGCTATTTTTCTTGTGGACATCATCCAACATTCATCCAATATTCATATGAACCTGTAAAGTTTTTATGCCGTACAGCAGCATATCCAGGCATCCCCCGGAGCCTGCCGGTTTTCGATAAATGTAGAGGAGCCTGACATCAGCAAAGCTTGGGAGCCACTCGCCGAAAGTCTTCCTTTTGCGCACAATATCTGCTTTTCTGGACCATGCCATTTTCCGTGTCAGGACTCTTGAAACCTATCTGCCCGGCGGCTTATGCCAAAATATATAAAAATATGGTGATCTATATGTAGACCGCCGTTCCAGGCTCCACATTGATTATCTTCTGGACACCCTTCTGGAAGTACATGGTCTTCGGGTAATTGAACTGGCCGTCGTATACTCTGACATCATGATTCTGATTACCAACTACTTTAAAGCTGAACCTTCCGTCCAGAGGGTCTCCGCCGGTGCCCTCAACTCCGATTAGTGCGCCATCCAGGAACACTTGATATCCACGCATGCCCTGGGACACTATCGTAACCGGCGTGTCACCGTAGGTTGTTGATGGTGTGGTCGCAGGAGGCAGGATCTGATTGGGCGGATAAGCAGGAACTGGCTGCGGGTTTGACGGCGGATGGTAGCTCGTAACATCGATGACGATAGAACTGCTCACCTGACCGTTGATGACAAATAGCAGTATATGCTGCCCAATAGAGTCTGCATAGAAATCTATTTGATTATACCCCGGGTAGAAGTAGAAGGCATTCTTATACAACTTTCCATCGGGATTTATCTCGTAGAGAATGCCATTACCGCCAGTTGACGACGTCGCCATCAACGACAGACTTGATCCCTGCGGAACTGCAGCATATTGAGACCAGCTAGTAAAGCCCTGTATCCACAGTGAATTGCCTCCTGTGTACGAGGCGTAAGTCTGGTATTGTGTGTAGGGCATTGCCTGCATTTGATAGCTGAAGTAGACTGTGGTGGGGGTCTTTCCCTTTATGTCACTCTTTTTCGGAGCTTCAATATGCTTCTTAGGAGCTGATCCCGCTTGAATCGAGAAATATTGTGAATACATCGAATCAGAAGCGCCATATGACGGTGGATTGCCGCCCACCCATGCCTGGCCGATTCCATTGTTGAACAGCTTTTCTGCCGTTGCCTCTCCTGGTCGCATCGCTACGCCATTTGCATCTAATGCTGAGGCACATCCCATCAACAATATGACGAGAACAAACGATTTCCAAACATTGTTCATATTCTTCTTCCTTATATGCTGTCAATAGAATTACTGTCATTTCTTTTTGCGCATCTTTCTCATAAAGATCCACTTAGTTAGATCCACTTAGTTGTCTTTCTTGGATCTTCAAGAGTAGATATATCGCATAAGGATAAAGTCCTATTCTTCATATGGGGTCTGTATATAGAAAGATGGACGCCTGGGCTATCAGGTGGAGGCAAGAAGAGAACGGCCGAGGAGTAGAACCTCGAAGCTCTGGCAAATCTTTCCATAAGATCTATCAATCAGAACAAATCAATAGTGAGTATCATGGGCAACGACATAATCGACCGCCGCCAGGCTGAGGAAGAGTTGCAGAAAGCCCTGCAAGCAGCAAGGGCCTGCAATGTCCAATACGAGCAGGCAATTTCGATGATATCCGATATCATCTGGCGCTATGATGTCAATGCTATTGGGGAGCCCGTCGGGACCTACATCTCGCCCGTTGCGGACAGGATGCTGGGCTTGCCAGCCGGGACAATAGGAAACAGCTTCGACAAATACTTCTCCTATGTCCATCCTGAAGATTTGCCGGCCGTGCAGAAGATACTAACAGGTGGTATACGAATGCGAGGGACGGACAAAACCGCAGAATACCGTCTCCGAAGAGCCGATGGCACGATGATTTGGGTCCGTTCCAGGGGTTCGGCATATTCCCAGCCGGACGGCCGCGTTACAGTCTTTGGCACAACCAGTGACGTCACTGAGCGGATCACTGCAGAGGAAGCATTTCGAGATGCAAACAAGTTCAATACTGAGATCATCTCCCAGGCTGGCGAAGGGATCATTGTTTACGATCGGAATCTCTGCTATGTAGCCTGGAATAAGTTCCTGGAGCATCTGACAGGGGCCTCGGCAGAGGATGTTCTTGGCCAAAAAGCGTTGGGTCTCTTTCCGCATTTGTCCGAAACCGGTGTGGACAAACTGCTCAATCGTGCTTTGAATGGGGAGACGGTCACTTCGCCGGATATTCCTTTTTACAGCCCCTTTACGGATCAGGAGGGGTGGGTGGTAGGAACTTATGCACCACATAGAAACGCCAACGGTGAAATTATAGGGGTCATCGCCACATTGCAGGACATAACCGATCGCAAACGAGCGGAAGATGCATTGCAGGAATCAGAACAACGCCTGGCTGATATCATTGATTTTCTGCCTGATGCCACTTTTGCAGTGGATAAATTAGGAAAGACAATCGCCTGGAACAGCGCCATGGAAGAGATGACAGGTTTTTGCAGGAACGACATGATCGGACAGGGAGACCATGCCTATACAGTTCCATTCTATGGTGAACGAAAGCCGTAGTTACTGGATCTCCTCGATAAAGATAATAGCGAGGTCGCGAGATGGATGGTTTCGAGGCAACTCGCAGCATCCGCCAGGGAGGATCAAAGGCAATAAACCCGCAAACCCCTATCATCGCCATGACCGCCTTTACCATGAGCGGTGATAGAGATAAGTGTATTCAGGCAGGAATGAGCGATTTCATTGCCAAACCGGTACAACAAAAGGAATTGACGGAATTGCTTGCCAGGTGGCTGGCAAAATAGTTAGGTTAGCAACGGACCCGCGCCGGGATAATGGCATAGAAAAGGCAAAGGGTAAGTCAAGCTCTTGGCGGCGCACCACGTAGCAAGTTCGGGGTATTCAAATAAATAAAAATGGATGCTTGCACATATATTCATCTTACCAAAAAAATGTCACAACTCAGTATCCGTTTTCATCCCTGAAACCCCAAAAATATCTTGGAGCCAGGGGTCTGCCGAATTCCCCAGCTCACTGTCGATCTGTCGAGTTCGGCTCAGGTTATCCTGACAGATAGCGAACCTGACCATCCTGAAGTCGCACCCTGGCTATCAGTGGCCTTCGCCTTGACCTGATACGTTGCAGCCCTTGTCCATCTGTGAGTTAAGTTCACGCTCGTTCCACTGTTGACCAAACCCGTCGTAAAGCTCGTTCCATCTCCCCAGTTCATTGTGTACTTCACCTTGCCCCCGTCTGGATCGCTTGCGGAAGTGGAATAGGTGTAGTACGTTCTATGGATGCCGGAACTCGGCCCGGAAGGCACATATGGCGAACTGGGCGGAGTATTCATTTTGACTGTTATTGGGCTTGACCAACCCGAATCAGCACCTTTACTATCGGTAGCCATAGCTTTGACCAGATAGGTTCCTCCGCTGCTCCAGATGTGAGATACGGTTGCCCGCGTGCCAGAGAAGACATAACCCGTTGCAGTGGTTGTCCCGTCTCCCCAGTCAAATGTGTACAATACCTGATCTCTATCAATATCGAATGCATACGTGCTGTATCTATAGGAGTTACCTGTGATGCCGGAAGAAATTCCAGCAGGTTTGGTCGGCGTTCTGGGAGGACTATTCCCGACTATGTAGACCACCTTTGCAGATGACCAGCTCGAGTTTGCACCTTTGCTGTCGGTAGCTTTAGCTTTAACCTGATACGTTCCGCCGTTCTCCCAAGAATGAGCTCCAGCCGCCCGTGTCCCTGATGCTACGTAGCCTGTTTCATAGGTTGTTCCATCACCCCAGTCAAATGTGTAAAATACTTGATCTTTATTGGGGTCAGATGCATACGTGGTGTAGCTGTAAGAGGTTCCTGCCTTTCCCGAGCTGCTTCCTAAAGGCTTTGAGGGGTTATTCGGTGGCAAATTTGGCGGATCGTTTATGACAACAGTAGTCTCATCCGACCATTCAGAGGTTGCACCTTTGCTGTTCGTTGCTGAGGCTCTTACCAGGTACGTCCCTGCTGTGCTCCAGCTATGAATTGCACCTGAAATCAATCCTGAATTGACCTGCCCCGTCTGCGTCGGAGCTGTCCCGTCTCCCCAATCGAAGGTGTACTTTACACGGTCTCCATCAGGATCTGTCGCAGATGTAACATAGATGTAAGAGGTTCGTATGATGCCGGAGATAGGCCCCGTTGGCGCTGCAGGCGCGTTTGGCGGCGCATTCGGCTTCACACTTATGGTAATCGTTGTCTCATTCGACCAGGCGGACGAAGCGCCTTTGCGATCTTGTGCCATGGCTTTTACCTGGTACGCTCCTACCGCGTTCCAGATATGAGATGCGCTTGCATTCGATCCTGAGTCGACAAGGCCTGTCTGTGACTGGGCGGTCCCGTCTCCCCAATCGAAGGTGTATCTCACCTGATCTCCATCGGCATCAGTTGTAGATGTGACAAAAGTGCAGGCGATTCCTGTAAAGGCAAAATTGGGTCCTGTTGGCGTCGAGGGCACTTCCGGCAGCGTATTGAACGGCGCGTCTATGGCAACTTCAGTCGCATCCGACCAATCCGAGGATGCACCCTTGCTGTCTGTGGCCATTGTTCGGACCTGGAATGTTCCTATCGTGTTCCAGATATGAGATGCGCTTTCGTTTGATCCCGAGTCGACCAGATCCGTCTGTGACTCTGCTGTCCCGTCACCCCAGTCGAAGTTGTATTTCACCTGGTCCCCATCAGGATCTGTTGCTGACGTAACGTAGGTGTAAGGGATCTCAATTGAGCCGTTGCCAGGCCCTGATGGCGCTACGGGCGTGCCTGGCGGTCTATTTACATCACTGAAGGCCACATCGAAGTATCCAAAATCGTATGAATAATAACCGCTATTGGAGCAGGCGTAGTTCATACTCATGTTTACTTTGAAGGTGCCGTCAGGGTGGGCACTGTCGGTACCCCAGCTGTTCAGAGCTATCCAGTAGCGTTCGGATGGGCCGGTATCATTATAGCCAACAATGGTCACTTCGTGTCCACCCGGATATGCTCCGTTCGCAAGGCCGCAGTACTGGTCGGGATTCCAGACATCAGAGCTGTAACTCCAGAATGTGAAGAATGGGTTAAAATCAGGCAGGTAGAATCCTAGAGTCACAGCTTTGTTCTGGTTGAGAATTGCCTTGATGTTATTTATAGCTTGATCCTGGGTAATTCCGGTACCTTTGGTTGGGATGAGATGCCATTGTATAGAGGTAATCGGGTAGCTGGGTGTTGTAGAGATAGATCCAGCCGGAACGCCGCTCGAGCCTCCACACTGATGGTTTCCATCATGATAGTTCGCGTTTGCATTGGACCAGGGAATGAACTTCTTCTGGGCATTGTAGAAATTGGTAAATGTTCCTTCCCAGCCGCCGCAGCACGCCCATGACCCGGTTCCTCCATTATAGTTGGAATTAAAGTACTGAATGGAGAGACGATCGGATATACCATTCTGGAAATAGTTGGCAACCTCGATTGGAGCCGTGCAGCCCCAAACCCAGCAATTGCCGCAAGATCCCTGGTCTCTTTCACTTGGAACATAAGGAACATGACTCAAGAGACTGAAAGATGCAGGAAAGCTGAGGTTTGGCTGGGCCATGAGGTTGGTAGCATTATAGCCTGGGGCTTCGATCAGTCTCTTGACTCCTTGAGAATGAACAAGCCAGGCGTCCCTGGGCATAATGGGAAACGTTTTTTGGACAGATTCTACGGGGCCGTAGTGGTTCCCAAAATCATAGTTGATTGCATCTTTATCAACGAGATCGATTTCGTAACCACCACTCCCGGGTGAGGTCTGATTCCATCCTGTCACATTATTCTCTGAAACTGTATAGACGCCTGGCGACAGGTTCGCGAAAGAATACCGCCCTATGTCATCTGTAGTGGTTTGGAGATAATCGCCGCCGCCAGTCTTTAGAATCATATTCCAGCCGGGAAGGCCGGCTTCCTCCCCAGTCCTGAAACCGTCGCCATTAAGATCATTGAACTTTGTCCCGCTAATCTGTAAGTTCAGATCATTTGAACTCAATGAACTGCCAGGAAGAGCGCTGCTTGTGCCAACGCCGGCATTATCCGTCCCCATAATTACGTTCAAGAGCGATGCACCCTGCCCAGTGTCGCTACTCATATCAGATCCATCAACGAGCGATAGACCTGTACAAGAACACAGGCACATTAAGCAGATGAAGTTGATAGCAATATTCTGCTTCACAAGTCTGCCGATCATATGGGGGAATTATCATTAAAAATATATAAAGATTTCTAAACATAAAATGTAAAGAAAGATAGAGTATCTCTCGTATTGGTCTGCCGGATAATGGACCCATGATACTGGAAAAATATCAAGAAGTATATACCCCGGTTCTCTCGTTTCCTCATTAACACAGGTACCGTGGAAGGCGCGCAATTCATTAAAGCCCTGAGACGCGAAATCATTAAGACTCTAACAACCATTAGGGTATGATTATCATGAAGGTCTCACTAATACTCGCCCATCCTGATCCAGGCAGCTTCAACCATGCCATCGCAAAGAAAGCCCGCGAAACCCTGGAAAGGAACGGCCACGATGTATCATTCCACGACCTCTATCTGGAAGGGTTTGACCCGATCCTTCCTCGAGAGGAGATTCCCAAAGTCGCGCCTCTTAGTTCCACAATCCAGAATCACTGCGAAGAGATACATAATGCAGATGGAATAATAATTATTCACCCCAACTGGTGGGGGATGCCACCTGCCATCCTCAAGGGCTGGGTGGATAGAGTCATACGTTCCGGAGTGGCTTATGAGTTTCTCGAAGGCGATAGTGGTGAAGGTGTGCCCTGCGGGCGGCTTTTGGCCGGGATAGCTCTTGTATTCAACACCTCCAATACAGCGTCTGCGAGAGAGCAGAATGACTTTGGCGATCCTTTGCAGAGGATCTGGAAGGATTGCATCTTCGGTCTGTGCGGTGTCACCAAATTTCATCGGAGGATGTTCTCTGTTATGGTTACAAGCAATTCTCTGCAAAGAATTGCGTGGCTGGATGAGGTAGAGGATATGGTCAATGAATATTTTCCAGAGAAGATGGCAAAAGTTTAGATGAAAATTCTGGCAGGCAACGCCGGGATTCTTTGAGACGTTTCAAAGGGATGCGTGCCTTACCAGGGTTTTGGGAGCGGCTATTTTACTGGCCTCTGCCCTCTGGCCTGCGCCCTTTGCCTTCTCTCATCTTGCTTATCCCTCTTCTTATCCACCTTCGCAGTGGTCTGTGTGTCCCTCTTGAACAGGTTAATCATAATCGCCTCACCTTACATAACGATTAATGATAATACATTTAGTCTTCCCATATCAAATTATCCCTCTCTGACATGCTTGGAACTTGCCAGGCTCAGGAACGACTGAGAAACGAGACAGCATCCTCGAAATAGCCCGGGGGATCGAACCAGAGCTCCAAGGCCACCCCCTAAAGGGAATTCCTCCAAAAAAGATATCGAGATGCAGATCTGGAATTTAGTTTAATCTCCTCTGATTATTCATAATTTTCATATTATGAGGCCTTAAGGGTCTGCAGCAAAAATCACCAGATCACAGATAACCTCTTCTATTTTGAGAAGTGGGTTTCGCATAATTTGATCCCTTTTTAGCCGGGGCATATGCTCCTACAGGGATAACAACATTTGGCGTTAGGCAAGTGGTCGATGCACAACCGCCTATTACATCTATTTCTACGGGATTGCTTTCAATGCCATCTATGGTGTAGGATAAGACGTGCCTTCCAGGCGTATCTGCATAGAAGGGCAGATGATCGTAGCTGCGGAAGAAATAGTTGTAGTTATGTATGTTCCCATCCGGAGATAGTTCTTTGAGTTCGCCGATTCCTTCTTTTGCTGCAAGAACTACGAGATATGCGGTTGTTCCCTGAGGAACAACGATATTTTGCGACCATCCGCATGGCGCCTCTAGCCTGAGAAGGTTGTTTTCTGCCCCTTGAACCCCTGAGCAGCAAATCAACAAAATCAGCACTACCGTTATCGAGCGTATCCTATTTTTTATCATAACATTCTCTCTCCTAGATCCTAATATTTATTCAATCTTAGTCAGTGCAGCAATTTGTATCTCATACTATTTGAAAAATAGGTATACCAGATCTTCAGCATCTGTCCGGTAATTTCTTCTAAGGCGGCACACAATTTTACATTTAGAAATGGAGACACGACCGCTATGACCGCTATTTCGGTACTTCAGGCCGGACAAAAAAGTTGCAGTATCTGTTATAGCGCTGGGTAATCGATATAGCCTCTTTCTTCACCTTTATAAAAGGTTGCTTTATCTGGCGTATTGAGCGAAGCCGACTTTCTGAAGCGTTCGGGCAGGTCAGGATTTGCCAGGAAGAGGGAGCCATACGAGATAAGATCGGCAGAACCATTTTGAATCGCATCGTTTCCTTTCAAGGCATCGTAACCTCCATTCAAAATTAGGCTTCCCTTGAAGATTCTGCGAATGACTGAGGCAAGCCGGTTCTCGGGTGGCACGAGCTTAGGCTCGCCGACGCGCTCTATCATATGAAGATACGCAAGTTCGAGGCCGTTTAATTCTTCTGCTAAATAGGAAAAAGTCTCAAGCGGATTCGAATCGGTCATTGAGTACCTCTGGAAATGAGGCGAAATTCGATACCCGACTCTTTCTGCACCAAATACGTCCTTTACAGCTTTTGCGACTTCAAGCGGAAGGCGTGCGCGATTCTGCAAACTACCGCCGTATTGATCTGTTCTATGGTTGGAGCCGTCTCTCAAGAATTGGTCCAGCAAATAGCCGTTGGCGCCATGAATTTCGACACCGTCAAAGCCAGCCGCTTTTGCATTCTCGGCTCCTATTCTAAATTGATTGACGATGTCTGGAATCTCTTCGAGTTCGAGAGCGCGGGGCATCCCTATCTTCTTCTTTCCAGACTGAGTATGAATATAACCGTCAACCGGAAGTGCAGATGGTGCAACGGGTACCTCTCCTCCATGAAAATCAGGATGTGATACTCTTCCTACATGCCAGAGTTGAAGAAAAATCTTGCTTCCTGACAGGTGTACTGCGTCTGTCACTCCCTTCCAACCCATAACCTGTTGGGGAGAGTAGATTCCGGGAGTTCGTACATAGCCAACACCTTGAGGGCTAACTTGCGACCCTTCGGTGATAATCAAACCTGCCCCGGCCCTCTGCGAGTAATACGTAACGGCAAGCGGATTTGGTGTATCCCCTTCGACCGCACGACAGCGGGTCATCGGCGCCATAACCATGCGGTTTGAGAGTCTGATCTTGCCCAATTCGTACGGAGAGAATAGGTCCATATCCAATTATTTGCACTTTATGATACATTACCCTTATCATCTTAGTCCGCAATTGTGCAGTCCCGAAACCTATCCTGCGCCTGCAGGCCTCGATAACTTGTATGAGTGCGATGTTTGATAGGTGACCAATGATATTATGCTTATTGTTGTTCTCACCACATTCATTTTTCCAGGGTTACCGCTGAGCTGATGGGATGGACTCATTAGTGGCGAGGAGTCTCTGCAAACCACAAACAGACTCCTGATAGATCTTTCAGTTTAGATCGATAACACTTTGCCGGGCCACAAAAGCCTTATATTTTTGGATTCTTTTTACTTAATCGATAGCCTTCGAGGAGATGAAACAAATTCATGGTCAAAACATCAAAATTGCTGGTTATTAATGTCTGCACGTTTATTCTATTTCTCATACAGATCATCACAGGAGGCTGGATCTGGATCGATATCACAAGAGGTGTTCAGCCCCCCTTTGATCTGATAAGAATCCATCCGTTCAACGGCATTGTCCTGACGGTTCTCATCATATTTCATATGTACATGAACCGGAACTGGATAAAGTTGCAGCTGCTGAGTAAGAAATCATAGGCCAAAGGACAACCAATGACGCTGATACCAACTGGGAAGCCCTCTGTTATCTCCCGAAGATTGCCCTCAAAATTGTGTTGCCGGAGATCTCCAAAGCTTCTCGCTTTGCGATCCCCTCACCTTCTTCCAGCCATAGTGCTGCTTGCACGCAATCAGTGAGACAACAAAATAATGGTTCATTCTACGCTTTCAATCAGAGGCGAGTTCAATGTCATTAAAGAAACCGGTTAAGAAGAAGATCCTCTTCCTGTGTACTCACAACTCAGCCAGGTCTCAAATGGCAGAGGGGCTGCTGAAGTTCATGAATGGGGAAAGGTATGAAGCATGCAGTGCAGGAATTGTTGCTACCTGTGTGGATCCCAGGGCCATTAAGGTCATGAGCGAAATTGGCATCGATATCTCTGGCCAGGCCTCAAAGGACATGGATAAGTATCGAGGCACTCTATTCGATATGGCTGTTACAGTCTGCGACAAAGCCAAAGAAATGTGCCCCGTCTGCGTAGTAAGCCTGGAAACACCAGCGGAGACTCCAAAGGCTTTGGAGACAATCCATAAGACTTTTAGAGACCCGGCTGAGGCAGAAGGCTCGGATGAGGAGCAGCTCGACGCCTTCAGACAGGTGAGAGATGAAATAAAGGAATGGATCGCTCGAACCTTTGTGGATCGAACGACGCCGTAGGAACAGCCCTAATTATTCCTGAAGCGAGGGCCTGATACCTAATAGAAGTCCTGTCCTGAGACCAAAAAGAAGACCCTGGAGGGTTTCTCCTATCTTTTCACGATTCTTCATTCATTTATCACATCACATTGCCGATTGCCGGGCCGGCATTGATAGCTGAAGCATTTATGGCAAAAGCATCCATAGAAGCATTGGCTGATGTATTGGCATAATCTCTTACCTCCTGCAGTGTGGTCTTGATCTGACGGAGGTTGTTCTCTATCTGGATTGAAAGGGCCTGTGTTCTATTTTGAATCTCCCGGGTCTTACTCAAAAAGACTTCAGCCTGGGCGGCACTTGCGGCCGATGACTTAGCATCCGCTTCTGCATTTTCTTGCATCATCTGGATATTTTGCTCTTTCTTATTGATCTCTGCCAGCAACGCCTGCGTCTCGTTGTGTATTGCCTCCGCTTCATCTCTGGCAGAGACGGACTCGTCCCTGGCCGCCTGTGCTTCATCCAATAGTTTTTTGGCTTGAGTTATCATGATATTAGGGCTCAGGGCCATTGCCTGAGGCATCCTGGGCGCGACGAAGCCGGTTGTTGCAAAGTTGTAGCTCTGGCCTGGAAGCCGGGCTCCTGCATCCAGATTGATGACCTGGTCATGAAGTCCGCTACCTAGATAAAGAGGTTCAAGGCACGCGGACGGAAAGGCCAGCGCGAGAAGTACCGAGATCAGTATTCCGATTTTGAGATTCATGTTGTTATCACCCAAAAGCTTATAGAATTTTCTTAGTACATAAATATTTTTATTATTTGTCAGTGGTGATGGTAGCCGCGTGCTATTACGAGAAAAGCCTTATGGATGAGAAAGACCAGAAAACAATATCGTTTAAGGTTATTATGCAGCGTGATCACTGTACGAAACTCGAATACAATTATTCTATCAGAATTCGGTTGATCGCTGATCACCACAGACGTTCAAAAATTATTTCTTCTTCTATCCAAAATATGTAAGTGTGATTCGATCGCTCTTTTCAGAAGAGGAGTCCGGCCTTGGCAGTTTGGCCGGAAACCAACGACAGGCAGACGAATGGTAAAGGAGGTCAATGGCTTTCTGTCGCTATTCCCTGAGTTGAGTTGTTATATGTTAATAAGCTTTTTGCATTTCGTAGCAAGCACAATCAAAGATGCCTTCCACGGACTTGAAGGCTTTTGCATCCTCGTAGTTCATATCAATAAATCCGCCATAACAACAGGGCAGCCATGAATCTTCTTTTTCATTATCATCCGAGTAGGTGTACAGATTCATATTTTTCTTTATATGATAGCTCCCTACATATTCCTCATCCAGCTCGATAAGGGGCTTTTTCCAGGCTTTCATTGCCATGCCGAGAACCTGGAGATCCCCCGAATCTTCTTCAGGCACTTCGTCCACTGGGATCCCCTTAAGTTGAAGTACTCCAAAGTGTGCCCGGCCGTTGACCAAATTCTCATCTATGTTCATTGTATTATTTGTTGCATCGGATTGGGCATCAAACGCTATATCCAATCCATGTGCTTGATCGACAAAATGGTGCAAAGAATTCAAACCATCACGGTTCTTTATCCCGTCTTCTTTTTTCAGTAACTCATCGAATGCAATAGGATGCAGGTCGTAATATCGTGATCCTATGGCCATTACCAACGGGCTGTAGACACTCTGGCTGTCTTCTTTCATCTGGATAACGCTTGTTGCTTCTTCTTCATCTTGAATTACCTCGCCGTTTTCATCGTAGGCTCCATTGACCCAGGTCTTATTTGTGAATGAACTCTCTGCATACATATTCGAATCAGTGTTGATTTTCCCGCTTCCATGAGCTTTGTTTATGGCCTCGACGCCATTGAATAGACGCCCTTTTGTGCCGGTAACATCTGGCATCAGAGCATATTTGTAGTTTGCATAAAAGCCATTCCCGCTCACATTCTGTTCCATGCTGAATCTTAGATATTCTTCTTCTAAAGTGGTCGGATTGTCGTATGCAGCATTATTTTCTTCTAATAGCTCCTTTTTTTCTTCATTATCTGCTATGGCCATGCCGATCAGCGCAAAGAGAGCCAGCAATAAAATAACCTTTCCCAGATCATTCCCTCCTCAGATAATACTCTCAAATGTTACGTTTCGCTTATTTTAAGATAGCGTTCCATATTGGTGAATGCTGCGTGATAACAATGACTATTGATTTGTAAATATTGATAAAATATATATGATAATAAAAAGATTAATATGTTATCTTATAGCAATACCACGATTCTTGCATCAGGTATAAAGTGCATACGTGTTCAACTTGAGAATGGATCAGATCGATATAGTGCCGCCTTGATGCGGCGCCGCCTCGCATGCCTCGCCTGCTTGCAGCGAGGTGCGTCGCCGCAGTTTGACCGCAGTAGTTTTGGGATTCGTTTATCGTCCTTTATCGTTTATCGTCCTTTATCGTTTATCGTCCTTTATCCGGTCAGTCGCCCTTATAAATCGGCTTCTCAGGCACCAGGTAGATGGTCCAGAAGATCAGGATGGTTATCGCGGCCTTAACTATGAGATTGGTCCAGATCATCTGCTGCAGGCCGGCAACGCCCACTATTCCCGCGAAGGCAATGAGGGGAAAGATCAGGCTGTCCACAGGGATGGAAACGGCATTGGAGGCGAAGACTCGAGTCCACTGAGGCCAACTTTGCCGTGCTCCGCGGGTCCAGAAATGATAGACCTTGGTGTCGATCAGCTCGGCCAGCAGCGCCGTCAGTATGGACCCTATGACGATCCTCATCTGCAGCGAGAATATCGACTGCCACCCCGGGCCCGAGCTGTCTATGATGCCAAAGAGGAACGCCCAGGCTGTTTGTCCTCCGCTACTTGCCCAGTCAGTCTGGGCGGGCAGCAGAACCACCAGTTGAAAATAGAGAGCTGCAAGCAGGTTGAATCCTGCTGCCAGCCAGATGGTGGTGATGGCCGCTTTTTGCCCTAGCTGCTTGTGGATCAGGTCCCGCCAGGTGAAGGTCAGGGAATAGATGAAGCCGGCATCCATGACCAGGCTGCCAAAATATGTTACCTTGGTGGCGGCGATGTTTCCTGCCAGCGAGAAGAACAGGTACAGCCCGCAGAGAATTATGGTGGCCTGAGTCTTGTCGATGCGAAGTCTGCTGCCCAGGAAACCGTTTAGATCTGGTTTGTGCGTGCCTTCTGGCCTGCTGGTACTGTCCGGCTTGCCTGTATCGGACTTTCCCCTCTGACTCTGCTCACTCTGCTGGCTCTGTCGAGTCTGCCTAATCTCTTGAGTTTGCAGAGCCTGTGGAGCTAAATCGTTCTCAGCCATTTATTCTTGAGTTCCATAAAAGTTCCTGCACTTATGCTTTCCCTAATCTTCTCCATGAAGCGGAGCATGAAATGAAGATTATGAAGCGTTGCTAACCGGAAATAGGAGAGCTCCCCGCAGACGTAAAGATGGCGGAGATAGGCTCGCGAGTAGGTGCGGCAGGTCGGGCAGCCACAGTTGGGGTCGAGGGGCAGTTCATCTTCTTTGAATTTAGCAGACTTTATATTTATGTGGAACTTGTTCTGGAGAGATCCGCCCGACTCTGGCGAGAGGAATAGGCTCCCTCTGCGAGCAATTCTCGTCGGCGAGACGCAGTCGAAGGAATCGACGCCTCTGGCTACGCATTCAAATATGTCATCGATCTCTCCTATCCCCAGCAGATGGCGCGGCCGGTCGTCCAATCTTGGAACCGTCCAGTCCAGAACCTGATGCATATCTTGCTTGCTGTTACCCAAAGATCCGCCGATAGCGATGCCGTCAAAGGATTGGGATGCGATGGCCTCCGTGCTTATCAGCCTGAGGTCCTCAAACCATCCGCCCTGGATGATGCCGTAAATAGCCTGGTCTTTGTCGTGATACCGAATGGACTGATCCGCCCAATCATGGGTTCGCAGCATGGCTTTCCTGGTGTATTCGTAGTCGGAGAGCGGAGACGTGCATTCGTCAAAAGCCATGATGATGTCGGAATCAAGATTCGACTGTATTTTCATCGACTTTTCCGCATTCAAGAAATGCCAGGCCCCATCAGCCATGGACTTGAAAGAGATGCCGTCATCCGTGATCCTGGTCAGATTCTCCTTTTTCACTATTTTTGGACCTTTCTTAGCAACCTCTCGGGAGCGTTTGTTCCCGTCGCTGCTCTCACCATAGTCCCTTCTGTAATTAGATTTATAAATCTCGCAAAAGTCAGTGTTATCGGTGTCCCGGGTTTCAGCCTCCGCCGAACACTCACAGAGTGGCTGGTTTGAACCATGCGGGTCTGAATTATCCGCCCTATCTGGAAAGGCCTCTCCTTTATCTTCGCCCGCAGGGCAAGATAGCTCCTGAGGGAAGATGTTGCCGATCTTGGCTATGTTGTGCTCTCTTCCAAAGCCCAGAGAGAAGGCCTGAAAGCCGCCCGAGTCCGTGAACAGCGGCCCGGCAAATCCCATGAACTTATGCAGCCCTCCCAGTCGTTTGATCAATTCGTCTCCCGGCTTCAGGTGAAGATGGTAGGTGTTGGCAAGAGCGCACTGGACGCCCAAAGATGCAAGATCATCTGAGCCGAGGGCTCGCACGCTTCCGAGGGTTGCTACCGGCACCAGATAGGGCGTCTCAATATCACCACGACGGGTTCTTATCAGCCCCAGCCTGGCGTTCGTCTCCTTATCCCTGCCAAGGATTTCAAAAGAAAATCTATTCATTTCATATTACCCTATTGATTCTGATTTCATCGATTTGCCCAAAGTGATAACGATCATTCAGGATCATCACGAACCAGCCTGCTCTTTAGACATATCAGGATACGACCGTAAGAGGCACACAGGGTATTATAGATCTTTCCGGCTCTTCGCCTATCTTCCTGCGGCTAGTATGGCTTTCCAGTTTGTCAATCAGCTCTCCAGACGAACTTCTTTGAGCTCTGCTGGAACGCCACTTGCCGCCGGTGCGATCAAATATTGAGATGGCGTTATGGGCTCTATACATGATTACGATAGATGCCGTAAAGACGCCAAATCCTTAATATCAGGAATGTATTGAACTAATGGTGATTTTCTCATGTCAAGAAGCCAACGCATTTTGCTGCTATTTCTTGCTCTATCAATTCTCTCAATCTCGGCAATGGCCCAGAGCTCGAATTATAGCGTGAACGCCTCTGCAAACAAGTTCCTGGGCAGCTATCTCGTGAACCAGAGCGGCTTTGCCCTTTATACTTACGCCAGCGACGCCGATGCCAACGGCGCCAGTGCCTGCTATGGTGCATGTGCCGACACGTGGAAGCCATTTTATGCAGAAAAGATAACCTCTCCGGACAGTCTGAATCCCGCGGACTTTGCCACCATAACCAGAACTGACGGATCAAAGCAGACGACCTACAAAGGCTGGCCGCTCTACCTCTATTCCAGGGACGAGGCCGCTGGCGATGTGTACGGAGAAGGCAAAGAAAACGGCCTCTGGCACGTCGTCAGCCCGACTGATCAATCCCAGCTTTTCTAAACCCTGAAAAAAGAACGATTGGACTGAGGAGGCTTGAACTCTGAGCCTCACATCCAACTCTTATGCTTACTACTTCTTTAGCGATCCTATCGTCGTCGGGATGGCCGCATAGGGAAAGATCTCAAATCCTCGGGGGAACTTGAAGCGTCTCTGGCCAAGCTCCTTATCCGCGGCTTTCAGGGCAGCGCTGTCACTTCCTGCCGCCTGGACCCTTTTCAGGACATTATCTGAGGACTCTTCTTCTTCCACCTGCTCCAACACATACCACTGCAAGAATTCATGCGTCTTCGCGTCGGACTCGCTCTCGGCTACGCCCACAAGCGCATGAATGAGCCCGGTCACAGCTCGCTCATGATCCCAGACATGCTGGAAAGCCTGCAGGGGCGAGGCCCAGGCGAACTGAGGAGCTTCCACCGCCATCATCCTGGCTCTTCCGCCGGAACTTGCAACATAGTCCAGCATCTTCATAGTATGCACCAGCTCTTCAGCCGCCTGCGCTCTCATCCAGCCGGCAAAACCTGTCATGCCGGTGGACTCAAAATAGTAGGACATGGAGAGATAGAGATATGAGGAATACAGCTCTCTATTCGCCTGCACATTCAGAGCTTCATTCATCTTTTCGCTGAGCATGGCAACACTCCCTGATATTTCAGATCCACAATACTCATATCCGCAATATTCATACCACAAATATTCATATCCACAATATTCATCCTGAAGCTATTCCATCTTCTTGAACATCTCTTTTCTCACGCCACATTCCGGGCAGGTCCAGTCGTCGGGCAGGTCTTCGAAGGCCGTTCCCGGAGCGATGCTGGAAGTTGAATCTCCCTTCTCTGGATCGTAGATGTATCCACAGACTGTGCAGACGTACTTGTCCATTTTTCACTCACCACATTTTGTTTCTTAGACTTTGATCTAAATAAAATCTTCCAGCGCGGCAGCGATCTTGGCATCCCTCTCAGCAAGATTTGGCTTGAATTCGAGGAAGGCCTGGTCCAGGCGAGGCGCATCAATATCGTAGAACTTGCCCAGAGGAATCGGTTTTTCAACGCTGTCGTAGTTCCAGGAGCGGATGATCTTTTGGGCCTCTTCAAAGCTGCCGGTATTGTTTCCCTGGACCTCATAGGTCGTCTTGTTGTAGCTCTCGTACATGTTGAAGTAGGATACGCAGACCTGGAGTACCTCCATAAAAGAGAAGCCCTTATGCAGTATCGCTTCACGAAAGAGCTTCTGCAGTTGTTCAATTCCGTGCGAGTAGCCCCGTGCAATGAAAGAAGCTCCGCTGGCAAGCATCAGATCGGGTGGGTTCAAGGGGTACTCAGCCGATCCAGCAGGCGTGGACTTGCCTTTGAAGCCCAGAGGCGATGTCGGCGTGTACTGGCCGGTAGTCAAACCATAGACGCGGTTATCATGCAGGATCAGGGTTATGTCTATATTCCTTTTGGCAGCGAAGATGAGATGGTCCAGACCCTCAGCCAGGCTATCGCCGTCTCCAGAGAAGCAGATAACCTTCAGATCGGGATTGGCAAGCTTAATAGCCGTGGCCACAGGAATCGTTCGGCCGTGGATGGAATAGAAGCTGTTCACGTTCATGTAATCCACGATCTTGGCATGGCAGCCGATACCTGCGACAAGGACGACCTTCTCTATGGGAAAACCCTCTCCATTAAGCTCTGCCAGAACGGTCCTAATAGCGCTGAGAATGGAGAAGTTTCCGCAACCCGGGCACCAGGTGTTCTTGGCTGACGTATTGAGATCTTTAGGATTCATGCCTGTCTCCTCCCTGCCTTTACCCTGTCAAGCTCCGAATTCAGGTCGTCTAACGAGAACGGCCTTCCATCGTACTTCAAAATTTGGTCATGAGTTTTGATGCCAAAGATGCTGCAAAGCCTTGCCAGCTGGGCCGTGGAGTTGCACTCGACATCGATTAGCCTCTCGACGCCTTGCAAGGCATCTAACAGCTTCTTTTCGGGGAAAGGACAGAGCACCAAGATCTGAATCACTTTGAGGCCCAGCTTTTGCGAAGCCTCCATGCAGACGCCTTTGTTCGAGCCCCAGCAGAGCAGTGCGGTTTTGCTTTTTTCGTCTCCAAAGACCTTCACAGTCTCGTATCCTTCCAGATCTCTGGCTAGTGATTGTCCCTTGAGCTGAAGTTTGTCGCTCATATCTCTGGTTATTTTAGGGTCCTCTGTGGTTATGCCAGCAACATCGTGCGCATAGCTGTCTGATTTGATCACCTGCCCCTTTTGAGGAGGATATGCTAATGGCGAGACACCGGTTTCAGAGAGGCTGTAGCGGTTGTACGACCCCTGCCCATCCCAGAGAAGGGGAGAAGCCGTCTGTGCATCACCTGCAGCCGCAAGATCGAAGCTGTACTGGCCTTCGCTGACGGTCTTGTCGGAGAGAATGAACGCCGGAATCTGGAACTTCCAGGCCATGTTCAGAGCTACGGCTGACCAGTAGTAGGCGTCCATGGCATCGCCGGGCGCTACCACGAACCTGGGAAATTCGCCCTGACCGGCATTGAGAACGAAATGCAGATCGCCCTGAGCCGTATAGGTGGGAACACCCGTGGATGGTCCCGTCCTCTGGACCATGGCGATCACCACTGGTATCTCGGCCATGCCGGCCAGGCTGAGCCCTTCGGTCATGAGGCAAAATCCACCGCCCGATGTTCCCACTGCCGCTTTGATCCCTGCGTAGGCGAAACCCTGCGCCATGAGCATAACTGCGATCTCGCTCTCGGGATGAACCACTTTGATGCCGAATTTCTGAGCCGATTGTGCCATGAAGTCCAGAATGCTTGAAGACGGAGTCATAGGATAGGCCACATAGGCTCCCAACCCTGCTTTGATGAGACCGAGGCTGATGGCCTGGTTTCCGGTCATGATTGGCTGAGGCTCCGAGGCTTGCTTATCTATGCGGCAGAACTCCTCTGCCTGATCATAGCCACGGCGAGCGACCTCGATATTTTGCTCCAGCTTCTTTGGAATATGTTTTTTCAGGACCTCTTCCAAAACTGGCCAGTCGATGCCCACAACCTTACAGAAACCACCCAGGATGCAGCTATTCTTCATGACCGGCAGGGCTTCCGTCTCTTTCAGAATCTGCGTGACGGGAATGCTGGAGCTTTTCTGCCTGACTCCATCCACTTTTACCTTATCAGCATCGTAGATAACAAATGAACTCTCTAGAAGACGGCTTTTATGCTTCTCCAGGGTCTCCTGGTTCAGAGCGATCAGAACATCGATCTGGTCCTTGTGGGTTCCGATTTTCTCTTTGGATGCCCTCACCAGAGAATAGTTATGTCCACCCCTGATGAGTGAAGGGTAATCATAATACATGTAAATGCGATAGCCCAGGCGGTTGAAGAGCCGGGCCACGGTCAATCCCGCTTCATTTATGCCGTCACCGGCGACGCCGCCAATGAGTGTAGAGAAGTCTTCCATCAATCCTCCATTCAAAATTACTTATTGGTTATCCATTATTCAGGCAGAGCTGCATGGTGTTTATATGGAACAAAACCAGATCTCTATACGCTTTATTTGTATATAAGCTTCTTGCACTGCAGACATTTTAGATAGGTGCTGAACAGTTATCCTTCCTTGAGGAATAGATATTTTAAAGTAGTTTCCATTCCATAATCAGCATAATGCAGAATTCTGAATCGGATGGTGATCTTCGCGCCCATTATGGGATTTATGCAATTTCGGACGAAAGATAAAAGGATGCATATCATCCACAGATGGTCCGGTCGTCTGGCCATAGCGATAGTTTTGATCAATATTTGGGCCGGATGGACGATGATCAGTGCGATGTGATAATGCCCGCAAAGTTGCTTGTTAAGTCATCGAGGTGAAAAGGATGAATGAAGATATAGCCGCAAACGCAGAGCTTGATTGCGTCGGTCTCTTCTGCCCCCTGCCCATTGCCAGGACCAAAGAGGAGATTGAGAACATCGATGTTGGCCAGATCTTGAAGGTCGAAGCAGACGATCCCGCAGCCGAGGAAGACATATCCCGCTGGGCAAAGCGGGTGGGCCATGAGGTGGTCAGGCTAGATAAGTCTGGAAATATAATCACCTTCTGGATAAGAAGGAAAAAATGATTGACCAATATCAATCGAAAAGGATGATAGCTGCTTCGGTATAATAGGGTCAAAAAAGAGAATGCGGAGTTAAAAAAGAGAAAAGGTGAAAAACGTATGAGCAGGATACTTTATGTTCAGACCAGCGGCCTCGAGACGCCGGAGAGGCTTTATGCGCCTTTCATACTGGGCACGACTGCCAGAGCCATGGAGGTTGATGCCTCAATCTTCTTCATGATCAAAGGAATAACCGCTATGAAGAAGGGCGAGGCCGAGAAGATCAAGATTGGCAGCTTTCCCAGCCTGAAGGAAGTCATCGACCAGGCACTGGCTGCGGGAGTCAAGATGTACATTTGTGAGCAGAGCACCCAGCTGCTTGGGCTTGCCAGGGGCGACTTTATAGCCGAGGCCAAGATTGCAGGGGCCGGAACCTTAAACGACCTGGCTCTGGATGCAGACTCGGTTATCAGCTTCTAGTTGCTTAGAGATTTAGAGATAAGAGATCTTTAACAATAGAAATAGGGCCGAGATTTCTGGAGGCAAGAGAAAAATATGTGTGGAATTTACCTGGACTATCAGTCTGCATCCCCTGTGGACCCCAGAGTTCATGAATTTTCAAAGAGGTATCTGTCAAGCGACTTCGGGAACCCTTCCGCCCTGCATTCTCGAGGTCTGGCAGCCAGAGCCGTCCTGGAGGAGGCGCGAACAAAGGTAGCGGAGTTGATCAATGCGGAAGGCCCGGAGAGCATCATCTTCACAGGAGGCGCAACTGAAGCCAATAACCTGGCCATCCGCGGGGCTGCCCGGAGGAACTCTGGAGCCGGCAAGAAGCTCCTGGCCAGCAGCATCGAGCACATATCCGTGCTTAACCCATTGAAGGATCTATCGAAGAGCGGCTATGAGCTAACTCTTGTGCCGGTGAACGGCACTGGTGTCATAGATCTGGCCCGGTTGGAGTCTCTTCTCTCCAGGGAGACCATACTTACATCGGTGATGTACGCCAACAGTGAGATCGGAACCATTGAGCCCATACGAGAAGTCAGCGACATCGTGCACGAGAGGGGGATGTACCTGCACGTGGACGCGACCGCAGCCGCAGGCAAGATTCCCGTGGACGTTCAGAAGGCTGGAATCGACCTGCTCACTCTATCCTCTAACGATCTTTACGGGCCACAGGGCGCAGGAGCGCTCTATGTGAAACCCGGCGTCCGGATTCAGCCCGTCCTTTTCGGGGGCGGCCAGGAGCGCGGCCTCCGGGCGGGAACAGAGGACCTCTATGCCATTGCAGGCATGGGCGAGGCGGCCCGGCTGGCTAGCCTGGAAAAGGCTGACGAAAGCTCGCGCCTGCAGGCCATAAGGGATGGGCTGATCAAGGAGATCCTCAAGATTGAGCAGTCGTACCTCACCGGCCATCCGACTTTGAGGCTCCCGCACCATGCCAGCTTCCGGTTCAGCAGAATCGAGGGAGAGAGCATACTCTTGACCATGGATGCCATGTTCAACATTCAGGTGTCCACCGGATCGGCCTGCTCTTCTCGCACTCTGGAGCCCTCTCACGTCCTCCTGGCCATAGGCTTGAAACATGAGCAGGCACATGGCTCCATGATCATGACTCTGGGAAAAGGAAATAATCCCGATCAGATACCAGCAATCGTGAACGCCGCGAAAAAGACTGTAGAACGGCTGCGAGCTTTATCTCCGCTTTAAAGGTGAAAAGAAAATGGCACAGATTGGTTACTCTAAGAAAGTTATGGAACACTTCATGAACCCTCGCAATGTGGGTGTGATCGAGAACCCGGACGGATACGGAAAAGTGGGCAATCCGGTCTGCGGCGACCTCATGGAGATATTTATCAAGGTCAAGGATGACAGGATTGACGACATCAAGTTCAGAACCTTCGGCTGCGGCTCGGCCATAGCCGTGAGCAGCATGGTCACAGAGATGGCCAAAGGCAAGACGCTGGACGAGGCCATGCTGATCAACCGCAAGGATGTGGCGGACGAGCTGGAAGGATTGCCGCCGCAGAAGATGCACTGCTCCAACCTTGGCGCTGATGCACTGCATGCGGCCATCAAGAACTACTGGGTGAAGATCGGGAAGATCAAACCGGAAGAAGCGAAAGAGGAGGAAGAGAGCCAAGAAGGGGAGGCATGCGGGACATAGTTGACTGATGAAGTTGCGGCCTTCAGCAAACTGAGAATCTTTTGTCGTTTGCAGTCTCCGGCGTGCGTAGGCATGCTGGGCGCGCTGCCACTCGGGCAGTCCTGCAAGCGCGGGAAAGGTTGCCAGAGCCTGAGAGCCGCGAGGCTCGCCTGGGTTTGAAACGTCTTTGGGCGAGTAAACGATTTAAGCTTCATCTGCGAGAATCTGATCGATCTGTTCCAGAATCGGGCGAATTTGCTTCTGCAGAATATCCCAAAGTATCTCCTCATCAAGTCCGAAGTATCTGTGGACTGAGATATCTCTCAGGCCCGCTATCTTGCGCCATGGAATTTTGGATAATGTTCTCTTACTTCCGGAAGGATGTGCTTGGCGGCTTCGCCAGGGATTACAGGATCAATTAAAAGACCCAACATCTCTAACTTCAATGGATCGAACGGCCCGTGATCCGCTGCAGCAAACAGAAGATGTTCCGACTCTTGGCAGCCGGGCGATCTATATTATATAGATGTAAATATCAATATTTAGAATGGTTCCCCATGAAGTCTAATATGAATCAATGACAACTATTATGATAATCTACCCGTCCAATATGCCTGCCATCTAAAGGCAGAAAATTGTTCCTTATAGCTCAGAGGATCATTATATAAAAATGATGATGAAAGGCATCTCCCATTTCGTCAAAGACCAATCTTTTTATACTTCAAGATCTGTATTAGGACAGGGAGATGTAGCAAAAGGTGCGAATCAAAATTTTTGACGTATGTGGTCTGCCAGTGGATAACATCCGTTCTGATGAAATAGAGAGATTGGACGGAGTTAGCTGATGATGAAGTATCCAGCGACGCGCCTATGCGGTGATTATCTTTGATGTCAATAGTAAAAGGATCGGTCGGCACAATTGTTGGCGAGACCAATCCATTAGCATTCAAGTTTCTCATAAGTAAAGAGGTTGGGAGAGGCACTTACATCAAAGCCAAGGCCGACGGAAAGGAGTGGATCCTGGCCCAGGTTGATGATATAAAGAGGTCCAACTCCGCTTACAGTGTAAACCAGCTTAATGACGCAGCCAGAAATTACGATTCAAGAGAGATGATGATCGCCGAGGCGAGAGTGATCGGCGTAGGAAGCATCGGCAAACTGCACCTTCCTACCAGTCCTGCCCGGCCAGGAGACCCGGTATTTATCGCCGACGAAAAGCTCATCAAGGCAACTTTAGGCCTTGCCAAAGGCGATATGTACATCGGTATGCTGCGCGGTTACGACATCCGGGTGGAGATAGACGCCAACACCCTGGTGCAAAAGCACTGCAGCGTTCTGGCCAAAACGGGTTCAGGAAAATCTTATACCGCCGCCGTGATCCTGGAGGAGCTGCTGGAAAGAAAGGTGGCTCTGCTCGTCATCGATCCTCATGGCGAATATGCCTCCATGAAGGAGCCAAATAAGGTGGGCGACTTCGGCAAGTACAAGATCAAGCCGAGAGGCTACGATGTAACTGTCTACACCCCGGGCGAGATGGCCATGAACACCAGGGCCGACCGGCCTTTTCGGTTCAATGGGCTGAACCTGTCGGCTCGAGAGGTGGCGAAGATGATTCCCCATGAGAGCAGCAGCAGTGGCCAGCTGGGGCTTCTCTATGAGGCCATCAGCGCCCTGCGGGCAGAGACGGACGCCTATACCCTGGAGGACGTCATCGAACAGGTTGTGCGCAGCAACTCCAAGGTAAAATGGAATTTAGTGGGTCAGCTGGAATCGCTCCTGGAGCTGGGGCTCTTCTCAGGATCGGCGACGCCCTGTGACGAGATGCTGCGACCGGGAAAAGCGGCAGTCATAGATATGACCGGCATAATCCCTGAGCTGCAGGCCATGATCGTCTCTCGACTCCTGACCGACATATTTGAGGCCCGAAAGCGCAGGCTGATCTCTCCGGGAATGGTGGTGGTAGAGGAGGCGCATAACTACATCCCGGAGCGCGGCACGGGAAATGCAGCTTCCACCAATATAGTGCGCACCATTGCTGCCGAAGGCAGAAAGTTCGGCCTGGGTCTGATGATCATCAGCCAGAGGCCGGCCCGCGTGGACAAGAACGTCATCTCCCAGTGCAACACACAGATCATAATGAGGGTCACCAACCCTAACGACCTCAAGGCGCTGAGCAAAGGCCTGGAAGGCATGACCTCCGACCTGGAAGAGGAGATCAAGCGTCTGCCGGCAGGCGTGGCCATGCTGGTTAGCAATGAGATCGAGCGGCCCATAACGGTCGATGTCCGGCCGAGAAAATCCCGGCATGGAGGCATAAGCACCGAGATTGTCTCCAAGGTGAAGGCGAACGCCGCCACCAGCACGCATGCCGCCAGCACACATGCCTCGAAGGGGCCGGAGAAGAGGGCCGGGGCACCAGCCGCTTCAACCACTGGAAAACCCAGCCGGGAGAAGAAAAGCCCAGGCGGCGGGTTACTGAAAAAGGTCTTTGGGACCAGAAGAGCATAATTTTTGGCCTTCTCGAAGATCTCCATTTTCCTTCTGGCCGAAATTTGTCTTCAGCATTCCTAAAGAGGCTTGCTTTCCCTTCGAAAGACTTCGATCATACGGCAAAATTTATCTGTTTTGCCTGTGATAAAATAGGTAATAGATCGATAGATCGACTAACGGCTCAATAATTGAAGATCATCAGATAACCCATAATCTATAGCATCAATAAATCGATAGGATCTATAAATCGATAGCATCAATAAATCGATAGGATCTATAAATCCATGAAACCCGTAAAGAGCGATTCGGAATTTTCAGAAAGCGCATTGAAGAAGTCGTGCATGAGTGGGACTTATGAAGCTTAAAATATTGGTGCCGGCTATCCTGACAGCATTTGCGTTTTCAGTTCTTTATGCAACAGCCGTCCAAGCCGAGGAGACAGATATGAAGATCCTTGAAGTGAATTTGGGTTTTACGCAGGTTCCAGATGAGTATACGTGTGAAGGAAGAGACATCTCGCCAGAAATAGGGATCCAAGGACTTAATGCGA
Source organism: uncultured Methanosarcinales archaeon (assembly GCA_963782455.1). GTDB lineage: Archaea > Halobacteriota > Methanosarcinia > Methanotrichales > Methanotrichaceae > Methanothrix. The sequence goes on from CAWAJP010000006.1 coordinate 438,874, forward strand.
CCTCTATAGCAATAATCCTTGACGACCCGGATGCGCCTGGTGGCACCTTTACGCACTGGACCATCTGGAATATTCCTCCCATGGCCGTCATACCTGGAGCGATTCCCAGGAATGCCACGGTTAAGAAGCCTATCCCGGCCTTGCAGGGTATGACCTCTGCCGGAGAAGTAGGATATGGCGGTCCCTGTCCGCCGCCAGGAAAGCCTCACCGGTATTTCTTCCGTGTCTTTGGACTGGACAGGATGCTGGACCTCCGGCCCGGCGCCTCCCGGCAGGATCTGGAGAGGGCAATGAGGGGACATGTGCTGCAGCAGGGCGAGGCCATGGCCACCTTTGGAAGGTGATTTCTAAAGCCCTTTCCCGGGCCCCGGGCAGCATTCTCTATCCAGACCTTAAGCAGAGACGATTCTGAGCGGTTTAGAAGAAGGCCAGATTGCTCCCTCAATGCTTAACAAATCTGCCGATCCAGTGAATATCCAATGAATAGCTCGGGCAGACCACTGCCCGAACCCGCTTTCCCCTGGAGATCTTGATGCTTTTCTTTTGATACATCTCTTTTGATACATCTCTTTTGATACATCTCTCTTGATGCTTCTTCTCACAAGGCAGATTACAATCCCGCCGAATTCAGGCTGATTGGAGAGGAGCTGCACCTCTGACGAAGCCTGTGATCAATGAGAATCCTTGACCGCGAGTCCCTGGATTTGTGGGTTTGATCTCAACATTCCAGTTTCCTCTTGCGGGGCTACGCAGGAAATAATAATCGTAGCTGGAGCCCATCAGGTGCAACACATTCTGATTGTCTCCATTTAGAGGTAAAACGCTTCCATCTGGCTGGATCAGGACCACGGTAAATGGACTGGTTTGCCAGGAGAGCCCGATCATCTCTGCCTGATCAGATATCAAAAGATTGCTCTGGTATCCCGAAACTGGCGGGTTTTGTCCGAGATCTATCATAAATCGCAGAGGCGTCACACCTGAATATGCGATACCATTCTCCACCTTCAAGGTATCAAGAGCCGTAACCTTGGCACCCCAGGGCAGATCTATAGACGTTCCGACAGGAATGGTGTAAGATTTGATGGGCTGATTGTAGTTGTAGGGCTCAGTATAGGGATAGATGTAGGGATAGGCGTAATGATAGGCATAAGGATGTAGACAGAAGCCATCGATACACGTCTTTTCCTGGCCGCAGGCCACAGGAGTATGTCTGCAACCCCAAACGCCATCGCAATAATCTAAAGTGCAGGGATTGCCGTCATCACATATCGAGACGTGTTTACATCCTTCTTCAGGATCGCAGGAGTCCGCAGTGCAGGGTTTGCCGTCGTCGCAATTTTCAGAAGTATGCACACAGCCGGTTCCATTGTAGGAGTCAGTGGTGCAAGGGTTACTATCATTGCAGCTTGTCAGGATATGAACGCAATTTCCTTCATAGCAGTAATCGAATGTGGTGGCATTATCATCGCTGCAATCCAACAGAGTATGCAGGCATTCTTTTCCATTGAAGGTATCGATGGTACACGAATCGTTATCATCGCAGTCTGGTGGAGGATGCCTGGTCGAGAATGACTGATTCAGGGACTCGGATGTGCTGTTATTTTCGGTATAAATAATAATGGTATCATTAATACAAGTCCCTGCTTCGCAGGAATCTAGAATGCTCTCATTTCCATCATCGCAAATCCCTGGTTTGTAAATGCAGGCTGCGCCGTCGTAGCTATCTGTAGTGCAGGGGTCGGCGTCGTCACAGATTATCTGGACTGATACATTCTCTCGATCACTTTGAGATTCGTTACGGGTAACATTCTCTTCATTGTAACCGATATCCTCTTCATGAGCACCTGACTCCCGGGGTTGGGTGGCACTGGCATTCCCTTCATCGCTGCTTGATGGCGCATTTGCAATGTCGACGGTCCCGTTATCACAGTTCACGGGATCATGAACACAGCCATTTTGCCCATAATAATCCCTGGTGCATGAGTTGCCATCATCGCAGTTTACAGATGCTGGGACAGATTCACCTTCACCAAAAGAGACATTCGTAAGAGGGTTGAAGCTTTCAACTTTTCCTGGCTGGCTGATATTAGCGTTCGTAACATATGGTTTCCATGTAGAGAGCCCTCCATCCTCGCAGCTCTTGGTATCGTTCAGACATTGAGTTCCATTGCAATTGTCCCCATTACAGGAATCATCACATTCTTCGCACTGCCCCGAAACGCAAAATGGAAATAATAGCGTTAAAAGAATTAATATTACAAGAAACCTGCAAAGATTACTTTTTACATTATTTTTTACCACACTTTCACTCCCATTCAGAGCCGACGAACCCTTTTTATTTCTAACTTTCGCCCTTTTGGAAGTCTTGCTGGAATTTATTCTATTGATTGATGGACCAGCCCTATAGTGACAGCTCGATCTTAATGGCCCCGAAGGAAGATCAGCCCGTTGTGGCGGTCCGAGGATAGAGTGGTCCGGGGAAGGAGAAGGAACGAGATGGCCAGGCGCAGTCTGCGGAAAAAAGTATTATGCAGAGCTTATTTTTTTGCATTATCAACGGAGTGGCTGATCTTTAGACTCCAATTTTTTCCACATTCTCACCGCATGATTTCCCCGCCCGTAATAGTTCCTGACCAGCTCTCTCTCCTGATAGCCGGCTTTACGGTAGAGCTCCAGAGCCCCGGGTTTTTCCAGTGCCGCTTCCAGGCGGACGGCTTTTGCACCCATTCCAGCAAGCTTCTTCTCCAGAGCCGTTATGAGCTCGCTGCCGATGCCAAGCCTGCGGTAACCCGGATGAACATCCAGAGTATAGACGGCGCCATAGGTTCCGCTGGTGTATCCCATGATGAAGCCCAATATCTCTTCCTCAGGCTCACATGCCACCAGAGACACAGCGTAGCGGATAAGGTAAGCAAACATCCCGGGAGGGAAAGCGGTCTCCTCAGGGAAACAGAGCCCTTCGATCTGCACGATCCGAGCCAGGTCCCCAGGCTCAGCTTTGCGGATAATCATTTCTTTTCAGTGACCTCCGGTCTCGACACCTGCCTCACCACATCGACATAATTCCCAAAAACCACAGGGATATCGATGGTCCCAATCACATCCACGACGCCAACAGCGGCAATTGCCCGCCCTTCTACCAATATTGGCGCTACGGATACCGGCACTCCTTTATAAGCCCCTTTGTCCGGAACGACGCGTTTGGCCTTGCCTGTCATGAGGACCTCTTCCAGGACCGGACCGCTGTAGTTCTTATCCAGAACCCGGCCCAGCTCCACCCGAACTCCTGGAAATTTCGAGCTGCGCATAGTCACTGGCAGCCGAACGACCTCGTTAAGCGCGAGCGCAATAGCCTCCAGATCCTCGGATCTGGCCTCATCTGATATCACGAGACGGGACATGTCTATAATATTCGACCGCAATATCAAATAAATGCTGCCCTTCTGGAGAGTCGCGCATTGCTCGATCACTTTCACCTCCATTACACCGGAGGTGTTGTAAAAAGCCACAGAGCCTTTCTGATGGCTCACATCAGAACTTGGAGGTAACGTAAGAGAGTTTGGCTTCAGGGAGGTATTCAAAAATTATTTCATGCCCGTGAACGGTGAAAAGAGAGAAAAAGACCAGGTTGTATGTGTTAAGTTGAGGATACCCAACCCTACTGCATCTGGAAAGCTCACTATTATTTATATCGGATGAAAGCATAATCTTCTAATTTTTTGATCGTCTTTGATTGTCTTGGCGAAGGAAATATATAGAGAGTAATATTAATGCGAACGCTTGGTGATATTGTCCAGGTGCACCAGGATAGCATGCGATGACATCTTGGAGAGGAAATCCGAACTTACCATGGATTCGGGATCTTAAGAACGTAGAGCTTGAGCAAATACAGGGTAGGTGGACTTGAAAACAAGAGATAAAACTTCAAAAAGGAATAATGTTCCCAAGTCATTGCCCTCTTCTACGCAAAAGGCGGGCATGTCCATGGAGAAAAACCCAAAGGAGTCTTTCTACATCGCGGGAATCGGCGGTTCGGCCGGTTCTCTGGAGGCGCAGGAAGAGTTCTTCCGCAATATGCCAGCCGACTCAGGAATAGCTTTTGTGCTGGTCTCCCATGTGCGGCGGGCAGGGGAATGAAGAAAGAACTATCTGAAATAAATTCAGGACACTATCTGCGCCGCCTGGCAGAGGAGCGCATGAAGGACTGCAGAATCAATCTTGACAGCTCCGTCGCGGAGAAGAGCCGAGACGCTCTTGCTATGGTTCACGAGCTGCAGGTCCATCAGATCGAACTAGAGATGCAGAACGAAGAGCTGAAGCGCGCCGGGCTGGAGGCGGAAGGGGCTTTGGCGAAGTACTCCGACCTCTACGACTTTGCCCCCATGGGATTGTTTGCTTTCGATGAGAAGGGAAAAATCCAGGAGATCAACCTGGCAGGAGCCAAACTCCTGGGTACAGAGAGGCGCAACCTGATTGCAAGACATTTTCAGCAGTTTGTTGCGCCCAAGGACCGTCCATCTTTTGGTGAGTTCTGTAAAAAGGCGTTTTGGGCCTCTACCAAACAAACGTGTGAATTGAACCTCCTGAAGAACGGAGAACCAACCGTTTATGTCCGCATCGAGGGCATAGTTGCCGAGGATGGCTCGCTGAACAGGAGACAGTGCAGGATCGCCGCTATTGACATAACCGAGCGCAGATGGATGGAAGAGGAACTAAGGAAAGCGCGAGATGAGCTGGAAAGAAGGGTTTTGGAGAGAACCATAGAGTTATCCAAGGCGAAAGAGCATCTTGAAGTAATCAATGAGAAGCTTCTGGTCGAGATCACAAAGCATGAGCAGCTTGAGAAGGAGTTAATAAAGACTAAGGAGGTTGCAGAAGCCGCTGTCGAGGCCAAAGCTGCGTTTCTGGCCAACATGTCTCATGAGTTGAGGACGCCCATGAATGCGGTAATTGGTTTCTCAAGCCTCCTTCTGGATGAGAACCTGACTCCTGAGCAAAGGGATTATGTCGAGAGCATCAGAAACGGTGGCGGAGCTCTCCTTTCAATCATAAGCGATATCCTGGAGTTCTCTAGGGTTGAGAAAGATAGAGTAAAGCTGGAACACCAGCCATTCAGCCTCAAACACTGCATCGATGAGTCGCTGGATATGATTGCAGTCCAGGCTAAGCAGAAGGGTCTGAACATCGCTCATGCCCTCAGCTATGACGCACCGGATACTATCATTGGTGATCATGACAGGCTCAGGCAGATTTTGGCTAATTTACTCAGCAATGCTGTGAAGTTTACTGATGAAGGAGAAGTATCTGTATCCGTCTCCTCCAAAGCCATCGAAGGTAACAAGCTCCAGATAACCTTTGCAGTCAAAGATACCGGCATTGGCATTCCCTCGGATAAGATGGATAGCATCTTCAAGCCCTTTACCCAGTTGGATTACAAGATAAGCCGTAAACGTGGTGGCGGTGCTGGCCTGGGCCTCGCTATAAGCAAGGAGCTCGTAGAACTCATGAGTGGCGAGATCTGGGTGGAGAGCGAGCCGGACCGGGGCTCAACCTTCCGATTTACCATCCTGGTAGAGGCCGCGACAGGCAAGCACCAGGATCTAAAGGAGACGAGTAATGATACTGTCTACAAGAATCTTTCAGAGCAGAATCCTTTAGCAATCCTGGTCGCCGAAGACAGCCCTATAAACCAGAGGGTGATTATGAAGATGTTGATGAAGATGGGCTACAGACCTGATGCTGTGGCGGACGGACGCGAGGTACTCCAGGTTCTCAGAATCCGGCATTATGATATGATCCTCATGGACATCAATATGCCTGAGATGGACGGCATCACCGCTACCAGGGAGATACGCAGGCTTTGGCCTGAGGCAGAGCAGCCCCACATTGTAGCCGTTACCGCGTTTGCCATGCAAAGCGACCGTGAGACGTGTCTCGAAGCTGGCATGAATGATTACATTGCAAAGCCAGTACTGAAGGAGGATCTGGAGACAATTCTGATGAAATATTCAGGAGTACATGTTAAAGACAATTTATGTGAAACTTGTGGGGGGTCTCATTCCCCGCGCCTGAGCATAGTTAAAGGCAAAAGCGGCAGGAGGCGCTGATGCCATTGCTACCGGCGTCTGTGCAATTGTCGCCATCACCGTTGCCGGGATCCTTGCAGACTGAGATGAGACTGGATCCGGATCTTTCGACCCATCCCTCCACATCAGACATCTCGAGCTTTAGCGTCCCTTTCTCTTTATCAGTCTGGCCTGGAAGCCATGATATTTGGCAAATCCTTCTGCGTCCTTCTGGCTCAGGGTCTGAGAATCGAAGGATACCATGTCCTGCGAATAGAGCGCATCCGGCGATTGGCGGCCAGTGGGCATGACGCTCCCGCAGAAGAGCAATTCCCAGCAATTCCATGGTTAAAAAGCCCATCTCGGCCTTGCGGGGTACGACCTCTTTCGGGGAAGTCGGATATATTGGCCCCTGTCCGCATTCTGGAAAACCGCACCCAATCTGCGCTGAGTTTTGCTGAACGTCGCAAAATCTTCACTGAATGTTTTGCCGAGCGGGTCGGTCATCCATTGTATATTTGTGCTCAGTATTCTGCATGTGCTGGCAAATTGAGAAATCGGCGCAAATGAAAATGCGGGTTCACCCGCGCCTCGGGACAGGGTATAGTATGCCAGACACTGCGGTTGTTGACATTAACCGGCTTGCCGTCCGTCAAATTGACACCTCGGGCGCTGATCTCGTATTCCCTCCCAAGAAAATCGACGGACAGGGTGCCATCCGGCTGGAGTGACATCCCAAGCCGTTCGGCAACCTCTGGGAAATTGCATGTGCTCAATCTGGGTATGAGGCTTTCATAAATCTGTTCATAGCCATTCATGGCTGATCACCATTTCCTGCACCTATTATCTTCGTCCTGTTGCGACGGGCAGAAGTTACAGATCGAATACACTACATCTTTTTCTTTATCACGTATGGGGCAATAAAACGAATTGCCGCATTGCATGACCACGAACCCTCCCGGGAATGGGGTTCCTACGGGATGCCCGGGCTCCCCAAGAACGAACATGTAAAAACAGCTTATCAGCATATAATATAAGCTAGAGAATGGGCCATGAACTGCATCTTTATTATTCTCATTATCGCAGATTGCTTCCATATGCCGGCTTTCGGTATTGCAGAATTCCCTGTATAGACTCAAATATACTATCCGTTCTCTCAAGCCATGAAAATCGCCGTTTGACCGCATTGCCATGATCTTCGTGTACCTACCGAAAAGCTGCTCTACGAAGTAAGGACGTGATTTCTCGCGATAAGGCGATGGCAACAGGCTAATTTCTCTGTCCAGACCGCTGCTTATTCTCATTATGTCATAAATCGAGAATTTGGTCAGCTCCCTAGACAAAACGTTTGCAAGCTCGGCTTTTTCAATGATATCAGTAATTTCATTAAAGATTCGCAGGTTCTTTTCTGCCATCAGATTGACCGCCCTTAAGAATTCTCCTTTTCCTTGCAAGACCTCATATCCCTGTCTGGATGCCATAGTTCTTTTCCCGACAATGTGGACCTAAGTGTTAAGTAGTTAATCTCAATGAAAGTGATTAAAAGTGGTCGGTGAGATGGAGAAGAGGTAGGGCACATTTAGGACAGAGTTTTAACCTTCATCACCGAAACTACATTTATAATCATATCAATTTGGTTTTTATTATCCAAATAAGGCTGAGCTGAGGTTCAATGACCAAATATGATCAGCAAGAGAATTTGATAGTGTCCAAAGACATGTTCAGAATGGGAATACATTTTATCGTTTAGTGGCCAGGCAAATGAGGGTTCAAACTGCATACGAACCAGAGGTCGGGGACTGGTTGTACTATGCTCTGCTGCCTTTGCGGCATACGCAGTGCTCGCTCTATCGGCATTCATAACGCCCGGGATAGCGTCGCCTACTTTGTACTTTATAGCAAGCAGAATACGGATAAAGAGCAACGCTGATTTGAAGGAAAACTCTATTAAGAAGATAAAGGCATGAAGGAAGGCACTATCCTTTCATTCCGCCATTTTTTGGTTAGTTTGCTTGTCAATCTTAATTGCTGCAGAAGAGAAAATAGTTACAGATCATTCTGGCAAACATCTCCGTCTCCACATGATCCGCTGGCATGAAGCGGCCGGAGGGACTGATGCCATTGCTACCGGCCCCTGTGCAATTGTCGCCAGCAGTTACCGCTATCCTTGTCGTCTGAAAGGAGATTGGAACCCGGATCTCCCGACCCGGCCCTCCTCCACAGATATCACGAGCTTCAGCGTCCCTTTCTCTTTATCAGTCTGGCCTGGAAGCCATGATATTTGGCAAATCCTTCTGCGTCCTTCTGGCTCAGGGTCTGAGAATCGAAGGATACCATGTCTTGCGAATAGAGCGCATCCGGCGACTGGCGGCCAGTGGGCATGGCGCTCCCGCAGAAAAGCTTCATCTTGACTGAGCCGTTCACCCTCTTCTGGGACTGATCCACGAAGGCATTCAAATCGGCGTAGAGCGGATCCTCCACCAGGCCCATGTATGCCAGCTCAGACCAGAATTCATCCACCATGACCTTGAAGCGAAGCTCATTTCGAGATAAGACCAGGCGCTCGAGATCCTTATGCGCCGTGAGAAGGATCGTCGCCGCAGGATGCTCATAGTTCTCGCGCGCCTTCAGGCCCAGGACCCGGTCCTCAACCATGTCCGTCCTGCCTACGCCGTGCTCTCCTCCCATCTGATTGAGCTTTTCGATCAGCTTCAAACCATCCATCTGCACTCCATCCAGCGAGACCGGAACGCCCTGTTTGAATCCGATCTCGACTACCTGAGCTGGCCTGCCGGCATCAGGCGTCTTGGTCCAGCCGTAGATCTCCTCAGGCGGCTCAAAGTAGGGGTCCTCCAGCTTTCCTCCCTCAATCGACCGGGACCAGATGTTCTCGTCTATCGACCAGGGCTTATCCTTGGTTACAGCCACATCTATACCGTGCTCGCGAGCGTAGTCGATCTCCCACTCGCGCGCCAGGTCCAGCTCTCGCATGGGAGCTATAACCCTGCAGTCCGTAGCCCGAAATATGGCCTCGAAGCGGAGCTGGTCATTGCCGCGACCTGTGCATCCGTGCGCCAGGTTCTTTATGCCCAACTGCGCGGCGATTTCTGCAGACTTGGCAGCGATAAGCGGCCGCGCGATGGCTGTTCCCAGAACATATCCCTCATACGAACCATTGGCTTTGATGAGTGGGAAGAGATAGGTCTCCACGAACTCCATTCTCGCGTCTATGGTGTAATGCTCGTCAGCCAGTTGCTTTGCTCTGCTGTTCCCTCTATCGATATCCGACCTTGGCTGGCCGACGTCCACAAGAACGGTAACGATTTTATCAAATCCGTAGCGCTCCCTGAGGAGCGGTATACAAACAGATGTATCCAGGCCACCGGAATAGGCCAGTACAACTTCAGTCACTTTGGCAACACCACTTTCGTACAAGAGGCATGGTTGATTTAAACCTTATCTCTTCATTTTGGACAACTGGGGTGTAGGGGTAGAGAATCCCTGCCATTTCAAAGGCTGGATGAATCGTACCCCACTGTTATTTTATGTGACCAATAACTATATTTAGGCAATCAAGTCTATTAACTGATAATGCCTAAAGTGTTCCGTTATAGATTGAAGCCAACGAAGTCGCAAGTTGTAATATTGAACCGGCAACTTGATCTATGTAGGTGGGTTTATAACGAAACTCTTGCCATGCGAAAGAACGCATTTGAACAAGAAGGTAAATCAATAAGCTACTTTGAATCCAAGAGAATGCTGCCTATCTGGAAAGAGTCCAAACCAGAACTCGCAGAAGCATATTCCCAAGTCCTTCAGGAAGCCGTTCAACGTGTCGATCTAGCCTTCAAATCGTTCTTCCGAAGGGTCAAGGCAGGAGATGAACCGGGCTACCCTAGATTCAAAGGCAGAAACTGGTATGACAGCTTAACGTATCCTCAAAGTGGTTTTACATTTGCTAATGGTGTCTTACATCTCTCAAAGATCGGAGACCTTAAAGTATGGCTGCATCGTGAGGTCGAAGGAACCATTAAGAGGCTAACAATAAGAAGATCTGCAACCAGGAAATGGTATGTCTCATTTCTAGTAGAAGATGCCCCTAAAGATGCCGTGCAGGATTCCGAGAAAGCGGTAGGCATTGACGTGGGGATATCCAATTTCGCAGCATTCTCAGATGGTACGTTCATAGAGAATCAAAAGTACTTGGCTGCCTGTGAAGATAAGCTTGCCAAAGCGCAGAGGAAGAAAGACAAGCTACCTCACCAATCCCCAGAACGTCGGAAAGCTGCAAAGAAAGTCAGTCACGTCTTTGAAAGACTTGGTAATCTCCGAGATAACTTTGCTCACCAACTCAGCCATGAGATAGTGAACAATTATGCCACAATCTGCCTGGAAGATATAGATATCAAAAACCTCATTGAAATGAAACCTTACATGGCTAAGAGCGTGTTGGATGCAAGCTGGAATAGATTCAGGACATACGTTACGTACAAGGCTGCAAGTGCTGGTCGTAAAGTGATCCTGGTCAATCCTGCCTATACATCTCAAATGTGCTCAGGCTGTGGTTCAATCGTAAAGAAAGGTCTCTCTGAAAGGGTCCACAACTGCCTGAAATGCGGCCTGATCATGGACAGAGATCTTAATGCTTCAAAAAATATTCTCAGACTGGGACTACAGTCTGCGGCGAAAGCCTAGATGCCAGCGACTTCAGTCGTGGGAGTAGTCACGCGATAACTCTATAACCGCCACGAAAAAAAAGGATGCACAATGACCCAGCTGATTAAGACGGCCGCTCTTTGCGTGGACTTCGACCGGGATGCCCGGGCCTTGCAGGCTCACGGTGCCCTCGCGCGAATGATCCAGCCTGTTTTGAAGATGATAAACCTGAGGCTGGCGGAGGAGAAGCCTGCCCAGGTCAGGCTGAAGGATATCGTAGCCAGCACCTGGCTGCCGCCCATTCCCAGCGGCCCTTTCAAGAGGCTGCTTCTGAATGAGGCCAGGAGTGCAATAGGCCTGATGGCCCCTCAAACTCTCTCTATTGAGGTCACAAGACAATGCGGGGCAAAATGCGATCATTGCCTGATAAAAGAGGGCGAGGGAGAGCTGAGCCATGAGGATATCTTAAGAATTATCAATGAGGCCCTCGACATGGGAACCTGCATTATCACCTTCACTGAAGGAGATCCACTTCTGCGGGAAGATATCTTTGAATTGATAAAGCACGTCGATCCGGAAAAGGCTGTGGTGAATCTCTTCACACCCGGCCTGGAAATGACTGTGGAGAAGGCAGTCAAGCTCAGAGAAGCAGGGCTTTATAATTTGATTATCGGTGTTTACAGCGTCAATCCTGAGGAGCATGACAAGGTTCGGGGCGTGGTTGGGGCTCATGCCAAGGCATTAGAGGCCATTAGAATCGCACTGGAGACAGGCCTCTTGGTCACCATGTCCTGCCACGTGTTGTCCGGGCAGGTGGACCGGATCGAGGAGCTCTACAAACTCGCCTCAGAGCTGGGAGTGCAGGAACTGTCCATCTGGGAGGGCATACCAAAGACTCCGGAAGAGCATCTGACTCAGATTGAGCGAGAGAAAATTGTAAACCTTTACCGGAAGATCAATTCCACTCCAGGAGGGCCACGTCTCTTTGCCAGTACCTATTTCGAGGGCGAGCTATTGGGATGCATGGCCGGAAGAAGATGGCTGCATGTGGGCGTAGACGGCGAAATTCGAGCCTGTCCTTATCTGCGGGAGAGCTATGCCAACATCCATGAAAATTCCCTCAAAGATGCCTGGAAGGCAGTGAGAAGGTCCGGGCAGTTCGAAGGCTTTGTCTGCAATTGCCCTGCCCAAAATATCTTTGGCTGAAGCATCTATTATTTTTATCTACCGCATGTTTATCTCCCACTACGTTGTCTTCTTCAAATTATACAAGTATATCCTAATTTACTTTTTTCTAATTTTTTTCTAATTTCCAACTAATTTTTCTTGCAGAAGCTTTATCTAGTAAAAATTTATTAATAATATTCATAAGATAGCGAATCTGCTATTTAGCTCAAGCCGAGTGGTACCCGAATAAAAGTCATGGAAAATTATTAGTACAGATATGTGCTTTATCAGATCTGAGGTAGGATATGGGTTTCATCAGTAGCTTCAGGGAGAACCTTGGGGCCTGGATAAATAAGATCTTCAAGAAGAAGAGGGCTAAGATCGGACTATACGGCCCACCGAATGCCGGAAAGACAACCCTGGCCAATAGAATATTGAAGGACTGGAGCGGGGATGGTACCTTTGGGACCATCTCTCCCATTCCTCACGAAACCCGCAGGGCTATAAGAAAGGAGGGACTGATAATCAACGCCAATGGCTCGACCATTGAACTCGACATAGTCGACACGCCTGGTATGGCGACGAAGATTGATTTCAAGGAGTTCATGGCCTTTGGCCTCTCCGAAACAGAGTCCAAGAAACGGGCCAAGGAAGCTACGGAAGGCGTCATAGAGGCGATCAAGTGGCTGGACGATTTGGATGGGGTGTTGCTGGTCATGGACTCAACCGAGGATCCGTATACTCAGGTCAATGTCACAGTGATCGGTAACATGGAAGCCCGGAAGCTTCCACTTCTCATTGTGGCCAACAAAATGGATCTGCCCAGTGCCTCGCCGTCCAAAATCAAAGCCGCTTTCCCCCAGCATGCGGTCGTGTCGATATCCGCTCTGGAAGGTTCGAATATAGATAACCTTTATCAGGCAATAGCAACTCAATTCGGGTGATCTTGATGAGAGAAGTGCATATGGACCTAATCTCCGAGGAGAAGCTGGAGAATATGACCTCCATGGAGAAGATCAGGCTCATCTTGGACAAGGTCAAAAAAGGAAAGATTGTGGTTCTTGAGAGCGGTCTGACTCCTGATGAGGAGGTGCGTCTCATCGAGATGACCATGACTGAGATCAGAGTGGATGAATTCTCGGGAATAGAGATCGAAAGCTATCCTTCTAAAAAGGAAGGGTCGTTCTTGGATAAGATATTCGGAAAAACCCTCAGGGGCAGGATGACAGTCATCGGCCCTGCCAATCAGATCCATACCATTGAGAAAGACAAGTATCAGATCAGTACCAAGGTCTCTGTGGGGGATTGAATGCCTCATATATGTACCCGCTGCAACAACACTTTCGAGTCGGGAGAAGATATCCTGAAGGGCTGCCCTGCTTGCGGTTGGAAGAAGTTTATGTTCGTGCGAAAGGTGCAGCAGGAGACGGATTCTTCGGGGCATTCTCAGGAGCGGATCATAACCAGGGCCATGGGCGTGAGGGTACCTCCCAGGAGATCGGAAACCGAATCAATAGCAACAGAGAAGACCATGTTCTTTGCCCAGGATCCTGATCCATCTCCCTCGATTTCCGCTTTGCCTCCGACAAAGACAGGGTCTTCAGAGAGTGAACAGTCTCCCGGCAACGAAAAGGCTTTAGAGAGCATCAAGATAACCGCGCCTGGGACTTATGAACTTAATTTACCATCTCTATTTGAGAGGGACGAACTGATTATGGCGGTCAAGGAGGGGACCTATTTTATAGATCTGACATCCGCCTTCAAAAAAAGCAAGAAGGATTGAAAGATCAATCCTGCGTTATTCGGATCTCAATATCTTTCCAATCCGAGCTTACTCCTCGCAGGGACTGGGCCATGGCGACGGCCACGTTGCCGATGATCTCTTGAGTGAACTCATTCAATGGAATGTCCCTGCCGTCAGCCTTCAAATTTACAATCATTTTATGCTCCTTACGTTGCCCTGCCTGCGACGGTTTTCCAGAGTTTTCCGCGGCGAGCTTTGTATTGGTCTTATCCTTATGCTCCGCCAAATATGGCGATAGGCGGGGTGTAGACTGAGGCATTGGCGGAAATGGCCTGCGGCAGAGTGTAGACAGCGCCTGCCTGGTTGGTGACATCCGCGTTCTTAACTGCGAACATAGGTGTGATTGTGACCGGGACTGGACCCTTGATCACGGTCGCGGCTACATTGGGGCTTGTCTTCTTTCCCAGAGTGCTTAGATCAAGGACATTGCTCTTCACATTGCCCCCGAGGGCTGTAGGCGCAATTGTTGGCATATTGGGGGAAACCTGGGGTAAAGAAATGGCCGGAATGCTTGTCTTTTTGCCTAATGTACTTAGATCCAGAACATCTGCTGCGCTGGCCGTTGCTATAACTCCTGCCAGGAGAACGGTGATGACGAAGATAGTGAGAATTAGCTTCATTTCGTGAACCTCCATACTCTAAGGGTACTCAATTGAACCCCATTTTTCTGGTACTTGGGCTTTAACCATTTATTTCTTTTGCTTATCCTGAAAGCCCGTGCCTTACGTGAAACATACTGAAGAAGAAGATTTCAGACTCTCTTACATCGGCCTCATTGCACAATTTTTGCCAGGAAGAACAGATTCTCTCAAGCCAAATCCGATGAAGCCAAGGCCATGGGACTCGAATTCTATGACTTTTCTCGGGCTTCAAGCCCAAAGCTGGGTCCGGCTCCAATAAATAAAGATAAGAACACGATGCACATCACGCTCTCCTGAAGAGGTATGTGATATGACCGTCAAGAGAGAACAGGTGCTTATTGAGGCTCTGCCTTATATTCGAGAGTTCTACGATTCCATCATGGTCTTCAAGATCGGCGGCTCGATCATGTCCGATCGAACCGTTTTGGAGGATTTCATTCAGGATGTTGTGCTCCTGCGCTATATCGGCATTCATCCCATCATAGTTCATGGAGGCGGCCCTGAGATCTCCCAGGCCATGGAGAAATTCGGTAAAAAGGCCGAGTTCGTGGGAGGACTTCGCGTAACCGACCGGGAAACCCTGGGCATTGCACGCATGGTCTTACTGGGCAACATAAATGCAGAGCTCGTCAACCTGATCGGCAAGCATGGAGGTAAGGGCATCGGCCTCTCCGGCCAGGACGGCATGTTCCTGAAGGCAAGAAAGAAGGCGCCCATCAAGGTGCAGGGAAAGGAGCCGGTGGACCTGGGATTCGTGGGGGATGTGGAGAAGGTCGATCCTGAGATTCTCATGATCATGGCTGGAAAGGGATACATCCCGGTGATCTCGCCCATTGCCGCAGACAACGAGGGCAATAACCTCAACGTCAATGCAGACACAGCAGCCGGAGCCGTGGCTGTTGCCATGCGGGCCAAGAAGTTCTTCTCCATCACGGATGTGGAGGGTGTGCGCATGAACCCGGACGACCCGGCGAGCGTCATCTCCGAGTTCCCTGCCTCGGACTTCGACCGGCTGGTGGCGGAGGGTATCATCAAGGGCGGCATGATTCCCAAAGTCGAAGCATGCGTAAGTGTAGTGCGGGGCGGAGTGGAAAAGGCGCACATCATCGACGGCAGAAAGCATCATGCCATCCTGCTGGAGCTGCTCACCACAGAGGGCGTGGGGACGATGATTAGCAGGAGCTGAAGGCAAGCCTGGCGGGGCAAGTCAAAGCGGAGATATTTGCTTTCAGATTCCATCAATCGATCAGAAGCAATGCCATGGGCGTAGGATTTCCCGAAACGGGGAACTTTATGGCCATGCCAGCCTTCTCTGCCGTCTTTTTCATGTTGACTCCAACAGCATGCTCCGGAATCCTGGCCATGGTTGGATGGAGGCATACGCCGTTCATAACATTGCATTCCTCACAAAGGCGGCAGGAGCCGCTCACCAGTGCCAATGCCAGGGTATAGCCTGCATTGAAAGCAGTCTTCTCCAGCTCCAGCATGGCGAGCAATATCCTTTTGTTCTCGCCAAGGTACTCTTTCCAGAAAGTATCCGCCATCTCCTTCTTCTCAGGTGGGGCATCCGGATCGAGCCAGTACTTGTAGATGGAGCAGATGATATCCGGCTCGGCATTGGCGGGAGAGCTGAACTTCACTAACAATGCGTATCCGTACTCCGACAATATCTTTCTGAATTCATCTGCAGTGGGCACAAAGGGTGGGCAGGTCAGCTTTTTGCCGTAACCGATGCAGCCGGTTCTGCATTTCAAAGGAACCCGATTTTCTACAAATACCTGGGAAGCGGAAATGACTCTGGCATCTATCGCGCCCAGATCCCTGGCTGCCTTCTCCAGAAAGGCAAAACGACTCAGTTCTCTTTCGTCCGATTCCATATCTATCAGTTAAGAGGTCTGGATTATCTATTTTTTGTTGCTTTTCACTGTTCTTTAATTTATTTATTAAGTATCTTGGTAGCTTCTGGACTTGCCCATCAAGAGGGAGATGCCCCGAATTTTTCAGGCGAAAACAAACTCCGGACGCTCAAGTAATCTTGAGTTCATTAATTCCTTAAATAGACCCGGCAAATTCAAAAACCATCATCATATAAAGAAATATAATAGCAACGATAATACAACAGGCAAAGTTATATTATCATTTAATTTTAGGGGTAAAGACTCAACGATGGCTGCCAATGCTGCCACTAAGAGGGTTGCGGGTACCGGCAGTATAAGTATAGCACACGTCGCCCCTGCCATAAATCCCAATGTGCCTTCCATTGTTTTGTTATTGTTCCAGGGAAGCTTATGTTTCCCGTAGGTCGTGCCGATATAGGTGGCAAATCCATCCCCGAGCCCGAACATGAGAATTACTGCAACCGCAGCAAGCGGATCACTTCTAAGCAGCCCGAGAGCAAAGAGAATGCCAAGAGCATTGTAGAGCGGCCCCTCGCCTGGCGTCTCTCCAACCCGGCCCACTCTTGTGAGCCATCCCTCAATCCCGGGAACTTTTATTCCCATTACCGTGAGATGCATTACAGGGATGCCGACGAACAAGGCTAAGAGCACAAGGTAGGACGTCGTTTGCAGGCCCAGGACCCATATCACCAGGCATGCGGATAGGTTCGATAAGACATGAGCCGCTTTTCTCGCTCTTTCATCAAATCTATCTATCGCCTTCTTTTGTCTGAAGACGATCGCCTCAGCTATATTGTACCCGAGGCCTGCTATCGCCAGGCCGATTCCGATATCCAACCAGGGATTCGACCCGGCGGGCAATTGAAACAGGCTGACCAGCAACGCGAAAAAGTAGGATAACGGGAATAGCACATTTCCCAAGAGAGGAAAGACAAGAGAAAGCGCTTCAGCAACATAAAAACTGGGGTACGCGGAAAATGCAGGACTTGAAGAGTTCATGGGTCCTGTAATATCAATAAGCCATTTGAGAAAACCCGAAATCGCAGCTACAGTCACTACATTTATTAATAGGAGCTTGATTCGTTCCGTTGATGTAGCATTGAAGGCCGCCAGACAATCACCCAGGGAATTCTCTCCTGCAATGTGACTGATGGTCTATAAATAGTTCCGGTTAGCTGACTCTAGAGAGAAGGGAAGATTGAGAATGGAGCCTGGACATGGCCAATAAAAAGATCAAAAATAATGAGCAGAAATCCGGTTCAAAAGCCGCGTTATGCAATACGTTATGCCGCTATTGGAGGGATCACAAAAACTCGAAAATATATGCCCCAGTTCTCCTTCTTCTTTTGACTTATGGAGCCTTATTTTTCTTTTTCAAATCGCTGGTGCCGTTTGATACACAACTATTTCTGGAAATCTTTAAAATAAAAACACCTGCCCTCGATACAATCTTTGTACTATTGACGGATGGCGGTTCTTTCTTCTTTATATTTTTAGTTGTATTGGTGCTGTGGCTGAAAGGAGAAAAACGTCCTGCCGTTTACCTGGCAGCGGGATTGATAGTGGATCTTGTGCTCGTCACTGCTTTCAAAACAATGATCCACAGGCCCAGACCTTACGAGAGTCTATCTATAACTCCCCTGGAGATGGGAGACATTTTCGGCAGCTTGCCTTCAGGGCATGCGTCCAGGGCTTTTTTATCTGCAATGATATTATCAAATTTCTATCGCAGATATGCAGTTATCTTCTTCCTGATAGCGGCGTCAATCGGCTTTTCCAGGGTGTATCTGGGAGCCCATTATCCGCTTGATGTAGTAATCGGGGCGATAAATGGAGTCCTGACGGGGATTTTAGTGATCAATCTGTGCAGCAATCGGGGCAATAAACGGAGTGCTAACGGGAATTCTGGTAATCAATCTGTGCGATCGCTTCCTGTGGAGAAGCGGTTAGATTTCTAAATAGTTGATGATAATGATACTGTACTTTCCAATTTTCTCCTTTATTTATAATTTTTAATTTATCCAATTATTCATATCTCCATTCCAAGGCTCTTTAGTATATAAAGCAATCCACCATCAGATACAGGCAAATTAAAATATGTCATGACATATTCAAATGTTTCTCCAACAGCTTGCATTTTTACTCTATCGACCATGTCGCCCATAGTGTCACACAGGTTGGCAACGGTCTTGGATTTATCGCACACGCTCAGTGCTTCGCACAGATCTCGAAAAGAACTGTAACTCGGTTTCGTGAAGAGGTCCTTAAATTTATCTAAAAACGGCTCTAATTGCAATGGTGTCTTTACTATTTTGATCATTCTACTCCCTGATATTGAATTCTGATCCAAGTATAAAAGCTTTAATTTTCTATAGGAAAGTTATGGCTTGATTTAACAGAAGAATATTATAAATCTGCTAAAAAGTTGGAAAGTACAGTAAAATAGGGGAACGTGATGAGTTGTCTTAAGGCACTGCCTTTCATCCCCCAACCCTGGACGCCACGGGTTTGGACCCTTTTCAATGTTTTCTCTTA
>CAWAJP010000007.1:0-115621 GCA_963782455.1 uncultured Methanosarcinales archaeon
TTCCTAAATGCTACTCTGGAAGATATACCCACAACAAATCTTCATAGCTACCGTTTTCTTCAATCTCAGAGCATACGACTCGTTAGGGAGAATCTTGAGAGCGTTACGAGATTCCGTCTTTTACTTGGAACTCTTCCTGAATTCTCTAACGATGATACTTTGGGAGATGTTTACTCCGAGAAATTCGTCGAGAGATACAAGAATTGCCACTTTCTAGAGAAGCAAATGAAACTATCATACAATGCATTGGATTTCTCCAAAAGGACTGTGTGGAAATACGGCTGTCAGATACATTTCTCCATGGAAAAACATATATTTTCGATGATCGGATTGTCATCGGATCTTCGAATTTTACCGGTGCAGGATTGACGCGCTTCGGGGAATTGAACACCTGGAAAAAAGAAGCTCAGGCAGACTATACTCGTGAAAAATGGTTCGAAAAATATTGGGAACAGACAAATGACTTTAAAACTAAATTAATTGCGTTGCTCGAACAGTCTAGGTACGGGAACACAGAATATTCCCCTTACCAAATAATTATAAAATCTCTTTATGAGCTAAAAAGGAAGAAATATGTAATTTGGAAAAAATCCGTGAGATAGGGGGGCTGCTGAAACAAAAGTCAACCTCTCAGAATTCCAGGATGATGCTGTTGCCCAAGCACTTACTCGGCTAAAAAAATATAGATGCCTGCATTATTGCAGAT
Organism: uncultured Methanosarcinales archaeon; assembly: GCA_963782455.1. Taxonomy (GTDB): domain Archaea; phylum Halobacteriota; class Methanosarcinia; order Methanotrichales; family Methanotrichaceae; genus Methanothrix. The sequence continues at coordinate 707 of CAWAJP010000007.1, forward strand.
TCAGTTGGACTTGGAAAGACTTGGATTGCAAAGAAAATTATCGAAAGCGTGGCATATTACCAGCGGAAGAATATATTAGTGATATGCCCTGCACAACTCAGGCTGATGTGGGAAAAAGAGCTAAGAGGGATTGACGTCAGTCGAAATGTCTCTCTCAAGAGGAACTTGGCTCAGATGATTTCTTTCAGAAAGTAACGCATGCAATTTGTGGGCGATTCAAAAGCTCGAATTGATCGTCGTTGACGAAAGCCATAATTCAGAAACCCGCTGTCGAAACGATGGGAGGACTTCTTTACCCTCATAAATGATAGCGTTATCTCACAGGGAAAACGTCCTAAGATGCTCTTTTAACGGCAACACCTATCAATAATACACCATGGGATCTTTATTGGCAACTTATATTACTAACTCTGATGGACCAGACCATGTTCATCAAGGAAAATATTCCTGATCTTCAGAAACTCTTCAAACAAGCGGAAAATCATCCTGATATACTGAGCGACCTCCTCAATGAAATTTCAATTCGCAGGACGCGAGATTATATCATTAATAATTATCCAGACGCTTACATCAAAATTGCCGGTGGGGGCAAGAATGTCGAGAAAAAAATCACATTCCCAAAGAGGACTCTGGAAAATATAGAGTACATCTCGATGGTGCGTATCATGGGATGTATAAGGAGATCTCTGAGACGATTTCCAGGAGACTCAGACTGGCATATTATCGCCTTCTGGAGTACAAGATTAATGGCTCTCTGACAGAAGCTGAGCAACTTGAGTTAGGGAGAATGACTGCCATTGGAGGAATATTTCGCACAATTCTACTTAAACGTCTTGAGAGTAGCGTGAATGCATTTCGGTTAAGTGTCAAAAACCAGATCCTATTTCTCGATAATCTTAAAGCATACCTGAGTGATGGTTGTCTTCTTAGCAAAAAAACGTTCAATAAGTACCTTCTTCTTGCAGATGAAGAACTTGAACCTGATGATATTCGTGACGAACTGATAGAATTTGACAAATCAAAATATCGGTTTGAAGAGCTCGTAGACGATATTGATCAAGACATTAAGTTGCTAGCAGGAATACTCGGAAAAGTAGCCACAATTACCCCTAGTAAAGATGCAAAACTCAGAGTGCTGAAGGAGAACCTATTAAATCTTTCAAGAAATGGACAGATTGTTGTATTTACGTATTATGCGGACACACTAGAGTATATCGCAAAAGAGATTAAGAATGACCCCAAATTTTCTTGCCTTTCTATCGAAGCAGTTTCCGGCTCAGGGTCTACTGGTAAGACTCCCTCACAAAGAGCACAAATAATCGACGATTTCGCACAAAAGAAAATTGACATTGTTCTAAGTACTGATGTGCTCTCCGAGGGCCAAAACCTCCAAAGCGCACAATATCTCATAAATTATGATCTTCATTGGAATCCAACTCGAATGATTCAGAGAGCTGGCCGAATCGATAGAATCGGATCACAATTTAATGAAATATTCATTTTCAACTTCTTTCCTGAAGATGAACTGGAAGAGCTTCTTAAGTTAGTAAAATTCTCCAAGACAAGATTATCGGCTTTGATACATCTATCGGATTAGATCAATCGGTTCTTGGTGAAGAAATACATCCCAAAGTGTTCGGAGCAATCAAGAGATTCGAAAGAAAAAGATGAAACAATATTTGGAGAATTAGAGAATGATGCGTTCGCGGGTGGTGAGAAATTCTATCAACCATTAAAGAATTTCCTGAGAAAAAATGCAATTGCTGAATTAGATAAGATTCCATACGGTGTTTATAGTGGTCTGCAAAAAGGAAAGATGTCAGGAATATTTTTCTACTACAAATATGGAGATGATTTCAATTTTTGGTATATATATAATTTTTGGTCAGAAAATCTGATCTCAAATCGTTCTGAGATAATAGACTTTATAGCGTGTCCGCCGGATGAAAAAAGAATAATTTCCGAAGGTTTTGAAAAAATTTATGAAATTAATCAGTTAATTGTTGATAGAATAACCGCTGATTATCAGGAAATCTATGGAAGAAAAACCCAAGACACTCAGTTAAAGGTATTCGACAAATCGGGGGCTACAAAATTCATTCGTGATATGCTACATGAAATCGAATATCAAATAGAAGGATATATGGACAATTATCCTGATGATAGTTCTATTTTAGAGTTGTGGGAACCAATAAGAAAGAAATTATTAAAAATAGCTCCTACGAAAAAGCGTCTACAAATATTGAGAAAATTATGGGGCGATTATAAACAGAATAAAGATTGGAAATCATTGATTGAACTATTAGGAGAATTTTGCATTGATAAAAAAACGCTGCGAAATGAATTTATGGAGAATTTCGATATAGATAAATTGCGTCTGGTAACTGTAGATTTTATATCATAATTTTATTTATTATATTATCGACTTTCTCTATGTGTTTAGAGACACTATTAATGGTCTCTGCCTAGTACCACAAATCACATCATCTACTTCAGCAAGAGATAATCATCTAAATTTGAATTGCATCCCCCTCCTCCCAAGCCTCTTCGCCGTTCTCTGGAACACGTACATGTATTAATTCCTCAAGTGCCCGTAGATGAATCAGAGCTTTCTCGCCCTTTTGAGTGATCTTGTATAGTGGATATTCTCCGGGATGATTTCGATTAGCCCATTCTCGTTCAAGGTGGTTAGGTAAGGCACGATGGTTTTAAAATTGAGTCCCGACGCATAGACGACCTTGGTTTTACTCTTTCCTTCTCCTTCACAGGTTTTCAGGATCTGAGCTAGGATTTGATCCTTGAATCTTTTTGCGCCCATCATATCTTCGCAAGTATTTTGATACTTATAAACGTTTCTTATGTATATCTCGCGCGACATAGTGACCGAAGGGCGGACAAATTGCCAAGTCCCCTGGGGTCCCACGCGCGCGCAAGCCCGGGCGCCCGGGGCCGCGGAAGGTCCGGCTGATGGATGGACTGCAACAAGTATCAGAACTCGAAATCAATTGTACTACAAAATGATTCGCAGGGTAATCACCTTTTATTAGTTGTATATTTTATAATGCAAACTTAAGTGTGTGGTGTATCATTTGGTTGTATCTCTTCCTCATCTGCCTCATTTCTCGTAGGATCGTAAACTAAGTAATACAGGCGTTTCAAAATCATGAATAAAGTCATTATAAAATGAGTAATTAAAAAATATATTATAAATGAAATTAATATCAATAGACCGTCTTGCCATTGAAAAGTGAATTGAGATTGGGACAATCCCTGACAACATGATGAATTCCCGACTCCTGCTGGCAGATTTTGAGCTACCTTTGTCCATAATTCCGTAATCGCTACTAAGATTAGTATGACAAGAGTTATCATTGAAATAAGAAGTGCATATAAAGTATTTGCGTACAAATGATGAAGTAAGTCCTTTTTCTCCAGATATCGATATGTGGTTCGCTTCAATTTGCCTTCTATGTCAAAGAGCACAAAAATAATACTAAGCAAAAATCCAGTAAAAAGCGTATATGCTGTAATAAGGTCATTTACAGAATTTTGAGTCAGCATTTTATCAAGATAAACAAGGAATATAGATATTAATATGGGTATTATAACAAATAAGAGTAGAATAAACTTAATTGGAGAATCAAGCCTTAAGGTCTCATAATGCTTTGATATGATAGCTCTCACATCAATCAGGACGAACATGATCTACTCCCCTTAAACTCATCTCCAAATGCCTCAAGTAATCCCTGGCCTCTCTCAAGAGCAACTGATATTCTGGAAAACCACCGTCCGAGGGTGTGTTAAGTGGCATTGACTCTAAACATTTTTGGCCATCTCCAAAAGTTAAAGTCTTCCTATCTCTCCCTCTGTCAATGCAAATTTTGATCTCATCATATCTCTCATCCAACACTTCATAGTATCTGGTGTCTCTTTCGGAAACTAAACTATCTTTAAGTAATTGAGTAAGGGAGATCTCTTTATTGCGCTTTGCTCTAAACACATGTTCTTCTATTATTTCTTGGGGTTCTCCTTCATGCACCCTCTCAGCTCTGTCTCTTGGGATGTCATATCTTATCATCCTTAGAGACATTATTTGAGAATTTTCTATCTGGTCCATTAAATCTCTTGAAATAAGGTGGCCTAAAGCCAGTTCAAATCCGAGCGGTCTAAATCTTTCATTAACTATATGTTGAAGGTTTGTTTTAATTCCAAATGTTCTATATTGCTGCAAAATGATAAAACCTTTATCAGTGTTTTCAGGTATTCGGATATAGAACAGGAATGGATATCCCTCTGAATGGTTGGGTCTTCTTGCTTGCGGAGTTATCTCAAGAGTTTCAATATCTGTAAAACTAGCAGAGATACCATATTCTCCCCCTTCTGCAAGTCCATATAAATCTCTATTATCTCTTTCAATTCTACTGATAAAAATAGTCTTCATCTTATCTCTTAAGACCTTAGCACTATTAATCTCTCTGAGATATGACTCCAGCAAATCTAAAAATTGGGTACCATTTCCATCTATGTTGCTCAAATTATTCACATAATCATTATTTTCTAATCTCTTTAGTCGAATTCTATAAGGTATTAGTCTGAATTGTGCCATGTTCATCCTTATCTATATTATTCGCTAGGACCATAATCCCGATTTAATCCTTTAACCATTGGCTTCATGTCAAGTATACAAACTTTTGGTAAATTTAATAAACTTCTAATCTTTCAATATTAAAAATCAAAATATGATAATAAAATCCTTATCTAAATATGTTGCCCATAATTCCTTGATCTATCTTACTATCCGTCCTCGACATCTCCATTGCCACTAGATCTATCCTGAAGAATATACTCTTAATCCGTGGTCTCAATATGCGCTATGGAGATCTTCAGCAAATGTGCGCAACTTGCTCAACTAGGGCAGCTTGACCACAACGGGATTCTACACCAGAAGTCCGTAGTCGAAGCTTGCGCGATTGTGTATTACTGGAACAGATGTATAACTTGCGCGACATGGTGATCTCACTGCGAGATGCCTGAGCCAGCCCCCGGGCCCTCAGTCGGCTCCACGACCGCTGACGCTGACCGGGGCCACGCGCGCACACGCGCAAGCCCGGGCGCCGGAGGGTCGGGCGGAAGTCGGGAATTGACTCGATCCGTCTGGAGTCCGCTGAAGCGTTTCGAGCCGAATCTGTGAGCGGGAGGGCTTGCCGGATATTTCAATATCATATCAGACAAATCGATAAGCCGATCGACGGGGGTCTCTAGCGATATGGATTGAAATAAGAAGATGTCGAGATTTTGGAAAATGGAAAATTAAAATTGCAGATAGGATATATTTTCAGATGTAGAAAGCACGGCGACTACATCTCCTTTCACAAATCTTTCCAAGCTTCATCCTCCTCTGGGCTCAGCCACTCCTTTGCTAGCACGGATTCACTCAATATCGCCGTCTCCATTCTTTTCTTTGATGTCTCCATATCAATAATACTGTCTAACGAAGAAGAGTAAAGACTTTTTGTAACTGGATACAGTCAGATGCGGTGAACGTCATTATGATCTCCCCTGCTGATGGACTGCCAGCCCCCAGGGCCCCGCAGTCGGCTCCACGACCGCTAACCGGGGGCCACGCGCGCATGCGGGGGTGCCCGAGGGTCAGGCGGCAGCCGCGTGAGCGCCTCCGGTGCGCCACACGAATATATCAGTTGCAACAAAATAGTTGGTCATGAGCGATGATATAATTAGCGAAAAGGCTATTGAAATTCTCAACCCAGGGCGGCTCTATTTTGCTATCAAAGCCATGAGAAAATCGCCTGTCAAGATATCGTTCGACATGGGCGACCTGAATATATCATCGGGGGCCGCATCTTCCCTCATAAGTATAGAGGGCAAACTGCCGGAAGAAGTAGGCACCATGGAATGGCTTGTCTCCCTGGAGGATCTGAAGATCTTGGAGGATTTGATTCCCCCGGATACCTACTATTGGGAGAACAGGGCGCTGGTGCTGGAGTGGCAGTGCGATATGCTTGTTAGCAGCACGATTGACGAAATAAGCCCTCTGGAGTCTCTCGAGCAGGAAGAAGAGTATAAAGATCAGCTCCTGATCACCAACAAAGAGTATCGTGAGCTGCAAATGGCACTGGATGACTGCAACTCGCATATCCCGCAGGTCCTCTTTTCGATCTATTCCGACCGGCTCAATTTTGCAGTCAATTGCTCTGAGCTTGATGAAATAGTGGGAACGATGATACAGTTGAAGAGCCAGAACGAAGAATTACAGGAGCTTTGATTTTCCGTTTTTCTTTTTTTCTTTTTTTCAAATTTTATACAATGTTTTTAGATTTAGATCGATCGCTCCAATAGCTATCCGGGCATCAACTTTTTGCCCAGACTTTGGGCGCCCCCAAGTTCGCCTCACTGAATGGATGAACTGAAAAAAAGGTATGTGCTGCCATTGAGCGCAGCACACCAGCCTAGTGCAAATTCTCTTGATCTTCTTGAACTAATACTGAATTCGTCCTGCCAGAGGATCGACATATCCGGTTGGCGCGGGTGGTGCTGTGGAGATATCGTATGAGGATATTACATTGCCCGTCGCATCCTGGAGCGCGACAACATTGTCAATCCATAGAGGCTCTGTGCTATTGGTGTACATATCGGTAGCTGTGCCGGAGCCGTTGCCTTCATGCACCTTAACCGATAGGCCGCTGTCCAGCGAGAACGCCGGGAACGTATAGGTGGTTGTGTTTCCTGCCGAGACCAGCTTCCATCCTGTCAGGTCCCACGCGCCCACTGCCTGATTGGTTATCTGGACGTACTTGTCACCCACTGTATTAACATCGGCAATGTTGACCTTCACGGAAGGAGCGGGAACACCAGGCTCACGGCTGAATATTACACTAGTATCTGCGGCTTTTGTCACATCCGAGTATCCGCTCGGGATCTTCTCACCAAGAACTGCGGAGGCTCCCCTGGTATAGTTGGATAGCTGCTTGAATCTTGATGCCGTCTCTTGAGGAGCGGCTACGGGTGCCGTCTCCGTAACATTTTCTGGCGCTGCGGCGCTTGAGGTCTCGGCAACCGTTGCTGGCACTACGATGGGTGTGGCATTTGCTGTGCTCGTAACGTTCGAAGCATTAGTGACATTTAAGTCGACAGTAACGTTTGTGGTATTCGTGACATTTAGGGCGTCCTGCGACAGAACCTGCCCCGCCGAGAAAGTCATTAATATCGCTAATAGTATAATCATACTCGTTCTTCTCATATCCATACCTCCCTTAATCGTAAATCTCAGAAAAATATAAGCCTTTCTAAAAATTGCTTTGTATTCCTCAATTAGCCTGATGGATTGATTCCCTTTTTCAAGACAAAAAATGTTGACGGGCATGTAACTCCCAACCAGAAATTCGCCCGAAGGGACCGTTTTTCAAAGAGTTCCTGCCCGTGGTATGTTACTAAGCTTTCACAGGCTCAGTCATATTGATTGTTACGTTCTCGGTGTTGATGGTGACGTTTCCAGTCGCGTTGATGGTTACGTTCCCTGTAGCATTCATGGTTGCGTTCATTGTGGCGTTCTCTGTCGCGTTCTCTGTTGCATTCTCAGTCCCGGCAGCCACTTCCTCACTGAAGGCTGCTCCCACAGAGAGGGCCATCAGGATAGCGAAGAGCATGAATCCGCTTGATATTTTGCTCATATTTTACACTCCATTTACTTTATGGTGCGTAACTGGAACGTAGATCTAAATTTAAACTTTTCTCCAGCATGAATCTATATATTTTATATTGTGATGATCATTTGTCAATTCGGTATGTATTTCTTCGGATAGAAAATGAATTAGCACAAAAATATGGCAGATATTGCTTTCATCATTTAGAGATAAGCCCGAATAAAATTATAGACTGAAGTGGTCATACTGCATTGTCATTGAAAGAATAAAAATTGAGGCGGCGATGAGACCCATGGTCCTGTCCTATTTCATTCATCATTCATCAATCAACTTCTCAGATAGAGCTTGCAGCTCTCAATGAACCGATCTGTTGAGAAGGAATAGAAATGTGCATGCAGGTACCCGGCAAGAGTGTTATGCTCTACCAGGCCGTCCCGGCCGTCAATGATTCCTTTGCCCCTGCATAGCCGGTACGCATAGGACGCATCTCTATCGCAAACACACCGCGAATAATGAAACTCATGCCCGCGAATGGTTTGGCCCACCATAGCCATGGGATTTTGCCCTGTTACCTCTGCTTTCACATACCCCAGCGCTACAAGCCGCTTCTCCATGATCGTTGTGCAGGGAAGGGCTCCTACCATCTTATGGGAGCCCGTCTCCGACTCGATGCCCTGACCCAGATACATCAGGCCGCCGCACTCTCCATAGATAGGCATGCCATCTTCAGAAGCCGACTTTATCTGCCTGAGTGCGGGAGCGGCTTCCAGGCTTGAGGCATAAAGCTCTGGATAGCCTCCACCGATGTACAGGCCGTCCACATCCGGCAGACAGTCCCGCAGGGGGCTGAAAGGTACCAGCTCTGCGCCTCTTCTCTCCAGCTCGCGCAGGTTCTCGTAATAGTAAAAACAGAAGGCTTCATCTTCTGCAATACCTATGCGCACCGATTTTTCTCTTGGTGCCGGCACATCCGAGGCCAGACGGGATTTTGTGCCGAGCTGCAGAATCTCATCAATAGACGCATTCTCTTCCAGAAATGAGGCCAAAGAGTCCGAATCATACTCCTTCTCAAAACCCATCACCAGGCCCAGGTGTCGGCTTTTCATCTCCATCTCCTTTTCCCGGGGCAAAGCTCCGAAGACTGGCTTTTTCAGGCAGCTCTTGAGCATCGAGAGATGGCGGACGCTTCCTACTCGATTCAGTATTGTTCCCACCAGACGCACTTGGGGGTCAAACTCAGCAAAACCAAGCTCCATGGCAGCGGCGCTGCGCGACATGCCGTGCACGTTAATGACCAGGAGGGTTGGAATGTCCAGGATCCTGGCCACCTGAGCGGTGCTGCTCATATCGGTCCCGTCCATGCCGTCGTAAAGCCCCATTACACCTTCAACCACAGCTACGTCCGCTCCTTTAAGAGCAGAGCTGAAGGAGCGACGTACGCCATCCTCGCCCATCATAAATGGATCAAGATTTAGCGAAGGGCGACCACAGATGGCCTCATGATGGGATGGGTCGATGAAGTCTGGACCGACTTTGAAGGGCTGAACCTTCAGGCCACGCCTTCGCAGCGCGGCCATGAGGCCCAGGGTAACCGTGGTCTTACCGACTCCGCTGTGAGTCCCCGCGATGAGCACAGCCGGGATCTTCGACAACGTATCTGACGAGCTCATAAAATGTCCTTCCTCCGGCAAGGATATTAACACGCTGGAAGATGTTTTTTGAATATGCTGGTTGGCGTAATTAAGAGAGGAAAATATGGCGAACGCTTACTTGAGACCATAAAGACCAGGACTGACTTCCAGACGGTCTCAGTCGATGTTCCCCAAGTGCTGCCGGGATTCATCGAGGACCCGGAAGAGTTTGTCAGAGAACTAAACCTCGACCCCAAGATCTTCCAGGCGGATCTGCTCATTCTCTATACATTTCACCCCGACCTGACTCCGGAGATCGTGCGCCTGGCCGGCCAGAGCGGGGTTAAGGCTGTCATAATTCCCGGAGGCATCGGCCGGGCCGGCTCCATTGGAGAGCTGGAAAATATCGCAAAAGAGTACGGCATCCATATCGAGGTGGATGAGATCTGTTGTACTCTGGAGGAATGCGGCAATCCTGCCGTTGACGAGTTTGCGAAGCAACTCGGCAAGCCCGAGCTGGAAGTGGAGACTAAGGATGGACGCATCAGCAATGTCCGGGTCTTGCGCGGCTCGCCCTGCGGTGCGACCTGGCATGCGGCCGCGGGAGTCATAGGGAAAACAGTGGACGAGGCTTCATCCATGACCGGCCTGTTCTGCCAGCAGTACCCCTGCCGCGCCGTGCGAGGGGGCCCCGGCGGCATTCATACATCCGGAGACCTGCACAAAGATGCCATGGAGAGGGCTCTGGGTAAAATCACACAATTGAGGCTGCCGGAACAGTCTAAACCCATCAAGATCGAGCCGGGAAAGATTGGAGAGATTGCATGAGGGCGCAGGTAATTGAGGCCACCGTGCGCGTTCTGGTCCAGGCTGAAACCCGTCTCCCTTCTTGGGTCGTGCAAAGGATTGAGGATGCGGCTGACCTCGAGACAAATCAACTGGCGCGCTCTCATCTGCAGTTCATGCTGGAAAATGTGAGGCTTGCCGGATCCCGCAGCCTCCCCATCTGCCAGGATACGGGGCTCCCCATTTTTCATGTGCAAATGGGCCGCGACCGGGTACTGGACTTCAGCCTGCAAGACGCCATCGCCGAAGGCGTAAGGATCGCCACATCCGCGATTCCTCTGCGGCCCAATACAGTCGATCCAGTTACGCGCAAGAACAGCGGGGACAACACCGGCCCAGGGATGCCGGACATAATTCTGGATCATGTAGACGGCCGGAGCCTGAAGATAACTGCCTTTCCCAAAGGAGCAGGGTCCGAGAACATGAGCCTGGTGGGCATGCTAAATCCAGCGGACGATCCCTTTGATTTTATTATCAAGACCGTATCAGAGCGAGCCGCCAATGCCTGTCCGCCTCTTTTCCTGGGAATTGGCATCGGTGGTAGCTTTGATCTGGCGGCACGCCTCGCAAAACGCGCTCTATTCAATTTACCTGGAACTTCGCCCCAGGAGCTGCAATTATTGAAGAGATTAAACAATCTCGGCATCGGTCCTATGGGTCTGGGCGGGGACACGACCGTACTCGGCCTGAAGATCGAGACTGCCCTTTGCCACACGGCCTCGTTGCCCGTGGCCATAAATTTCCAGTGCTGGGCAAATAGAAGCGCAACTGAGGTGATCCTGTGACCGAGTATCACCTCAGGTCGCCTTTGAGTGCAGAAGACGTGCAAAAGCTCAAGGCCGGGGACGTGGTATTCCTGAGCGGAACGATCTATACCGCCCGCGACAAAGCCCATGCCCTGATGCGCCAGCATGGCTCTCCGATCTCTCTGCAGGGGGCGGCTCTCTATCACTGCGGTCCGCTCATCCGTGAAAATAAAGTTGTCTCAGCGGGACCCACCACCAGTGGCCGCCTGGCGCGCTACACAGAAGAGATCCTGGCCCAGGGCGTGCGGGCGATCATTGGTAAAGGCGGTCTGCCGGGTGCTCCTTTTCTGAACAGGGCCGTCTATCTGGCCTATCCAGGAGGCTGCGGCGCCGCTGCAGCTCTACAGCTTCATGTCAAGGGTGTTCATTGCCAGGAGCTGGGCATGGCCGAGTCTCTCTGGGAGTTCGAGGCTATGGACTTCGGCCCCATGATTGTGGCCGTGGATTCCCACGGCAAAGATCTCTATATGGATGTGAGACGGTCGGCAGAGATACAGACGAAGAAATGAGGCGAGCGGCAGAGGAAGCAAGGTATCTTGTGAATCGAGGATATCCCAAGGACTCAGCCATTCGCTTTGTCTCCGATCGCCACCGCCTCCCGGAGGTGCATAGGTTCGTCCTCACAAGAATAGTAGTTGCTGCGGCTATTGCAGGCTCGAGGCAGGCAAAGGCACAGATCCGGGAAGGGTTGCGAGCGAACGAGGTATTGGTAGACGGCTACAATGTTCTCATCACCACAGAGAGCCTTCTGGCAGGATTTCCTGTTTACCTATGCGACGACGGCTTTCTGCGAGACACGCGGGGAATCTTCAACCGCTATAAGATCTCCAGGTTCACGGTACCTGCCCTTTCCGAAGTCCTGGATCTTCTGGCTTGGGCCGAGCCCGTCGATGTAGAGATACTGCTGGACCAGCAGATGAGCCGCAGCGGAGAGCTGGCGGAATTGGTGCGAGGCATGATGGCAGAGCGTTGCCTGCCGGGAACGGCAAGGACTGCCAGGAACGTCGACCACCTCCTCAAAGTCTCAGAGGCTGTGGTTGCAACCAGCGATGGAAATGTGATTGACGCCGCAAAAAGGATCTATGACATTCCCGCGGAGATTGCAAAAAAGAAAGGCATAATTCCTCTGTTCGTACAATAAATTTACAGAAGAACTGAACAATTTCATGAGCCGCGCAGGGAGTTCCTGAAATTTTGCCGCTTCCCGGCAAATCATTTGAGTTGCATATGCGTCGAGAGACGTTCTTGGGCATTTATGACGTTAGGGACGATTTCTCACGGGCGAACCTCCAAAGGCCCTCTCAACTACACTCTACTGTCATATCAATCGTCATCTTTTTATGGTACAGTTAATTATTATACTATCAGGGTCGCAATAAACTTCCGAAGTAATGGGTGAGTGGCAATGAGAGTGAGAGTTGTAGCTTTAATTGTGCTGGTAATGTTGCTTATGGGCGGGCTTGGGGCATCCAATCCCCTGTTCTTTCCGCTCAGCGAACACACCATAGCCAAAGAGATTAGCCCGAGCGGAATGCCGCTCTTCAGGACGAATACATTCTATTCTGACGACGAGCAAGTAGCCTCTTGGCTGCTGATCTGGCGAGACGCCAAACCGCATACCGTGGAATGGAGATGGTACTGGCCGGAGGGCAGGACATATGCCCGGACTTTCAGCAATGTGCCTCCCATAGATGGATTCACCGGAATGTGGGCGGCGCCCGTCTGGAGCAATCTCAAGATCAAAGGAACCGATGTTGCTCGAATGCCGGGAACATGGAAGGTGGATGTTATAGTGGACTACAGAAAGATCCTTACTGAATACTTCACCGTACTCGGTCCAGAGAATTACTGAAGACCGGTATCTGCGTTCGCTCAAGTCATTATGAATTGAGGCCATTCTATTTGGCTCGATCTTAGCTTTGCATTTTATTTTTCCATTTTTACCAGTCTTTTTTATGAAAGATGCATCTGACAGGACGATCATATTAAATCTTAAGCCCACCCATCTGTATTGGGTAGGAAAAAATGGAACTGGATTTTGGCGGCAAGAGGCGAGAGCCGGATATTCGCAAGCTCTTCGATATGCGTGAAGTGATCTTCGATCAGATCTGGCTGGCAGGGGCAGAAGACTTTGAGCTCTATTACATGTACCGTGACCTCTTCCTGAGCAGGGGAGACGGAGAAAAACTGCTAGAACAGGGTCTCAGGTACGATATTACCGTTATTCCACCAAACATGCTCGGCCTGGAATATATCAAGACGGCCGGCCATTATCATCCGCTCGTGCCAGGAGGCAGCGTCACCTATCCCGAGCTTTACGAGGTCCTGGAGGGTGAAGCGCTGTATCTCCTGCAGAGCCAGGATCTTGGCGATGTTGTGGTGGTGTACGCTTCTGCCGGGGACAAGGTTCTCGTGCCGCCAAATTACGGCCATATAACCATAAACCGCTCCAATAAAACCCTCAAGATGGCCAACTATGTGGCCAGGAATTTCTCGTCACTCTATGGCCCCATCAGGGAAAAAGCAGGAGGAGCATACTTTTTCACAAAAGATGGCTGGATAAAGAACGAACGCTGTCCGGAAGCTGCACAGCTTCGGCGCGTCGAGGCGCCCGACAACAGAAACCTGGCAAAACTCGGCTTGACCAAAGGCAGGGAGATGTATCCGCTGCTGAAAGTGCGAGGCCAGCTGGAGTTCCTGACCAGGCCAGAGGAGCATCTAGATCTCTTTGAGGGAATGATCTGATGCACAATTTCCGTGATGCACTCGAAAACCGGATTAATACCTGCTTCAAAAGCAGTTTCCAATGCATCTCTTCCTCTCCAGATTTAGGGCACATATAGAGCTGCTCCGCCCTCCCTTAGCCGCGATGGACCTGGCCATGCCTGCAGCCTCGGCCTTACTGGCCGTCTATGCAGTGGAGGGACGGCTTCCGCCCTTGTTACCTTTTCTTGCAGCCGTAGTCGGAGCCTACTCTGCCATCACCAGCTCTTATGTCTATAATGACTGCTGCGACATCGATGTGGACCGGATTGGCATGCCCAGCCGGCCGCTCCCCTCCGCCAAACTTGGCAAGAAGGAGGCACAAGCCTGGTCGCTCTTTCTCTTTCTCGTTGCCGCTGCGGTCGCACTCAGCCTGAATCCTGAAAGCCTTGTGGCACTCATTGCCGCCACTCTCTTGATCACCATCTACTCCGCCTGGGCCAAGAAGAATACGCCTTTCTCCTGGATCTTTGTGGGCCTATCCTTTGGAATGGTGCCTCTGGGCGTCTGGCTGGCCATGGAGCCAGCCGGGTTTCTCAAGAGCGGCCCCGGCCTTCATCCGGCTGCACTGATCCTGGCGGGAATGATAGGCATCACCGATTGGGGATTCACCAACTGCGATGCCTCGCGCGACGTTGCCGGCGACAAAGCAGAAGGAATTCCGACCATGCCGGTAACTTACGGCATTCCCAATACCGCAAAGATGGTCGCACTATTCTGGCTGGTAGGCGTCCTTTTTTCTCTCGCCCTGGGACTCTCGGCCGATCTCGGATGGCTCTACCTGTTGATAGCCTTCACCGCAGGTGGGTGGCAGATCTGGCAGACTCTGGACTTCGTGCGCCATCCAACGGCAAAAAGAGGCAATATGTTGTTTTACCAGTCAGCCAACTACCGCGCCGTGCTCTTCGTGGTCATAATCATCGTAGTGCTGCTGAAGGCAACAATCCTGCCAATAGCGAGCTGGCTCTGATCCAACGCAAAAGCCGGAATCATCAGATCCATCAATGAATCAGGAGGGTGGCAAAAGTCTTCAGCATACAAGAGAGATTGAGATTGGCCACCTTCCTTTCATGCTCCTCTCTCGATTTTGCTCTTGCCACGATGTTTCCTTCACGCTTTCTTTCCGGGCTGGTAGCTGAGCAGAACGTTCCCAGAACCAAACGTCTTCGTCTTTAGAAGCCAGAGATTGAGTTTATCCTTCAGGCCTTTGAACAGAGGTTTGCCGTTGCCAAGTATTACTGGATTCACCATAATCCGGTACTCATCGATCAAGCCCAGATTCATAAGAGCGGATACGATGCTACCGCTGCCGTATACCACCATGTCCTTACCCGGCTGTTGTTTCATCTTCACAATTTCTTCCGGAATGACTTCTTTAAGCAGCCTGGCGTTTTTCCATTCAACTCTCTCCAGAGTCTTTGAAAAAACAACTTTGGCCATATTATTTATTTGATGAGCAATTTCTAGATCGCTCTTTGAGGTTGAGGGGCTGGTAGCTGCGCCCGGCCAGTAACTTTCAAAGAGTTGATAGGTCTTGCGTCCGAATAAAATAGTATCGACCGTATTCAGTAGATCGATGGCATACTGGTTGAATTCTTCATCCACATTGTGCCAGTCTATTTCTCCATTTGGTCCTGCAAAGAAGCCATCAAGAGATACCATTTCGGATACAATTACTCTTCTCCTTACGGTCTCTTGTCTTCCTGGTTCAGCGGTGAGGTTTGTTTTTGTCATGTATTGACCAATAGCTCTGATGCTTGAATTATTTTTTTATCTTGTCTTTTGGCTTTGCTCCCTACCGTCGCCAATCTCATAGGTCCGTGGGCCGTCAACAAATCTTGAACGTCTCAAAAAGTGAAGTGTAAAATCCATCGCTTTCTAGAGCCTGGAGTCAAACATGAAGAATGAAGCAAATTCTGCATATTCTGGCCCCCTGCCGTCAGGTCTTTGTCTATTCACCCAGATGTGGCTCTAAGCATTCGTTTTCTTGCCTTTGGCTCACCTGCTATTGTGCGCTCTTATCTTCCTGCATCATGCCAAAGATATTACCCTCCGTGTCTTTGCAGTAAGCAAGCCATCCAATGCCTTCTACTGCCATCTTGGGGAGTGCGATATTTCCCCCGGCTTTGAGGGCTTTACCAAGGGACCCGTCCAGGTTGGCAACGCCGATTGTGCAAACAAATGCGTTAACCGGCTGTCCTTCGATAGGGGCCGGACCGCGGCGGAACAACAATCCTCCATTGATGCCCTGCTCGGTTTCGGGGCCGGTAGTCACGAGCCAGTAGCGGTTTTCATTTTTCATCTGGGCACCGGGTACCACCCACTCATTTATCTCCCAGCCAAACACTTCTCTGTAGAACTTCGCAGCCCTTTCAGGGTTTTCTGCTTGTACCTCAAAATGCACTATCCTGTTCATATCGTCTTTCACCTCATCTTCACTTCATGATTCACGCCAGTTTCAGCCTCATTCCCAAACCCGAATTCAGAGCTTTTTTGTAAACGGCATTTCCTGCCGCAACATCCTGTATGCCCAGGCCCGTGGAGTCAAAGACCGTGATCTCTTCGTCACTGACGCGGCCCTTTTTCTTGCCGGTCAGGATCTCGCCGATCTGGGCGTAGATATCCTGGGGCGCCAGCACTCCTTCTGAAATGGGAACGTTCACTTCTCCGGAATGTACTGCCTGGGTCAGATCATCTACAATAACTCTGGCTCTCTTTGTCAAAGACGACTCCAGCTCTTGTTTACCATGGGCATCGGCACCAATGGCATTGATATGAGTCCCCGGCCTGATCCATTTATCCTGGACCACGGGGCGGCGCGAGGGGGTGGTAGTAACCAGAATATCACATTGGCAGGCATCCTCTGGACTGTTGGTGGTGATACAGTCGCAATTCAGGATTGATCTGACATCATCCATAAAGGACTGCGCTCTTTGCAGCGAACTGTCGGAAACGATCACCTGCTCAATTTGGAAGTGCCTGGACAGGCCCAAAAGCTGTGTTCGCGCCTGCACTCCTGCTCCGATCATTCCCACCACATGGGAATTTCGACGGGCGAGAGTTCTGGCGGCAACAGCGCCAGCGGCTCCCGTGCGCATGCTGGTGAGATACGTCGCGCCCATGATGGCAAGAGGCGCACCGGTCTTGGAAGAGTTCAATACCAGAAGAGCCATAACGGTAGGAAGCCCGATTTCTTGATTCCTGGGATGAACATTGACGATCTTCACCCCGGCCAGGTCTTGGCCCTCCAGATAAGCGGGCATGGTTCTCAGGTCGCCATCATACCTGGAGAAGTAAAGGTAGGACTTGGGCGGCATTTGAGTTTGGCCCATTCCGTGATCATAGAAGGCTTTCTCTACGGCAATTATTGCCTCATCCATGGTCAAGAGCGACCTCACTTCCTCCTCTGTGAGCCAGAGCATTTCCATTAAAACACCTGGGTTTCATGATGGCAGCGGTGGAGAAATAACTTTGGCTGCGTTGGCTGTGAAGAGAAAATTGAAGAGATGATAACAGGGTAATGGGGGCGTGAGCCTTCGAGAATAAAGGGATGGCAATTCATCGGAGGCTCCAATAGATTACTGGTATTTTAAACTATTTAAGTTTAATTAAATGTGCGGCGGGCACATTATTCGTCTGAAATAGTCGTCGTAGTAATACCTGTATTATCGATATTGTTGATAATAATCAATAATAAACATGAGTCCTGAAATAAGACCGATGGATAAGACAGATGGACTGACTGATGAGACCCGCGAAATACTGATGCACTAGATTGATGAAGCCGATGGTGCCGCAGAAATCCCCTGGTCCATCAGCGCTTCACAGTAAAAATAGAGTACGTTGCTGCGGGTACAGAAGTCAGGCTTTCCGGGCTCCTGGAGAGTTATTAGAATACGTATTTACGAATATAATTATTATAGAAATCCCATAGCGAAAAGAAAAGTGACAAGGATTTGTCCATTGCAAGGCTTACGCCTTACGAGTCCTCGCCGCTCTTAAGAAAATCCCGGTTCTAAATCTCTGGTAGCTTTTCAACGCCCGTTTTCTTCACTCTTGGCTTCCAGATCTGATCCGGCATCCAGGCCGGCGCTCCCTTGGGCTTCTTTACCTGAACTCTCTCGCCTACGAATATATGCACCTTCTTTGTACCGCGCTCTCTGAGCCTTATGTCTGTGTGACCTCTATTGGCTGCCTTCAGCGCTGCCTGCCTCGGCTGCTTTCCTGTAAAGACGCCAATCTCATTGCCCTTCTTATCCCTGAGGGCGAAATTCCTTGTCTCAGCCATCAAATCCCTCCGTGCTTCCCGACTGCACAACTCTATTTGGTTATATTGTTATACTGGATACCATTATATTAATTTTATCCAGATGACGAGGAGAACCGTGAGATTCCTATCTCCACTGGTGCGAAGGGGTCCAAAATGCGGCTACAATTCACCAAGAGGCTTGGCCATGCGCGGAATTGAGTTCCTTCAGAAAGCCAAAGACTACCTCCTGAACCGTCCTCTAAACAGTATAAAAAATTTGAATATATTGCCTCCCTATGGGATAAAGAGCCGGATCACCATGGGGGCAGTTCCTGCTCTATCAGACCTCATTGTGGGATCTCTTTCCCTATGTCGGCACCAACAGTTCGTGATGAAAATCACTGGAGAATGCCAAACCTGCAAAAAATGGGAAACTGCAAAAGAACAGGAAATAATAATAATGAAAAAAGATGCGACCATAGGATGGATTGTTCAATCCTCTTCCAGCCTGCAGAACTGGCAGCTATGATGCCATATCGGCTCGGCTTCTATCTGGACAGGATTTTCACTGCTGTAGTGGCCTGCATTCATCTCCTGGATGAACTTATGAGTCTCTTCTGAGGACATGCCTTTGGGTTTGATCCTCCCCACCTCGCGGCCATGAACCCCATGATGACCTTCCGTCTTGTCTACAGTCATGACTGCATATTCTGGATTGTCTTCACTATCGCAATCGCCCAGGTAGAGCAGATTTCCGTAATAGAAGCCGTAGCATAAAGGCCACTTATGATTTATCAATGCCTCTACCAGATCGTCCTCACTTTCGAGCTCCTTGAAGGAGAATACGCGGTCGGGATGAATCATAATCTTCACCTTTCTTAAGGCATTTAGCTAGATCTTGAGGCATTAAATAGTTTCGTAACTTCTGCTTCTTGCGGATGCGTGTGGTTTCGTCTCCACTTAGAGTGACCGAAAATCTAAGATCTATCTGCACTGCTGCTGGCAGACTTGTTGCTTGGTGCTCCCAGATAGCCTGAGAAATATTCTTGCTTTATTTGTGTTTCCGGTATACCCATTCTGCTCAGTATGGCCGCCATCGCATCAACCATTGGGCTTGGGCCGCACGTGTAAAAGACACAATCTAAATAGTCTGGCACTGTTTTCTCTATCATCTTCTGATCTATTCGCCCCGTCAATCCCTTCCAGGCATGGCTAGGTCTCGTAATAGTGATTATCATCTTGAAGTTCAGGTTTCTTTTCTGTATTTCATCAAAGTCATCTTTAAAGGCGATGCCGTCATCGAAGCGGTTGGAGTAAAGCAGGATTATGCTTGTCTTCAATTCTTTATCCATGGAGTAACGGATCATGCTTCGTAAAGGAGTTATACCTATCCCGCCTGACAGCATGCAGATCTTTTCATGATTCTCCTCGAGAATGAGTTTGCCGTAAGGTCCACGAATTATCGCCTTATCTCCCACTTTCAGTTCATTCAGAGTGTTTGAGAAATCGTGGCCCGTTAGCCTCTTGGTGACTTCAAGAAAGTCTTCTGTAGGGCTGCTGGAGAAAGAAAGTGGCTTCGTTTTCTGCATGTTTTCGGGACCTATGGAGATGAATGCCCATTGTCCTGGAAGATAATTGAAACCATTCGGCCTCATGAATCTGATTGATTTCACACTCTCGGTTCTCTGTATAACTTGCGTTACCTCTGTCTTGAGTTGTACTGGTGCGTCGGAAAAATTCATAGAGAACGTATTTGTTTGAGGATTCCTATAAACCTGCTCATTTTTTAATGATGAAATATTTTATTTTATATTAATAATACTATCGTGTGCAAGGATTCTTTTGCAATTTTGATATTGCAGGGGCAATGTGAGAAGCAATGAACGTCCTGCTGCTTTTACAGATTTTCGGAGATGATCTTGTGAATTCACGGTTTGTTTTGAATTTCATATTCTGCTTCGAGTTCGGGACTTAAGTCAGGTGCAATGTTCTGGCTCTTCACTATCTGCTTTTTGCTTTGCAGACGTAGTATAATTATTGATATCTACTTTCCGAACAGGTCTATTCACACTTTGTGCTATAATTTGCAACCACATTGTGCCATAATGGACTTATACAAATCGCGACATTCTAAAGAGACATGACAGGATGCTATTGACAGAGAAGAGGTGGTACCATCAAACAGAGAAGAGGTGGTACCATCAAACAGAGAATATGGTGGAATCTGAAATGGACAGGGGAGGCGGTTTCTGGGAACACATCTGTGTGTGTTGACAAAAAGATGGCTTTATGAAGGCTAAATTGGATCTCAAGATAAGGAAAGTACAAGCAAAGCCGGATTTCTTAAAAGAGATCGAGAAAATATTTGAATAAAGTAGAACAGTTAATTGTTTGGTAAAGGGTGCGTCATATGAATTATATTATGTTCTTTATAACGTCTGCTGCTTTGTGCTTTCTTATCGTGCCAGCCATTTTCGATGCCTGATAATGTATTTGGATGAATGAATTTCAGAAATCTTAAATAAAAATATCAAAAATATGTTTGAGTCTTGTCACAATTTCCAGATTGAGCCTAAATATTGGCACCTTGCAGCGCAAAAAGGACAAACTAACAATTGTTTACGATCACGTGTTGCAATTAATTATGCGAATGTGACGAATATGGAGGAGAAACTGATGCAGCAACTAAACGCGAAGTCTTTGGATGAGATGCTAACTACCACTAATATGGACAGGACAATATTCTCCCTCTGCCCTATTTGCCTTAAGGTCATTAACGCCCGCATTTTTCAGGAAGGTGCGGAGATTAAAATAGAAAAACGATGCGCTGAGCATGGGGATTTCAAAGATGTCTACTGGTCTGATGCGGAATTGTACAGAAAGTTCATGCGTTTCTGGACTTATGGAACAGGTATTGAAAATCCAGTATCTTCGACTGAAAGCTGTCCAATGAATTGCGGTCTATGCGAGAATCACCAAACAGGCACCTTACTTGGAAACATCGATGTCACCAATAGATGCAACCTGTCATGCCCTACCTGCTTTGCAAACGCGGGACAGATTCACGAGGACCCTACAATTGATCAAATCAGAAACATGATGCACAATCTCAGAGAGCAAAGGCCTGTTCCCTGTCCTGCTGTCCAGTTTTCCGGTGGCGAACCCACAGTGAGAGATGATCTACCAGGGATCGTCTTCATGGCTCATGAAATGGGTTTTTCCCAGATCCAGGTCGCAACCAACGGCCTGAAGCTCGCTAAATCCCCTGACCTATGCAGAAACCTGGCGCTAAGCGGGCTGAATACAGTCTACCTCCAGTTCGATGGTGTCACTCCAAAGCCTTACAAAGAGATGCGAGGCCAAGATCTTCTGCAATCGAAACTTCAGGCGATAAAGAATGTTAGAGATGTAGGGCGGATGGGCATAGTCCTGGTCCCTACTCTGGCGAAGGGGGTAAACGATAATGAGGTGGGTGATATAATCAGATTTGCCTCCTCTAACCTGGATGTAGTGAGAGGGGTGAACTTCCAGCCAGTCTCCTTTGTGGGAAGGATCGATCAGGATGAGAGGGCGGAAAAGAGGCTTACAATATCGGATCTTATCACTCTGGTGGAAGATCAGACCGATAACGATATAACCAGAGATGATTTCTATCCAGTTCCTTTCGTCGCCCCCCTTTCCGCCTTGATTGCGGCTGTGACCGGCGCTGTTCAACCGACTATGACTATTCATCCCTGCTGTGGTGCAGCCACTTACATATATCATATCAACGGTAACATGGTCCCTATTACCCGGTTTGTAGATGTTGAAGGACTGCTGGAAAAGATCCAGGAGGAGGTCAAGAAGTTCGACGGGTCCCGGCTAGGCAGGCTCTGGATGAAGAGCATGATATTGAGGGAGCTGCCTAAATTCATAGATAGGTCGAAAACCCCTGAGGGGCTTGCCTTCACCCGGCTATTCCTCAATGTTCTCAAGAATGGAACCCATGAAGCTCTGGCAGAGTTTCATAACAATACCCTCTTTATTGGAACCATGTTTTTCCAGGATCTGTATAATATAGATCTGGAGAGATTACAAAGATGCGGAGTTCATTATGCACTACCGGATGGGAGGATAATACCATTCTGCTCGTATAATACTATTCATAGACAGAAATCATCAAATCAAGATCCTCAATTCGATAGAATCAATGATCAATCTTTGCCCGAAAATGGAGGCGTAATCATACGCTAATCGCTGCACAAATTGCCGGCAAGAAGGATTATCTCGTGGTGGATGATGCATCCAAATGCATTTGGTGCCCGCTTACGCATGTGCATGTCTGGATGGATATTCGCCGGCACCAAACTGGTGCTACTTATAACAGGGCATGGACCAGAAAAAATTGACAATGCTTGTCAGGCATACTGCAAAGCCTTCTGGTAAAAGGAGGTGACATACTCCTTGACCATTCTCCGGGCGGAGAATGCCGGGCCCACGCTCTTCATGGCCTCTTTCATGGACTGAATCCATGAATGAGGCAGACCCTGGCTATCTCTTTCATAAAAGCGTGGGACCACCTCGTTCTCCAGAATATCATAAATGGCCCTGGCGTCCGTTGCATCTCTTTCCGGGCCAGCCGCACCCTGGAACGCCCAGCCGTTTTTGCCGTTGTACCCTTCAATCCACCATCCATCCAGAATGCTTAGCTGCGGAACGCCGTTCAGGCATGCTTTCATTCCGCTTGTGCCTGACGCCTCCATAGGCGGAATGGGGTTGTTGAGCCAAAGATCCACACCATGTACCATGTACTGTGCTATAAGCTCTCCATAGTCTTCGACGAAGGCGATCCTTCCACCCATTTCCGGATCGTGGGCAAAGTTGAAGACCTTCTGCAAAATCCGTTTCCCTGCATCATCAGCAGGATGGGCCTTTCCGGCAAATATTATCTGCACAGGGCGGAATCTGTTATTGAGAATCCTCTTCAGTCGATCTTTATCCTGAAATATCAGATCCGCCCTCTTGTAGGATGCGAAACGCCGGGCAAAGCCAATGGTCAAAGCGTAAGGCTCCAGGAGAGCGCCTCCTGCAACAACGTTTGTTGGACTGACCCTGTCTTCGAACCATCGCTCCCTTGCCCGGTACCTGATGTAGTCGATCAGTTTGACTTTCGAGCGATTGTGAATGTCCCATAATTCAACATCAGGGATGTCATCGACCCGCGCCCAAACCTCCTTATTGTCGTGATTCTTCAACCAATCAGAACCAAGATACTTGTCGAAAAGCAGCTCCATCCTGGGCTCAATCCAGGTGGGAACGTGTACCCCGTTAGTGATGTAATCAATCGTTTTCTCATCAACCACCTGAGCCGGCCAAAGGGATGGCCACATCTGATTTGCTACTTCACCATGTCTTTTGCTGACACCGTTGTGATGCCCTGCCATTTTGAGAGCAAAGGCAGTCATATTGAACCCCGATTTTGGGTCAGCCGGATTGGAGCCCAGCCGGATGAAATCATCTCTGTCCAGGCCCAGGAGCGGATAGTAGCGGCTGAAATACTTGTCCATGAGGTGGAAAGGGAAGACATCGTTGCCTGCGGGGACTGGCGTATGGGTCGTAAAAATTGTGGTTGCCTTTACCTGGGTGACAGCGTCCTCATAGCTCATTCCTCCCTGCATCCTCTCCTTGATACGCTCCAAAAGAGCGAAGGCGGGATGCCCTTCGTTCAGGTGCATCACGGAGTGTTTTATGCCCAGGGATCTCAGGACTTCGCTTCCGCCAATGCCAAGGACAATCTCCTGGCGCAGCCTCTGCTCGATGTCACCTTGATAAAGATGCGCCGATATTCCCCTATTCCAGGGATCATTCTGATCTATATCTGTATCCAGCAGATAGAGCGATATGCGTCCTATTGCCACTTTCCAGACCGCCACAAATAACGGCGGATCCAATAGGGGAACTTTGACAACGATCTGTTCTCCAGCATCGTTCATAACCCTGGAGATCGGCGCCGAATCTCTGTCGAGAGTCTCATCCACATTCTCTTGCCATCCGTCGGAGCGAATCTTCTGGAGCATGTAACCTTCAGGATACATGAACCCAACCGCAACCAGCGGAACTGCCAGATCGCTGCACTCCTTAACGTGATCCCCTGCCAGGAAGCCCAGCCCTCCTGCATAGAATGGCAGGGAGTGGTGCAGCCCGTACTCGGCTGAAAAGTAAGCTACTGGCAAAGAGCCAGGATCTTTGACTTTCTCTGCAAACCAACCTGCGCTTGATGATACGTCCTCTTGGAACCTGGCCATTACTGAATGATAATGCTCCAAGTATTCCGGATTCCTTGAAGCGGACTGCAGGACGTCAGCAGGAAGCTCTTCAAGCATCTTGATGGGATTATGAAAGTCCTCCTTCCAGGCTTCACGGTTGAGCTTCTTGAACAGCATTCTGGCCGCAGGATGCCAGCTCCACCAGAGGTTAAAGGCCAGCTCCTCCAGTCCATCCAGCTCTTGTGGAATGTGATCCAATTTTTTTGATTCGGCATTTGTCAATACATTCTACCTCCGGTAGCGTGCCTTGTCTGCTGTAAAATTCACAGTGGCCCTGTATCCTGATTCTACTTACTCCTCCGAGGATAAATACCTATTACCGGTTATCCAATCCTCATTGATATACATCATGATGCAAACCGCCATACTCAATAGCGACTGATCATTTGGGTACTCCCCTGATACGCGACTTCTTCGTTTCAGCTCCATGTTGATTCTCTCCAGTCTTTTGGTGGTTCGGATCCTTCTCCAGTGATGTCTGGGAAACGATTTATAATTCCAAAGGTCGAATCGGAAGCTGCCAATTTCGTCTGCTGACTTTTTGTATCCCATTCCATCAAGAATAACGGCCAGTTTCTGCATCTGGCACTCCCTTTCAAGAGCGTTCTTCAACATGTAAGCAATCTCTTTTTTACCTTTCTCTAGTATGTTCTTGAACATGGCACGCATGAGTGAGCGTTACACATGTTTCGACTATGCCTCGACTGGGTCGAGGCTGCCACCGATGCAGTCGCAGCACGTCGAAACTCTCGATCTAGATCGAGACATCGATAAGATAATCTTCTGCCAAGTCAGATATGTTCATGGCTCTGTGTCCTTCCTAAAGTTTTGCGACTTGGGGATACCTGGCTAAATTATAATATCCCGTGAAGAAATAACTTGCTGTAATCTGGTGAACAGCAAGTTGGTTCTTGCTACTGGATATTACTATAAAATTTACATCAAAACTGGCGCGCTATCTCCAATAAATGCAAAAAAAATTTGAAGAAAATGGTGAATCCGTGGAAGCAAATCAAGTGACACTTTGAGTGTAAGTGCTGAAATATGGACAAACTTCGTTATAAGAATCCATGCCCAAAATTAATCGGCATCCTCTATCATCTGGAAAATGGATTTAGGCTTGAATCTTATCTCGGTTTCGATTGCTTTCAAGTTGGTTAGCTGAATATAGCGAGATCTTGCCAGACCAAACGCCACATTTTTAGAGGATCGCTGCATAATTCAAGGTCAAGATGGCTTCGCCCCAATGTATCCTCAAGGAAGACGGTTATTCTCAAGAACTATTTGGGTTCGAGGAAATCCTTAAAAGCGTAGCGGAAGCGATTGAAAACCCGGACTCGGCCCCAAGGTCCAATATTGCCATTATTGCAGAGCCCCTTTCAGGACGGAGCGAGTTGCTTTATAAAATATCTGAGCTATGCCAAGAAAGAGTGTCCAAGATATTTTTCAGCCGCCTGGTGAGCGACGAAAATTTCCTGCACACACTCGAAAAATCAGGAGATATTGTGCTGGTGGATAACTGCCAACTTCTTTACTCTCGCAAGATCGGAGGATTTGAGAAGCTCGATCTTTTTCTGAACGCTGTCGCCTCATCTAATAAGCTTTTCATCACCACCTGGAACCAATTTTCCTGGAATTATCTCCGCTTCGTGTATCAGCTGGAGAGTATTTTTGCCGTCAGGATCGAGCTTCCCCGGCTCGGTCCTGAGGAACTCAAAAAAATGGTAATGGCCTCTTCCCAATGGCAGATGACTTTTGCAGAGGAAGAGACGTCCAAGAAAGAGAAATGGCTAACTTTTTCTGAGTTTCCTGTTGATTTGGCGCCTTTTAAAAGAACTGTGAAAGTTCCTGTTCCCCGGATTGATTATTCCGTGCTAAAATCTCGTCTTCCTGCAAAGATCGGTTACTCCGAACAGAAGGATGGGCCCTCAGTGGAAGACAAAGTATTCCAGCGGTTGAAGGATGCGTCGGAAGGGAACCCTGGCGTGGCCAAGGCTATCTGGAAGAGATGCGTTCCTGGAGCCGAAAACGCCATCAAGCCGGGAGATGTAACCAAACCGCAGTACAAAATTGATCTCAATTACGACGAGGCATTCCTGCTGTTTACGATCCTGTGCATGGAGTGCGTCAGCATTGAGGAGTTGAAGGGCATAATCGATCCTAATTCCAATGTAAATCGATCTGTCCACTATCTGGAAAGGACCGGCCTGATATCTGTCGAGAACGAGCTTCTGAGCATCATGCCCGAGGCATTGCATAGCATAGAGAGCTACCTGAAGAGCATGCAATTGGTGTGGTAAATGGCAAGTGGAGACGTCATTTCAGGGGTTTTCCAATTCATAAATCCACCCACCATCTTAAGCGCGCTGGCCGTGATCCTCCTGGCCTATGCTGTCGGCCGCATCACTACCTATGTGCTGACGCGCCTTTCAGAGCGGAAGGTCCTCAATGTCTTCGGGCTGAACAGGATAACTGTCAAGATGCTGATACCACTTTTGAAGTTCAGCTTCTATTTCATAGCTGTCTATTACATTTTGGCCTCCATCCTCGAGATCGCATCTGAACAGCTCATCCTTTTTTCGGGGCTCTTGGGAGCAGGTCTGGGTTTCGGCTTGCAAAACCTCTTTGCCGATGTGGTGGGAGGTCTGCTGACTATCGTAGAAAGACCCTATCAGATCGGCGACAAGATAACTATGGGCGGCTATTACGGAGAAGTGAAGGATATAGGGCTCAGGGTCACCAGGCTTGTGACACCGGATGCTAACTTGGTGTCGGTGCCAAACGGCTCAGTCTTTCAAAAACCTATAGTGAATGTCAATGCCGGAAACCTGGAGATGATGGTGATGATTGATCTCTTCATCGATCCGAGCTGCAACGCCAACCTGGCCATGGACATTCTAAAAGAAGCGCTGGTAACTTCCAAATATGTTCGTCTATCTGAGAAGCACCCTTATGTAATCCTCATGAAAGACTTTCCTTTCTATAAGCGTATCCGATCTAAGGGGTATGCCAACGATTTTCGGTACGAATTCCTCTTTGAGTCGGATGTGACCAGGAGGGCCTGGCAGGAGTTCAAGCTGGTCGGCATCACGCCGCCCAAGATGGGTGTGGTAGAAATGGGTGGACCTAAAGGCGAGCAGGAGCGGCCTGGCCTGGGTGAAATAATAAGCAGTGAATGAAAATGCAGGATATATCTGAAAGGCCCTGGCCTTCTGGCCTATGTGCAGCCGGAATCCATCGCATGGTGCATAAACAGGCTGCTCAAAAGCCCTGAGGAGATGAAGAAGCTGGCTGAAGCTGGGCATAGCAGAATCGATAAAGAGTTCAGCTGCTACAGAATTGCTGAAATGACCGCGGAAGTTTATGCAGACATTCGGGGGCTGAATCGAGATGCTAAGGCGCAGGTGGCGAAACCAAAATCTCGGCGGAGAAAGACTTAACTTAAAACCAAACTGCTGCGGCGCACCCCGCAGCGAGCTGGCGGGCATAAGAGGCGTCGCCGCATAAAGACAGAGACAAATAGCGGATTCATCCCTAAGTTAGATACGTATGCCCTTTATCCGGAGCTCTGCTGCAGGCATTTCAGAATAAGAAATTCGTTCTCCAAAACACTTTTGTAATATGCAAGCCTATTGAATTATTGGTGATTTTGCATGGATAATACGAACATAAATTTGGGAGATCTCATATTAACCTATGACACTGCTGCGGGGGAGGGGCTAGGAAAAAGGGAGAGCCATACACCAAAAATTGAGGCACCTGAAACTGTCAATGCCGACGAAAGCTTTGAGCTAAAGGTAATTGTCGGGCCGCACCCAAATACAGTGGAACACTCTATAAGGTGGATCGAGATTTACTTTTATGAAGAAGGGAGAGCCTTCAATCCGTTAATGCTATCCAGAATTGAATTCGCACCAGTACTCTCTGAGCCATCGGTGATGCTCAAAACGAAGCTCCAAAAGAGCGGTGTGCTGCATGCCGTGGAGTACTGCAACCTGCACGGTCTGTGGTCGAGTAAAAAGGACATAAAGGTGATTAAATCGACCTAAATGTCAAAATATATCTCAATCTTTTTTTTTAATAGATGCCCAATAGCAATGGTTATGGTGGATCTTCGCGGTTTCATGTGGCTAAACCTCAAGGTATCATGAAATGGTATCAGAGCAGGAATTAAGAAATCGACAAGCAAGATAGCAGATAATTCCATCCGAATGGCAGGATTGTCATCCAAACGGATTTCTGCTTCCTACTCTAACCCACGCGAAATGGCGAGGAACCGACATTTTACAACAACTGTTACTTGCTGGTATAGCCTCCGTCTATGATCAATTCTGTGCCGGTTACGAACTTTGCCTCGTCCGATACCAGATACAAGACTCCATAGGCTATGTCCTCTGGCACCCCTATATGGCCTATTGGGTGCCTTGCATCCAGCTCCTTTTTAAGATCCTCAACGCTGAGACCGGATTTCGAACTCTGTTTCTCAATGAAATCCTCTACCATAGGTGTCCAAATGAAACCAGGGTGGACAGAGTTAACCCTGACATTATCTTTGGCATAAAGAAGTGCACCTGTCTTGGCCATGACCATGTTGGCAGCTTTTGTGGCATGATAGGCAGGAACATCCGGGGCCCCCACAATCCCGTAAATGGAAGAGATATATACTATATTTCCGCCACCGTTCTCCAACATATAGGGAATTACATTCTTGGTGCAGAGAAAAGCTCCGGTAACATTAACATCAAATACGTGCTCCCACTCTTTCTTTGTGTACTCATGGGTGGGCTTGTTTGGCCCGGAAATGCCAGCATTATTCACCAGGATATCTATTTTACCATACTTTTTGTGAACTGCCGTGACCACTTCTTCTACATTGTTCTCGTCCGTTACGTCCAGGTGGTGATATTCCGCCCGCCCACCGGACGCCTTAATCTCATCAACTACCTTCTGGCCCTTCTCTTCAGTTCTGCCAGTAATGATGGAAGTCGCTCCCTCTTTTGCAAGTACCTTAGCTATTGCCTCGCCTATACCATAGGTAGAACCCGTAACTATTGCAACTTTGTCTTCAATTCGTCCCATCCAGATTCCTCTTTTAATTTTTTTCGTAGTATCCCGATTCTTGCATCGGGATAAAGAGCATACGTATTTCTGCCTGGTCGCTAACGGGAGGGAGATAACTGGTCAATTTAGCCCGGAGTCGTCTGAAATCGTTATTGAAACGCAAGCTAATTCCAGACATTGCCTATGTAAATGTGCAAATTATCTCCCGCCAACAACTCAGGAACTGTTCAGATCTATTTCAGTACCATCTTTATGTGGCGGCGCATTGTATGCACCGTCTAATTGCAGCGGAGTGCGTCGCAGCTGTTTGGCCTTGTATTTTAAATCCTGGGTTTTTTGTTTTAGTCTTTGCTCTTAGATTTTATTGGACGTATTATGGATAATTTAGATATATGTCATGAAATTTTCGATCCTTCGACAGGCCATCATATCTGAATGCTTCCAGGTCAACTTCATTCTGCATTTCTGAAAGTATTTCTTTTCCTTAAATAGGACCTATAATATACTTCGAGTTTATGTGATATTAATCTTACGGAATAATTGGTGTGCAGCGTGCCGGATCAACCGTGAGTTAAGCAACATCAACCCGTGGAAAGTTACATGAAGAAGACGAGGTCGTGGCGCTACGACCGAGAATTTAAGGTATCAATAATAGCCAAACTTCAGAGTGGCAAACCTCCTGCTCAGATCGTTCGCGAATATGGCATCTGTCCGGGCCTCTCTTCTTGCTTCTCGGTGGAGATATGACTTGCCGGGAATTCCGAAAAAGCATTCTGCCGGAACTTATGCGCCAAAGCAAATGTCTTAGACAATAGGAAACATCGGTTAAACAATTTTTGAAATAAGTTCAATATAAAAAACGTAAATTTCAGAAGCTTTTAAGTAAAGAACAGATATATACTTGATATGATGTATATCGATCTCCATCGCAGATTCTATATTCTCTTGATGGTCTCTTTCCTTCTGGTAGTCTTACTCGCGGCGTATCTGACTCAATTATTCGTAACTTCAATTGTGTTTAGCATTTTTTTTGCATATTTGCTCAATCCAGTCTATCATTATCTCTCCAGGCTAACCGGAAATAAACATATATCCTCCTTCGCTACCGTTTCTTTGGCCTCTTTGATAATTCTCTTCCTAACCTTTTTTGTGGCCACCAATCTCATTTCGGAAACCTCAGATCTTGTTGCATCATTAGAACAGGCACACGTCAACAATCTTCTATTCTCTCAGTCAATTGATAATCTGCTGACAAATTATTTTCCTGATTTTGTCACCCCCTTCATAAGCAGCGCGTTTTCGGGATTCTTCTCTATGATCTTGCCCAAATTGGAGAACGATATCTCAGGTTTCATTACTGATTTGCCATTATATCTAGCACAACTTATTTTATTAGTGTTTTTCACCTATTATTTCTTAATAGATGGAAAAGGAGCAATAAATTGGATCTTCGATGTCCTTCCTGAGAAATTAATCATCGATCGATTTATAAATGAGCTGGACAAAATATATTATATCCTATTCCGCGTCCACTTCTTTATAGCTCTCATGAATGGCGTTATTGCATCGGTCGGCTTCTATTTCATTGGCATTCCCTACCCTCTGACATGGGGTATCATCCTGGGTTTCGTGAGTCTGATTCCCCAGCTTGGGCCCTCTGGAGTTTTTATACTCATGACTTTATATTATCTTTTCACTGGCGATCTGAACCGTGCTATAATAATATTTGCATTTGGAGAAATTTTTCTGGCGCTTCTCCCTGAATATATCATACGTCCTAGAATAGTAATGATCGGTGCTTCGATTCATCCTGTTATAACTTTACTGGCTTTTACGGGGCCTGCTTTCTTGATAGGACCTGCTGGAGTGATCATTGGTCCGACGATTTATGGTATCGCCCTGGCTGGGTATAGGACTATGATGTGGTTACAGCGAATTTAAGAACGGATGAGCGGACTGAACAAAATAATCGCCGCTATATCCTATATCGTAGGCTTCGCAGAGAGTCTTTCCAGTGAGTCCCATAAAAATAGTTTCGGTTTTAAAAATTTATTCGAATGCCCGTATCTCAGGGCGCCCTATTCAATAGATCAATGCATGCCCTGGCAGTTCGCTTCTTGCCAAGCGAATCTATTCTGCGATATCCTGTATGTACCAGTGACACCTCCTTACATCGAGCTTGCCATGGTCTGATTTTCCATCCGCTTATCGCAGCATCTGAGAACTGGGTTGCTGCCATGCTCAGCTTAATACCGGGCTTGCTGGTCGATGGCAGCCCGAATCCCACGATATAGCCGCCATTGTTTGATCCTACCTCATTTGGAGCCCCTACTCCTACCAAGAGCATACTGTTTCCAATGGACGGCCCGCCCAGTGTGATGGGTGCACCCATATTGAACTCCCATATTGAACTCCCATATAGTCTCGCCAGTCTGGGCATCAAGGGCCATGAGTATTCCCGATGGCAGCAGCGGAGACTTGGTTGCAGCTGCGTATACGCATTGAACTCATAGGGCTTCCCAGTACCCGTTATATGGCCTGTGATGACCATTCCATTAGTCACCAGAGGTGATACCCAGGTCGGGAAATCGGTCTTATGCTCCCACTTGATATTTCCTGCAGCCAGATCGAGGGCCACAATGGATCCATTCCCGATGCCGTTTGGCATGGCATCAAAGGCAGGCTCCACATGTCCATCAAGCCCTGGCCCAAGATAGTAAATAACTCCCTGGTTGCTCACTGTGGCGTAAACAGTGCTATGACGATCCAGAAGACTTGCCACGGCGGGACTGGTTGAAAAGTCCGCCACTAGGCAGTCTCTCTTGATCCATCATAAGAATTCAACTGGGCGTCTCCTTTTGATCAGAGCCGCCTGCCCTTGGAAGTCTCGATTGAATGAATGGAAGCTTTATTTTCTTCAGGTCCACCCGATTGAAGAAAAATACCTTTAGGTAATCTGTGATCACAAACGCGACCAAGGCGTAGACCCATACAAATCCAGCCAGTTTCCATCCAATGGGGGTCATGAACACACCATACACCGCCAGCAGAGTGGCAAACGCTTTTGTAACTACCGCGGACCAGAACAAGAGGCCTGATGGATAGGGAGCCGTCCAGAAGTGATATCTTCCTGTCCTGGTGAGAAAGATAGTGAGGTGGCCTGCTACCGCCAGCTTGAGGAACATGAAGGTCTGGATCGTGGTCCTATCAAAATGCAGCACTATTTCAGCCAGGAAGAACAGGAAGAAGCTGACGACCACACCGATGAGGCCCAGAAAAGTGGCCAGAACCAGTACTTCGCTCATATTCCAGCGAACCGGTCTCTTGGCGATCTTTACAAAATCATAGGCGATGGTCATTATGGGCGCGTCATTTAGCAGAGCTATGAGAACTATCATTATAGCGGTCACAGGATAGAAATTGAAGATAAGTATGGAAAGGGTTAAGAATATAAGCACCCTTATGGTCTCCGCAATACGATAGACCGCGTAATTGTTCATGCGCTGAAATATTTTTCTGCTCTCCTCGATGGCATCTATTATGACCGAAATTCCCGGTAGAGTACATACGATGTCTGCAGCAGACTTTGCAGCATCGGTAGCTCCTGCGACAGCGATACCTATATCCGCTTTCTTCAATGCCGGCGCATCATTAACTCCATCGCCAGTCATGCCGACAATATGCCCTATGGCCTGAAGCAATTCGACTATCTTATACTTGTGCTCCGGGAAGACCTGGGCAAAGCCGTCCACCTTCTCCGCGATCACTCTCGCTTCGTCGTCGGGCTTGTCGATGAAAGCAGAAGCCGGTATGATATTAGATCCCAGGTTGACCCGTTTAGCTATCTCTTTGGCTATGGCCAAGTGGTCCCCGGTAACCATCTTCACTTCCACGCCCATATCGTTGGCGGTCTTGATGGTCTCTGCCGAGTCCTCTCTGGGAGGGTCATAGAGGGCTATGAGGCCCACGTAGCGCCAGACTCCTTTCGGGTCGGTTCTGGCCACACCCAGGGCCCGGTAGCCTTTGGAAGCGAAGGCGTTTACGGTTTCATCGATCTCGGAGCTTTTCGTATCCTTGTCCGCTGCAAGGGCTAGGATTACTTGCGGTGCTCCTTTTGCCACCTTGAACCGGTTGCCGTTCGTGTCTTCAATTTCAGCCTCGGTTTTCTTGGAAACAGGGTCGAATGGTTTGAAGTTGACGGACTTGTATCCAGACAGGTCCTGGGCGATCGTTCCCGATTCCTTTGCATGGGTGATAATGGCGTTATCAATGACATCGCCCCCCTCTTCGCTCGATGCCAGGGTACCGACCAGCAGCACATCCACATCTTTGAAGCCGTTCAAGGGTTTCACGTTTCCGACAGTGAGGTCATTCTTGGTGATAGTCCCTGTCTTATCCGCGCAGAGAATGTCGACTCCTGCCATCTCCTCGATGGCGACCAGTTTGCTGACTATCGCTCCTTTTTTTGCCAGAGCAGTGGCTCCCACGGCCATGGTTACAGTGAGAACAGCCGGCAGAGCAGCAGGAATTGCAGCTACTATCAGCACCAGCGCGAACTGCAGGGTAATCAAGAGAGATTCTTGTCGATAGACTGCTGCCAGAATCACAATTGAGACCAAGAAAATGGCCATGAGAATGAGATAATCTCCTATTCTTATGACTGCCTTCTGAAAATGACTTTGGGTTATTGCCTCCTCAACGAGCTTTGCGGTCCGGCCGAAGTAAGTTTTCATTCCTGTGGCGACTACCAGACCATCCATCTCTCCCTGTCGTACTACAGACCCGGAGTAGGCAACATCAGCCAGTTTCTTCTCGACCGGAAGCGACTCGCCCGTTAATGCCGACTCATCCGCCTGGAGATAATCTCCCGCGATCAGCTTGATGTCTGCAGGGATAATCGCACCCAGGCGGACGTGCACTACATCACCCGGCACTAAATCTCTGGCCTGCGCATCCGTCCATTTGCCGTCTCTTCGCACCCTCGCTTTCAGGGCCAGCTTTTGTTTTAACAGCTCGATGGCGTTTTCAGCCTTATGCTCCTGCCAGAATCCGACAATCCCGTTCATGAGCAAGAGTGCAAATATGACCCCAAAATCATCCCAGCGGCCCAGAATTGCAGAAAGAGCCGCTGCGACCTCTATCATCCATGGGATAGGCCCCCAAAAGTATCTCAGGAACTTTATAAGCGGATTTACCTTCTTTTCGGCTAATTCGTTCGGGCCGTATTGCTGTAGCCTTGTTGCAGCCTCTGAAGAAGATAACCCTTCCTTGCTAGAAGATAGCTGGCTCATCAGTTCGGACACTGATGCTCCTTTCGCTTTTTCCACGCTGATGATAGTAATATCAATCGCCCAATAGTATATTTAGTCTCGATCTTATATTAAACTATTGATCATCTAGCATACTTTAGAATATCTAACAAAATTGTTTTATGAATAGGTGGTGCATTATCTCAATAATAGTTATAAAATAAACAATTAATTCCAATTATATTTATTTATTGTAGAAAAAAACTGGAATGAAGATTGGTGCTACAAAATATATTAAACAAAAATACTGGCATCCATCATCTATGCCGGGGTTAATTTCCTCCGGCTTTCATGAACTGCCCAAATAGCGGAGCCTGGGTTCACCTTGTTGCAGCTTTTCAATCGTGATGAAATTAAGATCCTTCGGAGAGCGTCTCCGATCCCGAAATCAAGATTCGGACAATGCACTCAGAAGGACCTCTTCAAAGCCAAACAGCATTTCTTTGTGCTCAACAGGGTACTTAAACCCCATTCCTTCGTAGATGCTTAATACTCTTCTTTAAACTCTATGAGATCACTCTCGAAGCCAGGCCCAGGCCTTATCGATATCTGCAGTATGGAAGAATTTGGCATCATGTGCATAGAAGGGTTTGGCCAGATGTGTTATCCACTTCTCCCATGTCTTATCGCCAACTATGGCTATTTTTTGAATCTCATGGCGAAACTCAGTGCCGAATTTCAGATCTGGTAGCCAGGCCTCCAATTTTTCCCATTTGAACTCGCTCAGATCGATCAGCATGCATATTTTCCCTTCCTTTTCCACCAGTGCCTTGACCTCAGGCTCCAGCGTCATATAATCGGACGCTGTTATCGTTCCAACTGCTTTATAACCGACGACATTTCCTGAACTTTCCGCTAATTTCTTAATCATTTGATATTCCTCTAACTCTAATTATTCATGGCATTCAAACTACTTATTGCTGTCGCAAGTTCAAGTTCAATGGTTCTATTACAACTCTGCTGCCTTACAGCTTACGCTATGATGCAGAGTACCAGAAGCTTTCAATATTACCTGGAACCAAACTGCATGTTGTATCGAGGATTTGGGCATGGATTCTATTATCAGCGCCGATGAAGCCCGGAATGCAAATGCTGCTAATTTAATGAGCACGCTCTCTACGAGCGAAGGCGGTCTTTCCTCTTCAGAGGCAGAAAGAAGACTCCAACAATACGGTTCGAATGAGATTTCAGAGAAGAAAATCAATCCTTTTATAAAATTCTTGAGCTACTTCTGGGGGACCATCCCCTGGATGATTGAGGCAGCTGCCATCCTCTCAGCTATACTAAATCGCTGGGACGACTTTGGCATTATCTCTCTGCTTCTGATCATGAACGGTGTGGTTGGTTTCTGGCAGGAGCACAAGGCCGACAATGCCATTGAGCTCTTGAAGGAGAGGCTTGCACCCAAAGCCAGGGTCCAAAGAGATGGACAATGGAAGACACTTCCCTCCGGTGAACTTGTACCCGGTGATCTGGTTAGAGTTCGTCTGGGTGAGATCGTACCGGCGGACATCAAGCTCATTGAGGGCGATTACCTCCAGGTAGACGAATCCGCCCTGACGGGTGAATCGCTGCCCGTGGATAAAAAAGTCTCTGAGATCGCTTTCTCCGGATCGATAGTTCGTCAAGGAGAGATGACTGCCCTGGTCTTTGCCACTGGGATGAACACCTACTTCGGCCGCACTGCCAAACTGGTAGAGTTGGCCAAGACCCCGAGCCATTTTCAGAAGGCAGTAGTCAAGATTGGTGACTATTTGATCATACTGGCCCTAATTCTGGTGACCCTGGTATTCATCACAGCCGCTCTGAGGCATGAAAGCCTCCTGCAGACTCTGCAGTTCGCACTGGTGTTGATCGTGGCCGCAATACCTGCCGCCCTTCCTGCCGTTCTGTCCGTTACCATGGCAGTGGGTGCGATAGAGCTCGCCAAAAAGGAGGCTATAGTCAGCAGGCTGGCAGCCATCGAGGAGATGGCGGGAGTGGATATTCTCTGCTCAGATAAGACCGGCACAATCACCCAGAATGCCATTACGGTGGCAGAGGTAGTGCCCTTCGAGGGCTTCACAGAGAAGGATGTGCTGCTGTTTGGCACATTAGCCTCTCGAGAGGAGAATGGCGACTTGATCGATGTCGCCATCATAAAAAAAGGTGGAGAAGAGCAGGTTGATTCAGGTAGCTTCAAATTGGGCAATTTCAAACCATTTGATCCCGTCTCCAAGATGACTGAATCCGAAATAGAGGGTCCTCAAGGGAGCTTCAAGGTAGCCAAAGGCGCACCTCAGGCCATACTCGCATTGGCCGCAAACAGTACTTCGAGCTCCTCAGTCGACAAAAATGTAGAGACTTTCGCTTCCAAAGGCTACCGGGCCCTGGGCGTGGCCAGCAACGACTCCAAGGGAGACTGGCGCTATGTAGGACTTATCGCCCTTCAAGATCCTCCCAGGGAAGACTCTGCCGAGACCATCAAGACTGCCCGGTCGTTGGGCGTTCGCATAAAAATGGTCACAGGCGACCACGTATCCATCGCTAAAGAGATCGCCAAGATGGTGGGTCTGGGGACCAATATTGAGCCCGCTTCGGCCTTCATCGACAAGCCGGACGAAGAAGCCACGGATATCATCGAAAAGGCAGACGGTTTCGCCCAGGTATTTCCTGAGCACAAATTTAAGATAGTGGAGCTGCTTCAAGCCAGGGGGCATATCGTCGGCATGACTGGCGACGGAGTCAACGATGCCCCTGCCCTGAAGAAAGCCGACGCCGGAATCGCAGTCGCGGGAGCAACAGATGCCGCCAAATCTGCCGCGGCGATAGTTCTAACCAGACCGGGGCTATCTGTCATCATCGACGCCATCCAAGAGAGCCGCAAGATATTCCGGCGCATGAACAGCTACGCCATTTACCGCATATCTGAGACGATTCGAGTACTGTTCTTCATAACTCTCGCAATAATCATCTTCGGCTTTTATCCGGTTACTGCCATCATGATAGTATTGCTGGCTTTGCTTAACGATTTTGCTATCATGTCCATAGCCTACGACCGGGCAGAGTACGCTCTCAAGCCTAGCCATTGGAATATGAGATCAGTGCTGGGCATGGCTACATTTCTGGGCATGGTAGGAACGGTCTCCACATTCTTGTTGTTTTTCATCGGCATAGACGTTCTGCATCTTTCTCATGGTGTACTCCAATCAATGATGTACCTCAAGCTCTCTGTAGCAGGGCACTTCCTGGTCTTTATTGCCAGAACCCGAGGCCACTTCTGGTCTTACAGGCCAAGCAACGTCCTGCTTGCAGCCGTGCTGGGCACTCAGACCTTAGCTACTTTTATTGCAGTCTATGGATTACTCATACCACCGATCGGCTGGAATCTGGCATTGCTCGTCTGGGCCTATGCAATGATCTCATTTGTGTTAACGGACCTCGCTAAGGTTTTCCTATACAGCTTCTTCGAACGTGAAGTTAATTTTATCGAGGAAGAGGCCAAGGTGATTTAAGCAAATGCAGTGATGATATAGTTTGATTCCAACGTTAACATTTTCTCCCATAAAGTTTATTACTAAATAATATCGATATATTAACTGAGATTGTATATGGAACAAGAACTGATGCGAATTGGCGTTTCGCTGCCTGAGAAGCTGCTTTCCAGGTTTGACGAGATAATCTTGAAGCGCGGTTACTCTTCGCGCTCTGAAGGCATAAGAGATGCCATTAGAAACTATATCGTACATTATGAGTGGATGAGCGATGTCCAGGGCGAGAGAGTAGGCGTCATAACCCTAGTCTATTCGCATTCCCAGAGGGGGCTGGTAGACAATCTGACGGAGATTCAGCATGAATCAGGAAGCATCATCCAGTCCAGTCTCCATGTCCACCTGGACCACGAAAATTGCCTGGAGGTTATTGTCCTGAGGGGTGAAGGCCAGGATGTAAGAAAGGCCGCAGAGAAGATGATGTCTCTGAAGGGCGTAAAACACGTCAAACTCAGCACGACGTCCCTCGGCAAAGAACTCTGAAAGGGCAGATCCACAGATAGAATCCGAAAGCGAGGAAATCCGAACGTGATCGATTCCACATCTGCCCAGGAGATAATACCCGGTGTCTTTATTCTGGAAGGAGAAGGACTGACCAGACTCGCTACCAGATCGAAAGATCCTGTGCCCGTTTACGGGGAACGCATCCTGGGTGGCTACAGGTTATGGGACCCATTTCGCTCCAAGCTCGCCGCACTCCTTCTCAAGAGCAAAGGCGAGGGCCTTCGACTAAAACGTGATGCGAAGGTCCTGTACCTCGGCGCAGCTACTGGCACTACGGTCAGCCATGTCAGTGATATCGTGGCCGACGGACTGGTTTATGCGGTGGAGTTCTCGCCTCGCTCCATGCGCGACCTCATCCGTCTGTGCGAGAGGCGCGAGAACATTATTCCTATCCTTGCTGATGCGGCACGGCCTGAGGCATATGCAGCTCTTGTTGAGCCTGTAGATCTGGTCTATCAGGATGTAGCCCAGCGAAATCAAGCCGAAATTGCTTCCCTGAACTGTGCGCGTTACCTGCTCTCTGGCGGTGAGCTCCTCCTCATGCTGAAGACTCGATCAGTGGACACCACCGCATCGCCAGAGGCCGTTCTCCAGATTGAGAAAAAAAATCTGTCAGGGCTCGATCTTAATGGCGTCATGGATCTTATGCCCTTTCACCAGGACCACTGGGCGGTTCAGGCCAAAAAGCCTGAATCGTCTTGTTGATCTTTGAAATCGAATCTCAGAGATCGGCCCCGAACTTCTTCTAGCCCAGGATTTTATGGATCTCATTGGAGATGATGTTAGGCAGCAGCCTGACGTAGCCCACCAGCGGGATTTTAGCTCTCGCGACTCCAATGACCCACTCCTGTTTTACAGGCGTAAGGTAGCTGATTCCTTCTCCCACGAATGTTCCATTTCCCGTCTTATAAATAATCAGGCCGGTATTCCTGTCCAGGTATCTATCGCTCCCTATATTCAAGATCTCATCGCGGTGTGAGTCAATATAAGAGATATTGGCCATGCCGAACATCTGCCCTGCCATCTGGTCGATCATTTCGTTATGATCTCCTTTGGTGATGTATCCTGAGAACGGCGCTGCAGGGCCGTCCTTCCACATGGGCTCGCCTGTCTTCACATAGCTAAGAGCACGGTGTATGATGGGTGTGGCCTTCTCCTGACCTGGTGCTATTCCAATGATCGCCTTGAGCTGATCCAGGAGGTTCATGCTCTCTTTGCCGTAGGGCCTGTAGAGGATTACATCCCCTGGATTATTGAATGCCGTATAGTTGATCTTCTCTGCCTCATCCCAGGGAATCACAGTGGTGCGGGACGCTCCCTGAACCAGTATTATATCCCCGATGTTCAGATTCGGCACCATGCTACCTGACTCCACAGCCACCATGGGCGTCCAGAGGCCCAATGCCAGTTGAGAGAGTAGGGATATGGCTCCCACTACCACAATTACGAAAATTATGTCCTTGATCAGGCCCGGAAGAGGCAAATTGTCAAACCATTCTCCGATCTTCATCAGCTATATTTATCAGTTGGTACATTCTTATACTCCTTTCGATGCTACAGATATCGCGCCAGGGCTTCCAGAAGAGCCTCAAAGCCAGCCGAGATGTAGTGCAGAGATTTGCAGAGCTTGGCTATCAACTGGAGCCGGAGGCCCTCGACATAATTTGCAGCTATCCTGGAAGCCTTGATGACCTGTTCCGGCGCATCATCAGCAGCACAGATCGATCTGTGGCTGTGATCAGGACCTCTGAGGTCTCGTGCCTTCTCAACTCGGTTAATTCAAACGATACCAATAAACATGATTCGAACACAACCGCGGTCAAGCCTGCAGTCTCTTCTCTGCGTCATGATCTTGTCTCGTCCCTCCAGCCGTCCATGCCTGTGCCGTCGCTCACCATTTCGCCTCCACAAGATTCGTATGCAGAATTGAAATGCGATATAACCGGTCGGTCGACTTGCGTCGGCGATTATGACGACTTTGTATGCTATTTTCGCGACAGATACACGAAAATCAGAGAAATCCTCTCCCGACGCCTTAATTCCCGGCCCATAGAGTCACTGGGAAAGAGCACATCGGGCCGTGAGGTATCCCTTATCGGTATGGTTATGGAGGTAAGAAATACTGCCAAAGGCAATCGCGTGATAGAGCTGGAAGATCCTACTGGAATGATCGTTGCCGTCATCCAAAAGGACGCTGAGGTATATGAACAGTCAAGCCTCATCATACCGGATGAGGTAATAGGAGTCACCGGCATCTCCGACGGCAATGGAAGGCTCTTTGTCAAGTCTTTGCTCTGGCCGGATATGCCCAACCAGACAGCACCCCTGGAGAAGGGAAGCGGTTATGCTCTATTGATCTCCGATCTTCATGTGGGAAGCAAATATTTCATGGATGATGCCTGGCAGAGGTTTGCGCAGTGGCTCAACGGAGAGGTCGATGATCCTTCTGGCCTCGCCTCGCAGGTAGAATACATGGTAATCGCCGGAGATCTTGTAGACGGCATTGGCATCTATCCCGGTCAACAGAATGATCTGGCCATAATGGACATATATGACCAGTACGAGGCTGCAGCTGAAAGGCTCAATGCCATAAGGAAGGGTATAAAGATCATTATCGCTCCCGGCAACCACGACATTGTGCGCCAGGCGGAGCCGCAGCCCTCGCTGCCTGATGATATACAGAAGTATTTTCGTGGGGATATGCTCTTTGTCGGCAATCCTGCCTGGGTCACCCTGAGCGGGGTGTCGATACTGATTTACCATGGTCGAAGCATTGACGACCTGGTTCTAAGGCTGCCTGGCATCTCCTATGCTGCGCCTGAGAAGGCAATGATTGAGATGCTAAGAAGGAGGCATCTATCTCCAATTTACGGCAGCCGTGTATCCATTGCACCAGAGCATGAAGACCATTATGTCATCTCCCGGCCGCCTGCCATCTTGCATTGCGGACATGTGCACACTGTGGGGATCACCAGGTACAAGGGAGTGGCAGTGATAAATAGTGGAACATGGCAGTCTCAGACTGATTTTCAGAAGAAGATGAACATCCAGCCCATCCCTGCAGTAGTCCCCATTGTCGATCTGGCTACCATGAAGGTACGCAAATTGATCTTCGCATAGGGCAGGCATTACAGATTTACGAAGCATAACACGAGCGTCAAACCGTAACATTTTTTATAGATTGTGAAATATTTTATAATTGCACTAAGATCTTTATTTTTAGGATCTTTTTGCTGCAATACTCCAATCACTAACTCGTTCCTGTATCAATGTTCTTTTGGGCTGTCTTTAGTACTGGAATAGAGAACGGATGCGGCAATTGATATAAGGTCGAAAGTCCCGAATCTTTCCTTCTGATCGCTAAAATATGTGTGACCACTCAGTGAGATATTTGAAGGCAAAATGTCTCATGGCTCATATCGTGAGTTTGTATCTCTTACCAAAAAAGATAAATATTATCGAAGCAAACAGTAGTCGATATAACACAATGAAAGGGGTGAAATTATTAAACAAATAGGTGTTTTAGTAGTGTTGGCTATAGCTATGCTATCCGTTCCTGTTATGGCGCAGGGCATAGCCGGCAATGGCGGTGTAGATATCCTTGGACAAAATGGTGGGATCTTTGAGACCGAAGGGTCTGCCTTCAGGTTCCCCGAATTTCAGGATACAAACGTAGACACTCTAACCGTGGGAAATGATAGGGCTTTGGCTTTTGGAACTGCCTGGCAAAAGAGCCCGGTGACCGTTGCTACAAACAACTTGGAGATCAAGAAGAATCAGGATTCCGGAGAATGCAATTGCTGCAGCAATGGCAGCGTTTCCTGCCAGGACTGTTGCGTCAAGGTCAATATAGACCAGATCAAGGTAGGCAACAGGGACGCCTTGGCATTCGGATTCGCCACTGCTACTAACAACGTTAAGCTCGTGGCCAACCAGCAGTAATTTTCGGTTTCTTGATCCGATCAGGTCTAAAATGAATATAAAGCCGAAATCCACTAACGCACTGTTAGTGGGTTTCCTCTTAATTTTCTTCTTCTCGGGTCTGGTCTTAGCTGAGCCGCATTCATTAGTCACGGAACGGCTCGATGCGCCCAAAGAGATCTCTTCTGATCTGGTTCAACCTCAAAAGAGCACTAATTTTGGACAGCTTAAAATTGGCGAAGAAACTATCGTTTTTCCCTGGGGTATGCGACATATTCTGGGAATATACTCTCCGTATTCCGATTCTATCTCTCGCCCGCTGCCTACAAAAGATGATATCATAATGAATGGTTCCAATTCAACCGCAAAAGTGCAGGATCTGTCAGCGATAAACTCTGTGAAAGAGAGGAATCTCCACTACGACGGTTCAGAGAATGGCGATCCAAAATATCTGGGTGGGTCTAACGCCATGGGCATAAGCGTTAGTGGAAATGGTCGTGATGCAGAGGATGGCCTGACTGTGAAGAGCGCAAAAATTAAAAACGTTGAACAGCTCGCAGATAGAGCCAGCCGTCTGGGGGTTATGCAAAGGAATATTACTGCAGCGGATCAGAAATTCGGCAGCGAAAACAGAGACTTTTCCGGAAATTATCTTGGAATCGATGTGCGTGACATATCTGTCCGCGCCATAAACACCATGGAAGGGGGTAGTGCTGTGGCCACTTCCAATATCATCATAAATCCGGTGCAGATCATAGATCTCTCTCCTGAGGTCGAAGAGAAGCTGAGATAATCGAAATGCTCTTGGATACAGCAAGAACTTTGAAGACCCGGGTAGAATTTATAGGATACATAATTAGAAGGTGTTCGCAACTGTTATCCATTCCATTATCTCTTTCTTAGCTATGGCGCATAACTCTGATATGTTATCCTTGTTAAATTTTAACGGCTTCTTAAACCTGATACCTTTTAGATTGATTGGAATAGTAGTAAGCAAAACATTATATCCGTGGCGCCAAATATTTCTGACCAAAGGGGGCTAAAATGGTACAAGTAAATTTGGCGGTCGTTATGGGTGTTCTCATAATCCTGACCGGCATTGCTCTGGTCGGAATACAGGTTATGGATAGCATGAGCGGAGAGATGCAAAACCAGAGCTTCAAGCTCATCGGTGCGGAGGCAGGTGCTACCAAGTTCCAGGTGGAGACTGCCTTTCCTGGTGTTCCCATGATTGTACTGGGAATGATATTGCTGATCGCCGGGGCTGCACTATCGGGCCGATCTTGAGTGCCATTCAGTGCATACCTCTTGCCTTAGCAAAAGCTAAAAATCCAGGAGATCTAATTCCAGGGCATGAAGCCCAGGGAATTATCTCAGGAAGAATGCTCAGCTCTTCTTTCCTCTGCCAGGTATGGACGGCTGGGATTGGCCAGGAGTGGCTTGCCCTATGTCGTTCCCATGTCTTATGTTTATCATGGCGATGCAATCTACCTTCACTCTCGTGGATTTGGAAAAAAGGTCGAGTACGTGACTGAGAACTCCAATGTATGCTTCCAGATAGATGTTCTTCAGAAAGATCACTGGTCAAGCGTTGTCGTTTTTGGCACCGCGAGTCTATCGGATAGTGTTGTTGCCAAGCAGAAGATGTTTGACG
This sequence comes from uncultured Methanosarcinales archaeon, assembly GCA_963782455.1. GTDB lineage: Archaea > Halobacteriota > Methanosarcinia > Methanotrichales > Methanotrichaceae > Methanothrix. The sequence goes on from CAWAJP010000007.1 coordinate 44,947, forward strand.
CGTTTACAGAAAAAGGCCTGGGAGGCCACGGAGGCAAAAAGTTCTCTCGCGAGGAGCTGGAGAAGATGGATATGACCATCTGGGAGATAAATATCAAAGAGACTACGGGCAGGGAGGGCGTCTGGTAGAATGCCCATTGCCACGAAATGGACTGAGAAGTACCGGCCGGAATCTCTTAAACGGGTTCTGGGTAACGGCAAGGCCATCGAGGAGCTTCGAGCATGGGCTCTGTCCTGGGAGAGAGGCGAACCCATCACTGGTGCTGCTATTCTTTATGGGCCGGCAGGGACGGGCAAGACCTCAGCCGCTCTTGCGCTCGCAAGCGAGTTTGACTGGGACTACATTGAGATGAACGCCTCCGATGCTCGTACGGCAGGGATGATTCAGAAGATTGCCGGACCTGCTTCGCAGAGCCGGACCTTCTCAGGAAAGCCCCGGCTCGTTATTCTGGATGAGGCAGACAATTTGCATGGCACTGCTGACCGGGGAGGAGCCGCGGCCATGTTGAAGCTGGTGAGGAGCACTTCACAGCCAGTCCTTCTCATCGCCAATGAGTACTATGAGATCGAGAAGCCTCTGAGGGACGCAATCAAGGGCATCCAGTTCCGGTCGGTTCGCTCCACTACCATTGCTCAGGCGCTGCGGGAGATCTGCAAGAAGGAAGACGTGAATTGCGATCCTGACGCCCTGATGCTGATTGCCGAGAGGGCTGGAGGCGACATGCGCTCCGGGGTCAACGATCTGCAGGCTGCTGCCCAGGGCCAGAAGGAGCTGAAGCTGGAAGACGTGGCCACTGCAGAGCGCGATGTCAAGTCATCCATCTTCAAGGTTTTAGAGGTTATCTTCAAGGGAAATGACGCTCATAAAGCCCTGCAGGCGTCTTACGATCTTGATGAGAGCCCGGAAGACCTGATCAACTGGGTGGACGAGAACCTGCCCCTGGCGTACAAAGGCTTGGACCTGTTTTGGGGCTATGATCGTCTGGCGCGGGCTGACATCTTCCTGGGACGGGTGAGACGCAGGCAGGTCTACGGCCTGTGGCGTTATGCCAGCTTTCTCATGACCGGGGGGGTGCAGACGGCCAAAGCGGAGCGCATCCATGGCTACGTAGCCTTCCGGCCGCCCAGCCTCTGGCGCAGGATGGGACAGACCCGCAAGGCGCGCAGCGTTCGAGACAGTGCTGCCAAAAAGATCGGCCGGCGCTGCCATGTCTCTGCAAGCTTTGCCCGGTCGGAGCTGATGGGTTTCGTGGGGATGCTGCTCAAAGACAAGAAGACCGCCGCGTCTCTGGCAGCCGAGCTGGATCTGGAAGCGGAGGAGATCGCTCTGCTCCTGGGCAGTGCTCCAACCACCAAGAAGGTGCAGACCATCTTCGAGGAGGCTTTGAAGATTCGGAACGCTGAGGTGATCGAGGATATCGAAATGGCCTGGCACAGCACAGCGCAACATTCGCTTGCGGGCTCTGCCGAGGTGCATGGGACGCCTGCGCGCACTGGCGAGGCGGATGAGAGCGTGGCGAGCACTGTGCTGACTGGTGCTGGGCGGGAAAATACTTCGATTGCGACTCCTGAGTCCTTCCAGGTCGATCCGGGACAGCTCGGTGCTACAGCGATCGTACAAAGTCCGGTGGAACTTGTGACAAAGAGCGAGCCTGGTCAGGATGGAATTGCTGCCAGACCGGAGGCTTGCACGCGGGGAAGGCCACGCAAAGTGGAGGAAGGGGTGAAGGCGGAGAAGACTGAGGCCAGGCCGGGGAAGAGACAAAAGTCGCTGTTTGACTTTTAATTTTAAACAATTTCAAAGATCCATAGTATTATATTTATACCACCACATCTTAACCTACTCACCACTATCTGCATCCTCTTGCATGAGGTGAAAAATTATCTAAAGCTTGAAGACGGAATCTATTCCTATGCCCCAATTCCTGCCAATCTTTGATTTTCTCCGCAAACTTCGCCAGAACAATAACCATGAATGGTTCGAATATCATCGCCCTGAATACGACCAGGCTAGGATGCTCTTTGAAGAGTTCATCCAGGGCTTGATCCAACGCTTCGACCCCATCGAGCCCTTAGGCGATCTGGCGGCCAAAGACGCCATCTTCCGCATCAACAATAACCTGCGCTTTGCCAGGAATATGCCTCCCTACAAGAACCACTTCTCTGCAGTGCTGGCCCCGGGCGGCAAGCACTCTCTGAGGCTCCCCTATTACATTCACATCATGCCTGATGGAGGCTCATTGATCGCTGGCGGCGCTCATATGCCGACATCTTCGGATCTGCAAGCGATCCGCTCCGCCATATCCCGCGATCCCGTCAAGATCAGGAGAGTGATCGATGCCCCTGCATTCCGGAAATATTTTGGCGGCATATCCGGCGAAAAACTCAAAACCGCACCGCGAGGATACGCCATTGATGATCCCGAGATCGAATTGATCCGGCATAAGCAGTTCATGGTCCACCATTCGCTCAGCGATGAGCAGGTTCTTGGCCCTGATTTTGCTGACCATGCCATGACGGTCTTTGCAGCCATGAAGCCGTTCATCGATTATCTCCAACCGCTCGTAGGGCCGCAGATTCGTCCGGCGAGGGTTCCGCCGAAAAGAGAAGAAGGAATGACCCATAGAGAAAGAAAGGGATAGATCTGAAACGCCATTGAGCCTCGAGACAGGGCTCATACATGACGGATGAAAAACGAGATGTTTTGACATCATCGACTCGACCATATATGGAAAAAGTCGTGGCTACATCCAGACACTGGAACTTCCGGTTAGTGCCTGCAGCTTAACCGTCGTCGCTCGGCCGGCCGCGGCCTGGAGCTGCGCCCCAGTCGTAGCGCGGGAGGCCCGCAGGCCGACTCGCGGAACCCCGGAAGAAAAAGAGAAGAGCAGTCCTTGGCTGCATCTAGGAAGTACAGCAGTTTAATAACATTGGCATATCGTTTACTTAGGCGCAGGCACTTATTCTACCCTTCTTTCGGGTTCCGCGCAGGTTTTACGCGGCCCACCGGCCCACTCAGGCCGTGGTGGCCCCCTAACCCCGCGTCCGCGGGGAACAAATTATGATGCCATGCCCTCTATCCCTAAACGCATTTGAGAAGGCCCAGATGAGGTGCGTATCCGAACAGCTCGCATGCCATTATTGATAGAGAGCGATCGAGATGCTTTGACGTCATCGACTCGTTTTACATGCGAAAATAGATAGAGCTCAGTCTCTTCTGAGCTCTCTTGATTGAGCTTTCTCAGGCAATGATAGCCTGTTTGATCTCAGTAGGTGCTGAGTTCTCCCCTGAACAGCATCTGCTGCAGCTTGGGGATGTTGGCCAGCCAATCATCCAGGATCTCTATTGCTCCAGCCTCTACCGTCTTCAAGTCCACGCCTTCTTTGGGAACGATCTGCACACTGGCAATGTGCGGCTCGTCGATGGGCTTGCCGATCTGAGAGAGGATCTTGATGTAGACCTCATCGATGCCCTGGACCTCGGCTGCGATCTGTCTTGCCGCCTCAATGGAGAGCAGGTTGTAGATCTTACCCACGTGATTGATGGGGTTCTTACCGCAGGTCGCCTCCAGGCTCATAGGTCGATTGGGAGTGATCAGTCCATTGGCCCGGTTGCCGCGGCCCACCGCACCATCGTCTCCCATCTCTGCAGATGTGCCGGTGACGGTGATGTAGACGGATCCCTGTTCGATATTATCGGCCACGTTCATCTGCGCGTTTACTTTGCGGCTGGTATACTGCTTGGCATACTCTATGACGTGATCAATGATGTCTCTCTTTGTATCCGCGTATTCTTTGAGGTTTGCCACGTGCCTGTCGACCATGGCGCAGGCAATGGTTAGATTGATGACGTCCTCCTGGCGCATGCCCATAACCTTGATGTCCTCTCCGATGGCCGGGATGCTCTTCTTGAGCCGCATGAGTTCCCTCTCTGTGTTGAAGACAATATTCTCCGTTTCGGAGAGCGGGGCATACCCCACACCAAAGGAGGTATCGTTGGCCGAAGGAACCTTCCTGCTGAAGACGTCTCGCAGATCAGAGGAACCCATGCCGATCTTGGCATCAAGGATTACGTGATTGTTGACATCCAGGTTGGATAGCGACTCTCCTAGGAGCTTGCGTGCCGCCTTGATAGCGATGGTGTCCACAGGAATCTCCTCTTCTTTGAAGACTCTAGTGGCCCGTCCGGTAAGCAAAATGTAAAGCGGGCAGATGACCTCGCCCCCACCAAAGGCCGGCTTGGATCTTCCGGCCACGATCTGGGTCTTATCAGTATTGTGGTGCAGAACAGCTCCGAATCTATCAAGGTATTCCTGGCACAGGGCCCGGCTGATGGACTCCGCAAGTCCGTCTGCAACGCTATCCGGGTGGCCTATGCCCTTGCGTTCTACAAGCTCTATCTCCTGTTGCTCCAAAGGTCTTTGATTGAGGCGTTCAACCTTGATATTTCTCTTCATAAGATTTCCTCAAATATGGTTCTCAATATATGATCTTATAACGGCAATTTCAGATCTTGGAGAAGTCCAATGCCATATTAATGCTTTGCACTTGCGGCATTCAAAAAACATTGCTACAAATAATAATCCATTGAGCAATCAAATCAAAAACATGCACTGTCGAAGCAAGCACAAGCATCCCTAAAAGCCAATTAGATTACCAACGGGCCCTTACACTACTGCGTCAGGCCCACCTGCCACTTGAGCAACTTCTCTTCCACTACATATCGGAAGGTCTTATCGATGAACAGCCCCAAGAGGCCAAGCATGACAATGTAAAGCAGCACATAATCCATCTGATGCAGATAGTAGTAAGACCAGATCTTGTAGCCAAGTCCGTTGGAGCTTACACCGAACTGCTCTGCAGCCACGAGGCACATCCAGGCTATCCCCATGGCGATGCGGATTCCTCCCGCAATGGAGGGCGTTGCATAAGGGAAGGCGACGTATCTCACCAGATCGATGTCTTTTGTTGCTCCCAGAACCTTGGCAGATTCCACATAGACCCGTGGGAGGCTGCGAAAGCCCACGTAAGTATTGATGAGGATGGGAAAGACGGCACCAACAAAGATAATGAAGCCTGCCGCCGAATCAGTCAGGCCGAACCAGACGATGGAGAAGGGAATCCACGCCAGCGGAGGTATGGGCCTGAAGACCTCAACAATCGGGTCCAGTATTCTGTCTGCGGCTCGAAACCAGCCCATGATCATGCCTATAGGTAGAGCAACGAGGAGCCCGCCAGTCATTCCGATAAAGAAATGTAGCAGGCTGGTGGGAAGATCCTCTGTCAATACCGTCAGCCACTCTTTGGAGAAGGCAGCTACTACCTGGAGGAAGCTTGGCAGCAACAGCTTGTCGTTTACTGCCACTGCCGCGATCTGCCAGACGAGTATCAAGCCCAGTATGGATAGGGCTTCAACGCCCCGCTTGACAGTCAAATCCCACCGTCTCTTGGTCCCGGCCATTATCTTGCTGTCCCGTCTTCGTCCTCAGGCCAACGCCTTCGCATAGAAGTTGGTGTCGAACAGATCGTCTTCGCTGAGTGTCTTATTGATATACCCCAATTGCTGATCGATCTTTGCATATTCCACCGTCGATGGGACCTGGATTGCAGGATCGCTGACCCATTTCCCATCCCATGTCCTGATGGATTCTTCCACCATGGCCAGGTCTTGGCCGGTCTTCCGGGCATAGATCTGGGCAGCCTCATCCGGGTGGGCGTTGACGTACTCGGTGGCCTTGATATGGGTCTTGATTATCTGCTCCGCCAGCGCTGGCTGTTCCCTGAGCAGCTTTCCGCTGATCAGGAGGCTGCAGCAGGCATGGTTCGCCCACATCTCTCCAGATTGGACGACAGTCCTGCCTTTTCCATCCAGCGAAATCTGTGCCGGGGAGGGGTGAGGCAGGAAAACGCCATCGATCTTTCTGGCTTCAATGGCGGTCACAGCATCCCCCGGTCCCATACCGTGAATTTTGACCTTGGAGATGTCAACCCCGTTGTCCTCCAGCCATTTCTTCATGACTATGTCCTGAATGGACCCGGGAGGGAATGTGCCGATGCTCAGGCCTTCCAGGGACATAGGTCCGCTGTATGCGGTGTCCGGCCTCAAGACCAGATCTGAGCCATTGATATTTACAGCGGCCACAATCTTTGCATCCAGGCCCTGGGATATGGCCGTTATGGGTGGAGCCGTGCCCACATAGGCGATATCCAGAGCATCGGCCAGCATGGCCTGCATCTCAGGAGGTCCGCTCTGGAAGACTTTCTCATCGACGGTTACTACTCCAAAGGGCTTCAGATCCTCGGCCCACCAGCCCTTCTCTGATGCCACCATCTCAGCAATCTGGTGGGTACTGGGCTGGTACCCGATATGCAGAGTGGTTATATTGACGGGCGCGCTCACAGAGGTGGCGTTACCACTCTTCTCTGGAGACGAGATGCAGCCGAGGGTCACTACTGCCACTGCTGCCAGAAGGGCTATGAATATGAATTTCCTCAAATGCGATCACCTATATCGACTTTGCCCGTTATGTGGAGAATGATCAGTATAAAACTGTTTCCAGCCGTAAGAAAAATATCTCCCAAAATGGACAATGTTTCTGGATAATATTACAATTGTATCAACAATGTTAAGCCAGGGGAAGAAACATGCCCGGACCCAAAAATAATTATGCTATCCATGAGTTCCGTTAGCCCAACCCGGATCAAATGGAAGGCCTGGTCCAATTGTACAAAAATTGTACAAATAGGCGGAATCTTGGACACAAAAATGCTCTGGATATGAATCGATAGGCTAAGGAAAGCCCATGAAGGCGGTAGGTTCTGTGGAGAGATCGCATTCGGAGATTCTGAACAAGATCGAACGCGGCGAAGCAGTTGTCATGACTGCCGAAGAGGTCTCGCGGCTGGTGGAATCGGGGGACAAATCCTGTCTGGAGGGAGTGGACGTTGTCACCACTGCCACGCGAGCGGTGATGAGCGGTACATATGCCGTCCTCTCCTTCCCAGTGGCCAGGTCCGGATCTTTTCTGAGGGCGAAAAATGTTTGGGTCAACGGCATATCCGCCCAGGTGGGACCCTGCCCCAATGAGAATCTGGGAGTTCTGGACCTGGTGGTCTTCGGAACTGCCCATAGCCGTGACCGGCCCGATTATGGCGGTGGCCATCTCTTTCGCGATCTGGTGGAGAGAAAGATGGCATCGGTTGAAGTCGAGACAGATGACGGTCGATCAATCCAGTCCGAGGTCGGGTTGGATGAGATGCCTTATGCTCGAATCTATGGATCGCGTCATGCCTTCAAGAACTACTCGGCTTTTGTCAATCCTGGCGAGAGGCCGGTCAACACCATCTTTCACGCGCGCGGCTTTGAGCCTAACTGCCGGGGGGCGACGTTCTCCGGCTGCGGCCAGATAAATCCCTTAAAGAATGATCCGCTGCTGGAAACGATAGGCATAGGAACGCGCATCCTCCTGAACGGTGCTGAGGGCTTTGTTTTGGGTATGGGCACGCGTAGCACAAGAGAGCGACCTAACCTGTCAGGCTTTGCTGATATGCATCAAATGTCGGCTGAGTATATGGGCGGCTTTGCTACCTCTGCAGGCCCGGAGTGCATCTGCTCCTGGGGTGTGGCCATTCCTGTCATAAGCGACACCATCCTGGCAGAGATTGCAAGGCTTGACAGAGATATTGCGCTGCCGGTCAACGATATAAATACCAGAACGGTCATCGGCCAGGCCAATTACGGAGATGTCTGGCAGGGAGTGGACCTGGCTGTGGAGTTCGATCCGGAGAAGTGCCAGGGCTGCAAACAGTGCCGGGTTATGAAGGCCTGCCCCATGAATGCAGTTACCTTCGATCTTGTGAACGCTCGCCCCCACCGTGATGAATCGATGTGCTTCCACTGCGGTCTATGCGCCAGCGAATGTCCAAATGGAGCTTTTCAATGCCAGATGGGTGCCATCAGGCTGAAGACCGCCTCAGGAAAAATCAAGACCATACCAGTGGTCTTGCGCCAATCGGATAAGCTGAGGGCGTTGAGGCTGGCAGAGGTGCTGAAGAGAAGGATACTGGCGGGCTCTTTCAGGATGGCTATGCCTGTTGAGCCGATCTCATAAATCGCTCGATTATATCCTCTGGAGACAGGTCGATGACGGGGACGCTGGCGTTGCCCGGCTCCACTTTTACTACCACTACTCCTCGACCTCTGAGTGCGAGGGGCAGATCATCGAGATTGTCGACTTCCTGGACAGACTCGACCCCTGCTGCCAGAGCCAGGGTGGCAAGGTCAGTGCCAAGATGAGTGCAGGTGGGCTGGGAGCCGGTGGAGCCGTAGCAGCAGTTGTCGAGAATCACCAGCAGGTAATTTTCGGGAGCATGATGGGCGATGGTGGCCAGAGTTCCGAGATTCATGAGCACTGAGCCGTCGCCGTCCAGAACGATTACCCTTCTCGCAGGCAGGCCCAGAGCCAGGCCGAGGCCGATAGAGGAAGCCAGGCCCATGGAGCCGAGCATGTAGAAGTTTTCCGGGCGATCCTTTGCTGCGTAAAGCTCCCGGCTGGGAAAGCCGATGTTCGAGATCAGAAGGGCATTTTCGGCCTGGGCCGCCTCTGCTGCCAATGCGATGGCTTCCACGCGCTTCATGTTCCCCTCCAAAAATCAAGATCCAGCAGTACGGCTGCAGGCCTGCGACCGGCTTCGGCGCGGTGCCATGCATCGATCACCGCATCCTCTGCCTCTGCACAGGTGGGGGAGATATGAGTAATCTGCATGGCGTCCAGCAGGGGGGCTGTGAGCCGGCCCATGGGCACCTGACCCACCATAGGCTCGCCTTTGCTGCCTCGATGGCTTATTATCATGAGCAGCGGGATGCCGTAAAGAAAATCAAGTGAGGCCAGGGCGTTGATGCAGTTCCCGAGGCCCGAGTTTTGCATTAGTAAAGCTGGTCGCCTGCCTGCCATCCAGGCTCCGGCGCACAGGCCCACACCTTCTTCTTCGCGGGTGACGGGCACGTGGATGATCTCTGGGTCTTTGCTCACGAGGTCCAGCAGTTCCTGCAGGTTGACGCAGGGGACGGAGGCGGCGAAGTCTATCCCGGCGCGCTTCAGGCCGCGATAGATGGAGTGGCTCGGATTCATCTCCATTTAGTTATCCTGCTTCGGCCAAAAACCTTCTGTAAAGTGATTGATGTGATGGGATCTCAGAGTAGCAGCGGAGAGTTGGGCGGAGACAGCTTTCGCACTTTCATTTGGATTGCCGGAAGTCGGCCTGCTGGCCTCCTGCGAGGTGGCCGGGGATATCATTCAAGGCGGCGGGCCTTGGCCGTTGATCGTTCTCCATCTATTACAGCGGGGCGGCTGTTCGGATACGCACCTCATCTGGGCCTTCTCAAACACGTTCAACGATAATGGGCAGTGCTTCATAGATTGTCCCCCGCGGCCGCGGGGTTAGGGGGGCCTGCACGGCCTTGAATGCGCCCCCGTTACACCAGCGCGTTTTACCGCGCGGAATCCGTAAATTGTGGGATATTTTTTTCCGACAGATTAGAATTTCTTTTAATTGCAGATTGGCTTGTTATATCAATTCAATGAACTGATCGGCAGACAATCGTGCCTGCCTTAGAATATGGGAGAGGGTTGAACGGAGAATAGGATGGTGTGCAGGAACGGTGAGCTTAAGAATTTCATCAGAGGTATGCTTCTGGAGACGGATATGACTGCCTTTTTGCCTTACCACAACCCAACCATCTCGCTGTAGCGCTCGCACAACTTGTTCATATCCAAGGCTGGGGACTTTGGTCATACCACAAGTTCCAAAAGTTCGGCTTCTGATTGTGGTATGAGGTCGTCTTCCACAGGTTCAAGATACAATTGAATCGCTTCTCGTATGTTCTTCAGTGCCTCTTCACGGGTACTGCCCTCGCTGATGCATCCGGGAAGGGCAGGTACAAGCACGGTAAATCCACCCTCATCACTCTGTTCAAGCATCACTGTCAGTTTCATTGTATTTCTCCGAACCCATTTTATATTTTCATATTTCTAAATATTTTACCCTTTTTAACTTACCCTTTGCGGTTCGCCGCCCAATCAGTGTGCTCCAGCCCACCACGATCTTTTTCCCATTTTTCGCCTGAGCTATCTAATGGACTATCTAATTAAGGTATCTATGATAGATCTTGCGGCTGGATGAACTGACGAGGTACCTAAATCCTGGTGACGGCCTGGAAGGCACCCAGTAATTTGCAACGCTATTCATTTCTCCATCATGATGCCTCAATCTTGCAACAGTCACTCGCTCCAGGTCGCGATAGACGGCGAGGCTGGAAGTCATCGCTTATCTGTCGCTCTGCTGGGCAAATAATTTTCTGCAAAGCGATTGATGCGATGGGATCTCAGAGTAGCAGCGGAGAATCTGGCGGAGATAGCTTCCGAACTTTCTTTTGGATTGCCGCGAGTCGGCCCAGCGGGCCTCCCGCGCTATGGTTAGGGGCGCGGCTTATGGCCGCGGCCGGCCGAGCGACTGCGTTAAGCTGCAGACTAAGATACGAGATGCCTGGAAGGCCCATGCCCCCGATGCTGCCGCCGCCTTCACAATAGGATGGATTGTTAATGGACTGCCTCTGCCATCCCTCGGCCCGAAATTAGCTCATGAGGCAGATCTTCATCATCTGTAGCCCTCCCGGGCCTGCGGGCGCGCGCGTGCGGGGGGGGGGCCGGGCGAGGGAAGGCTCGCACTCTTGTAGAGCAGTAATGATTGATGGCACCATGCGAGGCGTTTTGCTGCAAATCGAGTCGACAATGTCAAAGCATTTCGATCGTTCTCCATCAATAATAGCATCTGAGTTGATCGGATATGCCTTCCATCCTGGTTTTCTCAAACACATTCAATGATAAAGGGCAGAGCTTCCTAAATTGTCCCCCGCGGCCGCGGGGTTAGGGGGGCCTGCACGGCCTTGAGTGCGCCTCCGTCACCCCAGCGCGTAACACCGCGCGGGAGCCGGAAGAAGTTGCTGGATGATTTTTTGCCTAATTAAGAGATGAACTAATGTTGTCTTCAGTCGATTGGGCGTGTCTGATGCAGGAATGAATAGCTTTCCGCGTTTCCTTTGGAGCGCCGCGAGTCGGTCTTGCTGGCCTCGGGGCACGGGCGCCTTTCCCGGGCCGCGGCCGGCCAAGCGACGGCGGTTAAGCTGCAGACTGATCGAGAGTTCCAAATGTCTGGATGTGGCCACAGCTTTTCGCATTTGATGATACCGATGTAAGGTGGAGGAACTAAGGTACGAAATGCTTGGAAGCATACACTCAAGACTACCCTCCGTCCAGAGTTGCTGAGCTGGCGAGTTTTATCTTTTTTCCGGTTATTCCATCACTTAATAAAAAAGTTTAAATTCTAAAATTACTCAGTACTAAAAATAGGTGGCTTCAAAAGATATTTGGGATGATATGAATGACGTTTGTTCTGATTAAGGGAACCTTCCATGTGCAGGGCTACGGGCTGAATGGCGATTCGATCCGATTTCGAGCAGAAGATTCTGTTAACTGGAAGAAGCTATCAGGTCCGCCTGCGGCTCTGAATGCCCTCGGCCATGCCCATCTCCGCATGGAAGCCGTCGATGCTCTGGAGACGAACTTTCAGGGTTTTCACCAGCCTTTGAGGCTGGCCAGGCCCGCGGTGCGCTATCTTCTCTCCCGTCTTGGGATTCATGAGGTGGTCTGGGATGAGGCACAGAGCAGAGTAATCAGGGCTGAGGATGGAACAAATGGGTACATCCTGGCCCGCAATACTGAGAGCCTTCGACGTCCTTTGGCCTTTGTCTTTGCAGGTGAGTGCGAAGAAAAAGATGGCACAGAGATCTCGATGAACCAATCGATCCTCACTAAGAGTCTCAACTACGGGCTCATCGTCAGGGGCCTCGCTTATCCAATGTTCTACAACGGCCTTTTCTCGAATCTCCGGCTCCCTCTGACCTACGCATCGATCCGCGCCAGGGAGGAAGAGAGGGGAATCTGGCCTTATGATCTGACCACTAAAGGTTTCTCCATTAAGAATCTCGGGACAATCACGAATGAAGTGGCTATCCTTCCCAAGCTGTTCCGCCGCATTGTCGGCTACATGGGAGAAGGCGGAAATATCGATGGTTTCATAGATCACCTCAGGAATGGATGCGAGCCACTGGTCAAGGTAGCGCAGGTCCACTTTACTCGATTCGACTCCATCGTTGAAGTGAAGGATGATAGGGTTAAGCTGACGGAGTCCCCTGAGAATCTGATATTTCTGGATAGGGTGCTATGCTAGGAGCTGACGAATCCATCAGTTTTTGGCGCTCCGGCCATCGAATGGTCTGACGGGATAGCTGGTGCCCTGTCAAATTATTTATTCTAATAACGACTAATGCTATATCATGCCCATCCTTCGAGAAGATAAGGACCTGAAAAATGCCCTCCAGAGCTGCCGGACCATATGTGTCGTCGGCATCTCGCCAGATCCCTACAGGCCCAGCTACTTTGTGTCCGATGTCTTGCAGAGCCACGGATTCAAGCTTTATTTCGTAAACCCGAATTACGCCGACAGGGTAATTCTGGGTGAGAAGGTTTATGCCTCCATCCACGACGTTCCTGACGAGATCGACATCCTGGATGTCTTCCGTAGACCCTCGGCCGTGCCGGCTCTGGCAGAGGAGGCCAAGAAGAAAGGCTTCAAGGTCTTCTGGATGCAGCCTGGAGCGGAAAGCCCTGAGGCCATAAAGCGGCTGGATAAAGAAGGTTATAGCGTGGTGGCAGGCAGATGCGCCAAGATCGAATCCAATCGGCTTTTATAAATCATTTTTGAATTTAATTTAGGCAACCAATTGCGTTTTTCCAGAGAGATTGCATCAGCAAAAGCTAAATAGCCCTGCCTGTAGTACCCTATCGATGTTCTCTGGCTGGGATGAGTACCACTTGATCAACAGGGAGCTCGCCGAACTGGCGAGGAGCCTGCCCGATTCTCCCCTTGGTGAGATATTGAGCTATGTGCTCTCTGCACCCGGAAAGAGAGTACGGCCCCTTATCCTTATCTTTTCCGCCCAAGCTTTGGGCGGGTCTGCATCCCAGGCCATAAATGCCGCCCTGGCCATTGAGCTAGCGCATGCTGCATCTCTTGTGCATGACGATATTCTGGACTACGGCATCGAGAGAAGAGGCTCACCGAGCGCTCTGGAGCGTTTTGGGCCAGAAGCCTCGCTCCTCGCGGGCGACTATCTTATCTCCCGATCAATAGAGCTGGTCTCTCACTACCGCCAGCCTGTGATAAGCGTTTTTGCCGGGGCTTGCATGAACATGTCTGAAGGAGAGTTGATGGACCTGTCCGCTGCGGGCTCTGTCGATGATTATTATCAATGCATCTCCAAAAAAACGGCCTCGCTCTTTTCTGCTTCCGCCAAGATGGGTGGACTCATATCCGGTGCATCGGAGGAAGATGTGGCCAGGTTTGAGAGCTATGGAATGCACCTTGGTCTGGGCTACCAGGTCCTCGATGACCTGGAGGAATTTCTGGGGCTGGATCAGGGAAAATCCTCCAAAAAGACCTCCGTAACTCTCCCAAGAATTTTTGCCGACCAGTATGGGGATGATGCGGCTCGAAAGATGTGCATAAAGGTCATCGAAGATCACAACACAAAGGCCAGAAGAGCCCTGTCCGAGTCTTCAGCGAGAGCGGATATCAAGTCCCGTCTGGAGAGCATCGTTGACGAGATGACCTGCCGGGGATTGCAAAGATGCAGATTGCAAGAAAGCCTCTGCTGAAAATTGACGCCTCGGCAGATGGATCTGGCATCCAGCTTAAAGCCCGTGGCCCTGCGGCCCCTCTGGCAAAGCCGGTCATAGACAGGATCAACAAGATCTTTGCCGATGAAAAACCCATCAGCTCCGGCCCTGATAAGTTCATCTTCTCGACCTGGATTCCACCGGCTCCAAGCCTTGCCTTCGACCGCATGCTGTCCGCCCAGGTCGGGGCCATGATTCGCAGGCCGGTCCCCGATCAGTTCTCCATAGCGATCATGAAAGCCTGCCCCAACGACTGCATCCACTGCAGTGCACCCTCCCGCCAGGGAGAGATACTGGAGAGCGGGATTGTCAAGAATGCGATCTCCCAGGCACTGGATTTGGGATCCTACCTCATAACCTTTGACGGAGGTGAGACGATGCTGCGCCGGGATCTGCCGGACCTGGTATCCTCTGTGGACGAGCGGGCGGTGGCTACCGCTTTCACAAGCGGATACCATCTCACACCTGAGCTTGCAAAGCAGCTGAAAGAGGCTGGCCTGTATGCCGTGCGCATCAGCATCGACAGCCCCTTCGAGAAGGAGCACGACCGGGTGCGGGGCCGTGCGGGTGCCTTCCAGGATGCCCTTTCCGGCGTTCGCAATGCGCTGGCGGCGGGCCTGCTGGTGGATCTCTTTATGGTGACGTCCCCTCACAATATTGACAATCTGGAAGACGCCTTTTCGCTTGCTGCAGATCTGGGTGCGCATGAGCTCTCCCTTTACGAGATCGTGGCTGTGGGACGGTGGGCTGCTCACGAAGACGAGGTGCTGGACGCAGACGATGTGGCAAGGCTGGAGCGCTTCCATAAGGAGAAGAATAGAACGGGCGGCTCCGGAGGCCCCCGGGTCTCGGCCCTGCCCTATCTGCAGAGTCCGGAGATGTTCGGATGCTTTGCCGGGCGCCGGTGGATTCACGTGGACGGGTCGGGCGAGGCGCTGCCCTGTGCTTACATGCCACTTAGCTTTGGAAACATCAAGGAAAAAAGCTTGAAGGAGATCTGGAAGGAGATGACTCGCTACCATTGGTTCAAAGGGAGATGCTCCTGCCAGATGAAGGAGCCGAGGTTCAGAGAGGCGCATACGGGGATACTGGGGAAATAATCCGGATTATCGAAACGAAAAGAGCTCAGATCAGCTATTCTCATCCTTCCCTTTTGGCCAGCTTGTCCAGGCCTGTCAGTATGCTCGACCTACCTGCGGCTTCGCCCTTGAGAGGCTTAGCCTGCTCCTTGACTGGGATAGGCGCAGCGGGCCGGATCTTTTAGAATATCGGCCAAACCCCGGCGTCATCCAAGGTGTTGGGCAGATCTGCGCCCGCCACCCATGATCAGGGCACGGCCGGATTCAAAGGATTTCGACATATCTATAGAGCTCCATCCCGTCTCAAGTGTTCACTCTTTTCAAACCCGAGCTCATTCCTCTCGCATGTAAATCGAGTCGATGATATCAAAGCATCTTGATCGTTCTCTTATCAATGATGGCACGTTAGCTGTTCGGATATGCATCGTCTGCGGTCTTCTCAAAAATGTCCAGGAATAAAGGCAAAGCTTCATAGATTGTTCCCCGCGGACGCGGGGTCAGGGGGCCGCCACGGCCTGGAGTGGGCCCCCGTCACCCCAGCGCGTTTCACCGCGCGGAACCTCCGGAAGAAAAGGCGAAATATTTTTGTGCCTAAATGAAAAATATGCAAATCTCATTCAACTGCAGACTTGACTTCGTTGATGCAAGCAAGGACAGCATCAGCGCATTCTTCCGGGGTTCCGCGAGTCGGCCCTGCGGGCCTCCCGCGCTATGGTTGAGGGCGCCTTTCCCGGGCCGCGGCCGGCCAAGCGACGATGGTTAAGCTACAGACTGATCGAGAGAGCTAATTTCTGGACGGTCTGGAAGGATCCACGACTTTCGCTTAATATCAAGTCGATGATGTCAAAGTATCCCGATTTCCATCCGCCATTTATGAGCCCTCTCTGAACTCATGGACGTTCAGTAATCCATGGCCCAAGATCTATTCGCTTCCTCTTTCACGCGATTCTTTTCCCATACTTCCCCCTTCTCCTTTCAAACTCCCAGCGCCAGCCGCAGCGTGTTCCTCACCGCCGGAGCCAGGCCCAGTGTGATCAGCGTCAGCTTGACCAGGTTCCTCAAAGAAGGATCCTCAATAGATCGATCTATCATGAATAGCACCGGCAGGAGTATGAGCAGCTTGAGGGGAAACATAATGGCCGCCGAGCCTGCCAAATCTATCAGAAAAGTGGGGACGACGTGCTTCTCGTAGTAAGAGAACCAGTCCACTCCTATGTAGGTCGAGCTGGCGTCCAGCATATGGGCATAGATGATCATGAGGTTGAATCTGTTATCCAGAAATCCGAGCGCGCCCCAAGCCCGCCTGCAGAGGAGTAAGCCGCATGTAATGGCTGTGCCTATGACGAAGACAGCTACGATGACCCAGGCGTTCTCGAACCCTACCGTGGACAGGATGACAAGATTGATCACGGTCCAGGCGAGGCCAATGGCCGCATAGCTTTTATAAAACTCTTCACCCCGGATCTTTCTCGTGATGGCCAGCGAGGCTGCCGTTATCAGGAAGACCACGAAATAGATGAGCGGTGTAATGAGAAGGTACCGCCAGGGTGCGGCAACCAGATTTGCGTCCTCGATCACCCTCAGGCTTGATCCGGCCAGTACATAAGGCAGGGTGGAGAGCACCAGCCTCTCATCCATCGTGAGTCCCCAGCGGCGAAAAAGACTTATCAGCCCCAGGATCGCCAGACCCAGGATTACCGCCCAGGTGATGGTATCCACCGGGTTATAGCTGGTATCGTAGATTATGGGATCGATGTAGTACCTGTAGATCCAGGCGGCTGGGTCGAACACAACAGGTCAATGCACGGCCTCGTATTTCTAGCGTTCGCGTGCTTATTTTATTTCCTCTACTTAATGTGGCTGGGTGGCGGCGGAAAGTATTTATATCGCAGAAGGACAAGCATATTTGTCCGTTTTCTGATTTTAGTTGAGGTAATTAGATGGTCGAGGTGTTCAAAGGTACAACTACGGTAGGTGTACTCTGCGATGGAGGTGTGGTCCTTGCATCGGAGAGCCGTGCTACCATGGGCAGCTTCATAGCCAGCAGCCAGGCTAAGAAGATCTATCAGATCGATGACCTGGTGGGCATGACAACTGCCGGCGCAGTGGGCGATGCCCAGTCTCTGGTGCGAATGGTTCAGGTGGAGGCAAGACTCTACAAAATGCAGAGAGGTGAGAGCTTGACCGTCAAAGCTGTAACTTCCATGCTGGCCAATGTACTCTCCTCCAGACGCTACTATCCTTTCATGGTCCAGCTGGTCATGGGGGGCGTAGACAGATACGGCCCCAAGATCTATTCGCTCGATGCATTGGGCGGGCAGATCGAAGAGAGGAGAATCGTGTCTACCGGATCCGGTTCGCCCATTGCCTACGGCGTGCTGGAATCCCAGTACAAACCCGGGATCAGCATCAAGGATGGAACAGTGCTGGCAGCCCGTGCAATTCATAACGCCATGAAGCGAGATTCCGCTTCGGGTGATAAAATCGAGCTCGTTAGAATCACAGATAAATATGAGGAGGTAGGCGAGCCGGAGTTTACGGAGATAATGAATCTCCTCTAAATCTTTTTTGGATGTGTAATATTGTCGGTAGAAGATGTTCTTTTTGAGCTCAAACGTAAGGTGCAAAGCAAGCTGCCGCCGGACATCAACGTTACTGGGCTGGAGTTTGAAGGTCCGGAGCTTGTCATCTACACAGATGACCCCAAGAAACTGGCTGATGACGGCGAGATCATAAGAAACCTGGCCAAGGAGCTTCGTAAGCGCGTTGTTGTTCGGCCGGACCTGAAGGTACTGGCAGAACCAGAAATTGCCAAAACCAAGATTCAGGAGGTCGTACCCAAGGAAGCTGTTCTCACCAACTACTACTTTGACGGTGAGACCGGTGAAGTCCAGATCGAGGCTGAGAAGCCGGGACTGGTCATCGGCCGCCATGGTGCAACTCTCCGCGAGATAACCAAGCTGATTGGCTGGACTCCAAAAGTGGTCCGAACCCCGCCCGTGCGCTCGGCCACCATTGCCAACATCAAGGATTACCTGCGTAGCGTGCAATCGGAGCGAAAGAACATCCTGCGCACAGTGGGTAGGAAGATCCACAGAGATATCGCATCCAAAGATCAATGGGTCAGGATCTCTACTCTGGGTGGCTGCCGTGAGGTGGGCAGGAGCTGCATGCTTCTATCCACACCCGAGTCTCGCATCATCATCGATTGCGGCATTAATGTGGGGTCAGACGACTCTGCGACGCCTTTTCTCTATGTGCCTGAGGTCTATCCTCTCAACCAGATCGATGCAGTTGTCCTGACGCATGCTCACCTGGACCATGCCGGCCTTGTTCCCATGCTCTACAAATACGGCTACGAAGGACCTATCTACTGCACTCCGCCTACCAGGGATCTGTTTGTTCTCTTGCAGCTGGATTATTTAGAGGTGGCCGGTCGCGAGGGAAAAAGGCTGCCGTACGACTCCGGCATGATTCGCGAGGCTCTCAAGCATACCATTACACTCAATTACGGCGATGTGACAGACATCGCTCCTGACACCAAGTTGACCATGCATAACGCCGGGCACATACTGGGCTCCTCTATTGCTCACTTCCATATTGGAGACGGCCTCTACAATGTGGCCTTCACCGGCGACTACAAGTTCGAGAGAACGAGGCTCTTCGATCCGGCTGTGTGCAATTTCCCGAGATTGGAGACGCTGGTGACCGAGGCCACTTACGGTGGGACCAACAGCATTCAGCCCTCTCGCAAAGAAGCCGAGGTCAATCTTATAAACGTGGTCAAGGATACCATCGCAAAAGGCGGCAAGGTCATCATCCCTGCCTTCTCTGTGGGCCGCAGCCAGGAAGTCATGGTGGTCCTGGAGGAGGCTATCAGAAAGAAAGTGATAGATGAGGTGCCGGTATGTCTGGACGGCATGATCTATGAGGCCACAGCCATTCATACCACTTACCCTGAGTACCTTAACAACGATCTTCGAGACCTTATATTCCATAAGGGAATCAATCCTTTCCTGGCCCAGTGCTTTGTGCAGGTGGAGTCGCCCAAACAGAGAACGGAGATAATCGAAGGTCCTCCCTGTGTCATCCTGGCGACGAGCGGCATGCTCAATGGAGGACCGGTTATTGAGTATCTCAAACGCCTCGGTCCGGATGAGAAAAATACTCTGGTGATTGTCGGCTACCAGGCTGAAGGAACTCTCGGGCGGCGCATTCAGAAGGGCTGGAAGGAATTGCCTCTCTCAGTGGAGGGCAAGACCCAGACGGTGAAGATTAACCTGGAGGTAACCACAGTAGACGGTTTCTCCGGCCACTCTGACCGCCAGCAGCTCATGGAGTATATGCGGCGCATTTATCCCAAGCCTGGCCGGGTTCTCACCAACCATGGCGAAGAGGGTAACTGCCTGGATCTTGCCAGCTCCATCTATAAGAAATACAGAATTCCCACCATGGCACCCATGAATCTGGAGACTGTCAGGCTTATTTGAATCTTCAAAAAGCTTTATCAAACCAGAGACGTAATACCAAATGAGAGGTTCTTTGTGACGGGAAAGAGAACGCGGATCATAAACGATCCTTCAGATTTGGTCCCATTGTTGCAAGCCTTCGGCTCCAATGTCCACAAGAAAATCTTTGATGAACTGAGCCGGGACTGGCATACCGAGCGCGAGCTAGTGCTGCTTGTAGGAGACGAGGCCAGCGTTCACAGAAGCGTGGCATTGCTGCGCAAGAGCGGCCTGGTTGAGACCAAGTGGAGGGTACCGGAACCAGGCTTAAGTCCTGAGAAAGAGTATCACTCCACTTACTCTCGTATACAGGCCAACTTCGGAGCCACTATGGAGGATCTGAGCGAGCTGATCAGCCTCACCTTTATGTCTGATGAGGAGCTGAGAGCTGTAATTGAGAAGCTACAGAAGATGGTCGAAGGTGGCAATAGCTCTCTTTCAAACCTATCTCGTGAGCTTGGGCTCAGCCAGATCTTCATCCGTGGCGTGGCCAAGAGGGCGGAAGGGCTGGCGGTGAGGGGCCAGCGCATTGAGCCCTATGAAGAGGATTATTGATGGGCAATGTGCTGCAGAGCAAGAGGGATAGTTCTCGTTTTCAGATTCTAGTTGAGATTGCCGCCCATCAACCTAACCTTCGCCAGAAGGAAGTGGCTGATAAGCTGGGTGTCACCCCGCAAGCGATTTCTGAGTACATAAAAGAGCTTGTAGCGGATGGGCTGGTAACAACGGATGGGAGGATGCGTTACAGCATCACCAAAGAAGGCGTTGAGTGGCTGCTGGAGAACGCTGCCGAGCTAAAGCGTTATGCTCGAGTGGTGATGGAGGAGATCATCAGCCATGTCTCGGTATGGACGGCAATAGCAGAAGCCGATCTTGCCGAGGGAGAGCGCGTCTCTTTGGAGATGAGAGGCGGCCTTTTGTATGCCAACAAAAAAGAGGGCATAGAGGCCAGTGGCGTCGTCATCGGCGAAGCCAAGGCAAGCGAGGATGTGGGCGTTTCAGACTTGAGAGGGCTGATCAGCCTGGATGAAGGAAGGATAACGCTCTGCAAAGTGCCGCGAGTGCAGATGGGTGGATCGAGAAAGGTGGACTTGAAGATCCTGGAAGGGCTTCTAACCAGAGAGAGGATGGTCGGGTGTCTGGGCATTGAGGCCCTCGTGGCGCTGCGGAAAGCCGGACGTGAGCCGGATGTGATCTTCGGTGCCAAGGAGTTCGCAGTAGAGGCTGCATACCACGGCATCAGTTCCCTGATTGTCAGCGTGGACGAGCAGATTCCCGGGCTTCTCACTCGCCTGGAGTCCGAAGGCCTGAAATACGAGCTTATCGATCTGGCGTTAGGATGACGCGTTAGGATGACGTCTATTTTAGGATGACTTTTCAGGTTTTGGCTCAGGCAGATCGGTCTCGCATACTTCTATTGCCCCAGAGCGGCAGCAAGATCCTTTTTGAAGGGCACCTGAGGCTGAAAGATATGCCGCAGGGGCCGAGGGTCTTCAAATTTTTAGTGAAAAAGGATTCAGAGGCTGAAAAATACCTTCCACCGGAGGACGCCATGCGGATGCTACGCAAAGCCGATGCCATATATCTCGCCCGCGGCGATTCTGTCCTGGAAAAAAGGTTTATGGAGATGCTGGAATCCTATCAGCTCAAATACCGGTTTGTTCAGGTTTGCAGTCACTGTCTTGGGCAACGTAAAGTAACCTACGTGCCGCAGGAGGCCATTACCTACAAGGGGGCACGCATCTGCGAGAACTGCGCTGCTGCAGAATTATTGCGAGAGGCGGATTTCCGGCATCTGGGCAGGGCCGCCAAAGCTCATCTGGCCAGGATCTTGAAGAACAGACGAAACCTGGACGATGTCATTGGGCTCCTCTCTTTGCAGAGGCTGGAGCCGGAACTGACGAGGTTCGACATCATCCCCGCCAGCCGTGCAGAGCCAACTCTGCCGCTGGAGTCCATACCTCTCCCCAAAGAGCTCATGGAGCTATTGCGACGCAGACTGACCAGTCTCCTGCCGGTGCAGTCCAGGTCGGTTCAGGCCGGTCTCCTGGAGGGGCGACATCAACTGGTCGTCTCTGCCACTGCAACCGGGAAGAGCCTGGTCGGAGAGATGGCCGGGGTCAAGAATCTGCTGGAAGGGAAGGGGAAGCTTCTCTTTCTGGTGCCGCTCGTAGCTCTGGCCAACCAGAAGTTCGATCAGCTGTCCGCTTACAACGAATTGGGCTTTCAGACTTCCATCAAGGTGGGCGTGTCCCGCATTCGCCTGGGAAAGGGCCGCAAGATCGCCCAGAGTCTGAACGCAGACATCATATCAGGGACCTACGAGGGCATCGACCAGGTGATACGCACCAAGAAGAGCCTGGGAAAGGTGGGAACAGTAGTTATCGATGAGGTCCACATGCTGGAGGATGCAGATCGTGGCCACCGGCTGGCGGGGATGATCGCCCGGCTGAAGAATGCGGCGCCACGGGCGCAGTTCATCTTCCTGTCCGCAACTGTAGGAAACCCTGGCGCACTTGCCAAACGCCTGGGTGCGACGCTCGTAGAGTACGAAGTGCGGCCGGTGCCCATCGAGCGCCATCTTATATTTACCTCAGGACCCGAAAAACGCAAGCTCTTGCGGGAGCTGGCGAGCGATGCACAGAAGCTGACCTCATCCACAGGCTACCGTGGCCAGACCATCATATTCACCAACTCTCGCAAAAACTGCTACAATCTGGCTCAATCGATTCCTGGAGCTGCTGCCTACCACGCTGGTCTGCAGTATCCAGAGAGGAAGAGAATTGAGGAGCTCTTCGGCCAGGGAAAGATTCACACAGTCGTCACCACAGCCGCTCTCGCTGCAGGCGTGGACTTTCCCGCTTCACAGGTGATATTCGAATCTTTGGCTATGGGCATCAAATGGCTGAACGTCCATGAGTTCAACCAGATGCTGGGACGGGCGGGGCGGCCTGGATACCATGATGCTGGACTGGTCTACATTCTGGCCGAGCCGGGCCGTAAGTTCTCCTCTGCCCGGGGTGAGTCTGAGGATGAGATGGCTCTCGCGCTCTTGCATGGGGTGATGGAGGATGTGGCGCCGGAGTTTCCAGAGGAGCAGCAGCTGGAGGAGGTCCTGGCCAATACTGTCGCGGCGCATTCCAGACAGGAGCTGGAGAAGCTGCATGATCTGACCCTGGGGCTGGACGATCTGGACAGCTCTTTGAAGTCGCTGGAAAAAGCGGGCCTGGTAAAGGGCATTGAGCCCACGCGTCTGGGGGAGGCTGCAGCCGCGCATTTCCTGACTGCTGATCAGGTGACAATCATCTCTAAGCAGCTAGGGCGGGGCAAGTCACCACTGGATGTAGCAGTGGCCCTGGAGAGCTTCGAGGCGCTCTATCTGAAGTTCGCGGAACGAATCTCGGTAAAACTGCGCATGCAGATCTCTCAGCGCGCGCTGCATGGCTCTTTCCTGGACCTGCTTAGCAGCTCCGACCTGAACGATCTGGAGTGGAAGATCCAGAAGTACTGTCTGGACTTCTCAAGGGATTTCCTGCGCTGCACCTGCAAGGAGGCGCCCTATTGCGGCTGTGCTCAGAAGAATATATCGCTGCGCATCCTGGAACTGCGGGCAGAGGGCAAGAGCCCGGAAGGAATCATCGACGAGTTTTCCGACAAGTACGGCATGTACGCCTACCAGGGAGATCTGATCAACTACCTGGACCAGATGGTGCGCTACCTGGAGGCCATCGGCTCGGTGGCGAGGGTGCTGGGCAAGACGGAGGCGGCAAAGGAGGCAGAGGTGTGGAAGAAGAGGATTGAGGGGGGGTGAAATGCGGGCTACAAATTACAGTAGATCATGCAGCTCTTCAGGACTTAAATTGGGCATCCTTCAAAATTGCGTGCAATGTGCCTTTGCGAAGATCTTTGCCGTGAAATGGAACGACTGCAATCTTTTCCGTTTTCGGGTTATAGTAATAATAATGGCTCCCTTTGACTCTATCAACTTAAATCCAGCCTTCTCTAGAGCCCTGGAAAGCTTTTGAGAGGTGTTACAATAGGGAGTTCAGGCATGGGCAACGACTGATACTGTGTACTCCGAAACATCGTTATCTGTTGGCACTTGTTTTCCTAAGTCTATCAAGGTTTCAATATAGCCCCCAATCGCCTCTTTTGCCATGACAATGGCCTCATCTACGGTCTCACCAAAAGTAACACCTCCCGCCAAAGCAGGCACTTTCACGGTATAGCCGCCTTCCTCTTCTTTTTCTAGCCGGATTCTGTAATTCAGAATCTTCATTGCATTATAATAAGCAGTTTTGCTTATTCAACTTTTAGGCGCGTGCGCA
Organism: uncultured Methanosarcinales archaeon; assembly: GCA_963782455.1. Classification (GTDB taxonomy): domain Archaea; phylum Halobacteriota; class Methanosarcinia; order Methanotrichales; family Methanotrichaceae; genus Methanothrix. The sequence goes on from CAWAJP010000007.1 coordinate 68,657, forward strand.
GCATACGCATGCGCGACCGGGTTCGCTCGGATGATGTGCGAGCGTGAGCAGATCAAGTTGTTTCGATGTCCCAAAAGAGCAACGTTTTAGTGTCATAAATCCATTAACGAGCTAGACCGCCATGGAAACGATAGATCTCCTCAAAAGCCGCATCCAGGATATCAAAGCTAGCTTTGCTGTAAAGCGGATTGGCATCTTTGGCTCTTTCTCCCGCGGAGAACAGAAAGAATCCAGTGATATTGACATACTGGTGGAGTTCGAGAAGCCGACCTTCCAGAGCTTCATGGACCTCTCCTTTTATCTCGAAGACCTCTTCGGAAGGAATGTGGATCTGGTCACCGTCAAAGGACTGCACCCTCGCATCCGGCCGTATGTGGAGAAGGACGTAATCTGGTCTGAATAAGGATCGGGAGCTATTGATGCACATACTTGAGGAGATAGATTTTCTCAAGGTGAATGTCCTAGCCGGAAAGGAAGCGACCAGAACCGCTAAGCTGACTGGATCTGGTTTATTACCTTACGGCAATTCGATTTTAGAGCACCTTAAGGTTTAGTCTATTGAATTACCAAAAAAGAAGATTGTTTGAAAAAGAGTCTTGAAGGTTCTAAGCCTTCTTGTCCAGAGCCTTGGCGACCTCGCCAAAGATGGCCTTGATATCGCCCACACCAAGAACGGTGGCTACGAGTCCCCTCTTGTTGTAGTAGTCGATCAAAGGCTGGGTCTGGGCGTGATAAGCCTCCAGTCTCTGCTTGACAGTGGCTTCGTTGTCGTCTGCCCTCTGGTAGAGGTCTGCGCCGCAGGCATCGCACTTCCCTTCGACCTTGGGCTTATTGAACTGAACGTGATAGGTCGTCCCGCACTTGCACATCCTCCGTCCGGTGACGCGCTTGACGAGCTCCTCATCGGGTACGTCAATGTTCAGGACCACATCGATCTTCTGGCCCAGAGCGGGAAGGATCTTATCCAGAGCCTCTGCCTGGGGCATGGTCCTGGGGAAGCCGTCCAGCATCCATCCGGCCTTTACATCATCCTTGGCCAGGCGATCTTTGATGATATCAATGAGAAGAGTATCGGGAACAAGCTTCCCTGCATCCATGAACTTCTTGGCCTCGACTCCCAGTGGAGTTCCGCTGCGAACATTCTCTCTGAGTATATCTCCCGTGGAGACGTGCTTTACATGGTATTTGTCGACGATCATCTGGGCCTGTGTGCCCTTGCCGGATCCCGGTGGACCTATCAGAATAATATCCATTTCCTTTCCTCCTGATTTCATTGACAAGGCAGCTATTGCCGCTTGTGAGCGCTGAAAGCATACAATCCCATGCTTTAAAAAACCTTTTCTATCTTATCCCGTCTATCTTTTCTGCCCGCAGAATAGCTCAATGATTATCGCGCTAAAGTATTGTGGCGGCGGCGATCATCAGCAGGCCCGAAAATACGGGTATGGAGAAGTTGTCATCCAGACCTTTGTTGCGGATGATTATGGCCACGCAATCGGCGACCGTAGCGCCCGCGGCGCCAGCAAGATAGATCGGAAAGGAGAGACGGGTGATCCCGGAGGCGAGGTAGCCGATGAATAGACACGCAGAGAACATGGCGGCGACAATCGGCATGGGCTTGCAGCACCACATCTCTTTCTTGCTTCGCACGTCGGCTTTCGCCAAAACCGAGCCTACGATGCCGCTCACCGTATCGCCCAGAGAGAGAAACAGCATGGCAGTCACCGCGATCATGAGCGGAAAGAGAAGAACACACAGCAGGCTTCCTGTAATATAATAAATGTAGCTGGCTACCTTATCCTTCTCCTGGACCCGCACCTCTGGTAGACTGATCTTTCCCTTGAGCCTCTGCCATTCCATTACCAGAGCTACCACCAGTGCTAAGGCAATCATTGCGGCCGTAAAAGTCCGGCCGAAGACGAGGAGACCAAAGGGCACGGATAGGCCGGAGAGATGGATGGCCTTTCTGCGGATCTCTTTGACAAGCTTGGTTTGCCACTCCGCTGTGATATCAGGCACAATCTGAATCTGTATCCCTCTGGGCGATCAGGTCTGTAGGCACCATTTTCACACTATCCGCTTTTCCCGAGTTCACTCTTTCTTCACGGGAGCTACCAGGTCTCCTGCCTCCTGAAACTTAATATCTGCATTGAGCAACGCCTGAAGCTTGTCTGCCACCTGCCACTCGGGAACCTTGACCTGGCTCATAGAGTCTCTGTCCCGGATGGTGACGGTACCCTGCTCAAGCGTTTCGTAGTCCACAGTGACCTCGTAGGGCGTTCCCGCTTCATCACAACGCCTGTACCTGCGGCCGATAGATCCTGATGTGTCATAATCAACGCGCATGCCCCGGCGGCGAAGCTGCTCCAGGATCTTCCTGGCGGGATTAACAAGCTCTTTTCGGTCCATAAGCGGCAGGACTGCCACCTCAATGGGAGCTACCGCCGGCTTGAACCTTAAAACGGCACGGGTTTCGCCGTCTGCGACATCCTCATAGTACGAGTGGTCCAGGACGGTGTACAGTATCCTGTCTATGCCGAAGGACGGCTCGATGACATGGGGTATTACCTCGACGCCCCGAACCTCTTCCTCCACGCTCTCAAAGGTGACCAGATCCTTTTCGATCTCGATGGTCTCTCCATCCACGACCACCCTTAATTTGTCGTCTTTCGTGCCACCTTTCAGCTCCTCTGCAGATAGGGCCTTGAGAGCTTCGCCTACATCCTTGGCCTTGGACTTGAACCTGGGTCCCAGGGCTTTGAAGTCCGGCTTGACCACGAGCTTCTGGCGCTTCACAGGCTGGTCGTAGTGGACAAAGACTCTGAGGTCCACTTTGCTGACGGATGCGTGGGCCTTTAGGTCAAAGTCAGTCCGGTCGGCTACGCCTACGATCTCTATCCAGCCCAGTCGGTCCAAAAAGACCTCGGCGTCCCAGCAGTCTGCTGCATAATGGGCCATCTCATCCGATTTATGCTGGCGGAAGCGGAGCTTTCCTGGATCCACGCCAACTGCCAGAAGGTACTGGTAGGTCCTGGCTACATAGTAAGCCAGGGTCTGATGAGCCACGATGCCCTTTTCCACGGCTTCGCCAAAGGTCATCTCCTCCTCTTCGCCCTTCTCCTGTGCTTGCTGAGAGTAGAACTTCATCTTTATGTCCTTGACCTCTGAGAAGCGAGGGTGAGACTTGTCCCGCGGGTCAATGAAGATTTCAGCCTCGGCCTGAGTGAATTCCCTGAGCCTGATCACACCCTGACGGGGCGATATCTCATTTCGGAAGGACTTGCCGATCTGTACCGCAGCAAAAGGTAGGGAGTCCCGGAAGTAGCGGAGGAGGCGGGGGAAGTTGATGAACATGCCCTGCGCCGTCTCCGGCCTCATGTAACCTGTCATCTTGTTTCCCGGGCCGATCATGGTCTTGAACATGAGATTGAACTCGTAGACCTGAGAGAGCTCTCCGCCGCACTCCGGGCAGCCGATCTCGTTCTCCTGGATGCATTTGTAGATCTCTTCGTTGCTGAGCGCATCCGGAACCTCGATAATGTGCTTGATGAGGTGATCCGCCCGGTAGACCTCTTTGCACTCCTTGCAACCTGTGAGGGGATCGGAAAATCCTGCCAGGTGGCCTGATGCCTGATAGATTCCCTCCACGCCGATGGTGGGCGCTTCGATCTCGGCAAAGCCCTCTGCTATTACAAAGTACTGCCTCCAGATATCTTCAATGCGTCTCTTCAGTGGTGCGCCCAGAGGTCCGTAATCATAAAATCCCGCGGCTCCTCCATAGAGCTCAAAGGCGGGCCAAAGGAAGCCGCGCCGGCGGGCGAGTTCGTTCACCTTCTCATTCTTGTCCATGCCAATCCTCGTTATGATTTTAAAACACCGGAGGTGATTTAATCTTTGTCATGGAAGCTGAGATTCTTGCGGCAGACGCCAGGGGTTAATTACTCTTAAAAAAGGGCAACAATTAGGTGTTTTTTGTCTTATCTGCTTTGCTGCCTCAGCCGGAAGCTGAAAACGCCAGAAGCATACAGAAGGCTACGGTCACGGTGCAGAGAAGAATTACGTCGCCGTATTTGCTTCGTATCAATCCCCTCAAGCTCGACAGGATGCCATTCTCGTCTTCGCCAGCAACACCACCCTGCCCCCCGAACTCACTCACCCGCTGCATGTACACCAATTGAGCCCATTGATTTAAGTAGCTATTTTTCACATTGGCGTTTCATCAGGCCTCAGCTCCTATATTTTGGATCATATGAATCCTATATGGCCCTCGTCTAGGTTAAATCCGGGCAGTCTTGCTCTGGCTCAGCATTTTATTTGGGAGAATATAATGACCGTAAACATACGAACAATTTGAGCTATAACGATTCAATGAGACTAATTTAACCCATTATGATTAAAATAGTGATCGTAATTTGGGCGACATCGTACCTGGAATGGTCCACAGCATAGCTAAATCGGATGAGACAGTATGGAATAAACCAGTTGAAATAAAAGAGTCATCGGGCGGGACATATGCGTCCAGCCCTACGCGCTTCAATCTATCTTGATATCTTTGCCCTTTCTCTTTTCTTTCTTGTCCAGTTCCAGAGTCAAGATGCCGTTCTTGTAAGATGCCTTGGCGCTGTCCGGGTCGACGGCCGAGTCGAGATCTATCATCTTGTAGAACTTCTTCTCGTCTTCGGTCTTTATCTCCACGCTGTCCTCGGCTACATCCAACTTGACCTTATCTTTGTCAACGCCGGGTAGCTCGACGAAGATCTTGAACTTGTCTTTCTCACTCATAACGTCGACCAATGGCTCTCTGCCAAGGCTTGGCTCTATGCCCCGGTGCGACGGCTTGATATTACCAAACTCCTGGAATGTAGGCTCCTTTCCAGGTTCTGCAGTGTAGCTGAAGCCATAGACGAAGGGGCCGTATCTGCGAGATACTCCTCCTGGCGTAATCTCCTCGCGCACGAAGCTATTGAATTCCGCAGGCATGGATTCCTCAAACCTCTCGATCATGTCCTCGAATGGCTCTTTAAACCAGTCATCTTCGAATTTGTCCTTTCGATCAAAGGGAAAACCCTTGGCGAAATTCTCAAATATATCAAATATTGATGGATATTTCTTGTCCCACATTTGATTTCACCTCTCGATTACTTCTGTATACTAACTTAAGGGTAGTGATAGGATATAAATTTTTTGTTCATACTCCCCCTAAATGTGAAAAAGGCGGCCTTATGCTTTATTTGGGCCAGAACCTGGAGGAAAGTTCGCGATAAAAAATAGAGGGATAGATTTTCGAAGGCTATCGATAGCAGGTAAAATCGTGGCAAGACGAACGCCGATCCACAGCGCCCTTTTAATAGGGACAGATCCGCACAAATGCGGACGCCTCATCCTGCTCACATCTAATGCGGGAGTCATAAGCCAGGCAGCACTGGAATTTTGCACAGCGCCCTTTTTACAGGAACCCAATCACCGTTCGATGAGGGGCCTGCATTGGCTTCTTCCTCCGGCACATTCCCTGCCCCGCGTTTTTCCTTCCCGGACCATGGCGGTCCAGATATTACGCTCGATAAGGCATTTTCGCCTTGCCAAAGACCTGCTCCTGGGATAAAGCGGCGCCTCACGGTTTTCTCTTAATCGATCCCAGGCCTTGATCGAGAATGAAATTGATCCTCAAGGCCGGAAGATTATCCGGTTAGCTTAATCGGCCAATAGGTCCAATCATTCAATGCAACACGCGGTATTACTCCTTTATTCATTATGAATATATCTAGTTTCTGGACTGCTGGATTTGGAGGAACTCCCTCCTCTTAGAATACGTTGAGAAAAGAGACGGCTGCGTTCTCGTCTTATCTGATGATTGTTTATTCTCGTAATTGGTTTTTTTATCGATCGAACTCCAAGCATTATTTTCAAAAATCCGTATTTTCGGCGGTAAAATCGCCCGGTTTGGATTTGAACCCAAGAGCCAACAACATGATTTTCATCTAAACGCATAAACGACCTGAGGCCCGGGCGTACAGCAATCTTCAATAGGAAAGAGGGCTAAAGAACAGTCATAACAGCAAAGCAATTTGAAATAAAAATTGCATGACATATCTCCAACGTGGCCCGGATGTGATCTCTAATGATGGATGGTTTAGTTCAGTTTGAAGCGGAGGTCCAGAGCCTCAATCAGATCAGGTCGAGGGTGATTTCTCCCGACTCGGATGGTCCCTGGATTGACGGAGGAATGGAGGATCTGATGGTTCATTTCACCTATGCGAGCTGGACCGCCTACAACCTCGGGTGCGCATTGTCCATGGCTCTGGCCAGCAAAGAAGAAGGTCTGGGCAGAACCGTCTCGGATATGATGACCAGAATGATCTCCTCCATGGGTGCGATCCAGCTAGCCGAAATCAGGCTCTCGCGCGATGCCATGGACGAAATGAAGAGAGACCGCCTGGAACCCTGAACTGTGGTTTTCAATTCAATCTTTTTTCCCGCAGCGTATGAGTGCAAAAACGCCTTGTTAAGCACCGGACGGAAATTTCTTAAAGAATGGTGAGTAGCCCGGCCAGGATTCGAACCTAGGTAAGGAGGTCCAGAGCCTCCTGTGATTGACCGCTACACTACCGGGCTTCGCCTCTAACCTTGCAACAGGTGGTTATTAATCTATCGATCCGCCTCCCTTTCCACAGTCTTTCTCCTCTGCTGGCTCGATATGCTCTGCCGGCTCCGTACGCTTATGCCCGGGATAAGAAACCGCCCCGATCCGGGCATCAACCACGGCATGAACCACTCCCGGAGAATACTTCTTGACTCGAACGCACCGAAGGATCTCGGATCGCCTTCCCAAAACGTTTGCTGCATCTGTTACATCTCGTACCGCTTGGGCCGGGTACATCACGGAGGGGATGGTCTGATGGTAGTGCAATATACCACCCGGTCGCAGGGCCTGGATGCCTTTTAGCAGATACCTGTCCGTCACCTGGACCATGCCCATTACTACCCTGTCAGCAACGCCTACGGGCGTCACATCTGCGCAGTCGCCTAAAATTGGCTCCACAATCTGCTCGACATGGTTTTCCCGGATGTTCTGGCAGAGATAGTGGTAGGCGTTCGGGTTCAGCTCAATGGCCATAATCTTGCGAGGCCGGGAATGGACTGCCATGGGGAGTGTAAAATAGCCAATTCCTGCAAACATATCTACAACAAACTCGTCCTTGCCAAAAAGGCTCATGCGCATGCGTTCCTTCAGGTTGCCAGCCGAGAACATCACCTTTCTGGCATCCAGATTAAATATCACACCATTCTCCCGGTGTACTGTCTCCGTCTTGTTACCCGCGATCATTTCGCGCACAGGCTCCCTGAACCGTCCCTCGATGCCGTAGTCGCGTAGTACCGTGTGGCAGCGTGGATAGAATTCCAGAAGAGCCTGGGCGATACGGTACTGGTGCCTTGAAAGGTCGGGATGGATCTTTACGACTATGACATCTCCCTGAATATACCATCCGCGAGGAAGAAGATCTAGATCTGCCTCTGACATCTCATTTTGCAGGAATTCTGCCAGATCCGGCGTCCTCTTGTAGAAGGCAGGCCTCTCTTGAGCTACCATCTCAAAGCCTGAGACCGACCTGGTGACAGGTATCTCTACATAGCAGCCCCTCTCCAAAACCTTGCGGCTCTTATCAAGAAGACCGAGTGAGACCACCTTTTTCAGAGTTTCATCCGCGCTCTGTCTCTCTGCTCTTACAGCCAGCCTAATGTTTCTGAAGATAGCTCTGCTCAAATCTTACGCCTTCCCCTGTCAGGTTGAACTTGAGAATCAGGGTTTCGTTCTTGCGCGTGACAAAGTAGTCCTTGCCGTGAACCTGGAGGCTCGTGTCATAACCATTTGGAGGAGCAAAGCTTAGAGTTACGGGAATCGTCGTCCAGTTGCCCTGAAGGTAGATCTTCACGCTAGCATCGCTGCTACTGTTCATTCGCACCATGGTGCTGGCCCCGTGAGATATGGTCACAACGCCGCCTCTTGCACTTATGCTCTGGTCGATATTGGGCGGCAGCGTCATCTCCATGTCATTGGCCATTCCCTTGGGGTTTGTGATATCCAGGCCAAGATAGCTCTCATTGCTGGAGTTGGAAAGGTAAGCTGAATACTCGACCTGAATTGGTGATACGACCATCGAGGAACTTAAGAAGAATACAATGGCAGCAATTGTCAGTAGAGCGGCGATACCAAGCAGCGCAACAACCTTTGGCGGCATTTTGGTTTTCTCGTTGCCTGCCGGCATTTCGGGCACCTTTACAGGAGGCGAAGTTATGTCCTTTTTATCGATCAGGGGCTCGGGTGGGGATGATAAATCCGTCGTCGCGACAGGTTCTGTTATTTCCTCAAATATCTGGGAATATGATTCAGGTTTTGTCTCAGGTAATTCATCCGTCGCCGGCACTGCTTCTGGCTCCAGGGCTTCCCTGTCCGGCTCCTGAGCTCCTGGCTCCTCTTCTTCTGGAGGTATTGGCGTGAGCGGCTCCGGCAACAAAGGAGTTTTCCTGCGCGTGGGAAGCACCACTGTGCCTTCTTCGAAGCTCAAGATCAAATCGGTATAGGTGCCGGTAGAATCGACAAACCTGAGCGCGCGCGGTACCAGATAGGAGACGCCTGAGATCTTGACCTCTTCGAAGAACTCTGTGTTCTTCATCAGGCGGTCCTTGAATGCATAGACGGCTCCGCTCTCCATCTTAGCATCTATCTCGCTGAGGCTCGGGAAGCGGTCCTCCTGCGCGGCCAGCTCTTTGGTGGCAGCGACATAGGCTTCGAAGAAAACGCGACTCATTCTGTTGAGTCGATTGGTGTAGCGCCTATCGAAAAGAAAGGAAAAGCTATCTCCTTTAAGCTGCAAACTCTCTTCGCGCGAGTGCCGCCAGGCCGAGAAAGAGACGTCCATCAGATAAGCATATCTTCAAACCAAATAAGTATTTTATGTATGGCAAGAGGCCGGGTGCCTTGCTGACAGAGTGGAAACAGGATCAACGCATCGAACAAATCTCATATCAACCTCGTATGACAGCTATCTTTAAATCTCGTCGGCAAGAGACAGGAAAGTCGATGAAGCATTTGGTATTGATGCATGTTCTTTTGCTTTTCCTGGGGGCGGGGCTATTTCTTGGGCCAGCAACGGCAGAACTGACGGCCAGCCAGAACGTTCCCCCAACGGCAAATGTTGGTGAGAATGTAATGGTAACCGTAATGCTGACCTACAGCGGCAGCAGTGCCACTCCGGCCTCAATTACACCAGGGCTTTCACCAGGCCTTGAGACCAATTTTCCGGGAGGTTCGACGGAACTGTATCCCGGGGTAACGGCACCCATCAGCTATCCTATAAGAGCCGTGCAGAGCGGCACTTATCTCGTAACATCTCAGGTATCGTATGCCGAAGAGGGAACATGGCGAAACCTGCGCCTTGAATCTCCTTTTACGGCTACGGGCCAGATTCAGCCTGGGGGGCAGCAACCCAATCCGGGGCAGGAAATGCCTGGTGCATGGCCACAAAACAGCAATCCATTTGTAACAAATCCAAATGGACCAAGTCCATATGGAGCGAGTTTTCCCGGAACTATCCAGAATAATGGAACAATCCAGAATGGAACAATTCCATTAGCAAATCCAGGAATGAATCCCGGCGATAATAATATGCTGCCCCCGGGTGTTTTCATGCCAGAAGGGATGTCAGAAGGGGTGCCAGATAATACGGTGCCCGAAAGCTTCGAGCCTGAGCAGAATCCCGCCGGCGATGTTGATCAAGCATCCGGGCCAAACGGGGAGTAGAGCCTGACAAATTGTGTCAGAAACTCTCATTTATTTATTCTGTTTTCTATCTTTAAATCATCGCGAGTGAAGAGCGCCTGCAACGGGAATCCGCGCGACTCGATCGCATCTCTGCCTCCTTCCTGGCGATCCAGAATGGTTAGGGCTTGTACAGGCTGGTAGCCCGCGGCCGCGATACGATCTATGGCCCTGAGTAGAGAGGCACCCGAAGTGACCACATCTTCCACCACGGCAACCCTGGCTCCCATCTCCAGAGCGGGCCCCTCCACATAATTCATAGTGCCATGTTTCTTGGGCTCTTTCCTCACAATCAGGCCCGCCAGACCTCTGCCCTGTATATGGCTTAAGACCGATATGGATGATACAATAGGGTCTGCACCAAGGGTGAGACCGCCCACGGCAGACACATCAGGCCCGATCATATCTATCATCAGCTTGGCTGTTAAGTAGGCCCCTTCCGGGCTTAGGGTAACACGTTTGCAGTCCATGTAGAAGTTGCTGGTCTTGCCTGAAGACAATGTGACCGGCCTCACCTCCAGGGACTTCTCCAACAATAGGTCCAAAAGCCTCTCTCGATCACTCACACTTATCGCCTCTAAAATTTACCGGAAAAGCATGCTGAGGGTGAGGTAATAACTCTTGCTGCTCAAACTGATCTCTTTTGAGCCGCTTTAATCTCCGAAAGCCGTCCAAGGTCGGTTCCATCCAGCAGATAAAGGCGCGCCTGCTCACGGTCTGCCATCGTAAGGAGGGATCCATGCACATCCTCTTCCTTCAGGTCGTTCAAAGGCAAGCCGCCGCATAGATCGTTGAAAGCCGGCGCGATTATTATCTCCGCCGAGCCTGCAAATCCGTAATGTTCTTGCACCACATCAGGCAAGAGATACGTTCTTGCCCAGACAGGCCGGGTCACTGAGTAGCCGAGTGGGTCTTTCAGTCTTACTGCCGGGTGCAGGTGACCTGCCACCAGTCGATCGGCCCGCAAAAGCTTCTCATCCGGCCAGGTGTGGCCATGGAAATAGCCCACACCATCCAGCACAAAGCCGGTGGACGGCCTCACACGTACGCCCAGTGGAGCCATGTCCGCCAGGTTGCTGTCATGATTTCCAGGCACGACTTCAACTTTTACCTGGTCTGATAGCCGGGATAAGAAATCCGGGACCTCCCTCTTCTCTTGCCAGCTCGTTTTGGGGACATTATGCTTCAGGTCTCCCAAAAGCAGCAGCCGGTCCGGAATTGTCTCCGCCACATATCCTTGCAGACGCGCCAGTATCTTCTCGGTCTGGCTGGGAATGGAGACGCCGCCGAGCCACAGCTCATGCTCCAGGCCCAGATGAATATCAGCCGCGACTAGTATTCGCTCCTTTCCTTCTGCCAGGAGCAGAGGGGCGCCAAATACGGGCGCGATCAATCCAAGAGCCTCTCAAGCTCTGAATATAGCTCTTCCGTGCTCGATGCCACAGTCACGCAAGAGGACTCAATCATGAGGTTTACCCTGGAACTTTCCGACTCGCCCGCGCGCCGAAAGTCCGTCCTTATTCCCAGAATCTTTTTGCCCTGGCTGAAAAAGTATCCGACCTCCCAGGCGGTGCCGTCGTCCACCTGGGGTCCGTCCAGGATGGCCACCATGAGGTCGCATTGGTTCAGTGCCTGCAAATTGGCCCTGAAGATCTGCTCAGGCTCCGCCCCAACAGGGACAATCTCATGGGGCCATATGATCTTTGTATTCTGCAGGCGCTCGCTTAGAAGGGCTAAGATCTGCCCTCCCCAGGCGATCTCGGCCGCCGAGAAGAGCGGGCCCGAGAGGTAGATTTTGCGGGCCATCAGTTTCCCGAAGACGCGGAGGCATCCAAGAGCCTGGCCTTCACAAAATCTCTATCAAGGCTGGCCAGGAACCATCCCACCTTTGGGCCCTGCCGATCGCCGAGGAATGCCAGGTAGATGGCCTGGAAGAACTTTTTGGAGTCCAGGTCCTGCTCTTTAGCCACGGCATAGACCAATTCGTGAATCTCGGCTGCGGTTTTGCCGTCGATCTGTTCAGCCAGAAGGCCTAAAGCCCGGCGCTCTGTGGGGGTGAGATTGTTTACCGCGGCAGGAAGCGTCTCCTGCACCTGGAACTTGACATAGGCTGGTGCATACTTATCCAGCCACGTTTGCACATTCCGGGCCCTGCTCAGGATCTCATCGCGCCGGGATGTGACATCGTATCCGGATCTTTTCAGGGTCGTGAAGAGACCTTCCTCGTCGCCGCGGGCGATCTGAACTGCCGTGACCATGTGCCTGAAGGGTATCTCAAACGGCCCGCCGCCTCTTATGTTGGAGAGCTCAATCGCCCGCACGTCGCCCTTTCTCTGATCGTACTCATCCACCAGGCTCAGCAGCGGCAGACCGGGATCGAACTCGATATGCTTCTCTGGCTTATTTCTGATTATGAGGTAGCGCAGGACCTCTGGAGGCACAACGTCCAGCATCTCCTGGATGGTGACAACAATCCCCGTGGAGCTATGCATGGCTCCCACACCCTTGAGGTGAATCCACTCGTAGACCATGGGGAAAGGAGCCGGATAGCCGTAGATCTCTTCGCTGATCCTCTTGCCAGTGTCGTATGAGCCGCCGGCTGTGGCATGATCCTTGCCGAAGGGCTCCACTGTGACCCGGAAGATGGGCCAGCGAGCCGGCCAGTCCACGCGCCAGACCAGCTTTCCGCCGCCGCTCATAGAAACGGTGCCCGAGCTCCCGCATGAGCAAACATAATCCACAGTCTCTTTCTCAAGATCGAAGCCTGTAACTTTTGTTGTATTGGTGCGGCCGCATGTTGAGCAGATAACATCAAAGGGGCTCCAGCCCTCGGGAACCTCACGGCCGGAGACCTCTTTCAGGATTCGTGCAATGTCATCCTTGCGTTGCAATGCGGTTTTGATGGCTCCTACGTACTTGCCTTCCTTATAGAGGACATCGGCCCGAAAGACCTCCGGCTTTATGCCCAGCCGCTCCATGCTCTTCAAAAAGGGATTGAGAAAATGATCTGCGTAGCTGCCGCAGCATCCTGTGGGGCAGGGAATCTCTGAGAGGGGCTTGCCGATGTGCTCTTTGAAGCTCTCCGGCAAGAAGGGGTAGAGCCTGCGTAGTCTGTCGAAGGTGTCGGCAATATAGATCAAGCGTGCTTCCACACCCCTATCCAGAAGGGCGCGATAGACAGCTTCCGCAGTCATGACCTCGCGCATGTTTCCGATGTGAACCGGACCGGAGGGAGTTATGCCCGTGGCGATGGTGTGGGGGCCAGAGCTTTCAAGCTTCTCGGCGATGACGTCAGCCCAGTGAATAGACATGAACGGGATTCGACGCAAGAAGGGAATATTAAGCTTCCGTTGCGTCTTACTGCAACATGCTTTGGTATCAATGCTGGAATCTCGTGGAGAGGTTTTTTAAGCAGTACTGCAACTATCCGTTCGGATGCCACTCATCGATCGCCCCGGCATGGACGAGTACTTCATGGAGATCGCTTCTGTCGTAGCGAAGCGGTCCACCTGTCTTCATAACCATGTTGGTGCCCTTTTTGTGAAGAATAAGAGAATTCTCACCACGGGTTACAACGGCGCGCCCGCTGGTCTCGACCACTGCGATGTTGTCGGCTGCGCTCGCGAGAATGTGGAGAGCGGCACGCGCCATGAGCTATGCCGGGCGGTGCATGCCGAGCAGAACGCCATCATTCAGGCGGCAATGCACGGCATCAGCATCGAGGGGGCGACGCTCTACTGTACCCATCAGCCCTGCATCCTCTGCGCCAAGATGATGATCAACGCACGGGTGAAGAAGGTTGTCTATCTGCAAAGCTATCCGGACCAGACCGCTCTCGACTTCCTGCAGCAGGCCGGGATCGAAGTGCAAAAGCTGAGGGAAAAGGGTTTTTGAAGACGGTTATATCTCCACACAAAAAAGATGCCACATCGCAGACATTTGATGCTCTTCTTTCGCGAAGATAGCGTTCTGCCGGTCCTGTCTATGACGCAGGACGGCGGGGGGGACACGGAGTTGTCGTGCGGTTGCCTCCTCGACCTCCTCATCCGGATCATCCCGAATATCTGGCTTCGAGAAAGTACTCGCATCTACGCGATCAATAGCAAAAGGACGGCAGAGGTTCTTCAAGGAAAAAATTTGCACGGTCTTATAAATTTAGCCGTACAGCTTCCAAACACCTGTTTCGTCACCATTTCCAAGAGTGCGCTTGACACCAGTGTAGTAGTGCATCACCTGTCTGGTATCTTTAGTGTAAGCTGCTCTGCCATACAGGTCTCCTAATCCTATCGTGTGACCTAATTCGTGCAACGCCACACTCTGGAAATCATATCCATCTGTGCCTGAAGTAGACCACTTATAATTTGAATTAAAGGATATGTCAGACTCAATAATAGGATAGTATTGGCCGGAAGTAACCCCTTGTATCTTATACCAGGTACCACTGGACGCAAGTGCGGTACAACCTGCAGTATATGGCTTAAATGCGATATCGTTTATCCCGTCGATTTTCCAGTTCCTGGCATTTGTAAGACTGGCGCCTGAATCTGAAAACAGATTCTGGTTCGTGGCGGCATCCCAGGTATTAGTAGCTGCGGTTATGGCTCCGAGTGCGCCTGCTGTGGTCAGTCCGGTTTTCGCGAAGTTGGCGTCTGCAGTCAATTGCATCTTGATCTGTGGATCTTTTTGGGTCCATTTGCGACCGGTAAAGACATACGCGTTTGCATTTCCGCCATTGGCGGTTATTACGGGGCCAGTTATGAGTGCTCCTAAAGTCTGAACAGTCCCATCCGGAGCCAACCCCAGGGCTTCTCCTGAGAAGGCTATATCCTTGTTGGCATCGATTCCAAACTCCACACCGGAGACTGTGGCTGATCCGACTATCTGGCTGCCGCCCATCTCCATATTGGTCTGAATGTTTTTGCCTGCCATAGCAGCCCCTACTTCATCGGAGACAGCGGATATTGCACCAGATCCGGATGCCTGTATGGTGGTCAGAGTTTGTCCTTCTGCCATTACGGTATGCGAGGTTGCAGTCGAATCTGGATCCAGGCTATAGGTTACGGAATTAAATGTCGATACTCCGCCGCTTTCGCCACCGATGTCTACAGATAGGGCCATCGAGGGTACAGCGAGAATGGCGGACAGGATTACAGCTAAAGCTAAAGCTGAAAAGCATTTCTTCATCTAAACTATCCTCCTTTACTTAAGTACCGAATCGTTATAATTATGATCAGTACTTAGGCTTTACCATTTCAAACTCGTTGAATGTCGATATAAATGTTTCGTTAAAACCTATAATGGTGATCAGTATTAAGATTAAACCTGAGGTTAGAATCAATAACCAGGGAAATATAACTCAAAAGCTTTAGCTGAAATTGAATTCGTCGTTTAACGATGTTGATCCGGATTTATCGAGGATGGATTATTGAACAACGAGCCGCATAAATCGATTTTGAGCAAGATAAGCTGATACGCATGTCCTTTATCCCGGCCGCATCAAGCTGCGAGGGTATTACGTTTAAGATAAAATGCCAAGCCTGCGATGGAACGATACAGTTCATGAAGCCAAAATAAGGCCTGTGGTCACCTGCTCGCAGCCAGCCGGGCTGTGCAGGAACTGCCATGAGATAGGATTTGTTGCCCCAAGTCGGGGGAAGTAGCCAGCCTTTAGACCATTTTAGAGCCCCATTTTTCGTGATGCTGCGCGCGATTCCGATCATCGCGCGGGACATATGGGCGCACAGAGTCGCCGTGCGGGCTACCCGACCCCACTTCGGAGGACGATCCATGAAATATCTGATATTCAGGCAGAATAATCTCTGCATCTATGCAATTTCGTGGCGGGAATTCCAGGGCTTGGATCTGTGATTCGCAGCCATCTGGTCCTAGCTGGTAGGGCAGAAGGCCCGCGGCGATGGCCTGTCCCGAGGTCAAGCACGGGTATGCGATGAAGAAGCTCTGCCTGACTTCAAAGCTTCCCTGCCCCCGTTTCCTCGGAGCCCGAATTATCTCTTGCCTCCGTCTGGGGTGAAAGTGAGTGCGTACAACTTGCAGGATACTCTTTCTCTTTCAGCCCATCACTTGAAGTGGCTTTAAATCGCTTCTGGCAAAGTTTCAATTCCATATACTACAGAATTACTTATCGACGATTTCCCGGTTACGATTAACCAGCATCGGCAATATCAAAAATACGATGTGGAATCTAGCGCGCAACATCCGGGGATTACGAGGTCAGAAACATATTTATAAAATTATGCTGCCCATTTATACCGCCTAGGAATAGTGCCATATTCAAGTGCGTGCAACTTACGTTTCAAAGAATGGTTCTATCCGAGAGCGTCTTGCGGCTGGAACTGGAGAACGGTTCCCGGATCATATCTTTACCGGGCAAAGAGCAAAACGTCAGAGGCTACGCTGGCGTCGCTCTCCTCATTGTGGACGAAGCCGCCTGAGTATCATCTTATCTTTATTTCTACAGTTTCGAAAACATGCCTCGCCACAAACACTGCTTTTGCATACACTTGTGGGCAAGTACGATGCCAACGAATTTATACTACTGATGGTAATAACTTGGTGATGTGAACACGATGAGGAAATGGACAATAGTATCGTTTTCGATGATATTGTTATTGGCTACTTGGTGTGTGCATGGTCAGGATATGTACGAACCAAACAATCAACTTGGCGATGCCACCGGAATCGATCTCAATCAGACCGTCAGCGGGTACATCTTTCTGGCCGGAGACGTGGACGCCTACGGATTTGACCTGAAATCACCCGGCATTCTGAAGGTAAGCCTGGAGAGCGTCCCAGAGGATATGAAGGCCAGGATTGACCTCTACGGGAAAAACTTCAACTATATATCTAAGAAAGACGCTTCCAACGCTGGCGATACTATTATTCTGGAGATCGATATTGCCGAGCCCGGAATGTACTACATAGCAGTTTCTGATCTAGATAGAAAGTCGCATGACGTCGGATATTCCTTCAAGGCGACCTTCGAACCGGTTACGGATTCGATGGAACCAAACAATCAACTTGGCGATGCCACCGGAATCGATCTCAATCAGACCGTCAGCGGGTACATCTTTCTGGCCGGAGACGTGGACGCCTACGGATTTGACCTGAAATCACCCGGCATTCTGAAGGTAAGCCTGGAGAGCGTCCCAGAGGATATGAAGGCCAGGATCGACCTCTACGGGAAAAACTTCAACTATATAACTAAGAAAGACGCTTCCAACGCTGGCGATACTATTATTCTGGAGATCGATATTGCCGAGCCCGGAATGTACTACATAGCAGTTTCTGATCTAGATAGAAAGTCGCATGACGTCGGATATTCCTTCAAGGCGACCTTCGAACCGGTTACGGATTCGATGGAACCAAACAATCAACTTGGCGATGCCACCGGAATTGATCTCAATCAGACCGTCAGCGGGTACATCTTTCTGGCCGGAGACGTGGACGCCTACGGATTTGACCTGAAATCACCCGGCATTCTGAAGGTAAGCCTGGAGAGCGTCCCAGAGGATATGAAGGCCAGGATCGACCTCTACGGGAAAAACTTCAACTATATAACTAAGAAAGACGCTTCCAACGCTGGCGATACTATTATTCTGGAGATCGATATTGCTGAGCCCGGAATGTACTACATAGCAGTTTCTGATCTAAATAGAAAATCGCATGACGTCGAATATTCCTTCAAGGTGATCCCTGAATCCATGAGCGATGTAACAGATAAAATCGGAGATGCAACGAAACAAGACGGGACCAAAACGTCGAGCGACTCTACTGGAACTAGTACATCAGTTGGATCTGCAGGGTCCGTGGCGGCATCATATCTTGAGGCAAACATCACCCACAGTGGATTTGACTTTTCCGAAGGTACCACTGGTGAATACTCAACATACGATGGTGAGACCATAAGCTGGCAGCCTGACGGGGCAACTCACCCAGATTATCCCCGAGATAGCGATTATATATGGTGGAGGAATACCAATCTGGATGATGTAAACTTCGAAAGCCAGACCAAAGACATGGGCGCAGTCGATCTCTCAACGGTACGAACGGTTCCTGCAGAGTGGGACAAATCACCCCTAATACCACCTCTCCTGGTGGGGCATACCATCGTAGCCAAGTGCAATGACGGCTATGTCAAGTTCCAGGTAATCTCAATCGATTCTGTAGAATGGACTGCTCGTGTCAAGTACTGGTACTCTCCCGATACGACCTTCGAGGATACTATAAGCTGAAGCTATGATAAGGACTTGTGAATAGTAAGCTTATAGTGACCCCTCCTCAAATTTTTAATTGTACATGAGTTTCGGTAGTTATCGTTATGGGGCTGTGGAAAAAGTCAGCACATAGGATTTTTCTGCAGGGATAGATGATACGGGTTACATTCCGGATGCAGGCATAGGCGATACTGAAGCAGTCCACGGGGTACGCCTGCCATCAGGCAACCAGATACTCAGATAATAATAGTGGTAGGCAAGACATACAAGTCCAATGCTGCCTCCACCAAGGCTGAAGAGCTGGGGTATACGGGCAATCCCAGCCCCCCGTAGTGTGTGTAACCTGTAATCCATCCTCTCTTTTTTCGATATGCTTTAAACCTCAGGATATTATTCTAAGGGTACAATCCACCTCAAACCCCCCATGTTGCGCTCTATGTTCCGCATTTTCCGAATCGATAACAGTAAAATAAACTGACCACTATCCGCAATCGCTCAAGAAAACTTGATTATCATTCTTATACGATATGTAATCACTACTTTGCCAGAAGCGGATTTAGTCCTATCTGAGTAGGTTGTATAGGCAGTATGAATAACTTGCAGGGTCTGGCGTATTGGCCGAGGTATGATATCTGGATGCCCTGCTGAAGCCAACAAACACCCTGACCGCGTCTCGCGAAAGCCGTGCAGGAAACTACAAGGAGAGGCAGATGCCGCCTTCGCCAAGGAAACCGGAGAACAGTAGATCGAGTTCAGTCCTATTCATATTTCGAGGTCTTGCCGAGCTTACTGTTATCTTCAGCTATGCCACTCGAACATATCCTATTGATGTGGATTCTGGGTATGAAATTGCATGCGGGGATGAGACCCTCGCACGTTAGGCAGATTGAACCACTGCTTAGGACAGTAATTCGAGGGTGTTGTTTCTATAAATCATTCTTCCACCTTCCAGCTCAGCTAACAATTCATCGGCTTGCTGAACATCCTCTTTGGCAACGTCCTTGAATAAGTCTTCGAAGTCCTTTGTCAACCCATCCCGCGTGCTGGCGTCCAAATATGCCGTCTCATTGAAGGCTCCAAAAACCTCTCTTCCCTCCAGTATAGTTGTCAATACTTCAGCTTTTGTTGATGTCTTCTGTGGGCAACCTGAATAGATCTCTATCAACCACTATCAAATCGGCCAGCTTGCCAACCTCCAAAGATCCTGTATCATTTTCCATGAAGCTGGCATATGCCCCGTTAATAGTAGCGCATTCTATCATGGTCTTGAGATCGACCCTCTCCTCAGGCCAGTATGGTTTGGTAATGTTGCTGTTCGGTGATAGAGGAAGCCGGGTCACCCCTGCCCGGATCTCATCCAGGGGATTCATAGTGAGGTAGTCTCCAATCCCGGGAAAATCGGTTGCAATGGCGACGATGGCCCCATTATCAATGAAGCCCTTCATGGGCATAGTGTGCTCGGCTCTATCCGACCCCAAGCAAGAGTGTTGGTCTCATACGTCGAATCATAGCAGAACCAGTTGGGCGACGGCACTGGGAATGACCCCCTGAGTCTTGAAGCGCGGCAGGTCCTGAGGTAATACCAGTATCACGTGAGCCATCTTATGTCTGGAGTCCCGCTGACCGTTCAACTCCCTGGCCCTTTGATAGGCATCGAGGACCATACGGACTCCGCCATCTCCAACGGCATGCACTTCAATCCGGAATCCGGCCTTATCCAGAGCAGAGTACATAGAAACAATTTAGTAATCCTGAAGAGATCAACTAAATTATGTTCGGACCTAAATCTCATCTCACCACTCGCGACAATCACCTCTTTATCGAAGACGTGGACTGCTTTTTGCTGGCGCAGCAGCAAGGCACGCCCCTTTATGTCACATCCGAAAAGAGACTGCGCGAGAACATTCGCGCTTACCACAGGGCTTTTCCCGATGCAGACAAGTACTTCGCAGTAAAGGCCAACGGCAACCTCACAATCTTGCGCATTGCCGCCCAGGAGGGCATGGGGGCGGACGTCTTCTCGGCCGGAGAGCTCTCCGTCGTCCGCATGGTCGGAATCCCACGGGATAAGATCCTCTTCAACGGCAACTCCAAGAGCGAGAAGGATCATGAGATGGCGCTGCAGGCGGGCGTGCGCATGTCCGTGGACTCTCGCGAAGAGCTGGAGCACTTGGCGAGGACTGCCCAGGCTCTGGGGTTGGAGGCAGAGATCCTCTTCCGGGTCAACCCGGATGTTTCTCCCCAGACTCATCCCAAGATCGCCACAGGCCTTCGTTCCTCCAAGTTCGGCATCCCTGCTGAACAGGTAGCGGAAACCTACGAGAGGGCCATGAGCTTGATCGGCATAAAGCCTGTGGGCCTGCACTGTCACATCGGCTCACAGATTCTGGATACTGCTCCCTTTGCTGAGGCGGCAAATAAGATGATGGACATCGCCGGAGCGGTGGCGGAGAAGGGCGGCGAGATCAAGAGGATTGACCTGGGTGGGGGCCTGGGAATTCAGTACCATCCCGAGAGTCCAGCGCCGGAGCCCGCGGACCTTGCCAAAGCGGTGCTGCCCATCTTCCAGGATCGAAGCCGGGAACTGGGTATCGCGCCCAGGCTCATCCTGGAGCCGGGAAGGAGCATCGTGGCGGATACTACAGTCATGCTGACGGGCGTGAACGTTGTCAAGAGAGCGCACGTCAACTTCGTGGCCACGGATGCCGGCTTCAATGTTCTGGCCCGGCCCATGCTCTACGACTCCTATCACCATGTGGTGGCTGCCAACCGGGCCGGGGCACCGGCCGCGGAGACCTATACCGTTGTCGGGCCGATCTGCGAGACTGGTGATGTGCTGGCCCGTGATCGCCATCTGCCACGGCTGGAAAGAGGCGATGTGCTGGCATTCCTGGATGCCGGAGCCTATGGCTTTTCCATGGCATCTCAGTACAACGGCCAGCCCAGGCCATCTGAGGTGCTGGTCTCTGGAGACGAGTCTGAGGTCACCCGCAGGAGAGAGGACGCGAGCGCTCTATTGGCCGGGCAGAGGATTTTGCCCAGGCTCATGTGGTAGGTGTGGTGGGAAGTATGAGTGCAGAGCTTGAAAGCGCCATCGAAGCCGTGCAGAACATGGTCCTGCCACTTCGGCAGGGAGAGTTCTTACCTGGCCTTGGCAAAGTATCGGTCTATATGCAGTCCTTGGCAAAGAGCCGGGAAACATCTCGCGCTGCTCTGCAAGCTTTAGAGCAAAAGAAGGCCAGTGATCTCGAGGGATATACCAGGGCCAAGGAGGCTTTGAAACTGGGATTTCAAAAATCCCTGCAAAACTCGCTGGGCTTCGCCCGACTCAACCTGGATGCGGTGATGGTGCAGGCGCTGGAGGCATTGGTCAGCAGACCCAGGAATCCCACCAAGACCGATGAGCAGAAGAAGTCTATTGCCCTGCAAAAGACCTTCGACCGACTGACGAGCCCCCAAGATGCAATGCTGGAGCACTATCGCACCAGCTCGGATCCGCTTAACAAGTTTTTAGTAGCAGGCCCCTGGGGACATAAATATCTGCAAAAGAGGAAGATCGATCTGGAAGAGTACGATCGAAGGCTATGCGAGATGCTGTCCTGCCAGGATACTGCGGCGGGCAGAATTGTGCTTAGCTATACGAAGCTCTGTCGGGCAATCGACGAGGTAGAGGAACTTGCGAGACAGGTTCTCGATTGACAGTTGAATTATCTCAAAAAAGGAGTTCAGCCGGTATCCCTGGATGACCGAACTAACTTATCGCAACCAGATTAGATTTCAAGATGATTTTGCATCTGCGGTCGTTCAGGGTGATATAGACGCTTTTTGGCGGTGTCGTTCCCTTGGCAATGGCGAACCAGAGGCCGTCCAGATCTGCCGGGCTCGATAGTGCGCAAAAACCGTAGATGTAGCTTCCACTCGAATCGTTTATGCTCACCCAGGTCCGGGCAGAATTAGTGTTAAGCCCACAGGGCGGCAGATCCGGGGCGGGCTTGAAGAGACTGGCTGGATAGTCATCTCTGTTGGCAACCGCGAGCTTATACCGCGTGTATGCGACTCCACGAACCGTGTAATCCTCTTTGCCATTATAGACCAGTCTTGGCGACGGCAGGCATTTGAAACAGTAGCTGGACGGAGCGATGGGTCTTGCCAGAATGGCGGAGGCAGCCGGCAGGCTCGCACTGACAGCAGGGGACTTCAACGCCAAATTTTCGCTTGGTGCAGACCCATTGTACTCCTGAGCAATAGCCGTTCC
Source organism: uncultured Methanosarcinales archaeon (assembly GCA_963782455.1). GTDB lineage: Archaea > Halobacteriota > Methanosarcinia > Methanotrichales > Methanotrichaceae > Methanothrix. The sequence continues at coordinate 90,963 of CAWAJP010000007.1, forward strand.
AAAGAAGATTGCAATCAAAGAAAAGATCGCAAAAAGGGATAGAATAACGCTAATTTTTAGTTTCATTTACTCACCTCAGCATTCATCTATATTCAAAGATTTTAATATCATACTGTGTCCTATTGTATAAACAATTTATGGTATTTTCAATCAAATAGCGGTACAATGCCGTCTGTGTCCGATGAGATCGGAACGATGCTAGAAATAAGATAGTAAGACCGATTTATAACTTATTTTATAAACATATCGCGTAAGATGTCTTCTGCTGATATGGAACCAAAATCGTGCTTTACATTCAGGCTCAAAACAAATAATTCTGGCGATCGCGTTCATGCCGGCGAAGTCCACGGTTCCCGGGCTTTTCGGCAAAGGATATTATATTCCCTGGACAGATTATACAGTCATTGGAGGTGATGTGGCTGCTGGAGATTGAAGATCTGTCGGTCAGCATCGGCAGTAAACAGGTTCTCAAGGACTTCGACCTTAGAATAAACCGCGGCGAGACCCATGCTCTCTTCGGACCCAATGGGACGGGCAAAACAACTCTCTTAAACGTAATCGCTGGAATTCCCAGGTACACAATCCATGGAGGGCGCATTGTATTCAAAGGAAAGGATATCACCCACATGTCCATGGATGAGAGGGCGCGACTGGGCATAGGGATGGCTTTCCAGCGCCCACCGGCCATCCGTGGCCTGAGGCTCAAAGAACTCATCAAGATCATCAACCCTGATGCTGATGCTCCGGCAATTCTTAAGAAGATGGACTTCGAGGCTTTCGGCGACCGGGATGTTAACCGTGGTTTCTCTGGTGGCGAGGTAAAGCGTTCCGAGATGGTCCAGCTTCTGGCGCAGCAGCCGGATTTAGTAATGCTGGACGAGCCCGACTCGGGCGTGGACCTGGAGAACATCAAGCTCATCGGTGAGGCCATCAACCTGCTCACGCAAAAGGATCAACGGCCAAGCTCGCGGACCAAGTCGGGGATAATAATAACCCACTTCGGCCACATCCTGGATTATATGAAAGCCGACAGGGCTCATGTCATGCTTGGTGGAGCCATCGTCTGCAGCGGAAACCCAGGCGAGATCCTGGAACAGATCAAGAAGAGTGGATATGAAGGGTGTGTGGGATGCGTATGTCCAGCATAGAAGAAAAAGCCCTGAAGGCGAGAGGAAAAAAGGCCCTCTACGGCACAGATGTGGACATGGAGAGCTATGACACAGAAGCCAAACCCCAAAGCGTCGTAGAAGATGCCGAGGATCTTCCCAATGTCGTAAAAACTGCTGCCATGGACGTGGGCGTGAAGCTGGATTCAGAATCCTCGGGAGCTTATGTGCAGATGGATCAGACGCCTGTGGTGGCCAAGTCTCTCTTTGAGGGAGTGGAGATCATGGATATGGCTTCCGCCCTGAAGAAGTACGACTATCTGCAGGACTACTGGTGGAAGCTGGTGGCGCCTGACGCCGATAAGTACACGGCAGATGTTGCAAACTCGCCTCCAGCGGGCTACTTCATTCGCGCCAAGAAGGGGATGAAGACCGTCTTCCCTGTGAAGAGCTGCCTCTATTTGGGGTCCAGCAATCTCAACCAGCGTGTGCACAACGTCGTCATCGCCGAAGAAGGCTCGGAGCTGCATGTCATCACCGGCTGCACAACGCCAGCACACGTGCAGCGCGGACTGCATGCGGGAGTCTCTGAGTTCTTCATCCAGAAGAATGCCAAGGTGAGCTTTACCATGGTGCACAGCTGGGGAAAGGAGGTCGAGGTTCGACCCAGGACCGGGATCACCATAGCCGAGGGAGGATCCCTCTCCAACAACTACATCCTGCTCCGGCCTGTGAAGACTCTCCAGACATTCCCCACGGCAACGCTCGCCGGTCGGGGTGCAGTGGCCAGCTTCAACACGGTGATATATTCCGCCATGGGCAACATCGACGTGGGAAGCAATGTGAACCTCAATGCTCCGGACACCAGCGCCGAGTCCATCTCGCGAGTGGTCAGTGTGGGCGGCGAGGTCATTGCCCGGGGGAGGATGACTGGCAGAGTTCCGGGCGCACGCGCCCATCTGGAGTGCGTCGGCCTCCTCTTGTCTGACAAGGGCAGAATCTACTCCATCCCTGAGCTGGACGGCCAGAGCCGGGATCTGGACATGTCCCATGAGGCGGCAGTAGGCCGCATCTCTGAGGAGGAGCTGGAGTACCTCATGGCTCGCGGCCTGTCATCTGAGGAGGCCACCAGCGTCATTGTGCGCGGCTTCCTGGATGTGGAGATCAAGGGGCTGCCCGAGGAGCTGAAACAGGAGATCAAGAACATCACCAAAAGAGAGGATCTGAAGGGGTCCTAAAGGACTTCTTTCAATCTCCTTTTTGGGAATCTGGCTATCAGAATAGCTGGGGAGGATGCTTGCCTATCTTTTTGCGCCTGAAGACGGTTCCCAAGCACCTCCGGGAAGCTTTTTCCGAATGGCTGAAGGACGACGCATCGCTCCTGGCTGCGGCCCTCGCCTACTATGGGATTTTCTCTTTTGTGCCGCTGTTCATTTTAATGGTAATATTTATAAATGCCTTAATTCAGAGCGGATTTCTGGGGACCGATGTGACAACACAGGCTGAAAGGTTGGCTGGCCAGCAGATGCCAAAGGTGGCAGGCGAACTGATCAATCAGCTAGGAACCATGGCCGCCTCATTTCGCCTGACACTTGTGAGCGTCTTGCTCCTCCTGCTCGGTTCCGCCGGTTTCTTTGTGCAAACCAAGAAGGCTTTTCACATCATCTGGAGACTTCCGGATGATGATAGACCGCTCCTGGACACCATACTTTCCTACCTGAGGTCCTATCTGCTCATAGGTCTCGTCGCCTTTCTGCTCCTGGCGACGTCCCTCCTCAGCGCCCTGCTCATTCCGGCAGGAATGCAGATCGAGAAGCTTCTGCCGGTTCACCTGAAACTGCTCAGCCTTCTCACATTTATTGTCTCATTCATTGTCTCATTCATCTTTGTGACTCTGCTATTCGCCGCCACCTACAAGACTCTGGCCGGCGTGCGGCTATCGTGGTGTGAGGTGCTTCCCGGTTCAGCTCTGGCCGCTCTTATGTTTGCATTGGGAAACATTTGCATCGAGGCTTATGTAAAATTTGCCAACGTCGGCTCCGCTTATGGAGCGGCAGGCTCTCTGGCGGTCTTCCTCTTCTGGATCTATTACTCAGCGCAGATATTCCTATTTGGGGCAGAATGGATCAAGGTGCAAAAGAGGATGTCTGAAGCAGGAAAATAAGGCGCCCGAGTGATCCCAGCAGAAAAAGGAGATCGATTATGTTCCGGGCAGGCAGATGTTCCATACTGGCAGAAAACCGTTCCTATTCATCTGTTTACAGATACCGCTTAAACGGTTTTTGAGTTCTTGTTTTGCTCGTAGTCCTCTCTTATGGCTTTGGCCATCTCCTCATCTGCTTCGACGACGAGGGCTCCAATGTAGTCGCAGACCTTGCAGTGGTAGATCTTGCCGGTGTAGCCTCCTGCCTCGTAATATAAATCGGGGCTGCCGCAAACGGGGCATACTTCTCTGATTTTTTCGGCCATAATAGATGTCTACTATTTGCAAATTAATCTAACTTTGCACTGGATCAGAAGAGCTTCATCATTTCCTCGGCTATGACCCTGTAGCCTGCGTCATTGGGGTGATCCAGGCCCGGAATGATCATTGATCCCAAAGGCGTCCCGGCGCGCACGCGCTCCATCCAGGCACCATAAACATCGACGAAACCGACATCCATCTCTCGGGCCACGTCCTCGATGGCACGGTAGTAGTCCTGCACAATTCTGTCATAGGGGGGCGTCTCCAGCGGCTGTGAAGATAGAAGCAGTATCTCTGAATTGGGGCCTGACCGGATGCGCCTGATCATCTTTATCAGGTTGGCCTTGAACTCATCCACACTTATGTCCAGGACAGCATCATTTATTCCAAAGTTGATAGTAACCAGATCCGGCTCATAGGAGAGCACTGCCCAGTCCAGCCGGGCGAGACCGTCCTGGCTGGTGTCTCCGGAGATGCCGGAGTTGATCATCTCCACCTTCGCCAGAGGGAACTTTTGCTGCAGCATCTCCTTCCAAAAAGATGGAAAGCCTCGCTTTACTGCAAAGCCTGCGGTGATGGAGTCCCCAAAGGCGACAATAGTGGCATCGCTTCCGGCTTCAAGATCCTTCTGCGTCTTTTCCGCAAATCTCCTTTGCCCTTCCTGCATAGCAGTGATAAGTCTCACCAACTATTGGAGCTTTGCCTTCGCTGCCGTTTTCACGGCCTTCTTCATGTCGCTGACCAGCTGCTCCAGCTTTCTATCTCGCCTCTGGCGATCAGGTCCACGCAGACGGAGCCCACGATGGCAGCATCAGCTCCGGCACGAATGACCTCGCCCGCCTGCTCCGGGGTAGAGATGCCAAATCCCACAGCCTTTGGCTTTTTGCCCGGAACGCGGGCGATGAGGTCGCGGGTGTCCTGCTGGATGTCGCTTCGGGCGCCCGTCACTCCCGTACGCGCCACCAGGTAGAGGAAGCCCGAGGTCTTCTCCTCGATCATCTTCAATCGTGCTGGCGGCGTGTTCGGTGCTGCCAGGAAGATGAGGTCCACACCGTGTTTATCGCATGCCTCCTGTAGAGGACAGGCCTCTTCAGGGGGCAGATCTGGAACGATCATGCCGGTGATGCAGGACTTTGCGCAGTCCTCTGCAAACCTATCCAGGCCCCGCACATAGATCATGTTGTAGTAGCCCATGAAGACCTTGGGGATGGCGACATCTGCGGCCGCTGCCGCCTGGAAGTAAACGTCAGTGTTCATCCCCGCGGCAATGGCCCTTTGAGCTGCTGCCTGGATAGTTGGCCCGTCCGCGATGGGGTCGGAGTGGGGCAATCCCAACTCAATGATGTCTGCACCAGCCTTTTCCAGCCTTCTCACCAGATCGGGCGTAGCCTGCGGCGTTGGGTCTCCTGCGCAGATGTACACTATCAGCAAGGGCCCTTTCTCAAAAGCTTCAGAGATTCTCATATTCCATCACCGTTGCCAGGTCTTTGTCACCGCGGCCGGAGATATTGATGATCACGAGGTCCCCGAGAGTCTCCGGCTCCTGCAGGGCATAACCCACAGCATGCGCCGATTCCAGCGCCGGGATGATGCCCTCCAACCGGGAGAGCGCCCTGAATCCCTGCATGGCAGTGCTGTCATCGGCGATCCTGGGCTGCACTCTTCCCGTCTCTGCCAAAAAAGCCAGCTCCGGGCCCACGCCCGGATAATCCAGTCCTGCAGCCACGGAATACGACTCCAGGATCTGGCCGTAAGGGTCCTGCAGGATCTTGGTGAGGGCACCGTGCAAGACGCCGTCTGTGCCGTAGCCAAGAGAAGCTCCGTTGTCCGCCGTTCTCTCGTTCTTGCCGGGGCCCCGGCCGCCAGCCTCCACGGCCACAAGCCGCACCTCCTCATCTTTCAGAAAGGGGGCGAAGATCCCCATGGCATTGCTTCCGCCGCCCACGCAGGCTACGATGCTGTCCGGCAGACGGCCTTCTGCCTCCTGAATCTGCCTCTGAGCCTCCAGGCCGATTACGCTTTGAAAGTCCCTGACCATGGATGGAAAGGGATGTGCTCCTGCTGCTGTGCCCAAAAGGTAGTGGGTGTGATCAAAACTGGCAGCCCAGTCTCGCATGGCCTCGTTGATGGCGTCCTTCAGAGTTCTGGAGCCGGACCGGACGGGTATGACCTCTGCGCCCATCAGCTCCATCCGGTAGACGTTCATCTTCTGCCGTTCTATGTCCACCTCGCCCATGTAGACCTGCGTCTCAAAACCCAGATTGGCTCCGACGATGGCTGTGGCCACTCCATGCTGGCCCGCGCCGGTCTCGGCGATCAGCCGGGTTTTGCCCATCTTCTTTGCCACCAGTGCCTGACCGAGGGTGTTGTTGAGCTTATGCGCTCCCCCGTGTACCAGATCCTCTCTTTTCAGGTAAACCCTGCGATCCAGCTTTCGGCTGAGATTCCGGGCGAAATAGAGGGGCGTTGGCCGTCCCGCGAAGTTCTTGAGGAGCGACTTCAGCTCGTCCTGAAACTGGTCGCTTCTCTTCAGGCGCTCATAGGCGTCACTCAGGTCTGCCAGGGGCTGTACGAGCGTTTCGGGCACAAAGAGACCGCCGTACCTCCCAAACTTAATCGCAAAATTCTCGGGCGTCAAACACTTCAATAGATCACCGGCTTAGTCTGCGTTTAATGTACTAACTGATACTATAATGTATGAAAAAGTACATCTAATATCCTATTTAAGCTTTATCGCAGAATCATATCAAATCAGGTGGCACCTCGCCCGTCAGGCTTTCAATCCGCTTCTCTGCGCCTTCCAGCCGGGCGTTGCAGAGCTTGACCAGCTTCATCCCTTTCTCGTAGAGATCCAGGCTCTCCTCCAGGCCCATCTTTCCTTCTTCAAGCTCTGAGACGATGCGCTCCAGGTCGTCCAGCGCCTCCTCCAGTCCTATCTCTTTCTTATTCACTCCATGAACACCTCACTCCCGCTTTTGATTTCCAGAACCCGGCACATGAGCCTTCCTTCTCCCAGGATCAGTTCCACCACTTCGCCAGGGCGTGCATCCTCTGCTCTCAGCACAAGGCCATGATTCGATCTGACGACCGCGTAGCCCCGCAAAAGAGTTGCACGAGGTCCTACTGCAGCCAGACGACCCTGGGCGAGCTCCAGCCGCGCGCGCCTGGCCTTCAGCTTATCTGCGAGGGCCACATCCAGGCGTTCACCAAGATAGTCCAGACGCTGCCGGGCGTCTGCCGCCAGGGAATACATCCTCCTGGCTGAGATGCTGTGCTTCAGGTACTCCAGACGCTCCTCTTTTCGCTCCAGGATCGTCCAAAGGGCACGCATCATCTGAACCCTGCTCTGCTGCAGCCACTCCTTCAATTCCTCCATATCGGGCACAGCCATCTTTGCCGCAGCGGTGGGCGTTGCTGCCCGCATATCCGCCACAAAATCGGCAATGGTAACGTCTGTCTCATGGCCCACTGCCGAGATGATGGGTGAGTCGCATCCGAAGATAGCGCGAGCTACTGCTTCCGAGTTGAAGCACCATAGGTCTTCAGTGGAGCCTCCTCCGCGACAGACGATGACGACGTCAGCCAGGCCCTGCAGCGCCAGCAGCGCCGAAACGATGCTTTCTTCTGCCCCCTCGCCCTGCACCTGTGCCGGAGAAAGAATGATATGAGCCGGATAGGAACCGATGATACGCAGAACATCCCGCAGCGCTGCTCCCTGCGGAGAGGTAACAATGCCGATCCTCTCTGGATAACGGGGCAAAGCCCTCTTGCGTTCTAAATCGAAAAGCCCCTCACCAGCCAGCTTCTTCTTCAAAGCCTCGAATTGCAGGTGCCGGAATCCCAGGCCCGCATCTTGCTTTATGCCCTTGGCCACAAGCTGTACCCTTCCCTGCGGCCTGTAGACTGCGATGTCTCCATAGACCAGAATGTTCAAACCGTCTTTGAGATCAAAGCCGAGACGATCGGCTTGATTCTTGAAGAGGACGCAGGAGATTTGTGAATCCCGGTCCTTGAGAGTGAAATACCTGTGACCGGACCTGTGGTGGACGAAGTTGGAGACCTCTCCCTGAGCCCAGAGGTCGTGCAGGCGGGGATCATTCTCCAGGCGGTTCTTTATCCTCTCATTAAGGTCGGTGACGGTAAATATCTGGGTCAAGATAGATCTTTCTGGACTGACTCAATATTTAAGAGCGATTCCCGGGCGCAGGCCGAAACTGAGTTAATTAAACTTATTTGGTTCTAAATCAAGATAACTTTATATGGCAGGATCTCTTAGTCTTCAATGGTGACGCTATGCATATAATGGAGGGATTTCTTCCTCATCCCTGGTGGGAGATCTGGTTCATACTTTCTCTTCCAGTAGTCTCTTACGGGGTCTATAAGATGAACAAAACGATCAAAGATAGTCGCGAAACACTGCCTTTACTGGCCGTCGCTGGCGCCTTCATCTTTGTTCTCTCTTCCCTGAAGCTGCCTTCCCCTGTCTCAGGAAGCTGCTCGCATCCTACTGGAACCGGCATGGGATCGATAATCTTCGGCCCCTGGATCACATCGGTTATGGCTGTGATCGTCCTGGTCTACCAGGCTATATTTCTGGCTCACGGAGGCTTGACAACTCTCGGCGCCAACACGTTCTCTATGGGCATTGCCGGGCCGATAGTCGGATACATTGTCTATAAAACGGCCCTGAAGTCGGGTTTGAATCTATACTTTACTGTCTTCCTGGCGGCGACGCTCGCCGATTGGGCCACTTACCTCGTCACTTCAGTTCAACTCGCTCTGGCGTTCCCTGCGGCATCCGGCGGAGTTATTGCCTCTCTGGAAGCCTTTGCAGCCATATTTGCTATAACTCAGATTCCTCTGGCAATTATAGAAGGAATTGTGACGGCATTAATGTTCAAATATATCATGCAGCTGCGCCCTGATGTGTTGCAGAGACTGAATGTGGTGCCCTCCAGCATGATCAAGAAGCTGAGGGAGTCTTCGATATGAAGATGGAATTTATAGCCATAGGCATTCTGATCATCTTCATCGCAGCCTTTGCATATGTCAGTTCAAGCCAGAACCACGACTGGGGCGGAGCAGATGGAAAAGTAGAGAACGTGATCTCCGAGCTCACCGGAGGGACCTACCATCCCTGGGCCCAGCCCGTCTACAGTCCGCCAAGCACCGAAGTCGAGAGTCTCCTCTTCGCCTTGCAGGCCGCCATCGGCAGCCTCATAATCGGCTACTTCCTGGGCTACTATCGAGCTGTAGCGAAGATGAAGGGTGCCAAATCTGTTCCTGAGCATGAAGGAAAATCAGATGCATGACCTGCTAGACGACTGGGCGCAATCCAATGCTCTGCGGGATACAAACGCGCGGCTCAAATTGCTCCTGGGACTGGGTGCCATCCTTATTTGCGTGTCTTCAGTCACCCCGCTAGCCCCTCTGTTCGTGGCGGTGACCATGAGCTTTGTAACTGTAACGATGGCCAAAATACCAGGACGCTTTTACTCCCGGCTGCTGCTCCTGCCCCTCTCCTTTGCCCTGCTCAGTGCTGGAGTCGTGGCATTCATGCATGGCTCAGGCCAGACACTATTTGCCGCGAACATCTTTGGGCTGCAAATAAGCCTTCGAGAAGACGGAGCAAACCTGGCCCTTCTCCTGATCGCCAGAACTTTCGGCGGCATGTGTTCTCTTTTCTTCATAGCTCTGACCACACCGATGATCGAGATATTTGCTGTGCTGAAGTCCCTCCGGATTCCAGAATCCGTACTTGAACTATCTATGATGATTTACAGGTACATCTTCGTCTTCTTGGACCAGGCGGCGATGATCCACAATGCCCAGGTAATGCGCCTGGGGGATGTTGGAGCAAGAAACTCTCTGAACTCCTTCACCATGCTCTCCAGCGTCCTGTTCTTGCGATCCTGGGAGCAAGGAGAACGGCTCATCGTTGCTATGGATGCTCGCTGCTACAGTGGTTTACTTGATCTCATGGATCAGTGCCCTGGACCAGAGGCAAAGGAAATCATTGCCGTAATGGCGTATTTGCTCCTGGTTACGGCATTTGCCGCCTTGACCCGGGACATCCAATTTCTATGAGGCAGCAATGACGAATATCCTTGAAACTAAATCTGTCGACTATTCCTACGGAGATGGGACGCAGGCCCTGAAAAACGTCAGCCTCTCACTGGAAGGGGGCAAAAAGATCGCCCTGGTGGGGCCCAATGGTGCGGGCAAGTCCACATTGATGCTCATGTTCAATGGAATCCTCCGACCGACCGCTGGAGAAGTCCTCTTTCGCGGCCGGGCTCTGAGCTATGATTCCGCATCCTTGAGGGAGGTTCGGCGAAAAGTGGGCATGGTCTTTCAGAACTCTGATGATCAGCTCTTTGCTCCTACTGTCTATCAGGATGTAGCATTCGGGCCTGTAAACCTTGGTCTCCCTCCTGAGAAGGTGAAGAAGTACGTCGGTTACGCCCTGCAGTACGTCGGCCTCTCCGGATACGAACGCCGTCCGCCTCACCACCTCAGCGGGGGAGAGAAGAAGCGAGCCGCTATTGCTGGCATCCTGGCCATGGAGCCTGATGTGATAATACTTGATGAGCCCACCTCAAACCTCGATCCGGCCAGCTCCGAGGAGATCATGGAGATGCTCGATGAGCTGAACCTCGGCGGGAAGACCCTGATCATCTCTACCCATGACGTGGAACTTGCCTACCGCTGGGCGGATGATGTAGTGCTGATGAAAGACGGGGGAGTGCTGCGCCGCGGCCCGGGTCAGGAGGTATTCGGAGATGCTGAGCTGATCAAGACGGCCAGGCTGAAGCTTCCGACAGTTGTAGACCTATTCCAGGAGCTGGCGGGTCGTGGTCTGGTCGGTGGCGTGAAGCCGCCATTGAACATCCTTGAGCTCTGCGATCTTCTGGAATCTTGTGCAGGAAAGACGAATCTCATCAAAGAAGCGATTAGAGGAACTATTTACATCATCAATGTGGACGAAGATCAAAAGGCGCCAATCCCGGAGATCCTCAAAAATGTCGGGGCGGATTATACGGGAGCTATGGGCACCAGCGCCAAGGTTATGGCTGAGCAGTCTAGGATCCCCCTGGACTTCACCTATGGCGTCATAGACAAATGCATCCTCAAGGCCCTAACAGGAAAGAGCTCTCTGATCATGACCTCCGGTGGAATGGTGGACCATGCTCTACAGAGGATCGAGGCCTATTGCCGCGAGTCTGGGGTCATGGTGGTTGCCGTCAAGATACCTTCTGCAACGACGGCTCCAGCTATTCTACCTCCAGTTAAGGACCAAAATCTTTAAGTAAATCCAGGTTGTATAAAGTAAAGTGTACTGGAATGGTTTGCAGTTCCATGCGTCCATTCAGCACCAGATGCGAGGGCCAACTGACTAGCAGTCCCTCGCCTGGATCTCCCGTTCGGTGCTCACAAAGTGCATATCGACTTCTAGATGAGCCATTCTTCTTTGCTCCAGAAGAACGATTCGGCGTGATGTCAAGGAGCTAAAACAGCAGGGAATTGATGTTTCTACTCGTGGAACACTTCAGGATATTGGTCCAGGAGTAACACACAAATCGAAAGTAGTGAAGATGTGGCTTGAGGGTTACGAGTACACAGACATCGAGCGCAAGACTGGCCACTCTGGCTTTTCTGTTCAAAGGTATCTCACGGGCTTCTCCAAGTCAGTCAGATTCCACTGTCGCGGATATTCTTTGCATGAAATACGCGAACTGACTGACATGTCCGAGAGGCTCGTTAAGGAATATCTTGATCTCTACGAGACGTGTAAGGATCGTCCTGAATCTCAAATCAGGCTTCAGCAGATTCTCGCTGAGCCGTTGCCATTGAAAAAAAGCTCAGTACCTTGGAAAGAAAGCAGCGGAGTGATGAACCCATGAGAGATTCAAATGCAGAAAGAATGCTCCGGAAGTACAAAGGGTTCGCTAACTCCGTGAAGCAGATGCTCAACCAGGAATACAAGTTTCTTGGAGGTGACAAAATCCAGGATATGTTCATCAAAGACTTGCTGGAAGAGTTCAATAGGCATCTGAAAGATGGATGGAAGCTTGATGCTGGTCAGGTTGTATGGTGGGCGGCACATAAAGACGAATATCCCGGCCGGAATAAGACCATCGAGAACACCAAGATGGTTCCAGTAATCCTGTCCCTCGCTAACCAGGATGACTTGAAGCTGAGGCTTGATGGTTACTCTGCCAAAGAGATCCGAAAGTGCAAGGTGGCTAGGATACTTCGTGAAGCATATGAGCAGGATGGAGTTCTGAATCAAGCCGATGTGAGTCTCTTGATAGGAGTGAGTGCAGGCACTATCGGCAAGGACATTAGAGAATTCCAACTGGAGCGGGGCGTTATCCTGCCGTATCGTGGGACTATTCATGATATCGGTCCGACATTAACTCACAAGAAGATTATCGTTCAACAGTTTGTCAGGAACGTCCCAACGCCTGAGATCGCGCGGAGGACTTCCCATAGCGAAGAAGCATGCGACCGGTATATCAAGGGTTATAAAAAGGTTCTAAAGCTTTATACCGATGGGATTCCTGCAGAGAACATTGCTTCTGAGCTGGAGATGAGTAAATCCCTGGTCCGGCAGTACGTCGAGATTATCAATGATCTGGCTGAGATGAAGAAGGGATAGAAAAGATGATATTCAAGAAAATCGGTAACACTGAGAATGTAGAGGACATTTGCCACTATTTTCTAAAAAAGATTAAGGATCCATTTTATCTTACGCATTATAATACTTCCGGGAATTATGCAGCGTGAATTAGCGATGAGCGGGTAGGGGAGTGGGGGTTAGTAAAAAAGATGAGTGTACCCGCTCATGTGCCCTAATATTTTGATCGTATAAATACTTTTCTGGAAATAATTTATGACTGTTTTTGTCCATACGCCTTTTGTTTGGCGATCTTTGCAGCATAAGCTCCTGCCACAAAGCCTGCATCTACATTAACCACTGTGAGAACGGAGCAGGACTGTAACATAGAATAGAGGGCAGCCACTCCGCCTCCGCCCAGGCCGTAGCCTGTGGAAACGGGCAGGCCAATCACCGGAGCTTCCACGAGGCCCGCCACCACTGCAGGCAGGGTGCCCTCCCTTCCCGCAGCTACCACGAAAGCGTCCACGTCGATCATCTTCTCCAAGCAGGGAAAGAGCCTGTGAATGCCGGCGACTCCCACATCGTACTCTGAGACTACGGTGCAACCCATCTCTTCTGCGGTCACCCTTGCCTCCTCTGCCACAGGAATGTCTGCGGTTCCTGCCGCCAGAATGCCCACTTTGCCCATTTTAGTAGATCGTTCTCCCGATCGGATGACAACCGTTCTGGCCCGGGAATTGTGTTCTAGAACGCTTGACGCGGGCAGTTTTGCGCTCATCAGGACATCAAGCTGCTCCGCCGAGACGCGTGTGATGATAACACTGCCTGTAGACTCAAGATGGGCCAGAGAGATGGCCAGCAAATCATTTTTATCTTTTCCTTCGGCAAGAATCGCTTCTGGAATGCCTATTCGGTCCTGCCGGCAGACATCCAGTTTGGCGACCGCTCCGACCGTTCTTATGCTTTGGACTTTAATGCGTCTCAGGGCTTCGTCCAGGGATATCAATCCCTGGCCATAGATCTCCAGAATCTCCCGTTGGCTTTCGTTTTCCACGCCAGAAAATTGACCGCAGAGCATATAGGTTTTGTCCTGGAAAAATGGGTCTGCGGATGATCTGGGTCAATCATATTCTACAGTCCCGGTTTCGAGCCGTAAAGGGTTTATCCCGATATGATAGACCCACAAGAAGATGCAGGTTAACCTCGATCTTCACATCCACTCCAAATATTCGATGGCGGTATCCATGAACATGGAGCTGCCAGAGATCGCAAAAGAAGCAGCCCGCAAAGGCGTGAAGATCGTGGGCACAGGTGACTGCCTTCATCCCCTGTGGCTTGATGCCATAAGAGAACTTCCTGAAAATGAGGGTCTCTTTAATTTGGGGGACACGCTTTTTGCCCTCACAGTGGAAGTTGAGGATTCCAGTCGCGTTCATCATCTCATCTTCCTGCCGGATATTTCCAAAGCAGAAGAGCTGCAGGAAGGATTTGCTCCCCATTCTTCCAATCTGCTTAAAGACGGCAGGCCCAGGCTGCACATGAATGGTGCGCAAATTGCAGATCTGGTTCTGGAAGCTGGCGGCCTGATTGGACCGAGCCATGCCTTCACACCCTGGACAGGTATCTACGCCTACTATCAGTCTCTGGCCGAATGCTATCAGGAGACTGCGACAAGAATTGCTTTCATAGAGCTTGGTCTGAGCGCAGACACCGACTACGCCGACAGAATCGCGGAGCTCTCCAGCCGGACGTTTCTCTCTAACTCCGATGCACATTCGCCTCTCTCCAATAAGCTTGCCCGTGAGTTCAATCAGATGGAGATAGAGAGCCCTGGCTTCAGTGAGATTGCTATGGCCATAACAAGAGAGAAAGGCCGCCGTCCCACGCTCAATGTGGGCTTTTTCCCGGAGGAAGGCAAGTACAACCGAACCAGTTGCACGCGCTGCTACCAGCAATACAGTGCGATACAAATGGACGAGCTGATGGGACGCTGCCCTAAGTGCCAGGGCCGGATCAAACTCGGGGTTGTCGACCGGGTGAATCTTCTGGCGGATTATGCAGAGCCCAAGCACCCGGACCACAGGCCGCCTTATTTGCATCTCATTCCCCTGGCAGAGATCATAGCACTGGCTCTCGGCCATAGGAGTGCCATGACCCGCGGGGTTCAGAAACTCTGGAGTGAGCTAACTCGGGGGCGAACGGAGATAGAGGTTCTGGTAGAGGCGGATCTCATGGATCTGAAGGCCGAGCCCAAAGTAATTGAGGCCATCGAAGCCTTCCGGCTGGGGAAAGTAGAGGTCTGTCCGGGCGGCGGTGGAAAGTATGGGGAGGTGAGGCTTCCCGTGGCCGCAACCAATGGGCAGGGGAAAGCTGGACAAAAGTCGCTGTTCGACTTCGGTTAGAGTTATTTGGCCGCCTGGATCGCATCCTATTTGAGAATTCAATGGCTGCATCAGTTTTCGCTGTCATGAAGAATAGGCTGCTGCTGACGCCGTCCAAGCGCTCGAAAGTAAGAATGTGAATCAGCAATAGTACTTATATGATTGAAACAGACCGCATTTGAGAACAATGCGGATTTCAAGATACGGCTGGGTGACCAATGAATACTAAAATAGAAACATAATCTCGGTGGTTTTGAAAGAGGAAATCCGACCTGTGAGATGAGGCTTCGACGATGGAAAGACCCAAAACCAGATATCTGTGGAAGATTTCAATTGGATTGTTACTATCGCTGATCTTCATCACGGCTGCGGGCGCGACCTCCTTATCCGTAGCCGTAGGAACGAATACCTCATCCTGGTCAGTCCAACGCCAAAGCGAGAGCATAGTCTTCGACTACTCGCATTCCGTCCAGGGAACCATATCGCCGGTGGACTATAAAGGCAGATCTCTGAGCCCTTACCACTCCGGCTACCAGGATGTGAACGTGAACGATGTCCGTCTGCGTGACCGAACTTCTGCCCTGGAGGGAAGCTACAGCTCGGAGGAGCAGATGCGCATGCAATCGGACAACAACAATCCGACTCTCATAAACACTACCGCTAGCGGCGGACTTTTTGTTATCCAAATTTTTGAGGAATGGCCTGTGGTTCTCAGGTCCAGTAAAATCATAAAGTACTCCGGCAAGGAGATAAACGATCGAGAGTTTGCCGGGAACAATCTGGACTTTGCCGGCAGCAATCTCCTCTACAACAGGGAATTATCCAAGGAGACAAATGTGGGTATGCTGCTGAGAAACATGAACGCCACCGTGTTCGCTGATAATAACGATACCATGCTCTCTGCGAATTTCATGCCAAACAAAGAGATGTACTACGATACCAGGACTTACACCACCGGTATTGCGGACCTGAAATACAGGCAGACAAGCTCCAGCTACGATTTCAAACGTGGGACCTATAGGGTGCTAAACGAAGGCGATGAGAGATACAGCGGAAATTACAATATCTCCCGAAGCCTTCATATGAATTCCGACTTCAAGTATAATGCACTGGAATTTGATTGGCAGACCTGCTTTATTTCCAGTGGGAATAACTTGAATCCACAAGAAGTGAGGGATCTGGGGGTCAGCCCTGAAGAGGTTTTCGACTGCACCAGCTATAAGCATCCACGCGAAGAGTGAGATCGCAAAGATTGCAGTCAGCCGATGGTGGGGTAATTTTTTCGTGCAGTTATCTCGGCATCTGCGTTCAACATCTTTTTCATAAATGAAGAGATATATTTAATTATAGAAGGTTTTCGATAAGTACTGGCATGATTTAGAAATCTGAAGTGGATCGACATCTTTATTAATGTGGCATCTTATTATTAGAACGTAGTAAGAATTCGTATGTTTAGACTTATCTTAATATTGGTGTATATCTTATGACTAGCAAAATCCTAAGTTTGACGTTGACGTGCTTCATTGCCGTATGCACTTTTTCGGCACCGGCTTATTGCATTTCTGTAAGTTGCTCTTTGGGAGACGGCGGCGGGTCTGCTTCTGCCAGAGAGAGCTTCAATCTGGATGATTCCACATTGCTAAAGGAAAACCTGGTTATTGGCTCCGGCAGCATCTCTATAGATCGCCGGGCCATCGGCACTGGAAAGAACAGTCTGAAGCAGTCGCTGTCGGGAACCGGTTACTCTCTGCAAAACGATATCATCAGCCAGGGAGAGCTTCGCGCCTCCACATCCTCTGCAGCCTCCACAGAGGCCGCCAGCCTCAGCCAGAATGTGGGTGGCACGGGAAGCATGAGTCTCAACGTTCAGGGTGCACAGGGGGATTCGAATGCTGGCCAGGAGGCGAGCGTCATTGACGGAAGCCTGGTCAGCGCGCAGAGCCTATCTGCCGGACAGGGAGTGGGTGCTCTTGCAGCACAGAGCACTGCCATGGATGGCCAGGGGGGCAAAGTTGTCTCGGGAGCGCTGGGAGAGAAGAACGTAATGCTGGCCAAAACCGGCTTTTCCGGCCAGGGCACTCTGACAGCAAATCTCGCATCAAAAGGTTCAGAGCGTGCCTTTTCCAGCGGATCGGCGGCCTTGGATAATGTGATCATCTTGGATGACGGGTCCTTTAAGGCCGTCTCCACAGAAAGCAAGAGCCGGGTCATGGGCATGGCAGGGATGAGGCTGGTAGATGACGGCAAGGCCATAGGCAGCTTTGACATGAGCGTGATGAATCTGGATCGATCTGATGAACTTGGCACGGCGCAGGTCTCTCAGGCGGCAGCGGCCGCATCTGGCGGGTCCTATTCGTCTTATGACCTGACGGGATTCCGCTTGAACAGGAAAGATCCCAAATTGCAGCTCTACCTGAACCCGACCGACACCCCGTCAGGCCTCAATCCAGCGTCCACGCAAAGTGCCATAGCGGCTGCAGCCAATTCCTGGGATGATGCAGTAGCCCAGAACATATTCGCCGATGGCACCCCGGTGATAATCGACTATACCAAGGTTGTGGACAATCCATTCCCGGCATCAGGGCAAGAAATAAGTGACGGCTATTCTGTCACCGGCTGGAAGAATCTCGGCAACAACTATCTGGGCCTCAATCGTTGGTGGAGCAATGGGCAGATGGTGGATGGATACTACTCCATATCCGAATCAGACATCTGGTTCAGCCGCGACTTTCAGTGGACGACTGACCTGGCCACTGCCCAGAGCACAGGCAAGATCGATCTGCAGAGCGTTGCCGTTCATGAGCTGGGCCATGCCATAGGTATGGATGATATCTACTCCACAAGTCTAGGCGGGTCTCTTCCTCCCAGCGATCCAAGGACGCAAGATTGGGCCCAGGTGATGAATGCTTATGATGCATAGCCGCAGAGGACCCTGGGGAACGGCGATAAGACAGGGGCACAGGTGCTGTATGGAAGCCCAATTAGTCCTGCCTTTAAGGCCAATTATGGATGGACAGGATCGACTCTTCCTGGGTCAACTAACTGGGTGCAATATGGTAGCAATTCTATCTATGTAGATGTTGATACTTCCGCAGCAGGTTTTACAGCTATTCCCTACTATTTTGCATCTATCGGAGGTGATTCTAGTCATTGGCAACTAGACGGGATAAATGCGATCTATTCTCCGACTGCCACAGGTTTTAGAATTTATCTAAGAGACGATTTAGGTAATCCCATAACACCAAATAATGCAAATGATAGGGGATGGAATATCCAGTGGACCGGAATTCCAAAGACCGAAAGCTTAGCAGGCTCAACTGTTTCTGGTGCAACAAACTGGAAGCAGTACGGAAGCAATTCTCTCTATGTTGATATCGATACAACGAAAGCAGGATTCTCTGATACGCCGCTATATTTCACATCTATAGGAGGGCGTTACAGCCAATGGGAGGTTGATGGTGCTAGTGCGGTTTATTCTCCTACAGATACAGGATTTAGAATTTATTTGAGAGATGATTTAAGCAGTTACTTAACACCGGAAATTGCCAACGAGAGGGGCTGGAACGTACAATGGATTGGGGTTCCTAAGTCGAATAAAGAGGCAGGATCAACTGCTTCTGAGGCTACAAACTGGAAGCAATACGGCAGTAATTCCATTTATGCAGATGTCGAAACCAATACGGATGGTTTTACTAATACACCACGATATTTCACATCGATTGGAGGGCTTTATAGTCAATGGGAGGCAAAAGGTATTAATGCGATCTATTCCCCTTCACCAACAAGCTTTAGGATTTATCTACGAGACGATTTGAATAAATATTTGACCCCAGAAATCGCAAATCAAAGAGAATGGGTTGTGCAATGGGCAGCAATTTAATATCCTAGCATGGATAATTCATTAATTTTTTTGACTTTTGTGTATTACTAAGAACCTGTAATAACGGAATGCACTCTTTATAAATCAGCATTAAAAATTGAAAGTTAGTGGATTTCTTTTTTTGTATGAATTAAAAAAGATAGTATATGAAGATTTGACGCAGTGACTGACACTTAGGAATGCTCCGCCACCCTTATCGTTAAATAGGATATCGTGTGATTATAGCAACTCATGAGTTATCTGACAACTCGCGTCTTAACGAGGCTGAAAGACATATGTGATATCAGAGGAAAGCAGTCTTTGTCTAGTGATGAATCTGAATTTCAAAATTTAGTATCCCAATTCTGGAATGTTGATCTGGCAAAAGAAATAACCGATCCATTATTAAAAAGATACGTCGAGTACTCATTGAGTACCAATGAACGTGCGGAGCAGTTGGTAAATCGTGTAGCAAATTACACGGATATAAGAGGAAAGCGCTACTTGGATGTTGGCTGCGCTTATGGTGGATGTTTAGTTGCATTTAAGAAGCGAGGGGCCAATGAAGTTTTTGGAATTGATATAGATGAAAGGTTACTCAAATTAGCGCAAGGAAATATTAATGATAACCGGATAAATGCAGATATAAGCAAAATGAGTATTCTAGATAAAAACTTATTAAAATCAATAGGAAAGTTTGATATAATAACATGTATGGATGTCATAGAACACGTTGAAGATCCTCTTCAAGCCATAGTCAGGCTAACGGAGCTGCTCAATCCAGGAGGGCTGTTAGTTATGGCTATACCAAACGCATTTTATGTAGGCCATCTAAAGGCCGATGGGCATTTCAATTTGCCAGGCATCACTCTTTTACCAAAATTAATGGCCGAAAAATATCATGATGAAGTCTTTCATTGTGATTATACCATGGGACATTACCACTTACTCTCATGGTACTTTTATCATCTAACAAATAATTATATAACATCAAAGCTAATGAATTCCATTCCTCATACAGAATTAAGCACGCTCATTTCGGATTTCAACGAAACGTGCAATGCATTAAAATTATTTGATGATCGAAGGATAAGTGACGAGCTCAATCTAAATATAAGAGAAGAAGCAAATAATGTTTTGAATCAATTCAACAAAGAGATAACGGAACTGAATAGAATAAGATTAGAAGATGAGCGTTATGGTGCTTATATGGAAAAAGATATCGTATTACGTTTCGGTACAGCGGTTTGGGAACTGGTTGGATTTAAACAAATATAAATTATCTATCTAATTGCCTCTTCGCCATTTCTATTGTTAGCTCTGTCTCAAAATCGGTTTTAGTTTCATATCGATTTGCGGCTTGGATCTCGATCTTTAGTCTCACTAATCACGCGAAGCTTTTGACTATTCAGTAATTCCTGCAAAAGGGAATTCTCTTCCACTGCTTCTATAGGAAGATAGCCTTCTCAGAGTTCCGCTGACCTCAGAGAGTTGGCTGGACCGCCATTCAAGAGATGGTCTTCAGTCGAAAAGTGTGTGGTCCTGAATTTCGGTACGATACAATGGCAGCATATATCGTTAAATTGTGCACCCTTATTAAACTCACTTAATCTATGAAACGCAGGAATAATAAACGAGCGATATTGCCAAGGATATTAGATTATTCATTTTGTCAAGTGGATAAATTGCACCTGCAACGATATATTTCAAGGTTCAGTTGACAAGACCTAGGATCGGAGATATGTTAGGCATCGTAGCATATCCGTTTTTCCCGCGTGGGCAAGCAATAGAACTATTCTGCGAAATATGCCGCTGTTATGATTTCATGCCGGCTGAGTTCTCGTTAAGGCACATATTATCCGGTTCGAGACGCAAGGTTTAAGAAAGTGGTAGCTATAGTCGTCATAATGGATGTAACAGTGTACCTAATATCATAAAATATGATGATACAATATGCGTTGCAACCACCAAGCAAATGTGATTTATGCCGATGTATGGATAATGGGTTTTATGGATTTAAATTCTATTGTTAAGATCATAAAGAAGGAATAAAAATGAAAATTTCTATCATATTAGGGACGCGTCCTGAAATAATTAAAATGTCTCCTATCATTAGGATGTGCGAATCGCAGAAAATAGATTATATGGTTTTGCATACCGGTCAACACTATTCTTATGATTTGGATAGAGTCTTTTTTAAAGATTTAGAGCTTCCTGATCCGAACTACAATTTAGATATAAGATCTGGCACTCGCGCAGAGGAAACTGGTAAGATGCTTATGGGAATCGAGAAAATTTTGCTAGATGAGATGCCTGAAATTATATTAGTTCAAGGCGATACGAATACTGTTCTTGCCGGAGCACTTGCAGCATCCAAAATGCGGATAAAAAATTGGACATGTTGAAGCAGGATTAAGGAGCTATGACCTGAATATGCCGGAAGAAATAAATAGAGTCTTGACTGATCACCTCTCAGATTTTTTATTTTGTCCCAACAGAGGGTGCAAGGAACAATTTAATTAAAGAAGGGGTAGCTGAAGCACTCATTCATGTAGTAGGTAACACCGTTGTAGATGCGATTCTTCAAAACTCAGAGCTATCGGATAGAAATTCCAACGCGCTTAAACGGTTTAATTTGGAGAAAGGCGGATACTTTTTGGCTACTGTGCATAGACAAGAAAATGTTGATACGAAAGAGAAGCTTGGAAATATTCTGGCCGCCCTTGGAATGGTCTATCGAAAATATGGATATCCCTTGATGTATCCGATACACCCTCGGACAAAAAAACGCATAGATCAGTTCGATATTACTGTTCCCGAAGGCATTGAATTACTGAACCCTTTGGGCTATCTGGATTTCTTACAAATAGAATCAGGAGCTAACTTGGTTCTTAACGACTCTCGTGGAAATCCAAGAGGAAGGATGCATCTTAGGAGTCCCATGTGTAACATTGCGAGAAAATACTGAGAGGCCCGAGACATTGGGTGTGGGAAGTAACATTTTAGTGGGAACGGATCGAACGAAAATAATGGCCGGTGTTGAGGTAATGTTGAATCGGTCCAGAGAATGGCATAATCCCTTTGGTGATGGCACAACTGCTCAAAAAATAATTGAGTTAATTGGCTGAGGCAAATAATGTATCTTATATGTTTTTCAGATATTTTTTGGGATTATTTGTGGCAAAGACATCAAAATATATTAGAGTTCGCTTTCCTAAGGACTGGAATATAATATTCATTGAGCCGACATCTTTGCTAACGCTAATTAAGGAGCCAGAATTTTTTCAAGGAAGTTAGAGAATATAACAATTGTTTCTCTTCCATCGTTGCCACTTTTCGAATCGGTCTTTCAACATTTAGATGTATCAATGATACAATAATTCTTTTCTGGATTAAAGCAATCTCGAAGATGAATGGAATAACATTCCCTATATTGATGTATTACGAACCAAGATATGCTACGCTTATTGGTAGACTCAACGAGAAATTGGTTGTCTACGAATGTGTTGATGATAGATTAGCATTTTCCAGTGTGCCCTGATGGATAGAGACATATATTAATATCTTAATCAATAAATCGGATATTATCATTACAACATCATTAAATTTATTAAAAATTATCTCTGAGAAGAGGACGAAGGATGTTTATTTAATCGGAAATGGGGTTGATGTTAAATTTTTTAACAAAGCTATGACGAATCTTCCAGTACCTGAAGATATAAAATGCATCAATTCTCCAATTGCAGGATATATTGGTGCTATTGATGAGTCGTGGATTTCAATCTACTAAAAGCTATTGCAATAAACCGTCCTGATATTTCGATAGTGCTTTTGGGTCCGGTTAATTCAAAAGTAAACAGATCGGTGGATGCATTGAAAAAATTGCATAACATTTTCGTTATTGGAAAGAGATCGTATTTTTCGCTTCCAAATTATATCAAGGCATTTGATATTTGCCTAATTCCCTTTTAAGTTAAATAGACTCACTCAAAGCGTAGATCCTGTTAAATTATATGAATATCTTGCCGGGGGAAAGAATGTTATTTCAACGGAGCTGCCTGAATTAATACAATATGAAAATATTATATATGTAGCAAAAAACGAAAGTGAATTTATCAATCTGATTGACTTAGCTTTGACGAAAGATTTAAATTTGGAGGATGCGTCGATAGTTTTGTCAGACAAAACATGGGAAACTAAGTCAAAGAAAATTTCAGATTTAATGCTGTCATATTTATGTAAAGAAAAGAAATGAAATATTTGGATCCGAAAACAAATGAGAATGAATGATGCATCTGAAGAAATTCAGGATACTATGGTAAAGCTGGATCAAAAAGAATTGGAAATCCAGGATCTAAAATCGGAATTAATTCTAAAAGATAATAAGATCTCCGAGCTCGAGCAAATACTAAGTGAACGGGAAAATTCGCTTTCTTGGAAGCTAAGCCAATATTATGGTAAATATTTTCTTATGAATTCACATATCACTAAATTAATTGGATATATTACAAATAAATTTATTTTTAAAAATAAATCTCTCCAGCTTTGCGAGCCACTGAACAAATCCGAATTAAAGCCTTATCTTCATTAAAGCTCTTTTTAAAAAACAATTCAGGAAATAATGTATTGCTGATTTTTTCCGGTGTGAAATTTATTGAAATCGAAGGTCAGCGATCAATGCGTCTTGCGCAAAATCTCTCGAAGAAAAATTTTTGGATCATATTTTCCAGTTTCAGATGGTGCCAAGATAGAACTTTGAATTTGGCGAAGTATATCCTAATGTGTTTCAGATTCCAATTGATGTTCTAATGACTGATGCCGAAAAAATCCTCGACATGCCCACCTCTCATAAGGCACTACTTATAGAATTTCCGCACCCTTCTCTTTTTGAGCTCTTGAGTTTAGCAAACAGCTATGGATGGACAACTATTTATGACGTAATTGATGATTGGGAAGCATTCCATGATTCTGGGCATGCAATCTGGTATGATAAAGACATTGAAGCTTATGTTACATTGAATTCAGATATCATTACTGCAGTTAGTCCCGTTATATCAGATAAATTAGCAAAAAATTTTGGAGCCAAAGTCAATTATTACCTAATGCCTTATCAAGTGAGGCATTGGATCACGAATCTCAGGATGGATTACATGTGGATATACCTCACGGAGATATAACTATTGGATATTTTGGTCATCTTACTCCTGCTTGGTTTGATTGGGATTTAGTGAAAATGGTAGCCACCATGCATCCAGAATGGGTGTTTCAAATTATCGGGTATGGTGAACCAAAGAATTTGAGCCTTCCGAATAATGTATGTTTGGCTGGAAAAGTTCGGCCAAATGAATTAAAGAACTATTCTAAGCATTGGAATGTCGCAATGATTCCATTCAAAAAGACTGCTTTGTCCATGGCCGCAGATCCTATAAAACTATATGAATACATTTACATGGGCTTGCCAGTTGTAGTCACGGGTATAAGCCACATTGGCTTTCACGATATGGTAAAAGTAGCAAAAACCATGGCCGAATTTGGAGATTTATTCAAGAGGCGTAGTAGCCTGTAGTGTCGGATGCCTTGCACCAAAAATTTTTAAAAGAAAATACATGGGATGAAAGAGCAAATGCATTGATTAAATTAATATCTGAATTTGAAAGTAATTCCTCATTAAAGAGGAGTTTAGAGAAATGAAACTATTATTTGTGTACCAATTTTGCACCAAGGGTGGGGTTGAAGTTGTTCTCCGAAACAGGCTAGAAATATTAAACAGACGGTATCCTTGGATAAAGATAGATATAATCTTTTTCCAGGATCTTGGTGGCAAAGATATATTTTCTGGCTTCGCAAAGCATATAATTATATCTAGTGATTATGAACTAATACGAGAACATGCTGAAAAAAATAATTACGATTTTATCATTACTATTGACACGCCACAAATATACACTATCCTATCTGGAACAAATCACAAAATTATATTAGAAGTACATACTGCTTACACAGACTCAAGACAATATTTGAGATGGATTTGACTGGAAAAGTTCCAAAACCATTGCAATAGTTGTTCCTAGCAAGAGTTTCAGGGATTTGATTCTAAAGGAGATAGATAATTCCATTCCCGTGCATGTTCTTCCCAATTTTATCAGTGATTCTTTCAAAGATCAATATGATGGGTTGACAATAGAACTCGTGCCCCCCGAAAATGATCGGTTGGGTTGGTCGTTTA
>CAWAJP010000008.1:0-63119 GCA_963782455.1 uncultured Methanosarcinales archaeon
AAACGCAATAAACGTAAGACTACTGCAAAAACTATGGGCTTCATGGATGAGCATCTCTTCCCATATTCAGATAACCCAAATGAGATCCCAAGATCCATTGATCGGTTTATTTTTGGAACGATCTCTGCAAAGAATCGAAATTGGCCTGGATCAAATGAATTGGATGGAGGGTGATCAATCCTTTTTCCCATTTTTGGAGCCATGCATCTCTCTCGCCAGGGCTTTGAGTAGCGGCACGATGGTCACCATTAAGAAGAATATTTTTATAAGTCTCTTTATCGACCTTAACATGATTTATTCACCGAACTATCTTTGGTTCCTAAACCTATAAAAACCATGTGGATCATCGCACTCATCTCCATAAGATCGCGGCGGCATCTATGTACGCACCACCGTCAGCACCAACTCGAAAGACCTTCAGCTCAGGCGACGTATCCTCCACTTGCCTGTTTATGCAGCAAGATAATGCTCTTCTTGCCGCAAATTTTTCCATTCTTCTGAGAAAGACCGCTAATTATTCTGGCACAAAGCAATACAAAAATTTATAAAAATTCTATTTCGTCTTGAAATCAGAATCCCTTACCTTTAGGCCTCCTCTCTCGGCCTGCAGGTCGTTCGGATCGCCTCGTGCCTTAATCTTCTTTTTTGAGTCCGATCCTTTTTCGGATTCCGACACACCCGGCCCATCGGTTACATGCAATATGTCCGGCCTATCGGTTACATGCAGCATATTCGGCCTGTCATTGACATGCAGCATATTCGGCCTGTCATTGACATGCATCATATCAGGCCTGTCATTGACATGCACCATATCAGGCCTGTCATTGACATGCACCATATCAGGCCTATCGGGTGTAGCCTCTCCTTTTCGTTCATCCCTCTTTTTCAGAGTTATGTCTTCTTCTCTTTTTTCAGTCAATTCATTTCACCTCATTCAAAGGAAGATTCTCACTTGATAGTGGTTAATCTGGTCTCGGTATTAATAAGTATTATCTTCAAAATCTAACTAATTTATATGAGCCGACCCAGAGGCCTGATTGAGATGTTGCTACGAAACTGAAAATGTCAAATTAAGGCAAGAACTACGCGATGTGGAATAACGGACAAAATTAAATGCTAACATCATCAGCTGGTCAAGCCGCTGCCAGAATTGCAAAAATGAGGGGAGGCTAATGGCCTCCAGGGGACACATTACCTCCACGCTCTTTAGGATGACTATCCTCTTTAGGATGGCCATCGTCTCCATGGTCTTTAGGGCTAGAATTGCCGTCGTGGTCATGTGACTGATGATCATTCGGGAAGTGAAATACAGGCTCTACGGACTCGTATATTGGGTAATAAACCGGTTTCACGTAGGTTGGCTGCGGATAGTAAATTGGCTGCTGATAACTCGGCTGTTGATAGGCCGGTGGCTGAGAGCCAACTACATCTATTACTATCTCATTGCTCGTCTGTCCATTCACAGAGATGAGCAACGTGTGCTGTCCAACGGTATCTGCATAGAATCCTATCTGATTGGCGCCAGGGAAGAAGTAGTAGTTATTACTGGACGGCTTGCCATCAGGATATATTTCGTATAGATACCCGTTTCCACCTGTAGCACAGATGCCTATGATCGACAGGACTGCACCTTGGGGTACTGCGGCATATTGAGACCAGCTCGTTGATCCCTGAATCCATAAAGAGTTGCTTTGCTTATAAACAGGATTGCTCAGGTATTGAGAATACTGGACTGCCTGCATCTGGTTGCCAAAGTAAACCATGACGGGTATTCTGCCTTCTATTGCGTATTTTTGCGGAGCAATAATGTGAGCTGCAGGTTTTGGTCCCGTGGGCATAGTATAATATTCGGAGTATTGCGAAGCCGTACCCGGCGCATTGGCCGCATAACCAGTGGCCGCTGCTGCGGGCTGTGTATATGCACTTTGTCCATAGCTTTGTCCATATGCTGCTGAAACACACCCGATCAAGCATATGATGAGGATAAACGATATCGAAATCTTATTCATATTTCCCTCCACCTACTGTTGATCCTGTGGAATTTGGAGACATTCCTCAGGCTCACCCGATTTTCAAATTACGTGAATGAAAGACGACTTGCCTTTCGCAATCCAGGACCCAATACAATACAGGAGGATAAAGCCCTATTTTTCATATTAGGGTAATATCAGTATGATCTGATTCGTCAAGCTCCTGGCAGTATATCTATACATGTTGGAGATGTGTATCAGATACCGATCTCATAATTGCATTATCCAGCGCTGTCCGAGATCGCCTTTTGGCCGTATCGCCCAACTGATAAGATGGCTCCTTATTGCAGGCCGATATGCCCCACACTAAGAGCCTACTCCTGAATTCAACAAAATCCGGTTCCAAAGCCTGCTGCAAATTAACTATAAGATTCCAAGATGGATCTCAACTCCTCAAAATTCACGGGTTTAGTTATGTAATCATCCATACCTGATGCAATGCATTTCTCCCGATCGCCTTGCATGGCATAGGCAGTAATGGCAATGATCTTTGGCCCGTCCCGCCACTTTTCACGGATCCTTTTAGCTGCATCCAGCCCATCCATCTCAGGCATCTGTATATCCATAAGAACTACATCGTAGGCCTGACGTTCCAGGGCTGCCAAGACCTCCAGACCGTTGGCGGCGACATCTGCATGATGGTTCAGCTTATAAAGCATCTTCAAAATTACCTTCTGGTTGATTATGTTGTCTTCTGCTATCAATATGCGTAGAGCATGGTCGCGATTCGTCTGAGTATCGCCTTCTGCCTGCTGGGACGGTTCCCTGCTTTTCGCAGGCTTGAGGGATGATTCCTTTGCCAATATTGTAAAATTAAATATGGAACCTTTACCAAACTCGGATTCCGCCCAAATTCGGCCGCCCATCATCTCGACGAGCCTCTTGCTGATAGCCAGACCAAGACCTGTGCCGCCATATCTGCGCGTAGTCGAGAGATCCACCTGACTGAACGACTGGAACAGACAGCTCATCTTATTCTCAGGAATTCCAATTCCTGTATCCATAACACTGAAGAGGATCTCGTATCTGCCGTCTTGGAGATACTTGCTAGAAACTGAGATCTTTATCTCTCCCGAAATCGTAAATTTAACCGCATTGCTGAGTAGATTGGCCAAGATCTGACGCAGCCTGGTTGGGTCGCCAATAATCGTTTTCGGAGTGTTGCTATCGATGCCATAAGCAATGGTCAAGCCCTTTTCAGAGGCATTTGATGCTACCAGATCTATGGCATCCTCAACGCTGCTCAATATATCAAAGGGCTGTATTTCCAGCTCCATCTTGTCATTATCAATCTTTGAAAAGTCCAGTATATCGTTGATAATTGATAATAGGGCGTCCCCGCTGGTCCGGATGGTCTTCACGTAATCATGCTGCTCACGAGTCAGTTCAGTTCCGAGGAGAAGACCTGTCAGGCCTATGACCGCGTTCATCGGGGTTCGTATCTCATGGCTCATATTGGCCAGGAACGCGGATTTGGCAACTGTTGCGGCTTCTGCCGCTTCCTTTGATTTAAGTAGATCCTCCTCTATACGTTTGCGTTCTTGGATCTCGTTTTGCAGATCTTTGTTGGCTGACTCAAACTGGATCGTGCGTTCGATGACCCGGGTCTCAAGCTCCTCATTCAGCCTCCTGACCTCAGCCTCGGCTTGTTTGGATGCCTGGCACAAACTCTCGTTCTCTTTAAGAGCAACAATTTGGCGGATGACAATCAGACCGATGATACCACCCACACCCAGCGACAGATAAGAGGTGCTCACCGGGAGCGGGTGGTTATAGCTCCAAAGGAGGAGGATATAGGCAACTCCTGCACAAAAATACGGCAAATAGTAAGGTTCAGTGAATTGCATAACGCCTGTTTCGATATACCTGGAAGTGAAAGTGGTGGAATTAGCTGAGTCGGAAGAAATGGGCCTGAGGTTAAGGGAATTGGCCTGCAGTACACCTGCCAGTCCAACCAGTGAATAGGCAACGATCCAACCCGTATCCAAAAGCCCACCAGAATCATAAGCATTCTGCAAAGATTGGCTTGTATAAAGGAAATCGGTTCCAATCATCGTAGTGGTACCGATGATCAAAAGCATTACAGTACCTAGCCGCCGGGATTTAATCCTCCGGAACGCCAGCTCGATCAGAGCAAAAAGCAGCATGAGATCCATGACAGGATAGGCTACGGAGAGAATTTGAGTGCCAATGTCGGCTCCAGCATTGGATTCGATGGTCGGAGCGATCATTAGGGCCCAAAATATCATGACTGAGGCCGTCATTACGATTCCCTCGTCTAGCATGACCTTCAGCCTCTCACTGGATGTCAGGGAAATACTTGGCAAAAGAAGGATGCCGGTAATAAGAAAGGGATATTGCGCCAGGAATGGTCCGTCCGCCAGAGAGAACAAGGGCGATTGGTGCAGCACAACTTCTGTGGCCATCCACATGACATCACCAAGAGTATGGACGACCACCCCCAAAGTCAGAAAAGTCCAGGCCAATCGGACCTGTCTTTTGCAAATAATGGACCTATGGGCCGCATAGAACAGAGCAAGTGCCGCCATTGAGTCGACCACAATCGCCAACCCGTCACTCACCGCTGTGCGAAGCTCGCCCTGCAAGAGAATGCTAATAGCTATAGAGATGAGTGCGAGGCTTGCTGCCACTATAAGAGCACTCCGAAATGATATGACCTGTTTTTGTGATATATCAGCGGTCGTCCGCAGAACCTTCAATCGCCAGGACCCCCTTGAATGAGTCCATATAACCAGCAAACATAACTGCAATACTATTTCAAATACTTTTTTGTGTTGTTTTATCTTATCTGATTTTCGGATCTATGATAAGATGGACTAAATCTATCAAATGGATAAGAAGCTTTGCATCAAGCTGTCTTGGAGATGTTCCTTCACCCATGCGGCCAATTAATTCTGAAAGATATTTCGATCACAATATTTGGAAATCGAGTGCTGTATGGAAAGGATTCTCCTGCAGTGTTGCGTTCTTGAACTGGAATGCTACATCATGGCAAGGCTCGTAGGTGTCGGATGAAAATCGAAATGCTTTGACATCATGAACTTCGAATTAATTAGAAAATAAATTGTTCAATTCATCCGGCGGTCGCGTACGTGGGCTACTGAAAAACGCTAGCAAGTAACACAATGGATGGCTACTGCCTAAATGAACCCCAGGCATTCGATTCTCGCAATGATTTTCAGTAACCTTAACCCACGACCCATCCGGCATACTGCAGCCTAAGGATGAGATGCATCAGGCTGCGCCTGCCAGGGCGGTTGAAGTCTGCCTTTCCTGGCACCTGACTTCTCGGGACCAACAGGTATCGTACTTATTTTTTGCTTTCTCAACTTTTTGATCGAAAACTATATATCTCGGCAATTGTCTATATACATCACGGCGAAAGTCGATAAGAGTTTTTCTCCATCCTCCTTTACCCTTTTCGGCTTTCTCCCTCCTAATCCAATCGATATCAGACATCTCAGAGCGTTTTTGTGGTTTTGACGGGGCGTATTGATCATCCGGAGATTTGGATTCAATCTCAAAATCAATCGCTTAAGAGCTCTCGCCGAAGTCTGTACCACATCTTTATATCGTTGAATGACGAAGGATGCGTGGGCAAAAGTCGACCGTGACAACTTTCCTCCTACAATTGTTTCATCATCGGCTTTGCCCATCCCTCCCATGCTCTCTTTATACCGGCATCCCTCTGCGGTCAAGCATTCGGTTGCCATTTGATTAACCGGAACTGCGCTGCTGTTCCTATTTCTGCATATTTGAAAAAAAAAATCCTGATTTTTCAC
Organism: uncultured Methanosarcinales archaeon; assembly: GCA_963782455.1. Taxonomy (GTDB): domain Archaea; phylum Halobacteriota; class Methanosarcinia; order Methanotrichales; family Methanotrichaceae; genus Methanothrix. Next base: position 5,834 of record CAWAJP010000008.1, read on the forward strand.
GGATTCCATGAGAATGACGTGACTGTGGCAAGATCAACATCGTGACTCTCCCTTCCCGTCTGCTGTTTCTTCAGGGATCTGTATCCAGACAAGATTGGTTTGATTTCAAAATAAAGCTCTCTAAAAATCCTTCTTCCGCCCTCCTTTTCAGGCCCATCCAGTCGGAGGTGCTCAAGGTGCTCAATGGACTGGACGATCCTGCTATATGCCAGAGGACGGCTTTGAAAATCGAAGAATCCGGCCTTATCCGGTCTCCATATCAGCAAGAGCTTCTTTCAGTTTCCCAAAGGTCGCGCGCAGATGTTCCGAAATAACTCGCGTGTCCGAAAGCACGGGCATGAAGTTGGTGTCGCCATTCCAGCGAGGCACGATGTGCAGATGAATGTGATCTGCGATACCTGCTCCTCCCACGATGCCCATATTGATCCCCAGGTTGAAACCGTCCGGACGCATAGATTTGCGCAGCAGCTCAACTGCCAGATCGGCCAGATGCATCATCTCCTGCTGCTCCTCCGCGGCCCAACCAGACAACGTGGCCGTATGCCGGAAAGGAACCACCATCAGGTGGCCGTTGTTGTAGGGAAAAGCGTTCATGATGATGAAATGATACCGCCCCCGGTAGAGAATCAGATTCTCCTCGTCCTTGTTCTCACCGGGCTTGTCGCAGAATATGCAGCCTGCAGGTTTCTTGCTGAGGATGTATTCGATGCGCCAGGGTGCCCATAAATTTTCCATTTGCTACCCCTCTCTCTCAAAGATCATCTTTCTTCCGACGAGTTTAGGCTTCCCCTCTATAAACATCTTTATCGCCTTCGGATAGGCCTTGTACTCCGCCCTCTGAATCCTGGCCTTCAGGCTCTCATGGGTATCACTCTCTTTGACCGGCACCGGCCTCTGATAGATTATCGGGCCGTGGTCCACGTCCTCATCGACAATATGCACCGTGGTTCCAGTCCATTTCACCCCATGGTCCAGGGCCTGGCCAAAGGCATCCATGCCCCGAAAGGAAGGCAGGAGGGCAGGATGAATATTCAAGATCCGATCCTTGTAATGGCGAACAAAAAAGGGTGTTAGTATCCTCATGAAACCTGTGAGCACGACCATTTCCGCGCCCGCAGCTTCCAGATGAGAGATGAGCTCCCTGTCATATTCCTCACGGGGTTTACCTCTGGGATCGAGATAAAGGCCCGGAACCCCAAACTCCCGGGCGATCCGAAGGGCACCTGCATCCGGCTGATCGGTCAGAACTATCTTCACAGTGGCAGGAAGATAACCGGAGCGCTCTGCCAGCAGAATGTAGCGAAGGTTCTCTCCTCTTCCCGAGGATATGATGCCAATTGAGGATGTCAAATTGAAAGCTCACTTCCCCTGTGTGATCTCGATTGCTGAAACATTGGTCTCTCCCCGGTCGGTATTGAGGGCCTCTGTGGAGATCTGATTCCCAAGACCAATATGCCCTGCAGGAATCTGGATCTTGAATCCTCTATATCATCCTCAGCCATTGGCTTATCACCTTGAAATTAAATTTGGACTTGCGAGCGTATCCTAGATAAAGTTGCTGATTTTTAAAGGTACCTACCCCGCGCCTTGATCTCAGTCACCCTATCAAGAACCGCCAGAGCTTCAGAATAGGTCCGGATATACCCGACCTTGAAGGCTTCTATCAACTCCTCGGCATGATCATGAGTGCTCTCCAGGGTCTGGAAGTAAACATGAACGTCAACGCCCTGGGCTTCCACGGATTTTTCATAAAACGATAGACCGAAATCGATAAGGCAGATCTTTTCGTGCACAAGGATCATATTGGAGGTGGTCAGATCCCCGTGAATGATGCCTCCCTGATGCAGCTTTCCCACCATCACCCCTGCTTTTTCCGAGAGTTCGGCATTGATTACATCCTTCAAAGTTTCGCCGTCTATGTGCTCCATCTTGAGCTCAAAGCGAGAGACGTCTTGTATAATGGGAGTAAGAACCCCATGCCTGCGGGCATCAGATGTGATCCTGGCTTCCCGAAGAGTTCTTTCCTGCCGGATGCGCTCGTCCAGTTCCGCCAGCCGATAGCTCTTGGGAAGCCTCCACTTCTTGACAACATCGTTCTCCAAAGTTATGACAGCTTCCGCGCCTCTGCCTATCTCCATAAATCCTCTCTGCTTTTCCAGGCCTCAACAAGACCGATGCAACCCGTGATCATCATGTCACCGCCGGGCGATGCCGGGACCGCACCCTCTAATACGTGGCTTTGCAGGAACGCGTCACGACGTGGTCCTGTGACAAGTGTGGACATGATTCTGCCGGGAACACTATCAATATAAGCGCCGTGACCTCCGTCCTCGAATACCTCGCTGTTCTTCAATGTTCCTTTGCACAGCTTTTGCGCAAAGTCTTGCAGCTTTTCCGGGCTCAGATCGGATGTGTGATGCTCGAAGATAGCCGTGATCCTGCCATCATCCAGAATGGCCGCTACTGTATGGCCGTTGCCGAAGTTAATGATTAGCGCGGGATCGATAAAATGTGAATCCAGGGCTGCGCCAAAGATAGCTGCCGGTCCGGTGTCCATTAGGAGCGGCTCAAATCCCCCTCTCACGAGTGTGTCTCGAACGGCCAGCATCCTGGTCATCGCTTGAGGAGGCCGCCGGTAGGCGAAGGCCTCGAGCCCCCCACCGGAGCGTATTGCTTCGGTCAGATGCTCAAACCGGACAAGCCGGTTTGACTTTTCCGGGGAATAACCATGATCCTGAACGGCTACCGCAATATCTTTCGTAAGGGTGATGTCGAAGATCTGGAAGGCCTGGCGGAGCGCTGCGATGTCGATGTCGCCAGTCTCAATGATCTCGGCCGATGGGGGCGCATCCTCCTGGATCGTGACGCCCAGAGCCGCGACGCGCTCCAGATTATCATTTATGGAAGCTGCCGCTGATGGTGTGGCATAAACCGCATAGCCCGCTGCCAGATGCCATCTTACAGCCGCTGTTGAGGCTCCTCCGCCCATGGTAGGCCCGCGCATGAACACATCTTTTCCCGCCAGCCTGGCCCGGTTTATCCTGGTTCCTACCAGTGTCGTTTGACTCGGCAGAACCATCTTGGTCGAACCTTCTACAGGCACATCTTCCTGATAGAGCAGGATGTCCTGAGTACCTGCTCCCACGTCAACTGCTAATAGCGACATAGATAATCCTTTCAACCTTCGATGCCGATAAGACATGATCCCAAGGGAAAAATTTTATCCTTGACCATAAAGGAGATAGCATGATCATAGATGTAGTGGTAGCGAGTACTTCCCGCTTTTGTAAGTTCGGGCCGGTCTCAAACCCGGAAAAGGCAGAAGACCTGTCCGGAAAGGTGATCATGGAGAGGATTAAAGCTGCCGGATATGAAGCCCAATACCGCCTACGCCCGGATGGCATCGAGCCCATCCGAGAGGTCGTGGAAAAGAGCGTTGCCGATGCAGTGATTATCTGTGGAGGCACCGGGCTTACTCGTCTGGACTTAACACTGGAAGCTGTGGAACCGCTCTTTGAAAAGACGCTTCCCGGCTTTGGAGAGATCTTCCGCTGGCGAAGCCTTGATGAGGTAGGGACTCGTGCCATGCTCACAAGGGCAACCGCAGGAATTCATTGCGGAAAGCCTGTATTCTGTCTGCCGGGCTCGCCGGGCGCTGCCAGATTGGGCATGGAGCTCATCATAGCAGAGATAGAACACATCCTTAAGCACATTCGAGAATAGGGAAAAAATAATATTAACTATATCCAAGCATATTGAACCTGAGTAGTCTTTTATATCATTAGCATCCTAATAAGCGCATAGAGATATCACGGAGAGATTGGCCAAATGGAAACAGAGATCCCAGTGCGAGACATCATGACCAGGCCGGTGATCACAGCCGATGCCGACCTGGATATTCTGAGCGCTGCCAAGAAGATGGGCTCGGCCAATGTGGGAAGTCTGATTATAGTATGCGGCGACAAGCCCACAGGCATTCTGACGGAAAGGGACCTGGTCAAAAAGGTCATAGCCCAAGGAATCGATCCCAGAAATTTAAAGGTGGCAGAGGTCATGAGCTCACCTGTAAATGCAATAGAGCCCGATGCCAGCCTACGCGAAGCAGCGACGCTGATGCTCCGCACCGGAGTCAAACGGCTGCCCGTGATATTCAAAGGAAAGCTCGTGGGTATAATTACCGATACAGACCTGGTCTCAGGATCCTCCCTTGGTTTGAATGAGATTTTGAGCGATCTGCTGGAGATGCACCGTGAGAGCATCCATTTCGATCAACCTCGTGGAGTAGTGAGCGGAATCTGTGAAGTCTGCGGCCAGCTTTCTGATACCCTGGAGAGCCTGGATGGCGAGTTGCTCTGTTGGAGCTGCAGGGACGGAAAAAGATAGATCCCGTTGCGGGACCGCAGGGGAGTAATAATGTTAGTAGAAGATATTTTATCCAGGGATCCTCTATACGTTGAGGATTCGACTTTTCTGACCAAAGCACGTCAGTTGATCAGGGACAACCATGTGCGCGGACTGCCAGTCGTGAATAGCAAACGAGTCGTCCTGGGAATCGTAACAACACAGGACATGCTGCGTGTGACCTCGACCAAATCGAACGTTACTGTATCAGGATATATGGTGCAGGTTCCCACGATAACAGGAGATATGGACATGTTTGAGGCGGCAAAGATCATGCTCAAAGAGAAGAGCACATTGCTTCCAGTTGTCGAGTCCCAGGAGAACCTCGTGCTCAAGGGAGTTGTCACTCTGATTGAAGTATTCAAGCACATCGATCTCTCCAAAGTCCCTGATAAGAATATCGGCGAGATCATGACCACCAAAGTCGAAACTGCGAGCCCTGATGATTCTCTGACGGAGATATGGGGCAAAATGCTGGATCAGGATTACACTGGATTGCCCGTTGTGAAGGATGGCAAGCCGATAGGGATGATCACCAGGTTCGATATCCTGAAGAGAGGCTGGGCCAGAATCAGCAAAGAGAGCGAGACTCGACCCACCGATTCCACGCAGATGCATGCAGAGAAGCTGATGAGTTCTCCCATATTTAGCGTGGAGCCAGAGACGAGCCTTGCCGATGCCATAGAGCTGATGATCAAGCATGATATGGGCAGGATATCGGTTGTGGATAACGGAAAGCTTGCGGGAATAGCAGACAGATACGATCTGATCAAGAGTTACCTCGGGTGAGTGAAGATGAGCAACGGTCCAACAACAGGAAAAGAGATAACAAGGATACCACAAAAGAACGATCGGATGCCCAGAGCCCCCGGCTCGGGGGAGAGAGGACCTCTGCAATTCGACTCCAGGCATGCCAAGCACATCAGCGAGTTGGTGGGAGCGGCGTCGCCTGATGTAGTCACCGTCCCTCCAACTACTACCATTATGGGTGCCATAAAGACGATGACCTTCTACGGATTCTCACGTCTTCCCATAGCCGATGCGGGCACAAAAAGGCTGATTGGTTTTGTGACATCCGTTGATGTAGTGGACTTTCTTGGCGGTGGCCTGCGGCATAACCTCCTGCAAGAAAAGTATGGTGGCAATATCTTCACAGCCATAAATGCCGATATCAGGGAGATAATGAGCGATAAGCTCACCTACGCCAGCGACAACGACTCTCTGAATGACGTCTTGAATTTGATGCTTGAGAAGAATGTGGGCGGCCTTCCCATTGTGGACGAGGATACCCGCATCAAAGCCATAATAACTGAAGAGGATTTCGTACGCTTCTGCAGAGGCCTGGAGACTGGCCTTGCCGTTGAGTCCTTTATGAGCCCCAATGTGGTGACGGCACCGGCCCAAACCACCATTGAGAAGATGACGAGGATGATCATCCAAAAGGGCTTCCGTCGCATGCCGGTAGTGCAGGACGGAGTTCTCATGGGCATGGTCACGGCCTCGGATATCATGAAGTATCTGGGCAGCGGTGAAGCCTTTGAAAAGGTAGTTACCGGTGACATCGGAGAGGTAATGAGCCAGCCCATCAAGAGTTTGATCAAGAGAAGCTTGCTTACCACAGAAAAGAAAGCGGATCTGGGCCAGGCTGCCAGGAAGATGTTGGACAGCGACATTGGATCACTGCCCGTCATGGACAAGGGTTCTTTGGTCGGGATTTTGACGGAAAGAGACTACGTGAGGGCGTTAGCTGAGAACAGAGGAATACTGCTATGATCATAAAGAAAGTCATAGATTACATGAGCACCCCCATAAACGTCATTGAGCGAAATGAGCCCATTCAAATGGCCAGGAATCTGATGTTCAAGTATGCCATCGGCAGGCTGCCCGTTATGGACGACGGAAAGCTGGTGGGCATTGTCACCAAATATGATATCACCAACCGTCTCAACCAGGCGGCTCCGGAGTGGCAAAGACGGCCTATAGACAAGGTTCCCATCCAGGTGGTAATGACTGAGAAGCCCATCACCATATTCCCGGATGCAACCATGCCCCAGGCGGCAGAGCTCTTGATAGAGAACGATATCAGTGGCATGCCGGTGGAACGCGATGGCGAGATCGTGGGCATGATCACATCCCGCGATATGGTAAGGTACTTCTCAGAGCAGGACATCAAAGCGACCGTCGGCGACCTGATGAGTAAGAACATCCTGAATGTGCACCGCCATCATACGATCAGCCACGTCCTGGAAGAGATGAATGTACAAGGCGTCAGCCGCGCCCTGGTCTATGAGGACAATAGAAATCCCGTGGGCATTGTGACCCGATCCGGTCTCACGTTCTCTGAGATTATGGGGCCGAAGGACGAGATGGAGACCAAGAACATCAAGATGACCAGGAAAGAGAGCACTGCCGGCAGAAAGCAGAATCGATCTGTGAAGCAAATGCCTTTCGTGGCCGAGGATATCATGACCTCGCCGGTATTTTCCCTGAGCCCGGAGATAACGGCGGTCGAGGCCAGCAAAATTCTTGAGGAAAAGCATATCATCGGTATGCCTGTTGTGGAGAATAATGAAGTTGCGGGCTACTTCTCAGCCGATGAGATTATCGCCGAGATCGGGAGGTGGAAGTAATGCAGGTAAAGGACATTATGACGGAGCCCCTTACCATCGATAAATCGGAGCGAGTGGGCCATGCACTGGATCTGATGGAGAAAAATGATATGCGTAGGCTCCTGGTGACCAACAAGGACAAGATGGGCGGAATAATCACCACTAGACAGATCGCTCGCGTTCTTGGCACTCGCAAATCCCTGGGGATGCCAGCCTCCTCTCTGCATGTGGCATCAGCGACTATGGATGCCGTAATCAAGGTCCTGCCGGATATGGACGTGAACGACGCCATGTTCCTCTTGCAGAAGACATCGGTCCTGGTGGCCGTTGACGGCGACAAGATCCTGGGCTGGGTCCGGCCCAGAGAGATCCTGGCGGCAGTAAATGTGAGCGGCATGGCATCCGACGCCATGAGGTACCCCCTCACCGCTAACCCCAACGATCGGCTGGTTCACGCCAGGCGCATGATGCTGGACAGAGACGTGGGAAGGCTTCCTGTAGTTGAAGCGGGCCGCCTGGTGGGTATAATATCAGAAGGGGACGTGGCCAAATCAATGCGTGCCTTCCGGGATCTGAATAACACCTCGAGCAAACAATACGCCCGCATCTTCAACATCCTGGTCTCCGATGTGATGACCCATGATGTCAGGTACGTCTACGCTGATACTCCACTGGAGGAGATCAAGAAGATAATTCTCACAGAGAATAGAGGCGGCCTGCCCGTTCTCAACCACAAAGAAGAGGTAGTGGGCATGATAACCAGGCGGTCTATTCTAGACTTCCTGGTGAGGACCAGATGAATCTGCAAAAAAAAGTTGCAGAAAGACTCGGAATAACTGAAGAAAGGCTGCAAAGCCTGCATAAGACGATAATCAGCGAATCAAACTGGCCCGAGCCTGGTGTTCTGAGGTTTGAAAAAGAGACCTCGGGGATCGAGGCCGGGACTGCTATTTTTAAGAATGGCGAGGTCGTATACGGCTACCCCAAAATCCGCCGTCCCCTCATGCTGGGAGCGGCGATAAAGAAGCATTTTTCCGATGTTGTGGCCGTCGAAGAGAAGATGAACGGCCACAATGTTCGTCTATTATCTATAGACGGCGAGATTATGGCGCTCACTCGCGGCGGATTTATCTGTCCCTATTCTACGGAAGTTGCGGCCCGGCTTCTGCCGGCTGAGGTATTCGAAGACAACCCTCAAATGGTTTTATGCGGCGAGATGGTAGGCCCGGAAGATCCATACGTCCCCAAGGACATCTATCCTACGGATTCCATAGACTTCTATCTCTTCGACATCGCCCAAAAAAACCGGAAGGGCACCCTGGGAGTGCGCAAAACGCACGAATTTGCCAGGGAATTTGGACTTAAAACTGCAACATTCTTGGGCGAATTCAGTAAAGAGAGCGCGCCTGAGAGGATCAAAAAGATCGTGATTAAGCTAGGCCGGAAGGGGCGTGAAGGCGTGGTGATGAAGGATCCGGAAAACAGGGTGGCACCACTGAAGTATACATGCTCCGAGACCAATTGCAGCGACCTGGAAGTGGCCTTTCGCTACTATAACGACTATGCACTGGACTTCTTCGTCTCCAGAGCGGTTCGAGAGGGCTTTCAATCCCTGGAGTGGATGGAGTCAGAGGAAGAGCGGAAAGCCAGAGCTCATCGCCTGGGAGAAAGCATTCTGTTGCCCCTTGTTGAAACCATCCAAAGTAAGCAGCGAAAAGAAAACATCGTCCAGAAAGTTCAGATTCGGGTGAGAAGCCTGTCCACAGCCAGGGAGTTTGAATATCATCTTCACAGGTGTGGAATCAGGGCCATCTTCGACCAGCCGGTCCCCAAAGATGATGGCTATCTGATAAGGATCACAAAGCCCATCATGAGCACAAACGATAAAACCCAGGCGCTCCTGGATGGAGAGATGTGGTGAAGGCCGAGCTTATGACAGAGATCGCAGATATTGAGATGGAGGGCCATCTCATTGACTCGCAGATGCTGACCCGTGTCCTGGATAAGATCATGGATATGGGTGGCGAGTTCGAGATTAAGAGTTTTCAGATAGGCCAGAAGAAGAACGACACCAGTTACGTGCAGGTCACAGTTACTGGCGAGGATGCTGCGCATCTGGATAGGATACTCCAGGAGCTGAATGCACTGGGTGCCCAGCTGGTTGAGATGGAAGATGTGCGATTGGGAATCGCGCCAGGCGACATGGTCGTTCCCAGAGGGTTCTATTCCACGACCAATCATCCTACATATGTGCGTTACCAGGGCTCGTGGGTAGAGGTAGAGCATAACCACATGGATTGCCTCATAGTCCTCGAAGACGGAAGAGCAGTGTGCACGCCCATAGGCCATATCAAGAAAGGCGACAGTGTCGTGATCGGAACTTCCGGCGTCAAAGTTGTGCCGCCCGAACGACCCAGGGAGAAGACGTTCTTTGGATTTATGTCCAACGAAGTATCTTCGGAGAGACCAAGCGGAGAGCTCGTCCGCCAGCTGGCCCGCGAGATTGTCAGTACCAAGAAGGCAGGAGGAAAGATTGCGGTCGTCTGTGGGCCTGCCGTGGTCCATACCGGCGCGGCACCATCGCTTGCCAAACTCATTCGAGATGGATACGTGGATGTCCTGCTGGCAGGAAACGCCGTGGCTGTACATGATATCGAGCGTCAGCTCTTTGGCACGAGCCTGGGCATGAACTGTTCTGGAAATGCAATCTCAGGCGGCCATAGAAACCATCTTTACGCCATCAGCGAGATCATGGCGAGCGGCTCCATAAAAAACGCCATTCTTGAGGGTAAGCTCAAGGGAGGAGTCATGTATGAAGCGGTAAAGAAGGGAATCACCTTCATCCTGGCCGGTTCCATTCGCGATGACGGACCGCTTCCAGAGGTTATCACTGACACGGCAAAAGCCAAGGATGCCATGGATAAGGCGCTGCGAGGTGTGAACATGACCATAATGCTGGGAACGATGTTGCATGCCATTGCGGTTGGAAATCTGCTGCCGTCCTTCGTTAAGACCATCTGTGTCGATATCAATCCCGCAACCGTAACCAAGCTGATGGACAGGGGATCGGCTCAGGCCATCGGACTTGTGACGGATATAGGGATATTCCTGCCCAGGCTCGCTGAGGAGATCAATAAGCAGGAGATGGAACCTGAGATGATCTCTTGTGAGGATCGCAAATCTTAAATGAGCATGTGCATGTTCTAGTAGAGACGTTGGGGGCCGCCGTGGCTTAGCCCGGTTAAAGCGGCTGATTCGTAAGAATTATCCGAAAGATCAGCAGTTCATGGGTTCGAATCCCATCGGCGGCTTATGGTTTTTTTTTATCATAAAATCGTCATAGATTCTCTATGCGACGTCGCTATAATAAGGAGTTTATATACCATTTATAAGCTGCTTATATATCTTAAATACTCATGTATATATACACCCAGTTTATAAAGAGTAGTCTGGAGATACTTGAGCATGGAGTCCACAATAAATATAGAGAATGTGGTGGCATCCACCAAGCTGGCAGATGAGTTTGATCTGCACAAGATCGAGGCTGAACTGGAGGGCGCTGAATACAACAAAGAGAAGTTCCCGGGCCTCGTCTATAGGGTAAAAGCCCCCAGAGCTGCCTTTCTTATATTCACTTCCGGCAAGGTGGTATGCACAGGAGCCAAGAACGTAGAAGACGTTCGAACGGTCATAACCAATATGGCCAAGACGCTCAAATCCATAGGCTTCGAGAAGATAGATCTGGAGCCAGAGATCCACGTTCAAAACATTGTGGCTTCTGCAGATCTGAAGACTGACCTGAACCTGAACGCTATCGCCCTTGGTCTGGGACTGGAGAATATTGAATACGAACCGGAACAGTTTCCGGGACTCGTTTACAGGATCAAGGTTCCCAAGGTGGTAGTACTTATTTTCAGCTCCGGCAAATTGGTCGTTACAGGCGGCAAATCTCCGGAGGAGTGCGAAGAGGGTGTGAGGATTGTCAGGATGCAGCTCGAAAACATGGGCCTGCTTTAATCTTTAACATTTTTATTTTTAGAAACTCCCCCCCCCGAATAAGAATCATCGAGTTTTATCCACAAAGATTATATTAATTAGAGTGCATACATAAAAAACTACTTAAAGTCGAAACACCTTATAAATACCAAAGGAGATAGCGGGGTCTGCAAATGTCAGAATTTGAAAATCAAAGGTGGAGTAATGCAGTTATGAACGGCCTGCGAAAAAATAAATATTATGATCTTATACTTATTTTATCTGTAGTCATGGTGTTCTTCGTGTTGATAATAGTGTCCACATTATCAACTTAAATCGCATAAAAGATGAATGGACAGGCCTTCTCGAAGGAAAGCCTCCGCCAACATTCATGAATCTAGAAAATGCGCTTGAATCGATCCACTATATCTGCCAGCGTCAGGCTCTCTTGTGTGCCTTCTTTCATATCTCTTAAGGTGAGAGACCCGGCATCAAGCTCATCTCTTCCAATTATTACCGCAAACCCTGCTCCTGCAGAGGCGGCAGCTTTTAGCTGTGCCGTCAGGCTCCTGCCCATGACATCCAGGATGACCGGAATCTTCTGATTCATCTGGCGCAGCGTCTTCGCGATCCTGACGGCTTCAACTTTGACATCGGGTGTGTAGACCAAAAAGACAGGCGACGCTCGCCTCTCATCTATCTGCACGATCTCCATGATTCGATCAAAGCCCAGGCCAAAACCCGTAGAAGATATCTCCTTTCCCCCGAAAAGACTGGCGAGCTCGTAGGTTCCTCCACCGCATATCTGACGCTGCGCTCCCAGTCCCTCCGCATAGATCTCAAAGACTGTTCCTGAGTAGTACTCAAGTCCGCGCACAATCTCAAAGTCAATTTGGAAGTCGACACCGTAGGCCTCCAGAAGGAAAACAGTCTCTTGAAACTCATCCAGCCGGAGCTCTGCGGCTACAGACCGGCTCTGTCGAGCCGAGCTGCGCCCGGCCCCGGCCTGGGGCGACTGAGACTGCACTTTTGAGTCTTGTTTGTCGACAGGCTCCTTGACCGTCTTTAGATCCTCTGCAATCTCTATGGCCTTATCCAGTGCCATTTTACCTTTCAGATCGATCAGTTCCAGCAGGCCAAGATGGCTTTGACCGATTTCCTGCAGGAAGGCCTCCAGAGCCTGGCGCTCTTTCTTGTCTATCATCCTCATTATTGCAGGCCGATGTAGCTCCTCAATCTCGCCCAGCAGGGAACGGATGATCCCCAGGTAACCAACATGAATATCGCCCGTCACTCCTACGCTTTTCAGCATCTGGTCAGCCAGGGCGATTGCCTCGGCTTCTGAATCAGGTTTGGCTCCGCCTATCAGCTCTGCGCCCAGCTGCCAGAACTCTCTGAAGCGTCCCTTCTGAGGTCGCTCGTAACGAAAGCAGTTGCCGAAATAGTAGAGCCTCTGGGGTTTTGGCGAATTCTGCAGCTCGGAGACGTACATGCGCATCACGGGTGCCGTCAGTTCCGGCCGCAGGGCAAGATCGCGACCACCCTTGTCAGGGAAGCTATAGATCTCCTCCATCACGGATGCACCGGATTTTTTGGTGAAAAGCTCGAGATGTTCAAACGTTGGTGTGCACACCTCCTGGTATCCCCAGCGCTCCAGCACATCTTGCATGGCCTTTCTGGCTCGGCTTCGCTTCATTGTCTCCTCGGGAAGAAAGTCCCGGGTGCCTCTCGGTCTCTGGATGGTCATATCGGAAGAGGTGATAGCGCAAAATACCCTTATAGTTTGTGATAGCGAACTCTTGGACGGAGAGAAAGAAAAGAAGAAAACAGGAAGAAACGAAGAAATGGAGCCTCTGCACGAGATTGATCAAAAGCTTGAGGCTACAAATCTCAACAAATCATTTCAGCTTCTCTTCGACTTCAGAGGGGCTGATGATGATCTGTACTGGTTTTATGACTATGTTAGAGGTGGCAACAGCACTGCCCCCTTCTACAGTATTAATGGCGCTCACGGTTATTCCGTTCACGTTGATATTCATATTGTTGCCGAGCTGTGTCGATTTCGCAGTCTCGCCATCATTATGTTTATTTTTCATGCCGTTGTCGAATGCGTCATCAACAATTCTCTCTATATCATTCCCAATTTCATCCCCGCCAAACACATCGCTTTTCGCCGCTCCTTGGCCTGTGATACTGACGTCCATTGAGTTCGAAAGGCCCTGTGATTCTGGGTCCCCGCTCTGGACCTCATCATAGTTAATGTCTCTTTGCTTGACGCTATTCATCGCCTTTAGATCCGAAACCCTGGACCTTGAAGACGGTCCTATCAAAGCAACGTTTTCTTTTGAGGGCAATGATTGGGGCATGATGCTTCGCAGATGATGCTGCCTGTCAGGAGGCTGTTCTGAGACCCAGGGGAAGTTGATAGTTCCTCCGGCAACATTGAGCTGACCAATAGCTCCCCCTTCTGAATGACCAAAGGGGACGGAAGCGTACTGTTTCAGCTCGCTTTGCAAGTCCGGCAAATTTGCCGGCACGCCAGCGGCCGAGGCGCTGAGCATAATGCAAAAACAAATAAAAGTGGTTCCCACCAGCATAAGGCCGATGGGTCCTATCAATTTATTCATGTTTATCCTCAGGTCTTCTGACCTTAAGTTACTGCTGGTTGGTGACAATCTTCACGTTGTTGGTGGCGGCAGCAAATCCGAAAGCCATGGCATTCCTGTTGCCAACAGCGATCTGCTCCAGATTGACCTTCAGGCAGCAGTCCTGGCAGGGAAAATCGCCGCTGCTACAGCATTCGCATGCGCCAGAGTCCTGATTCTTCTTGATCTCTAAGTTGTTAGTAGCGACGGCCATGGGTGCCCTATGCCAGATGCTTCCAAAGGCCAGAGCTTTATCATTTCCGACCGTTAGACTGTCGAAGTTGGTGTCCGCCACTTCCGGGAACCTGAAAGCAGACCCTTCTGTCTCAAATATCCCACCATTCGTTCCAAGTATGTCTACACCACCGCTACCGCTTATGCCCTGCGCCATAACTGGGACGGAAAGCATTGCCATAGCCAATACCAATAGTACTCCCATTTGTTTAATAGTCTCACCCCATAAATCCTTTCTTAGGATATACTAGATTTACACCCGATAATATTTATACGTTCTGGTGGCTATTGCCAGAAAAATCTAGATTTATAGAAATATTCTAGTTTAGATAATTTTCTCATAGATATGCAATATGCATAATGCCGAAGCCTTTTGCAAACACATAAAGATTTACAGGAAGATCGAGATCAATAGGCGATCGGTATGCATTTATTAAGCGTTAGAAGCGGCCCCAATTTTGTCCCTTTCTCAAACGATCATACCTTTGGCCTGAGCTTCACACAGTCCCGCCCGACCTTCAGTGATGATTAATCCGAAATGATTTGTTCCAGAGCCCCCAGGCTCATCCACCCGGGATTGTAAACCAGTACTCAATCAATTCTTTTTTCCCTCTTTTTTCTCCCTGATACTCGCATTGATCACTCTGTCCGATCTCTCCAGAGCTTCATGCGTCCCTCTGTAGTGCCGGGCCGCATCTCGCATGATCTGCTTGAAGCCTTCCAAATCCCCAGCATCCGCTTTTTCGCTTAATCGCATGCATTCTGCCACATAGGTCTGGCGAACTGCAGAAGCCTTTGGATTCTTCTGAATGGAGGCATAAAGTTCCGGATTCTGGTCCAGGATTCTGCCCACAAAGTCGATCATGATCTCATAGACAGGAGACATAAACTGGCGCGACCTCTGTACATCGAAATCCAGAGCCTTCAGCGCCGCTCCGATGCCGATATAGGCAAAGTGGGTGAGCGCCTGCACCACTGCCATCATCTCGTCGTGCTCTTCTGCTTCCAGGATCCCGATGTGAGCTCCGTTGGATTCGAAAAGAGATTGAATGATGGGAAGCCACTTTCCAGTCTTTCCTTTTACGGGCGTGAAGATGATGGTCTGGCCGAAGAGGGTGGGAGTGGTGGGTCCAAACATGGGATGTGTGCCCAGCACCTCCACTCCCACAGGGGCATAATTCTTCATGGCATTTACAGGATCGGACTTGATAGAAGTCACATCCATGATCAGGCTGCCCGGGCGCATGTGAGGCGCTACCATCCGGATCACTTCTACCGTCTTCTCGATCAAAACGCTGATCAGAACGATGTCACTCTCCCCTGCCTCTCTCACCATGTCATGGGCATAGCGCACACCCAGCCGCTTCGCGACCTCCACCTTCCCGCTCGGACCCCAGACCGCTACCTCGAAGCCTTTTTCTTTAAAATAGCGGGCAAACCACGAACCTGTCTCGCCCGTTCCACCGATTATCAGTATGCGCCTTCTTCCCGTTGCTTCCTTCGTCATCGCTTTCCTCCCATTCAGTCATCGCGCGTCTTGATCGCTTTGCAGTTTCTTCAACCGGATCTCATCCCCCCGGGTTCTGCCTGCCTTTCCGCCAAAGCCCCTCGAACCGCTCTTTCCATCAGATCCACCGGAGCCTTCGCCCCGGTCCAGATTTCCAGAGCCTTCGCCCCCTGATAGACAAGCATCATTACTCCATCGATAGCCACTGATCCTGCGCCACGAGCATCCTGGAGCAGTTCAGTATCCCGGTTATAAACAATGTCGAAGACGGCCTGGCTGCTCTTCAGAAGGCTGCCATCAAAGAGCCTCGCGTCTCCTGTTCTCATGCCCAAAGACGTAGCGTTTATTATTATGTCCGCCCGGCCGACCAGTTTCTCCAGATCACATAGACAAAAGCCCATTCCGCCCACAGATGCCGCCAGATCATGAGCCCTTCGTAGACTTCTGTTCGCGATGGAGATCTCAGCGCCCTCCTTCTCAAGAGTGTAAGCCACGGCCCTCGCCGCGCCTCCTGCCCCTATCAGAAGCACCCGACTGCCTTCGATGCGGACGCCCGCATCCTGCAAGGCCAGCAGCGCGCCCCATCCGTCTGTGTTGTGACCTCTTATCCGGCTCACCTGACTGCAATCTCCAATATCCTCGAGCTTGGAGGTTCTCTTTTCCTCATCTTCCTCGCACTCCTTGCCGCTATTATCAAAGGATATCGTGTTCACAGCGCCGATAGCCATAGCCAGCTCATCTGCTCGCAAGAATTCCAATTCCAGCGCTTCTTCCTTCAGAGGAAGGGTTAGATTAAGTCCGCCAAAGCCCATAGCAGCAGCGCCACGAATCGCGTCTTTCAGTCCAGCTTTTTTAACACAAAAGGCATGAAAGCTGGCATCCATGCCCAAAGCCCGCAGTGCCTCATTCTGCATAACCGGAGAGAGGCTATGCTCTATTGGATCACCAAAGATCCCGAAGATCTTCATAATAGATCGTGGTTGTTTATCCGTAAATAATTTGCAGGATGTACCAGAGAACTGCGCCTACCAGAGCCCCGAAGCCGGTGGCAACCAGGTTTACGCCGTTGTTGCTCAGGATACCTCTTCTCTGCAGCGTTGCCCCGAGAAAGCTGTCGAAGTTCGTTCCCAGGAATCCGCCAAATACACCCGCCACGATGCCAAAAGCGCCCGCCATGCCCGTAACGACAGCCAGGATCCCGATGATAAGAGCACCGACCAGAGAGGCAGCTTCGCCAAGTGGGGTCACGCCTCCATCCACCCCAGGCTCCGTCTCCTTTAAGGTGGTGATCATCCTCGGTTTGGAGCGGCTGGTCTCACCTATTTCACTTGCCAGAGTATCGCCGTTAGCCGTCGCCACGGAAGCGATAAAAGCATAGATGAATATCTCACTGAATACCTCATTGCGGTAAATGCCGTAGCATACGGCCAGAACCAGGGGAACCAGGCTGTTACTGTAGACATTCTTGTAGCCACGCACGCCTCCATGGGATTGAGCGATGCCAAGCTTTGCCTTATGTGCATATCCGTATCGAGTGAACCCACCACCCAGCAGATAGAAAGCCAGCAAGAGCATAAACCAGGTCAGTCCTCCAAAGAGGATCACCAGCAAACAGACTATGGTCTCGCTCAGTACTGCATCCGAGTCAGCAGCTTTCGCCCAGTAGGCGCCGATCCCGAGTACAAGAGCAAAGATGCAGATGAGCAAAATGCGATGCAGATCAGGCAGCGGATAGTCGAAGGAGAAGAGCCACATAACCATGGCCGTTCCGAAAGGGACTGTGAAGTCGCGCTCTCTGGAGGCATGATGTAAGAACGCACCGGAAAGCCCACCCAGAATGACGAGAAACAGGATTCTCTCGGAGGAGAGGCTGCCTGCCGAGATCAGGCTCGCGAGGGGATATCCCAATGCCACTGTGATGAGTAGATAGATTACGCTACCCACAAGGGTCTCAAATTTTCGAAAAGCCAGAGGGGCAAATGTAGAGGCCACAAAGGAGATAGCAATGACATATAGAGGGAGGTGAGTGTTCACGAGAGAGAGCGCAGACTTCATGATTAGAAGAAGGCCCAAAGATGCTGAAAGGAGGCGAGTGCCCGGATCCAGGAAGAATACGGCAGTCAGAGGAATAACGGTATAGACTCCTACATAGGGCAGTAACAGCGCCATCAGTCCGATGACCGCCCTGACGATATCCTCCCGTTGCATGACCAAACGAAACCATTTCATCGCAAAAATACTTTGCCCAATGAAGACACTGGATGATTGACCATGATTCACCGCCTCTATGAGCAGCTCCTGGAGGTCCAGATCTCCAAGAACAATCTGCCCGGCTGCGTGGCTGTCGTACTTACCTCCGGAGATCTATTCGATAAGGGCCTGGAGCGACTGGCAGACCTAATCGATTGGAGCAAGTCCATTGGGTTGACATCTCTTGTTCTCTATGTAAACGATGAAGAACCCATACTTTGCCAGGAGATCTATTCATTTCTCAATCACGCTCCTGCTCAGATCAGCCTTCATACAGCGACGGGCGTGCGGAAAACGGGCTGTGGCGGCAGACTCAAAGTGGTGGTATCCTTAGGCTACGGGGGCAAGCGCGAGGTGACAGAGGCGTTTCGGGATCTTCTCCGGGATGTAGAATGTGGATGCCTGAATCCTGAGCAAATCGATGAAAAGATGATAGAATCACGTTTGCGATTCAGCCAGAAGCCGGACCTTGTGATAAGGGCAGGTGGAAAGCAGCTCAGCGACTTTATGATCTGGCAGGCGGCCTATTCCGAGCTCTATTTTACTGACGTCAACTGGCTCCAGCTACGCAAGATTGATTTTCTGCGGGCCATCAGGGACTGCCAGAGAAGAGAGAGACGCTTCGGCCGCTAGATATCAGCATCCTATGATACTCCTGAGTATTGGCCGCCTCAACCGACCATCTTTCTAATGTTTTTCCTGTTTAGGAATGGCACTGGCGGCGAGGATGCTCAGGAACCGGGCGGGAATCGTCTCTGATATTACGATATCATCGTTTACAGTCATCATCTTCACACCCGCAGCCCTTGCCAGTCCTGCCTCCGCTTGAATCACTCTGGGGTTGCCTGTGCGGAAAGTCGCCACATGCCAGGCTTTCTCAGGAGTCGTGGAGAGATGGACGTACCTTTGCGATGCAGACTTGAGGCCGATCTCCAGGATCCTGTCCGCCTCCTCTTCACTTGCCCCGTAATAGAGCATTAGAAGCTCGTTTTCCGGGTGGTCCAGCTCTATATCCACAGAATGGCCATATCTGGCCCTGATTTTGTCGTTCAGGATTTCATATCTCTTCTTTGAATCGGACTCTACCAGCGCGATAACTAATTCTTTGCTGGCCCAATGGTGCCTGTTTTGTACCACCTGTCCTAATTTTGCCAGATCCACCCAGCCTCGAGAGTCCATCTCCAGTCCGAGATCAACTGGGAAATGCCTGAGGCCCCCCGCTACCAGTCGACCTAGCTGCTCCGTCTTGGTCTCATCCAAAAGAAGCTGACCCGAAGAGCCGCACTCGCAATGCTCTCCCCTGAAAAATCCGTGTTGAGGGCAACGCTTGATCATCAGTAGAACTCCTTTCCAGGGATGATGACTTTACGGATAGATATAACTGACTCTCTCTGCCGGTCGAAATATTCAGGTCTCAGATTATAGCCTGACCGCCGTTAGCAACTCGGCGACAATGCTCCAATATTGGATAGCTCGTTCATGATTGATCATAAACAAGTTCATCAATAATCCTTTCTTATGCTGCTACTATCATCTTCGGGCGAATAGGCCGGGCCATCGAAAGATCCCGCCAGGGGCATCCTCAAGAAGGAAAGTCTCAAATATGTCCATTTTGAATAAACCATGATGCTCGGTTCGAAGGATGTCGAGAGAATGATATGCGAATTGCTCGATATGAGCGATGAACAATTGATAGCAGAGATGGAAAAGTCCTTTCTTTTGTCGGACGAGCACCACCAGAGGATCAGCGAAACCCTGGAAGAGATGGTTCGGGAAGTGGACGTGCTCCTCCTCCGCGTGGATGAGATGGAGGCAGAGTCACTCAACGACACAAAAAATGAATCCAGCGTAAGGTGAACCCGTGGACACACTACCAGATATTCAGGCCTGCGAACCCGATTACCCCTTCAATTTGACAAGAGTGGGAGTAACCGGTGTCAAGAAGCTGATAAAAGTTGAACGTGGGAACGATGAGAGGCCCATAGTTCTCATATCCAATTTTGAGGTCTTCGTCGACCTTCCTTCGGACCGCAAAGGGGCCAACCTCTCCCGCAACTTTGAGGTTATAGATGAAGTTTTGGAGGAGGCCATAAACTGCCCGGTCTATGAGATCGAGGAGCTTTGCGGAGAGATCGCCAAAAGACTCCTCTCCCGGCATGAATATGCAACCCGGGCTGAAGTCAAGATGAAGAGCGAGTATATCGTTCGCAGACAGACTCCGGTTACAAAAGTCACCTGCCAGGAGGTAGTCGACATCTTTGCCGAAGCTGTGGCGAGAGCTGGCCCCTCAGGTTACCTGAGAAAGACTGTGGGTGCCGAGGTCCTGGGCACGACCGCCTGCCCCTGCGCCCAGGAGATCATGAAAGAACAGACTCGCGTGGAGCTGGCAAAAGCAGGCCTGTCTGAGTCAGTCATCCTGGACCTCCTGGAGAGGCTGCCTATTGCAACACACAACCAGAGGGGGAGAGGCAGCATTTCTGTTGAGGTCCGTGACCTGCGCTGCGTTTCCATCGACCGGATCATCAAGATCATTGAGGAGTCCATGAGCTCCAAGGTTTACGGACTATTGAAGAGGCCGGATGAGGCAGTCGTGGTAAGGCGAGCGCACAGCAACCCCAAGTTTGTAGAGGATTGTGTCCGAACCATGGCCCAGAAGCTGGTAGAGGCATTTTCTGATCTTCCGGATGATGCTGCGGTAACTCTAAAACAGATCAATGAGGAGAGCATTCACCAGCATAACGCTTTTGCAGAGAGGACTGCCAAGATGGGCGAGCTGAGAGCTGAATTGGCCAGCATAAGGAATTGATAATAGAATGGATTACAAAATGGCAAAAGGAATGGAGATAGACAAAATTACAGGTCCTCTCAGGGCACTGCTCCGGGAGAGAGAGATCATCGCCAGATGCGAGCTTCTTCTTCGCACCTACGATATAGTTCGAGCCGCAAAATTGACTGACCAGGAGACAGTGGAGCTGAAGAAGATAGTGGGCAGCGAGAAGATTGTATCAGGCATCTTTGCCAGCATTATGAGCAAGACGCCCGTCTTCGATCTGCCCGGGCTTGATACATACACCCAGATGGATGGGCGCATCTTCCATTTCCTGCACACTAAGAGGTACAGCAAGCAGGACTTTGCTAACGCTAACAGCAAATTTCTCAGGTCTCTTCCAGAGCTTAAGATCATCCTGCGCCAGAGTTTGACTGACTTATTGAAGGGTTTCATGCATGATGCCGGGTACACTCTATCTGAGGAGACCCCCGGTGAACTCGTCTTCTCGGCCCCGGAGCGGACTGTGAAGGCCGTCATCGTCACGAGCGTAAAGGCTATTGATATCGATAAATGCAAACCAGAGCCGGGACTGGACTGTGTAATTCTGGTGCCGAGCAGCGAGACACTGGAACCCTTTGTGCAGTTCTTCCGGGAGAAAGGAGATGCCGCAGAGGATAAGGGCATTCAAATCTGGGTGACGAACCTGGAAAAGGGCACCATAGATCCTTTCGTGGGCTTCACCACAGACCTCGATATCTACAATCAATTCGATAACCCGCGCCTGGCAGAGATGGTCAGAAACAACTGGAGCAAGATCAAGTAGATATCTGTGCGCACTAGATCTTTCGAATACCCTTATTTTTTGATGGCAGAGGGATTGATGAGGAACTTCAGTCATTGAAGATAAAGACGATAACGTCGAAATATTATCAAATCTAAGAGATGCGTATAAGGCAAAGATGTCCAGGGCTCTTCAAGTATCCCGAATCAATCGAATGAACTGAAAATGATTGAAAGCAAAATAGCTGCCCAGATTAATGTTAGTGGAGTTGTTCAAGGGGTCGGTTTCCGACCCTTCGTTTATCATCTTGCTGCTAAATATGAACTATCTGGCTGGGTATACAATACTTCAGAAGATGTTACAATATGGATTGAAGGAAAACCGAAATTAATACAATCGTTTCTTAAGGACCTGGCACAAAGACCGCCTTCCCAAGCAATTATCAAGCACATTTTAACAAAATATGGTAACGCGACGGGTTGTATTGGTTTCACCATCCGTAGCAGCGTTATTAACGAAGGCAAATACCAGTTAGTTTCTCCGGATATCGCGACATGCGCTGATTGCCTTAGCGATATATTTAATCCGAAAAATCGCCGTTACCATTATCCGTTCACCAACTGTACGAACTGCGGCCCCCGATTCACGATTATCGAGGATATTCCTTATGACCGCCCCCGCACCACCATGAGCCATTTTCGAATGTGCCAGGAATGTCTAAAAGAATATAATGACCCTTATGACCGACGTTTCCATGCAGAGCCCAATGCATGTCCGAACTGCGGACCTCAACTCGAGTTGTTTGATAACAAAGTCAATAAATTGAATACTAATGATCCAATTGTCACGACAGCTTCTCATTTGAAACAAGGTAAAATAATCGCCTTGAAGGGACTGGGAGGATTTCTTATAGCATGTGATGCTACTAATACTCAAGCCGTCGAACTGCTGCGAAAGCGTAAAAACCGACCAATGAAACCCTTAGCTATTATGCTTGAGACAATCGAGCAATTGAAACAATATTGTCTTGTCAATAAAGAGGAAATAAATCTTCTACGATCACCTCAAAGCCCAATCGTTTTGCTCCGGCGTAGAGTACATTCTACAATCTCTCCCTCTGTCGCCCCCGGATTACGTCACCTTGGAGTAATGCTTCCCTATACTCCATTACATCATCTACTCTTACGGGAAACAGCGTTACCTCTCGTAATGACCAGTGGCAACCTGAGTGGGGAACCTATCGCGAGAGATAATGATGAAGCATTTGAAAGACTTTCCGGAATCGCGGACTATTTTCTAGTACACGACCGACTCATCCATTCGACTTACGATGATAGTGTCACATTGATCGAACAAGGCCAAATACAGCTTATCAGGCGAGCGCGCGGTTATGCGCCTTTTCCAGTCAAATTAAGTTACCAGGGGCCTCACGTGCTGGCATGTGGTGCTCAAGAGAAGAACACTTTCTGTCTTACCGCAGATGAATACGCTTTTGTAAGTCAGCATATTGGAGACCTGGATGGTCCCGAGACTCTCTGGCATTACAAGGAAACTATTGAATTGTATAAGAACATATTCCGAGTTCAACCCGAAATAATTGCCGGTGACATGCACCCTGATTATTTATCGACAAGATATGCCGTCGAACAGGCCACCTGTTTAGGACTGAATTTTGTCCCCGTTCAACATCATCATGCCCACATTGTCAGCTCCATGGCCGATGCTGGGGTAACATCACCAGTTATTGGAGTAGCTTTTGATGGTACAGGTCTCGGAACGGATGGTCATATCTGGGGAGGGGAATTTTTGGTTGCCGACTACCATAGTTTTAGACGGATGGCCCACCTGCAGTATCTTCCACTCCCTGGAGGGGATGCCGCTATAAAAAAACCATATCGCATAGCAGTAGGGTATCTGGTCACTTTACTTGGAGATGACATCCTTAATGCGGACTTGCCATTTCTAGAACACATAGACCAGAATGAGTTGAATATCATATTAAAGCAAGTATCACGCCATCTCAACTCCCCCCTCACATCCAGTTGCGGTCGACTTTTTGATGCCGTATCAGCCCTTTTAGGGGTTAGAGACGTAATACAGTACGATGCAGAGGCCGCTATAGAATTGGAAGTCCTGGCTTCCAGATACCCATCTGAGACTGGTGAATATCCTTTCTGCTGGCGCGACCATGAGGGCGTTCACGTGATCGATCTCGACATGATATTTCAGTCAATTATAAAGGAAATACACAATCGCACGCCTATTCCCCTAATCGCGACACGCTTTCACAATACTATCGCTCGTATGATATCTTCGTTATGCCTGACCATCTCAGAAGAAACCGGGATTACTCAAGTATCTTTGTCCGGCGGAGTTTTTCAGAATCGTCTGTTACTTAGACAAGCGATGAAACTACTTAAAGCCGACGGACTCTCAGTAATTCTACACCGCCAGGTACCATGTAACGATGATGGGATATCATTAGGACAGGCTGTGATCGGTGGAACGTTATCAGCGATATAAAATGTTTTTATACAGGTCGATCATGGTATAAGATATGAAAATAACCTGTGGACAATCGAGAGGGTAAAATGTGTCTTGCCGTACCAGCATTGGTTGAGTCAATTGATGGGTGGAAAGCAGTTGTCAGCATCGAAGGAGTCAGACGAGAGATAAGTATTCAACTCACCCCAGAAGCCGGGGCAGGGGATTATGTTCTTCTACACACCGGATATGCCATTAGCATTCTTGATGAAACCGAAGCCCTCCAAACACTTGAGATGTTGAGGCAAATTCTTGAAGTTCGTTGATGAGTTTCGTGACGCCAACCTGGCGAAACAGGTAATCGAGTATATTCATAATACCTCCCGCCGGCCAACAAAGCTTATGGAGTTTTGCGGGGGTCATACTGTCAGCATAATGAAAAATGGTATTCGACAGCTCCTACCCAAAAATATAGAGATGCTCTCCGGTCCGGGATGCCCGGTATGTGTTACCTCGACCACGGATCTTGATAAAGCAATAGCTCTGGCCGAACTTCCTGATGTGATCGTTACGAGCTATGGAGACATGATAAGAGTACCGGGGACTGAATCAACACTACAGAAAGCAAAGGCAAAAGGGTCTGATATCAGGGTAGTGTATTCAGTTCTCGACGCGCTCAGGATAGCTCGCGAAAATCCCAGGAAAAGAGTGGTTTTCATTGGTATTGGCTTTGAGACTACGGCACCAACCGTCGCTGCCGCCCTTATACAGGCTGAAAGAGATGATATTCAAAATTTTTTTATCCTGTGTTTGCATAAAACCTGTCCCCCAATCATGAAAGCCATCCTCGACCTGGGTGAAGTACGCTTGAATGGCATCATCTGTCCGGGACATGTAAGCGCTGTTATTGGCTCCCGGCCCTATGAGTTCATTGTGCATGACTATAATATCGCCTGCGCAGTATCCGGATTTGAACCTCTGGATATACTCCAGACCGTTGCAATGCTGGTCAATCAGATCGAAAAAGAAAATTACTCTGTTGAAATCGCCTACAGTCGCGCGGTAAAGGTCGATGGAAATTATCAGGCTTTAAAGTTGATGGATCAGGTATTTGAGATCAGCGATGCCGATTGGCGAGGTATCGGCATCGTGCCCGATAGTGGATTAAAAATTAGACGGAATTACCAGCGGTTTGACGCAGCGACTAATTTCGACATCAAAATTTATCCAGCAAATGAACCTTCAGGATGTCAATGCGGCAGCATATTACGGGGTGTTTCAACTCCTGTGGATTGCGGACTCTTCGGATTTTCCTGTACACCTGGACACCCAGTCGGTCCTTGTATGGTATCAACCGAGGGGGCTTGTGCTGCGTATTACCATTACGGAGAGAAAATTGAGCACTGATTCCGAACGCATCCTTTTGGCTCACGGAAGTGGTGGTAAGCTTAGCCAGGAATTAGTCAAGAAGATTATTGTTGACATCATCGGTAATCCTATACTTACTCAAATGGATGACTCTGCGGTTATTGATCTACCAGGGAAGACCGCTTTCACGACAGATAGTTATGTTGTCAGCCCGATCTTTTTTCCTGGCGGAGATATTGGCCGGCTGGCAATTTGCGGAACAGTGAACGATCTTGCTACTGCCGGGGCAACACCAGTTTATCTCAGTCTCTCTTTTATTATCGAGGAAGGGTTGTTGTTATCTGAATTCAAGCAAATCTTGAGGTCGATAAAGGAAACCGCAAAAGAAGCGGGAGTATCAATCGTAACCGGTGACACGAAGGTCGTTAATAAAAATAGTGCAGATAAACTATTTATCAATACCTCAGGTCTTGGCAAGATACCGGACGGGTTGAATATCTCTGGACATAATGCCCGGATTGGGGACAAGATAATTCTAAGTGGGACTATCGGAGATCATGGAATAGCTATTATGAGTAAGCGTGAAGGTCTCCAGTTCGAAGCATCAGTTAAAAGCGACTGCGCCCCATTAAATCACCTCGTTGCCCAGATCCTACAAGTCTCGCCTAATGTTCATTGCCTGCGGGACCCAACCCGGGGCGGTCTGGCAACGACCCTCAATGAAATCGCTCAACAATCATCGGTTGGTATTGAAATAGAAGAGGCGAGCATACCAGTCGATAGAACCGTGCGCGGCGCATGTGAAATGCTTGGCCTGGACCCGTTACACATTGCTAATGAAGGCAAAATGGTAATTATTGTAGCTCCAAAAGACGCACCAACAGTATTAGACGGGATACGGATGAATTGTTATGGCCAACAATCAGCACTTATCGGGGAAGTAGTTGCCGGGCATCCTGGACGTGTGGTGATGAAAACCAATCTAGGAGCCTCACGTTTTGTCGACGTTCCTATGGGTGAATTATTGCCAAGAATTTGTTAAACATGGCTGGAATGGTTAATGAGAGCATATCCCAAAACTGTATCATTATAAACATATAACTATTTCATTAGAACGCACACGACCAATGTTATAAACAAAAGGTTAAATAATAGGGCGACTCATAAAAAATGATTGGTGTTTAAATGGCGAATTTAACAGTTAACATAATATATGTACTGATATTAATAGCTCTTATAGTCTTTTTAGATTTTAAATATCTTAGATATGAATTCTGGACGCGGCTGATCGTAAATATACTAATTGTTCTGGTTTCTGTTGTTTTCTATTATTTGTTTTTAGTTAATTTAAAAAACTAGCGTTGAGGCACTGCAAAAAGGGATTGAAACAGAATACTCCAGGATTTTCTTTCCACTTCTTTAAGCCATATTTCCGAAAGAATTTACAGCAGGGAATTAAAAGACGCCAATGTTGAAATATTATCAAATCTAATAAGGGTATATAAGGCCAAAGACGCCCAGGCTCTTAAAGGGTTCCGCGGTTCTCCGCCAGCGGATACCGAAAGCCGTTCTGGGCCTTCTGCTCAGACTCTCTGCCGTGTTGAGGACATACCGCAAATAGCAGAATTTGGCTTCAACAAAACAAAAGTCATGCCTGAAGGCAAAGGTTACTGGATTGTAGACGCCAGAATCATGCTCAGATTAAAGTGGAGTAATGAAATGAAACCAATAAATCTTATTTGGCTGCACGGACAGAGCTGCGGCGGGGATACTGTATCTCTAATCGGGGCGGGTGAGCCAACACTTATCGACATGCTGACCGGAGTGCTCCCTGAATTAGGTGATATTAAACTTGCATTTCATCCCATGATTATGGCGTCGTGGGGAGAAAGAGCAATGGACGTTCTGGCTGACGCCCGGGAAGGTAAGCTGGACCCTTTTCTCCTTATTTTTGAGGGCTCTGTTCCTGATGAAGAGCAGGCATCCCGGCAGGGAGGATTCTTCTGCTCGGTTGGTGAAAGGGCAGGCAAGCGGGTCACCGTCAACGAGTTACTACTAGAACTAAAGGATAAAGCAGCCGCTACTGTAGCACTAGGAACCTGTGCTGCATTTGGCGGCATTGTTGCCGGAAAGCCCAATCCCACCGGGGCTAAAGGACTGATGGATTTCCTGGGGAAGGACTACCGGAGTGCTCTTGGCCTCCCGGTGATAAACGTGTCTGGCTGTCCCGCTTCTGGAGATAATTACATTAAAGCTCTGGCTTATATTGTGTTAATGGCCAGAGGTGTCGTTACAGTGCCGCCGGAGCTTGATGAGCACAACCGGCTCAAGTTTCTACATGGAGAGCTTGCCCACCATATTTGCCCCCGCGGTGGTTACTTTGCTGTCGGAAAATATTCATATCAGTTTGGTGATCCTTATTGCATGGTATGGCTCGGCTGCAAGGGACCTATCAGCTATTGTCAGGTGCCACGAGATAAGTTTGCCGGGCGCCTCGGCGGCTGTACCACAGTTGGGTCTCCATGTATAGGCTGCACGGAACCGGGTTTTCCTGATGAGCCCTTTTCTCCATTCTTTGAGATGGCTCCAGCGAAATCTCTGGCAACAGGCGTTACTCCAGGAAGTCCGCACGTTATAAAAGAATGCGCCAGTGCTCAGGAGCATCTGTTCCATTTAATCAATAGGAGGATATGAATGCTATGGCCATGCCGAAAGTTAAGATTGACATTGAGCCTTTCACCCGGATAGAAGGGCACCTTGGCATTCATGCCGAGGCTGACATGGAGCAAAGAAAATACGTGGATGCCTATTGCTACGCCACCATGTTCCGGGGAATTGAAGTTATCCTCAAGGATCGTGAACCGGCAGACGCTATCTGGCTCACACAGCGGGTGTGCGGCGTCTGCCCGACCCCTCATGGCACAGCAGCCGCACTCGCTGTTGACATGTGCTACCAGGCACCGCCACCACCCTTTGCCGTTGCTATAAGAAATATGATAGAGCTATCCGAAGAAGTGTACGATGGTGCGTTGGGATGCGGAATACTGGAAGGCCCTGATTATTCTGAGGTTATCATGTCCAGGCTCAATCCCGATATCATGGCGCAGGCTAACAGGACCAAATCTCCCAGGGTTGACTACCATGGGTACGAGACTATAGGGGACATTATGCGCGGTTTGAACCCCATTACTGGAAGCCTGTGGCGGAAATGTCTCAACGGCTCGAAGGTGGGCATAGAGATGGCCTCTTTGATGGGCGGCAAGCATCCACACGTTCAGACCCTGATACCGGGTGGAGTGGCTAAGACAACAACTGTTAAGGATTTGGAGACATTTTATGCACTGGTAGCACGCGAGATAGCCTTTACCAAAGAACTGGTATGTGTATTTGACGATTTGCTGGACTTCTGCTCAGGAGCCGGACTCGATAAAACCGGGGTGACATCTCCCAATCTTCTGAGCCATGGGATGTACGACGACCCGTTTGCCTACGATGCGGAATATGGTCATATGTCTGCCTGGGGTGAGAAAAGGGCAATGACACCTGGCATAGTTCTCGATGGCAAGCTGATAACTACTGACCTGGTAGAAATACAGGTAGGAACTAATGAGTTTGTTGCTCATTCCTATTACGAGGAGACGCCAGCAGCGGAGATAGAAAACGATCCGCTGGGCAACAGGTTAAGCAAAGACCACCCCTGGAACGAGGAAAGCCCGGCCAGGCCTGGGAAAGAAAAGGACTGGCAAAACAAATATAGCTGGGCGAAGAGTCCACGCTGGCAGGATTGGAAGCGTAGGATAGATGGCCAGACTTACGCGCTTGAAGCAGGGCCTCTGGCGCGGATGTGGGTTGCCGCCGTTGCGAGGATTGTTCCCGAAGCTACCGGTAATTCATTTAAATTTACCCTACCTGCTGGCGCGGTCGTTGGATTCCGGGTGCCGCAGGAGCTTGCCCTGGAATGGAAAATACCGAAGACCATCAATGCCCTGGAGCGCATAAGAGCGCGAGCCTACTTCCATGCGTTTTCAGCTTATCTTGCCTATCGCACCTTTATTCAGGCTATGGACCTTATCAACAAAGGGCAGGCAAATACGTGGACTCGCTATACCAAACCAAAAGATGGATTGGGTGTCGGTATGACCGAGGCTATGAGAGGTGCCCTGGCACACTGGTGCGTTATGCGTGATGGGAAAATTCACCGTTATCAGATAATAACACCAACTGCCTGGAACTGCGGTCCCCGCGACCAGCAGGGTCGCCTTGGACCTTATGAGAATGCGATTATAGGAACTCCCATTACCGAAAATCCATCCGATGGTAAACTCGATGGCATCGATGTGGTTCGGGCCGTGAGGAGCTTTGACCCATGTCTGGCGTGCTGTGTGGGTGTTTACACGCCTGCGGGTCAAATTATCGCTACGAGAGACCTGGAACACATTCACTGAACGGAGACAAATATTGAAACCAAAGACCCTGATATGTGGATTTGGCAACAGCCTGAGAAGCGATGACGGGCTGGGATCATACGTCATTGACCAACTGGCGGAACGGGAGTTGCCGGATTACATTACCGTGAGAGATTTCGGTACTTCAGGTTTTCGAGCAGCCCTTGAGATTGGCAATTATGATAGGGTTATTGTAATAGATGCTATCAGGGCAGGGGGAAAGCCGGGTACCCTGTATCGGATGGTTCTTGGCTACGAAAATATAGTCGGTAACAATCTACCCGGTTCCTTCGTAATCAGCCTGCACGAAGTAGGACTAGAGAAAGCCCTGGCTACGGCATTCTTCGCTGGCCGCTTTCCTGAGGAAGTAGTTATTCTGGGTTGTGAACCAGAGGATGTCTCATTTGGTTTAACACTATCAAAAATAGTTAAAAGATCAGCAAAGCGGCTCATGGAACTTGTTATCAGTGAAATTGAAGAGAGTATTGGAGGAAAATATGGACAAATATGTATGCCTGGTATGCGGATGGATATATGACCCCACAATAGGTGATCCTGCTGGGGGTATTAAACCCGGAACACCATTTGAGAAGCTTCTCGATAGCTGGGTATGTCCCATTTGTGGGGTGGGAAAGGATCAATTCGAAAAGGTAGCAGAGTAAAGCCACAGTCTCCTGATGGCTTTAGCATCGAATGAAAGAAAAATTGGTGGAAGATATGGATAAATATGTACGCCTGATATGCGGATGGACATATGACCCTACAAAAGATGATGGGGATGAAATAGTTTCTTGCAAATCTTTAATATAATATTTTCCACCAATATTGTTCATATGAAAGGGGATCGGATCGAGATAGCAAAGCGGGAAGAAATAAGAGCCAGACCTTCGCCACGAAAAGAATGACAGAGTAAGAATAAAGTTGGTCTTTCTTAATGCTATCGCAAATTTTTCTATGGATGTGGAGACTGCATGTTTCATATGTACGATCGCCACATCAACAGTATATTTACTCATGTTCGTGCCAATGGCGTCTCAAAACCCTGCTCGTTTTTACCTATTCTTGCAGGCGAATTAAGGCGCTAAATATTATTATTATAAACTAGATGGCTTCTTGCATTCGTTCCCAAAGCAAGTATTAAATAGATAGAACGCTTTAAAAGAATAGAGTAACAGATTCAAAGTCATTCAGGAGTGGGGTATATGAAATGTTATCTTCCGGTATTAGTCGCGTTTTTAATTATGATTAATGTCGCTTTGGGAGCGGTTGGCGATGTGAGCGTCTCTGATACGAGCACCTATCTTCAACCGGCCCAAAGCTTGACAGGTACAGCCTCTATGGTTTCCACCCAGTCGTCGGGGCTACAGGCCCAGATGGGCGCAAATGTAGCTGATGTGCCGTATCAGGGCAGCTCATCAATCCAGGACGGTTATCTTCAACCACAGCAAGACAGTTATCCTGTGCCTGGCCCGCAGGCATACGTGAGCCCTCAAGGATCGGTCCCAGCATATTCTGCACCCCAAATAAGCGGTCCAATGCAGGATCGATTGACGGCAGAGGTGCTGGGGTTCTCGCCGCCACAAGCCGAGAGCTTTACCCCGGATGAGAGCTTGAACTTCGTATCAACTTCCTCACCAGGTAAAATGATAGGTGGAGCCGCAAGCGGGGCCGCACAGACTGGGCAGGCGGGTTCGAGCTACTGGTACTACCCGAACCAGGTCAATTCCGCCAACAGGTTTTATGTCCAAACCTCATCAGGCCTGAATACAGTAGCAGGATGCAGCTATGGAGGCTACCTGCCCCTCTTTGCCGATATCAAATCAAGCGGCAACTTCTTTGTCTATGAGTGGTATCCCGGCGAGTCCGCTCCATCCGTGCGACCTTGGGGCTGGACCGAGACCGGCTACAAAAAGGGCTGGTTCTCTGGCGACGTCCCGGGCTGGCATATCCTCTGCTACAACTGCGGCATATGGTCCAACTACATCTACATCTACGTATATCCCAGAACGATATCGTCTCCTTCTCCAGGCTATGCAAACAATCCAATCTACCAAAGCAATCCAGGCTACACAGGGAACCCAAGTTATCCTAACAATCCAAGCTACACTGGCAATCCGAGCATGATGACACAGGCATCTTTGCCCATAGGTGCACCAACTCCACCGGATCCTAATGCCGAGAGGCTTGTGATGCCGGATAACAATTTGTACAGGCCGATCACAGTCCAGGCGACGGAGGGGACCTATTACAACTATCCCGCCCAGAAGAGCAATGCCCTTTCCGCGAGCGCTCCGGTTCAAACGGGCTATGCAGGCTTTGCGAATTATCCGGCTCAACAAACCGCCTATCCGGCTTCAGGAATCCTCCCGGTTCAGCCGAGCTACCCGGGGCAGGTCAGCAACCAGGGTTCCATGACCCGTCAGCTGCAGGCCAACAATCCCGCAATCGTGAGAGTTCCGGCATTATCAAACTCACCCGCACTGGCTGGCTCTTCCACAGAGACCTGCACCACCTGCACCAGCTCGACTGTGGTAAAAGAAGGTGTTTGCAGCGTCTGTCCTTATCCGAGCGGTTGCCCGGCAGACACAAATTCAGTAAGCTCAACCGCGCCAGACGGATACTCTCCCAAGAGTTACAAAGCCGTCTATCCAAGACCGTCCACCTGCAAGTGCAATGAATATTATGTGCAGACCTGCCAGGGGAAACTGGGCACCGTAGCCGGCGTATTTTGTGAAGATTGGTTGCCGCTCTGGTCTAAGATAAGCCAGCCCGGAACCTACTGGTCTTACGAGTGGACTGCATGCCCCAGTTCGCACGGCAACTATTGCGCTCCCGAGGCCAAGAACTTCGGCTACAAGAGAGCTGGCTGGTACCAGACTTGGTTTAAAGGAAACGAGCCAGGCTGGCACATCCTGAGCTACCAGAGCAATGATTGGTCCAACTACGTCTACATCTACGTCTGGCCGACAGATTAGGTTGCCGGCATCTTATCTTTTTTTGGGCGATCAGTTTAAATACAGCGAGCTTGAACGAAGTTCGGATTAATATTACCTCGGAGGATGTTTATTGGCTAGAAGATCGCAAAGAAAGGCTGACAGCAGAAAGGCCAAGCAATGGTATAAGGTTGTAAGTCCGGAGATGTTCGGCAGGGTTCCCTTTGGCGAAACGGTCGCTAACGATCCGGAAAGGGTTGTGGGCAGGATTATCGAGACCACCCTGGGAGATCTCACAAACAATTTCTCAAAGCAGAACACCAAGCTCAAGTTCAGGATCGATCGCGTAGCAGGTGATTCGGCATACACGAAGTTCCTGGGCCATGAGATGACCACGGATTATGTGCGCTCCCTGGTTAAGAGAAGAACATCTCGCATAGATTCCATTGTGGATGTAACCACAACAGACGGCTACCAGGTCAGGATCAAGCCCAGCTGCTTCACAGTAAAGAGAGCACGGGCCAATCAGGTCAAGGCCATAAGAGAGCTCTCCAAAAGGGTTGTCATGGAGAGGTCTAAGAACCTCGATCTGAACCAGCTGATCCAGGATGTCGTGGGTGGCAAGGTCTCTCTGGATATCTACAAAGAAGCCAAGATGATCTATCCCCTCAGGCGCGTAGAAGTGCGCAAGACTGAGATCAGAGCTGAGCCTGCAATGGCAAAGGCAGCTTCGCCCGCGCCCGTCGCACCAACAGCCTCAACCTGAAGCATATATCTGCAAAGCGATTTGGCGAGTTCTAGCGCCTTTCCTGCCACCTGCAAGAAGGGCGCTGATAAGGGACTGGGATTCCGATCAGCTTTGCTTTTAAACGCTCCACTGAGAGCCTTCTTTG
The DNA here is from genome assembly GCA_963782455.1 of uncultured Methanosarcinales archaeon. GTDB lineage: Archaea > Halobacteriota > Methanosarcinia > Methanotrichales > Methanotrichaceae > Methanothrix. Next base: position 39,129 of record CAWAJP010000008.1, read on the forward strand.
AGAGCTTCTCTTTAGCGTCAGTATCGAAAGCCATCCACAGGTGCGACTTGTTACCTTATTGTATTCCCATTTTTCATTGATCTCTTCTATCGTTTTTTTTGTCGACCTTTGTTCATTCATGTTCCGTCAGCTCTTTACAAAATTCCGAACTCTTAGATATAGTCATAAGAGAAGGAATTATATCTTTTAGAAACTTCAACTCCTGCATGAAGTGGATGATCATAATAGTACTATGCCTTGCCCTTTTATCTGCCGGGTGTGTGGAGCAGAAGAGCGAAACAAATGTCGTTAAGAACAGCACTGCCACCACAGACAGAGCCAGGGAAGATCTGACTGTGACCATTACCTCCCCAAAATCCGGAGAGATCCTGCAGGGAAATAAGGATGTCAGTTTTACTTCTAACGTGAGCGGGGGCAAAACGCCTTTGAGTTTTGTTTGGAGCTCCAGCATCGACGGAAAACTCTCGACCAGCCAGTCCTTCCAGCTGAACCCTTCAAAGCTCAGCAAAGGCGGTCACGTTATAATCCTGACTGTGACAGACGCCAGCTGCAGTTCAGCCCAGGGCACAGTCCTGATTCAGGTGATGTAAGGCCGGGAGGCGAGTGGAGCTATAGCGCCGCCGAAGATAGAGATTCCCGGCAGCTGCAAGACCTCTCGGCGGCGAATCTCTGCATTGCCCGATAGATTATCTCCCTGATATCCTCGCTGCACTTCAGCATTCGATCATTGATTTCAGATGCAATCACGCTTTTTGTGCCTGAAGTGCCGCAGGCGGGATTGGTGATGATGCACAGGGACGCATAGCAAAGCTGCGCCTCCCTGGCTAATACCACTTCAGGATATCCTGTCATGCCCACCACATCCCCAAACTGGCTCATCATTCTGATCTGGGCGGGAGACTCCAGGTGAGGACCCTCGGCGCAGACGTAGACGCCCTCCGCAGTTTGCATGCCCAAAGTCTGCGCTGCCTCAATAAGGTGAGAACGAAGCTTTGGGCAGTAGGGCTGGCTCATGTCCACGTGCACAGCTTTATCCTCAAAGAAGGTATTCGACCTGCATTTGGTGAACTCAACAAAGTCAATGGGAAAGAAAATGCTTCCTGCCGGTTCTGCCCTCATGCCGCCTACTGTGTTGATGGAGATGACCTTTGTGACGCCGCTCTTTTTCGCGGCCGATATGATCGCCCGGTAGTTCACTTTATGAGGCGGCAAATGGATTGTGCCTGTGCCGTGACGGGAGATGAAGACGACTTTCTGGCCTTTGATCCTGGTACGGATGATGGGAACATTTCCATAAATTGTCTCAACGACGTCATTCATTCCATCCAGGAAGAAGCCCACTCCACCGATCACTGCCAGCTCTGCATTCATCAGAATCCAGGTGGACGTTTTTCCCTTAATCGTCTTTCGCCCGAAATTCATTTTGCCGGAAATCCGCCGAAAACCAATATGAACGCTGAAAAAGGCTGGCATCTTTCGAGAATCATCCCGATCCTCGAAGATGCATGGATCTGTGCATAGACCTATGCACGAATCCAAATTCGACTGTTATCAATTTGGGAAGACAGACCGCCATGATATCTCGCCCAGAGGTCTCGCCTAAAAGGAATAGGCTATATTGTCGGCATGAGCGGCGGCCGGAAGACGCCCTTCTCCGTAATCAGCCCGGTTACCAGCTCCAGAGGCGTGGCGTCGAATGCCGGGTTGTAGACGGCGATGCCCTGGGGCGCGAGCCGTTGGCCCCCAAGGGCGCAGATCTCCTCAGGGTCGCGCTCCTCCACGATTATGTCTTCTTCCGAGTTTATTCGGTCAAAGGTGGATAGAGGCGCAGCCACGTAGAAGGGAATCTTATGGTATCTGGCCAAAACGGCATGATTATAGGTCCCGATCTTGTTGAAGACGACGTCTTTAGTGATGCGGTCGGCTCCAACGATAACCCTATCGATTTTACCTTTACGCATCAGGCTGCCGGACATGCTATCGCAAATCAGGGTCACGGGAATTCCGTCCTGAGCCAGTTCCCAGGCAGTCAGCCGCGAGCCCTGGTGAAGCGGTCGAGTCTCACTGGCATAAACATGAATGCTCTTCCCGGCAGCAACCGCAGAACGCACGACGCCCAAAGCGGTCCCCCATCCGACACATGCCAGCCTCCCGGCGTTGCAGTGGGTAAGAACGGAGTCCCCATCTTCCAGAAGCCGGGCACCATTCTTTCCAATGGCTTTATTGATGCGGATATCCTCTTCTGCGATCTCCAAAGCTTCGCGAAGAGCCAATTCTCGAATATCATCAGTATTCTCCTGTGACGTCGCGGCCTTCAGGGCCCTGTCTACACCCCAGGATAGGTTGATGGCGGTGGGTCGTGCCCCTTTGATCATCACTGCCGCCAATTCAAGCTCCGAGATCATGTCGTACGCGTTGGTGGCAGGGGACTTCTCCGCTGCAAGAGCAATGCCGTAGGCCCCGGCGGCTCCAAGGGCCGGTGCGCCGCGCACGCGCAGAGACTGGATGGCCTCGACCAGCTGCCGGATGCTCTCCATCCGTATGGGTTCGAGCTTTCCTGGAAGTTTAGTCTGATCGATCAGCCACAGGCCGTCGTCCCACCAGATAGTTCTGGACTCGCACTGGCTCATAGGTAAATCATCTCTTTCTATGATCACATTCTAGTATTATTATTTTTTGCTTTCCGCCTCTTCTGCAAATTCACTTCTTATTCACCTTATTCTCCTTATGATTCTTTACCTGGCAAATTCTCCGCCCTGCCGCCTACATCCATTCGTAATGTGCCAGCACCTCGGGCACGAATTCGTAAAGCAGGCTATTCTCGACATAGCCAAAGAACAGGCAGCCCTGGCATCCCTGAACAGTCTCCTTTCGCCTTTTCTGAGAGGTTTTCCAGACCTGGGCAATGCCCTCCGAGATGTTGCCCAGGGGCTCCTGGTGAACCCGGCAGTTACCAAGGGTTCCGTCCGATGCCACGTGCAAAACGATATCACTGGCATGGCACTTGAACTTAGGTTCCAGGGTTTTTATCATTCCAAGATACGTTTTGGAGTTAATTATGGGGGCACCTTCTCTCTTCAGCTCGATCAGCCTCTCTACGGCCTTTTCGTACTGTGAGAGATCCCGGATTCCAAGCCTTTCCCAGACCTTCTCATCTATCCCTGAAGATTCGTGGAGCGGCTCAAAAGAGATCCAGGTTTCGAGGGACTCAGCCAGATGCACCAGATCCTCCAGCTCATCCACATTCCTGGATGTGATCACACAGTTTATAAGAATCTCGTGGCCTGCTTCCTTTGCAGCCTTGATGCCGGCCAGAGTGTCCTGCAGATCTATGCCCCGCAGCTCCCGGTAGCTCTTGATTCCGTCCACGGAGACGGATAGGTAATCGAGGTCAGGCAGCTCCTTCGATCTTTGAGCCAGCAGACGACCATTGGTGATGAGAGAGGTGATAAGTCCCAGGGACTTGGCATGGGAGAGAATATCAGGCAGATCCTCTCGAAGCAGAGGCTCGACGGTCCAGGCATTGTAAACACCGATGCCAAAGGAGCTTGCCTCCTCCAGCATCCTGAAGATCTCAGGCGTGCTCATCTCAATGCCGGGTCTCCTCCAGTACTCGCAAAAGCTGCAGCTCAGGTTGCACCTGGCATTTATGCCGTGAGAGAGGACAAAGGGTCTTCTCCTAACTCTCATCTGCCAGAGGGCCTTGCCAGCCATGCTAAATGAATTGGATTTCATGCAAATTTCTCAATACCATTTGTCGATGTCTTCTCTTCAGCCATAACTATTTTGCAGCGTTTCAGGATTTTAAGATCCGGCAGAGAGGCTAGAAGTTCGCTTCCTGCCGATCTTTCGACAGATCAACTGGCAAAACCGTGCTGTTTACGAGGCTTCGGCCTGCAAACATCTCCAGCTTCACCTTGTCCCCATCAGCCACCCAGGGCGCTTCGGGATTGGCCAGGTAATCGATATAGCTGGCATCCACGCTATAATAACCATCCGAAGTGACATTCGCAGTCTTCACCTGATTTGTCATCTCATTGGTTGCTGTCAGGGTGATATCGTTAGTCGCAGGGTTCGCTGTTCCCAGCCTGCCAAAGATGGGATGAATCATCCCGGTTGAGAACCCGGAGAAGCCTGACTGCCGGAAGCTGTACTCCTCGCCGGATTTCGATTTCAAGGTTCCCTGCAATAGCGAGTACTGCTGGAAGTCCAGATAGATGGGCACCGGAGCCGGATAGTCAACCATCACGGGCACGCTCTTTTGCACCTTTACTGCCATATCAAGAATATAGTCCCCGTTCCCTGCAGATACATTGTAGCCGGAGGGATACACTTGTGCGGTCACATTATCAAAAGCGAAGTCTGTATAATTTAATCTGATCTGCTTGCCTGAGAATTTGATGGTCTTGCCATCTTTTCTTATTCCCAGAAATGCATTTCTTTCCTCTCCTTCGATCTCGCCTAAGGTCAGACTGAAACTATCAGCAGGCACAGAGGCTTCTGCCCAGGTGATTTGCGGATCGTTCAGGGCAAAGCGACCCCAAATATGATCGTGGTAGCCTATGCCATGGATGCTCTGCGTCCTATTGCCGATGGTGATTGAGCCGGTTACATTGGCAGAAGGCATGTAAACCAGCCACTTCATCCAATCCCCTTTGATATGGCCGATATGCTGCTGCACGGGGATGGAGAACCAGGGGTTGGCAGCCGGCTGATAAATCAGATCCCAGGCAATGGGCTCGTACGTTGTCTCATCCAACACCTCACCCCAAACCTTGAGGTTCGGTCTCGGTGCTTGATCAGGTGAAAAGCCGCTCTTATCTATTTCAAACAGAGGAGAGTTGCGATCTCCGCCATATCCCCGGCTCTGGCGAGAGCCCTGAAGAGGAGGACGGCCTTCCTGCAGAACTACGGCCTGTACCTGAATCTTTCTGGAAGAGGTCAGGTTGTCAGGATCACCGAGGAGGAATGTGATCATGAATTGAGTGTTATTATCCACCGCATTGAAGCGCCACATCTCGTTATAGAGCCGGTCATCGACGCCGTTTTTCATATAGTGGTAGGCATCGTCCTTGGGAGCAGCATCAGCCGCGGCCCCCAAGCCCGATAATAATAAAAATATAATTATTACCATTATTGCATGAGGTCTATAGCTTATCATATCATGTTCCCCCCCTTGTTATCAGTTCTCGCTTCTCTCGATTATTCTCTTATTCAGGTGTTCTCTCTTTTTAATCGCCGTCTTATTTCTGATTCTTCCAGATCACACTTGGGTTCTTTTTCTTTTTCTGCAATCTAGTGGTTCCAAAGATCGGAGTTTCATACAGCAGGCTAATTGATGTCATACCAAATATAACTATTCCTTCATCAATTGTGAGCGGTGCGGAAAGATCCTTTCCAGAATTACAAATACCTCATCAGGGTTGCTTGCCCTAATCGTGCCGGAAATATCCCAGCTTCCCAGGCTTATAACCGGCCTGTTCATCTTCAGGGCCAGGGCGATCTCGGATAGGGTGCCGTGTTCGCCCGGCAGAGCAATGACAGCGTCGCAGCTCTTTATTATTATTACATTCCTGGCGTGACCCATGCCCGTGGCAACGGCTATGCTGACATACGGATTGGCATCGCTCTTCTCGCCAGGAAGAATGCCCAGAGTCACGCCTCCCGCCTCCCTCGCTCCGCGGCAGACCGCCTCCATTACTCCACCCAGACCCCCACAGATCAGAATGTGACCCTGCCCGGCTAGAAGTTTGCCCAGACGCTCGGCCTTCTCCCTAACATCCGGGCTGCAAACCCCGCCCCCCACAACTGCAATTTGCATTTTGGTCGCCTCATTCATTGTCTGAACAAAGACATGAGCATTTTTTAAATTGTCTATCTATTTTATTTTGACGACATCACAGGATGAAATCTTGGATCTTCGGGTTCGTATGTTCCTGGCCGTCTGGATCGATATAGTTATAGCCCATCATGGGAGCCCCAAAAGCCTTTTTGCGAGATTGACAGCCCCTCCAGGAGCCCGGCTGTCCACGACCTCACCCTCTCGCCCGACAATTTGAAGAAGATTGTCTGAATATTCTCTGCAAGGTTCGATCAATTATGTCAGATAAGTTTGTCATAACCGGGGGAGCAGGTTTTATAGGTTCTAACCTGGCCGGGGTGCTGGCCCAAGAGAATGAGGTAATAGCTATCGATGATCTCTCTACGGGGAAGATGGAAAATCTTGCAGGCCAGGACGTTCAATTTATTAAAGGCAGCATTACGGATCCAGATCTCCTGAAGGAGGCCTTCCAGGGCGCAAAATGCGTCTTTCACCAGGGAGCAATAGCCTCCGTCAAAAAGAGCATTGAAAACCCCACCCGGACCAATTTAGTGGGCATAGATGGTACTCTTAACGTCCTCGTTGCTGCCAGAGATGCAGGGGTCAGGCGAGTGGTTCAGGCCTCCTCGGCTGCAGTCTACGGAAGCTCGCCGGAACTCCCCAAAAGGGAGGATATGCTGCCTTATCCACAGTCGCCCTATGCCGTCACCAAGCTTACGGCCGAGCATTATGCCCGGGTCTTCCAGGAACTCTATGGCCTGGAGACTGTGTCTTTGCGTTACTTCAACGTCTTCGGCCCCAAACAGGACCCAACCTCCGAATATTCAGGGGTGATATCCAGGTTCATCTCTGCACTTCTTAATAATGAGCAGCCGGTGATCTATGGTGATGGCGAGCAGACTCGTGATTTCGTCTATGTGTCGGATGTGGTGAAGGCGAATGTCATAGCCAGCTGCAGTGCCACAGGAGTTTACAACATCGCCTGCCAAAAAAGTATCAGCTTGAACACTCTGGCTCAAGTAATGGGCGAGATTCTTGAGAAAGAGGTGCATCCGAGATATGAATCGCCAAGAGCTGGAGATATCAGGCATTCAATGGCCGACATCGGCCGGGCGAGAGGCATTGGCTACAATCCAGATTATAGCCTCAATGATGGACTTGTTGAGACAATTCAATGGTTCCGGAATGGAATGATTCGTGATGGAATGATTAAGGGTAAGAATCACTGACAAGAGCGGTAGATAAGAATCGCAGATAGGAGATCCGATTAGTCAAAAAATTGTGCTGGATCTGTGGATAAAATGGCGTCTGCTACTGCAGCAATTCTGAGACAGCCCTTGCGGGAACATTTAGAATTCTCGTAGTTATTTCCACGAACAAATACTCCTGCTGCTGGCGATCCATGCCGAATTTATCATCCAGCGCAAGTCTTTCCATCTCCAAAGCGATCGATCTAATCTGGATCTTAGCAATCCTGTGGCGCTCGCCTAGCTCTGCAATCAGATTCATGAAATATCCTAAGCTTCGCGGCTTATCGGATGACAGATTCTTGATCAATCCGCATTCTATGCAATAGGGGTGAGGTTTTAGTCCTCGCTCTCTGCCTTCAAAGTAGTATGGCAGCCATATCTTCTCTCTGCTGCCCGATATCTTATGTTCACAGCCGGACATCTCTTCTCCTCCGAACTACGTATTTGAAATCAGGAATTAGATGCTTTAAAAACTTATTGACTGAAATGGAGCATTATTGTTGGTTTCGGGCAAGATATGTTGATGAGGTGAACGGCCATCATAAGCGAAAACTTATTGCAACTTTATAATTATTTATTTAATATTTTGTAACATTTCATTTGAAAATGATCGCTATGGAAATCAAATATTTTTAAAAAATTTGACATATGATCTTCTATAATGGCATGGAAAGCGTCTTCTTCGCAACGATAGAATTTCCAGAGCTTATCCGAGGCTGTTACTTCCACAGAAAAGATTCAAGAGCAAGCCAGGGAGTGCTCTGAACAGGGTCAAGAGGCAGGATATCACCATCATCCAGAAAAACCGCTATTTGGCTTCAAAGTCCAGCCTTGCCACGCCTAAATATCTTTGCCAGGAGTATTGTACTAAGAGTCAGTCCAAGTCTCATACTTCCTGCGAGAAAGATTGCTATCCCGAAAGAATCCTGCTGAGTGTTCCCGCCGGTTAATGCACTATTCTCCGATGTCGAGACGTGTTCACAAAATATATGATTTGCAGATAAAAATACAATAACCAAACAAATTATAGCAACTGAAATCAGATGTTTTGAAATCCCGCTCATAGCAATAAAGTACTCTTGAAGAATCATATAGATGATTGCATACAATTTGGAATTAAATCTGTACAGATCAGATTAAAAAATAACTATTTTCGGTTATGCAAATGTTCTGCTCATTGGTCTGTCAAAGATTCAATCTTTTGTATCTTATTCATACTTTCTATTATGTAAAAATGGTTCATTCATATTGTTTTCTGGCAAATCTACTTAACCTTACATGTAGTATATGCTCATCATGGCAGGTATCTTCGAGCGGCTGGTAAGATCTCGGATGAGGGCAGAACAATACGATCCAAAGGCCATGGAGCTCCAGATGGCCAAGGAGATTCTGGCAGAGGTCTTCGGGGTCAGGCTCTCGGAGGTTGATGAGATGATCTTGAGTCGCTTTGAAGCCCCTGATGATGAAGATATTGGGCACGAGGAAAATGAGCCGTGGCCGCAAGAATTCCGGCTGGAGGAATGAATCTATTTCTATTTGTTTATAGGATGATCATCTCTTTATCCAGGGTGAAGGTAGCCGGGCGATCCGGCCTTTCATTTCCAGATCCACAAGTATAGGATCCAGTTGCACGACAATCTGGGTTCAGTTCCATCTCTTCCTTCGCTACTCGCTCACATCCGGAGATTTGATCAGGAAGAGACAGTGATGAACCTTCCATTTACAGATGCGGTCTTGCTGCTTGCTCAGGCCTGGATGGCGGGTAAGAACTGTATGCCCAATGTCAAGAAGGTGGAGGCAATCGCAAGCACAGAGGAGAGCTCAATGATAAGCAATGCGCCTGAGTGACGGTTGGCGGATTTGCCGTGTAATATTCTAAGAAATAAACCAAATATTTAATGATGTATTTAAATCACGCTGAGAGTTAGACTTCAGACTATTTTTACCGTAAGAAGCCCCATTTCATCTGGCATTCTGAGCACTTTATGCCCTCATTGGAAATAAGCTCGCCCAGGGGTAAGACATCATATGGTGATCAGGGCGAGCAAACCTCGCTCAATGTCCTGCATATCAAGGAATACCTTGCTGCAGAGCATGAAGGGCTACTGCTGGTTGGTCACTATCTTAATGTTGTTTGTAGCTGAAGCGCCTCCGAACGCCAAGGATTCCCTATTGCCTACCTTGATCTGATCTATATTGACCTTGACACAACAATCCTGGCAGGGGGAAGCATTGTCATTACCGCTGTTGCAGCAAGCACATTCTCCGGAATCCTGATTCTTCTTGATCTCCAAGTTGTTTGTTGCAGTGGTTGCGGGATTCTTCTGCCAGATATTCCCGAAGGCCAAAGCCTTATCATTTCCGACGGTCACAGATCCGACGTTGGTGTCCTGAAATTCAGGGAACTGGAAGGCAGACCCTTCGGTTTCAAATATTCCTCCATCTTTTCCGAGAATATCCACGCCGCCGTTGCCGCCCATGCCCTGCGATAGTACCGGAACCGCGAGCATGGCCATTGCCAATACCATTAGAACGCCTATTTTCTTAATAATACCATCTCCAGATAATTCATCAAAAAGTGTATGCGCCAATACTATTAATATTTTTTGGAAGAATGGATATCCTGAATAGTCATTAGATCTGAAGATTATTGATAGGATATCCGCGTCTGAAACGCTCATGAGCCTCAGGACGGGGGCTCACACGTGGCAGATGAAAATCGAAATGTATTGACATCACGAACTTCGATCTACATGGGGGAAAAGACGTGGCTTCATTGAAACAAATAATACTCCATAGTTCCGAATTTCTGAAAAGATCTCGGAATAATTTTTCGTAGCCTATTGTCATTTTGTGCGGCTGGACAACATAATCGAACTCACTTGCATTGTGAGGTAATATCGTCGAAGTTCGCGGAACAGGAAAAAATAGGTTAATTTGCGTATACATCATTCATCTCCTGAAAAATTGATGATCATGCTTATATCCGGTAAAGCCTATCAATAGCAACTGAAGCATTTTCTCCATCTGCGAGATATATCAGCTCTATCTCATCGTTGGAAATGATCGTTCCCAGGGCATAGCCTTTATCAAATTCGGCGATATAGAGCGTCTTATTGTCTAAACCAACTGCTCCAGCAAAACCTTTGCCACCCTCGGTCTCGTTATCCAGCTTGAATGTCATATTTCCAGCGAAGATACGGTCCTCCTGCTCCGTGAAATTAAGGACTATGCTACCGGTTTCCGTCGAATTAGAGTAACCTGTTCCTTCATCATATGCACTCCACGAACCTGTCCATTTTCCCAGCAGGTCTGGAACTTCCGCGGCACAGATCCCCGTAGCCGAGAAGACCAGGGCCAACAATGCTAGACACAAAATCTTTTTCATGGATGTTTATCTGTCATTCATCTTATTATAAATTTTTCATATCTTTAATCGTCCCGGCTCCTCCGCCCCTGGCTCCCCTGAAGCTCTGCAGGACAGTGCCCTGGGCCCGAGAAGCCTCCAGCCCAAACGCAGTCGGGCCCTGATGTCTGCTATCTCCCCCGGGCTCTCCCGCTTAATTGCCGGATCATTCCTTCCTCCTGGTAGCTTTATGCCAAAGCTCTTGCCTCCATATCTGTGCTCAATTCCCGACACGTTGGTGTATTCAACCCAGCTCGAAGCTCGTTATGCCATAGATTCGATCGAGCGGTAGACCTGGGTCTTCCTTGGTGTACATGCGCACGGTCTCAAATACTGAATACATATGGTGACGTTTGGCCAAATCCAGGGCGGCAGTGTTTGGCTCAGGTGTATCCAGGAAGACCGGCATACCCTGAGGAGCATGACCACAAAGAGCGCAGAACAGAGCATCAGCCGCCTTTTTATCATTGGCGAAAAGCGGCCCTATTTTATGGCCCTGATGGCATTTCCTGAGAACCCCGTAACCCACCAGTTCACCATCGTTCAGGGCTCCTATGGCGATCCCTCCCGGCTGCCTGATCCACGATTCGGTGAATACATGCCTGGGCACAGGGAAAAACTTGTCATCATAGGCCAACAGATCATCTATTGGCACTTGTGAGAGGTATCTTATCCCCTCAGCTATTCGACCTTTTCCTATCCCAATTCCCTGGTGGCGCACGCTCTTGTAGCACGGCCAGAAACCCTTGCGCTCATACAGCCTCTGCTGCTCAAGGACTCCGTCAAGCCCAATATTCCTGCCTTTCAGGTGTTTCATCCCGGCATTCCAGATCTCGGTGCCCAATCCCCGTCCTCTGAATTGAGGCAGGACTATGTAAAACCCCAGGAACCCAAAGGAGTCTCCGTAGGCAACAGCCGAGATACTTGCTACTGGTTTGCCTTCGAGTCTCCCCACGAAGAAGCCTTCAGGATCTGCTGCAAAAAATGTCTCAGCATCGTGAAACCCGGGATTCCATCCTTCGGAATTGGCCCAGGATAAGGTTAAATCAAACTCGCTCCGGGTCATCCTTTTGACCTCGTACCCTTCTATTGACATTTATCTGCACCCCCAAAATGTTGTGATTAGACCTTGATCTTGGCTAACTGGAATTGAGGCACTCACAGTATCTGTTAATGGCAGGAAAGAATAAAGATAATGGAGAGGAGAGCACATATGCCCACTTCAATGAGCTATATACCTCACCTTCCTCGCAGGGCTGGTCAACCATGAATGCAAATCCGCCAGTACATTCTCTCCTATCGGTCCCAGAGGTTGAATCCAGTCCTTTGATGGATAGAAGGTGTGCCCAAGCCCAGGATAAGTGATCAAGGTATGGTCCGGGTGGTTGACTTCCATCAACTTCTGCTCAAGCAGCATGGCCTGCTGCACAGGAACCTGGGTATCGTTCTCTCCCTGCAAGATCAGGATGCTGGCGGAAACATTGCCGATAATGTCGGTTGTATTGTTCAGGGCGAAGTAGGATTGCATCCACACACTTCCCGGCAACGTCTTATTGGAGAACAAAGGCTGGACCTGCTTGATTATCAGGGGTTTCAGGTCATTCTGGATGCTTATATTGCCCTTCTGGCTGGATGTTATGACCGAATACCACTGGTACTCGCCGGTGGTGTTGTTCTTTTCGACTAACCCCGCGGGCTGAAGCGGTGCCAGATTCTCACCTGGCTTGCCATTGATCGCCTCTACCTCCTTTATGGATAACAGGCCATCACGGTTGGTGTCAATGATCTGACCTGCATAGAGAAGCGGCCTGGTTATCAGCTGGAATTCAAGGATGTTCCTCAGATTCTCTGCCGTGGCCGACATGAGCACTATTTTTTTGATCTCCATATTTTCCAGGGCAACCCTGGGAGCGACGAATGCCCCTTCACTATGACCGAGCACTGTTATGTCATTCCCATTGACCTCGGGTTGGGCTTCAAGAACCTTCAGGGCCTTCTCGGCATCGTCCTTATAAGTCTGGTAGGTGGTGTTGTTGATGACACCGGCATCCAGGACTGTATCGTTCAGACCCACGCCTCGTTTGTTGAACCGGAGGACTGCAAAGCCTCTTGATGAGAGATATTCGGCTATCTGCAGAAACGGCCTTGAGGGTTCATTCGATCCGGTGACCATTGGCGGAAGGTACTCGTTCATGTCTATTGGCCCGCTGCCCTGAATCAGAAGAACGCCCGGGAAAGGTCCTTCGCCGATAACTGGCAGGGTAAGCTGAGCATCCGTCTTCAAGCCATTTCCGAGATCTATTACCAGGTCGCGGTGAGCTATGACCTCCTGGGCTCCGGCATTTGGAAGAACCAGTAGAACGATCAGGCAGACGATCAAGGAAGACGAGGCGAATGCTACATATTTCCTCTTTTCATGTTTGAACTGGTCAGTCTTAGATGCGATCATATCAGCAGATCATCTCCATGAGCCTTAAATTTTGGGATGACTCGACCGGTCATCAATTAAGGATTGTTGAAAAATTTAATAAACAACCTCAACCTTATATTCCATAATCAGAAAAAATAATGGTTTCAGAGTGAGTGCCGAGGAGGAGAAAACAAAATGAGAAGACTCATTGTATTATCCTTCATAACACTTGACGGGGTCATGCAAGCCCCGGGCGGACCTGAAGAGGACCCGACTGGCGGCTTCAAGTACGGCGGGTGGACTGTTGGTTACTGGGATGATTTTCTTGGCAGCGTAATGGGTGAACAAATGGCAAAACCATTTGATTTGCTGCTGGGAAGAAAGACTTACGAGATTTTTGCGGCACACTGGCCTTACATGAAAGACGATGACCCGATTGCAGGCAAGCTCAACCGCGCCAAAAAGTATGTCGCGTCAACGACTTTGGAGAAGCTTGACTGGAACAATTCATCGCTCGTCCGGGGCAACATCGTTCAAGAGATTAAAAATCTAAAGGAACAGAACGGACCTGAACTGCAGGTCCATGGCAGCAGCAATCTCATCCAGACGCTCTTGAAGCACGACTTGATTGATGAGTTCCGCTTGAAGATATTCCCGATTACCCTCGGCACAGGAAAGCGCCTGTTTGGGAACGGTACCATTCCAGCCAGCTTCAAGCTCGTCGAAAGCAAAATTTCAACTACAGGCGTTATAGTTGCCACTTACGAGCGCGCAGGAAAAGTCAAAACCGGGTCATTCGCTTCGGAGACGCCAACAGAGGCAGAACTTGCCCGTCGCAAGCGGCTAAAAGAGGGAAATTAACATGCAAAAAATCACAGCGCATCTATGGTTTGACAACGAAGCCAAGGAGGCTGCAGAGTTCTACACCTCCATTTTCGGGGACTCTAAAATCAACAACACGACAACACTTCATAATACCCCTTCCGGCACGGTGGATATTGTTGTCATTGAAATTTTGGGGCAGGAATTCACGCTCATCAGCGCAGGCCCGCAATTCAGGTTCAATCCATCGATATCATTTCTTGTCGCCTGTGAGACGAAGAGCGATGTCGATGCATTGTGGGTCAAGCTCTCAGAAAGAGGGACGCCGCTCATGGAGCTTGGTGAATACCCGTTCAGCGAAAGATACGGATGGGTGCAGGACAGGTACGGCCTTTCGTGGCAGTTGATGTTCATGGGTGGACACAAGACAACCCAGAAAATCACCCCGACGCTCATGTTTGTCGACAAGCAATGCGGGAAAGCAGAAGAAGCAATTAATTTTTACGCAACAGTTTTCCACAATGCAAAAGTTGGCGATATACTCCGCTACAGCAAAGGCGAAGAACCGGATAAAGCTGGAACAATAAAGCACGCCGCTTTCGCGCTTGAGGGGATGGAATTTGCTGCCATGGACAGCGCGCGTGTTCACAACTTCGCCTTCAACGAAGCCATTTCTTTCATTGTGCACTGCGAGACGCAAGAGGAAATTGACTACTACTGGGGAAAGCTTTCCGCAGACCCAAAGGCGGAGCAATGCGGCTGGCTGAAGGACAAATACGGCGTCTCATGGCAGATTGTTCCCACGATTATGGAAGAGATGCTCGGGGACAAAGACGAAGAGAGACTGGCGCGCGTGACCGAGGCGTTTCTCAAAATGAAAAAATTTGATATTGAAGCGTTGTTGAAGGCTTATGGGGGAGAATCTGGCTCGTAGAGGTTGATTTTAGCGGGTTTGCAGCATGCGAGGGCACATATCCCTCGCACCTGAACGATGTAACTGGAGCGTATGTTCCACCGAGCAACTATTCGAAAATTAACCATAAAGAAGCACTGAGGGTGAGACTTCAGCCTATTTTTACCCGTAAAAGTTGAGGTCATCATAAAGCAGATGGTTTGCCTTCATAGGTTCGCCAGATGCAAAGGACGGGCTCAGACGTATTCTTCTCAATCTCATTTCTTAGTCGCGATGTGGCAGTTAGCAGCCTTGAGCCTGTAGGCAGGAGCATATAAAGTAATTCCCATTGATTCTATATGTCAAAGAAGGATAATAATTGTTTGATGCTTGCTTTAGTTGATCCGCTAATACCGTTTCGGTTTCGTTTCTATTATAATAACAGAAGGATATTATTTCTCTGGATAGATAGATATGCTCTCCAGACCATTGCCAAATGAAACATAGTGACAAACTATTCTAATCAATCATTAGTATGTTCAAGGGCATTTTCCGGTGGAGACTATATATGATCGAATCAGATATAATTATGGTGAATGACCCTCATTCGCCAAGAGGTCTGTTTGATTGTCGAGCCCTATATGGTAAGCCTAATCGCCCATTTCATTATCTTCTGCTTAACCATGGTCACATTAGTCCTCATGTTGGCGATCTCTTGGTGGGTTATTTATTTCTGCGAGAAGACATTGAAAGTGGATCCTCTTGCAGTCAGAATTCTTGTCGGTGCATCGGACGTACTCATAATAAACCATTTTATTATCTATCTTTGGCATGGTACGAGTTTATAGACCAAGGCCAGACATACTGCAGTTCTTTATAAACTTTTATTGATCTATGTCCAATCGGCCCGATTTCTCTAGTCTCCACCGATCTCTTCCCAGGCATGTTAGTGAATTGAGAATTTACGAAAATTATATCATCTTTAAAGGGGTAATCTACTGAGGGATACGTGGGAAAGGAATGGGTGTGAGGGCCTTCTTTAATCAGATATGGGGGGATTGTAAGGATTATACTAGAATAGTTGTAGTTCATACTTGCGAATGTATCATAACTTTATTAGCTCTTCGCCTCATAATTTTTACTGTTAATTTATTATTTACCGAAAAAGACATATTTGTATATTATTTGGAATTGTCTTCGCATATTTCCATAATAGTGATATTTATAATTGAAACATATTATAGCATCAAGAAAATTCATGCTGAACGATCTGGAGGGCATTAAAATTGTATGACCTCTTGGTGAAATCAACGTTGCATGTTATTAGGAATATAATCATAATTATAATGTTAGCTCTGGCACTTTATATCTTTAGAGAAACATCCATAACTTCGCAAATTAACAATACTAATGAGGTCTGGTTGATAGCTGAGCCATATACGGCAAGCCTAATCGCCCATTTCATTATCTTCTGCCTTACCATGATAATGGTAATTCTTATGTTATCATTTCTCGGTGGGTGATATATTTCTGTGAATCGACCCTGATGATAGTGGACTCTCTCGCGATCAAAGTTCTTGTCTATACATCTGACTTGCTGATTTTAGGGCTTCTTATGCTTAATCTCTGGCATGGCTTAGGATTATAAGGCTGATGTCAGCCATCCAACTGCTTTAATGTACTCCTACTGTATTATATCCAATCGGCCCGGAGATCCCATTGGGTTTCTCCTAGATACATTTACTGGGTTTCTTCAGGGTCGCTTTGTTTCGCCCCTCAGGGGCATCTATTCCATAGCCTTCAAGCCATTTGTGGCCAGGTTCTATGATTCCTAATCGCAGGAGATCGTTGATCCTAGGGCACTACAGGAAATAATTTTCTTGACATTATGAAAATAGCGGTTGGCCGTTTCTTATGTAACGGATTCGATCTTTCTTATGGGATCTGTTACACAAGAGAGCTGAACTGATTTGGCCTAACGTCGGTTTGGAATCGCATTCAGAAGAAGCGTTATCCGGCTTGCGCCAGAACCTCATCACCAGAGAGAATCCAAAAATAGTACATGGTAAAGTTGTACTATTTGGTTACGTCGATATCTAAGGTGGACCGTTGCCAAATGAAACGCAGATTCACTATTTATCAAATCCTCATCAAAGACTTCTTCGTGGGACCTTGGTCGAGGAGCATCTTCACATTCCCTTCGGACCTGAGCATTTTCATATACATTTAAATTCAGATCGTTTTAGCGGAAATAGTTTGAATGCAACAGAGTCCAAGTAATCTTTATTAATTTGCCCTAGTTCCATTAATCTATCAAGATCAGAACCAACACCACCAAGGGCAATCATCCCTGGGTCAAAGAGATAATTAGGTCTAGTTACTCTGTCGGTAATATCTTCGCTGATATAATATAATAATCCTCGTGACCCTAAATCGAATATCTCTTGTAATAGTGAATTCAAAGTTTTATCGGCTTCGTTACGGCAACTAAAAGCGTCAGGAAATGTATTACTGTCAGAACGTCTATCACGTATTTGCGATCGATGTGAAGAAAATATACTCAAGATACACATTTTAGGAGTTACGCAGTTGAACTGTGAACTGTAAATCATTCATGATACAAATGACAATAGCGGTTTTATATTCGACTTTAGCACCTCAAATTGAGTTTTGCATTTAGGCAAAAGTTAAATATGCTAATTCAACTGCGTAACTCCTAACATTTGTCTAAAAGATATCGTCTCAGAGATTTTTATGAGTAAGTTTGCGTGTGGTAGACTGATAGTCGAATCGAAGAAGAGATTTGCGAGAAGGTTTCCCAGAAAAGGCAATTTCTTTTCTTCGTTTTCTTTTTGTACTGACAATAGAATTCCTTCGATTACCTCTTTAGCTGGAGGTCGTTCTACGTTCTACGAATGGTATTTCAGCGCATGCAGAATGCCCAAGTGACGGCTGTTCGAAAAAGCAATCATCTCTAAGTATCTCTCCTGCAGCTAATTTATTTTGAATTTTATTTACAGCATAAATTGTAATTCCGCCAATTCTTATTTTTTCTCGTTCACTTAGAAATCGCTCTGCGATATCACTACCGACTTCAATCATCCCTTTCTGAAGCAATTGGGAGCTTGTACTACCAATGGCCGCTCCTGTGGGTCCGCCGAGCAGAAATCCAATTGCTGCACCCATAGCTGGCCCTGTAATTTCTGAACCTGCTTTGACTAGACTTTTTATATTTTTGACTTCTCCTTCATTGAGATACATTCTATTCTCTCCGCAAGAATGCCACCATCTTTTTCTCTTGATCACCTCATCACCCGACTTAAGGCTAATTGGCTTATGCTTTGGGTGAGCTGTGCCATATTCTCGCGAAGGAAGCTGATTTTCATGGCATCCAGCCCCTCATCTTAACTAAACACATCGGCCAATAGTACCCTCATGCCTCTCCGCTTCATCCTCGATTTCATCTGTATCTTCCAATTTTTGGCTAAAATCAAGCTGCTTAACTCTTTTCGAGAAGACGCTCCTGAACTTAATGTTCTTATCGACCAGCCAATTTATGTATTCGCCCCAATTTTCTTTCTTCTTCAAGTCTGCGTCACACAACAGCGAAATTATTTTATCTCGTTTTTCTGGGTAAGGATTCCACTGTAATTCCTGGCCAATTTCTTCTTCAATTTTTTCCTGATCGTTCATAAGTTGAGGGAGAACTACGTTTGCGATTTTATTGCTTATGTAAACCCTTATCCCTATTTTATTGTCAAATGTATTGGCCGTGTTTGAAATGTTTATTCCAGCTCGCCCAAGAGAGACATCATACCAGTATTGAGGACGCGGGGTTTGTAGAGACGGAAATTCCTTACTTTCAAGCAGTCTCTTTCGCAATTCTGTCCAGAATTCAAGCTGCAGCTTTTTAGCATCAGACTCTAGTGGTGGAGGTGGTTTGATTATACCAACGGGTCTGCTAATTATATTGAATCGGAATGCTGGCTTTGAATTATCTATTTGCCAAAGTTCTAGGCGAACGCCAAAGAAAGTGACCTCTTCAGAGGTTACATCGTTCAACCAATCAAGTGTTTTCTTATGTTCTTCTGTAAAATCGCCAGCGATCCACACAACGACCGTAGCATTTAGGATCGATGCATAGGTTAAAGATTTGCCTAGGTGATCGTGATCCGTTTTTCCAAGTTGGTTCTCTATGACAACATATCTGCCAGTACCAGCATCTTTAGCCAATATATCTGCGGAATAGGGACCGATAGGGACTTCCGTATCTTCGAATTCAAGATCTATTCCCAAAGCTGAACCTAATTCAGATAGGTTCTCATCTTTCGCCAGCCAAGGATTAAAATCTGTTGCTTCATTTGGCCATTTATCTCTTACATCGAGCAATTTTAGTTTGCCAAAGCCTTCGATCATAATTACCTCTTTGATCTCAATCCATTTCATTTTTCTTTAAATTCATTCCACGCAGCGATTGCGTGGCACATTCCCATCTCGGCTCATGTTCCCTTTACGAGCTTGATCTCCGCTTCTGTTAGCCCGTAAACTTCGTAGATGAGTCACGATGCCTCGTTGTGATTTAATCAATTCTTGTACTTCTTCGATCGAATAGGGCGGTGTTTTCAAATGAATTATATGGTGACAATTTGGGCAAACTGGACGTAGATCAGCTATAGGGTCAATCTGATACTCGGAATTAACTTTGGACAGCGGCGTAAGATGGTGAACATGTATGCGTCCTTGTGCAATCTCTCCATAAAAATCTGATAGGGTTCTGTCACAAGCGGTACATTTACATCCATAATGGCGCAAACACTCCTCACGAGCAATAGCGTTTCGCTCATAAGCATTGACCGTTATTCTTTTTGTTGCTCCTTCATAAAGGGGTTCATTTTCATCAACCTCTTCAGGAATTGTAGAGGCATCTTCATTCCAACCAAGTAGCTTGATGGCTTCAGCTTCGACAGGCTTCATAATCCATAGCCACTCCTCATTTCTTTTCTCGAAATCAACAAGAACATTGACCTTGAATTCTGGAAGAGGATTCCATCCTAATTTTTCTCCAACCAATCCACCCAGTGCCCCATAATGGAGATTGGCCGCGTTAAAATTATCATATCCCATAGCTCTAGCCATCATTGAAGCAGTCAAAGTTCGATTGGGTGCATGATAATTGGCCAGCAACATCTGCATATGGTGAGGAGCTATCTGGAGATCAAGTAGTGCTGATGCGTATTCGCTTGCAATGAAATCGATCTTTGTATCAGAAGGAGAAATAGGCATTGCTATAAATTTTCGATAACCAGGGTAACTAGGATCTCTTTCGGAAGCCATATGGTCTAATTTGTTCCAGATATCCTCTGGAATTTTGAAGCTTCTTCCTTGAAAGTTTCGTCTCCCATAGGCATCCCAATCCTTGAACTCCGCATCTTTTATCTTCAAGTCTTTGAATGTTACAGGATTCCTGAAGACGTAAAGCACTTGACTATTGCAGGCCCATTTCCATCCATTCTCACGCCATCCTGGATAATCCTCCCCATCATAAGCATCACTAATGGCTTGCATTAAATAGCAAAATACGCTCTTAGGATATCCCTTTACGGCCCATTCCTTTCGAATTACAGTACAGAAGAATTAGATCTCCATCTTTGGTTCTTTCATCACATGTCCACGCTTCATCTTTGTGGTTTTCAAGATCAGATGCGTATATTGTTTCTCGATTAGTAACCCATAGCCAATATTCTGGCATAGCATTCACCTCATGAGTGGAAGCATAAGCAAAAGCCGATACATTACTCATCTCAAGAATTGCCACCGGCACTTAGCCTTGGTTCCCTCCTGCAACATTCTCCAGGATTCCTGCAATATCTGCCGGGTCCTCGGACACCGCCCATCTCCAGGTCCCAAAGCCACCATGTTCATTGATCGCCCTAACCCACTCATCGAGATAGTTCGCTTGTCTTATCCTGCAATGTATCTCTTCCTTTGACTTCGAGAACGAGATTGACACCATTGGTTAAGCGGATTATAAAATCAGGCCAATATTTCTTTATCACGCCTTGATAGAAATAAGCTATTTCAAAGCCAAGGTGCTCATTCTTTACCCACGCATCAACATGTGGATTCCTATCAAGCTCAAGAGATTCTGTCATCTCCCATGTGCTATCATAGACACAGAAGTTGATATGGGACTTCTTGGTATATTCACATGGCTTGCCCGTATACCATGTTCTCATATCCCTTGTGGAACGTATAGGTCGATCGCTATCGAAAATTGGCACAAGGGATTCTGCATTTTTCGTCGCTTATGGCATTTCGTACATGTTGGACGATTTTATTCATGTTGAGGGTTATGTAGATACGCCTCATTCCCGGATCTTGATCCAGCAGTGAAGGAGTGATTCGCAGCTTATTTGAGGCGATGAAATCTTCCACTAACTTGATCAATTGAGCCAGAAGGTATTCCTTGCTGCCTTTCCAGCTTGGCTGCATCTGATCAAAGATCTCACTCGCTGCTATGAAGATGATCTTCTGCATTCTTAGCCTCAGTCCAAGGCTGGCCAAATCATATAACTGAGAGATATCAGTTGTGTCCGGCTTACCCTCCAAAATTTTGGCCAGATCGGCCTTGGTCAAGGTATCCCGCATCTTGATCTCTAACGTCTTGACCCTATTCAGGTCTAAGCTTAGCTTTGTCCTGTAAATGTGATCTATGCGAAGGACATTCGGCCAGCTGATCTCATACTTCTCCTTCTTTGAATCCGGCTCTATCTTGGTCTTGGGTGTTGGCGGCTGTGGTATATGCCCTTCTGCAGATTCGTGAGGCAGGAATGTGAACGGAATCCCGAATATGTTCACGTATTCAGGCTCATATAATCCGTTCTCTGGATTGATCTCATAGGAAGTCCTTCTAAGTCCTCTTCCTACCACCTGCTCACATAGAAGCTGGCTGGAAAAGGCTCTAAGGCCCATTATGTGGGTAACTGTCTTTACGTCCCAGCCCTCTGAGAGCATTCCTACAGATATGATATTTTGGAATAGCTCGCCGGGCTTTCCCACTTTGCCGATGGAATCAACTACTTGCCGAAGGTATTCTGCGGAGTCCTTTTTTAGATGGCTTCCTGGCCATTTCGGGGTCCGTTTCGTTTCCCCTCTTCAGCATCAGCCAAATAGAGTCCAGCAGCATCCTGGGATTCAGCTTCTCCCAAAACCTTTGAATCGATATGCAGCGTGCGATCAGGAGCATAAAGCTCATCGATATGAATTCTTTTGTGGTCAAAGGCATACTTGATTCGCGCCGCTGTTTCAGTCCTGTTGGCCACGCTGATCATTACCGGCGGGGTAGGAACGTGATTCGCTTTCCATAGCTCAGCGGTTTCAAGCCAGTCCTTGCCATCGGTCATCGTTTAGGGACAAAAAGGCAAATTACTTAGATCTGTTTTCCGTTTTGTACTGAGAGTGTTTTCGGATCAAGTTTAGTTTTATATAGTCTCTGTGATCTTATTTCTATCTCGGAGAGTAGCTAATAGTCACAGATAGCTGAATTACAGATCAAAGCATCATAGAGAGGGATCTATGCTCTATGTTTTCCGGAGTTTTTAAGAAAGACCGCGATTGAGACTGGATTAATAAAACGTGAACGCAAAATTGATGCAGTAGTAATGTTTTGGGTTCTGACTTTGAAATTCGTAGTTCATCTTCAGAGAACATTAGCAAGTTTAAAACGCAGTTATGAAAAGAATACCAAGACAATTTGAACAACAATAGCTGGTATTACCGCTTTACCCCAGAACTCGTAGCTTTTCTTAAAGCTTGCGTGCTCCATGGAATTGAGTATCTAGCCCAGGAACAAAGCCATAGCATTAATAAAAAATTGATTAAATTTGGTGATATCTTAATCCAAGATAGCACAATAGTCCGGCTTCATGCGAGCTTATCCAAGCTATACCCTGCGGCACGATCAAAGAAAGAAGCCGCGGGCCTAAAAGTTTCGATCCTTGTAAGCGCAAAAGGAAATACCCCTGAGAGTGTCTCACTTCATTCAGAAAGCACTAATGAGCTAAAGACAATCCGTGTTGGGCCTTGGATAAAGACAAAATTCTCCTCTTTGATCTTGGTTTCTATAAATATCAACTATTTTCGAGAATTGCTGAAAATGGAGGCTATTTCGTCTCTCGTCTAAAAGAAAACTCGAATCCATTAATCATTAAGGCGAATAGAACCTGGAGAGGTCAGACTATCGACGTGTCCGGAGCCTACCTACAGGACATTCTGCCTAAACTTAAAAGACAAATACTGGATGTTGAAATCGAAGTAACCTTTAAGCGTAGATCCTACAAAGGAATCAGTAAATCCGATGCACATCGATTTCGTCTCGTGGCTATACATAATGAAGAAGATGAAAAATATCATACATATATTACTAATATTAATTCAGATATTCTGGGACCAGAAGATATTGGAAAACTTAGGAGCACGCTGGGATATCGAATTAATGTTCAAAGAATTGAAGAGCAGGTATGCACTTGATGTCATTAACACCAAAAATCCTCAGATAATTGAAGCCCTAATCTGGGTTGCAATTCTAACACTCCTCGTTAGCAGAAGAACATATTACAACGTGAGAAAATTTCATGCAGAAAAAAATATAATACGTTTTACTCAGCTTAGATGGAGCATTGTTTTCGCAGAAAATGCGGACGACCAACTTACACTCATCTTGCGATATCTAGGAATAAACAAAACTTTAGAAACTATTTTAGGTGTTTATGGTAGTCAGGCTCTTGATCCTCATGTCAATCGCGAACGCTTCCGAGCTGAGTGGTGGGCTTAACCGATGACCGATGCAGTTCCTTGCCGAGTAGATAATATGCATTCAGAACCAAATCAGGGAGAGGCTCTTGCGGCTCGGCTTTTCTGTTAAGATCATCCCTAACGTGTTCATAAATATGATAGAGCTTAGAGCGGTAACTCTTGGCGTCTGGAACGCCATCATCGCGAATGACCACTCTTGGAGTCTTTACAAGACCGGACTCTATGGCATCATTCAGCCCAAAGTCGCTTGCTATCCAGGGGAATAGCGCCTCTTCTGAGCTTTTCTTCCCCGGAAGGGACAAAAGGCGTCGCCGTAAAGTCATAGCAGGCCAGGATACTTCTGGCCTGGTGAATTCTGTCCAGGCCGCCCACCCATTTGGTGGCCTCTTCGATATCCTCTTTCTTCAGCCCTTTGACCTTTGATTCTGCAGGGACTCGCCAGAGGCGTGATGGGCTTCATCGTTTATGACAAGGAGGTTTTTTCCGTTAACAAGTTCTCCTAGAACTTCTCGCGCATACGCTTCATCGCTTTTTGCGCCTCTCTTATCCACGCTTTTCTTCTTCGCGATCCTTTCT
>CAWAJP010000009.1:0-152421 GCA_963782455.1 uncultured Methanosarcinales archaeon
TTAGTTAAGTTTGAACTCTTGAAAAATTGAATTGATTACTGGATTTATTATTACCTTTTAGCCTTGTTGCACGGTTGACCGGGCTCCTATGCGCCCGAAAAGGCCGCAAGCCGGAGAGCTGCCGTGCTCACCTAACTTTCTATTTTCAATCAAGCCTGATCAAGGGCTCAGAGATTAAATTTCTAACGCCATATATGCTGACAATAAAGAAATGAGGCTAGTGAAACACAAAGAATTTCACCACATTTCGGGCATCTCCACCTTTCTTTTCGGCTTTTATAAAATGCCTGTGCAGAATCTAGATTCAACATGCTCCAGTACATCTCTGATGTCATCAATCACAGGGAATGAGCTTCGGTCAGAAGAAGAAGCTCGGAAAAATAGTCCTGCACCTGCCAGAAACCATCGGAAGCTGATCCAGGTCAGGATCATCACGCAGCTGCGCGTTACACGAACATTCTTCGAGCCTCGGTTTGGCTTGCAGGACGTTGGAGCGGCCCGGGTGCTGCAGGATCATCCGCAAAGACGTTCCATCGCGGTGACCGCAAGTCGTCTGGCTCAACATTTGGACACTCCATCAGTCTGCAACTTAACCGCCGTCGTCGTCGCTCGGCCGGCCGCGGCCATAAGCTGCGCCCCCAAGCAAAGCGCGGGAGGCCAGTAGGCCGACTCGCGGCACTCATGAAGAATGTGCGAATGTTGTCCTGCAAGCATAAGATAGATCCCCTATGCGATTATATAACTTAGCTATGCTATCGGTTGACCATATTGACTTTAGCCATGTTGTTCGGTCTATGGGGCTACTGTGAGCCCGAAAAGGCCTCCCATCCGAGTTCGCTATCCTGGCGACATTCTAGATACCCGACCTACTACTCTAATTAGCCTCGGTTACGGCTTATTCCTTCAGCGCCGAGATGAACTCTTTTCTCTCCAGTCTGGCCTGCTTCATAATCGATATTAATGTGCCCTTTGCAAGCTCTGGATGATTGGGAACTGTGACGATAAGATTTCGCACCTCATTCCAGAGATGAATATGGCTTCCAGTCTGCCGATAGACTTTGAATCCGAAATGCTCCAGAGCTTTGATGGCTTCTTCAGCCGAGACTACCGGAAGCCTGGGCAAATTGCTCGACCTCTATATCGAGAAATGAGAGCTTTCGTCCTTTGGGTGCCAGCTCCAAAAGAACCTGATAGTGCTCCTCAAGGCCCTTCTTCAAATTAGAGACGGCAATACTCTCCGTCAACCCTTGATCGGCCACATTTGTGATCAAGTCAATAGCCACGAAATATTTCCCCTCCTTATGAATCTGAATTAGGGTTTTCATATCGTCTCCAATTTGTGCACATTTCTTGATAAAGCTAATCCTCTCAATTTTTCTCTAGAACACACAGGTTGCAGTGAGCATAAAGATCTTCACAGATCGGCAGTATATTCCTGCCCTCCTGGAAGCATGCCCCGTGCTCCGCCGCAACAATTCGCCAGTGCTGCGAGCCCTACCCACGCCCGGGCGCGCGCCTCCCCGCAGCAGTCGATCCGACCTTGTCCTTTCGCAGCCTAATGCTTCTCTATCGATCTTTGATCTTTCTTTTTCGATTATTAATACGATTGCCAACCGGATTTCAGGTGCGAACTCTCTGGCCGTCTTCCAGACAATCTCCGCCCGTCCACCCCGAAATAGCCATGAATAAGCCTGTCCCTCATGCCGGCCATCTCCTTCCACGGCACTTGAGGATTTCGTTGCCTGACAGCCGTTGGCACTTTCTTGCACGCTTCACCTACAATCTCCAGGGCGCAGATCACAGAATAGCGAGTTTTCTCGTCCTCCTGGAAGTCTTCGAACTCCATTCCCCAAGTGAAGCTCTCCGCTTTTTCCAGGTTGTTCACGATATCCTGCATAAAATCGATGTATTTTCGCTCAGCCTTCACAGTGCAACCTTCTCTTGCAAGATGCGCTCCCCTATCTCGCCCTTCAGGGCTCGAATAGATACGAGATCGACTTTAATGCCGGTGATTTCGCGCAATCTGTGCTCCAGAGAGATGAATTTAGGAAGTGTTGGGGTTTCTTCAAACTCCACCAATACATCAAGGTCGCTATGTCCTATGCTGCTTGCCTCGCACAAATGATCCGAAGAGCCAGATATATTGGATGTTATACTCTTCACGAAGCTGCGGCAAATGCGCACGAAGGTTTTGCATGACTTGATCCAGAGATGGAAGATGGCTGATTTTTCTATCTTCGGAGTGTGTTGTCATTTCTCTAAAGACCTCTCTGCGCAATAATTGATCCTTAAGGTATGTAAGCATTGGGTGGCTCAGACATTTAATTGAAAAGCAATTCCCCTGAATACCTCTTTTCGACCTTGCATGAGATTTATAAAGTATGAAAACCAAATTCAGGCGATAGAGTGGTGATGGGAATGAAATGCAACAGAATTTTGCTATATACGATAACTCTTGCAGCATGCTTGATGATTGGGATCTCGTCTGGTCAGGACTATGTCAATTACGGCCGTACAGATGATCCTGGCCTCGCTGGCATGTTGCAGTGGCTCGATCAACCAGTCTACAACTACCCCTGGTACATTACGGGCGGTTCCTTCTACAGCCAACCATATAGCGACACGACATTCTCGCCTTACAGGGAGTATTATACAACCGCAGGTACGACTGTAACCGGTGGGATAATAAGCAACCCCACCAAGTTTGATATTACGCAGAAAACGCCTTCCAGTGTGTACTACGGTGCCGGCGTTGGCCTGCCATACTCCCAGTATGCATCCCTATTATCATCCAAGACCAATGACCTCTGGATCCAGGGTACAACAAACTGGACACAATACGCGGTAGTCCCGGTGGGCACCTGGCTGCAACTGGTAGCAAATGCGCCGGTTGGAGGGGCCGCGGGCTTCTATGAGGTAGGCCAGACCGACACAACCATCTCGAAGTACAGGACCTATCAGTTCAACCCTGGCTATAACACCATGAACTACCAGGCCGCTCAGGTGGGAAGGCATATGCTCTACTTCATCGTAAACAACCAGCCCAGCAATGTGGTAGTTGTGGATGTATTCGCCCAGGCTGCGGCAAGCTCAGGAGTAAGTACCTATCGAGCAGGGACCCAGAAGCCGGTGAACGTTTTAGGCAGTGGCGTGAATAAGGGGAGCTTCGTCACGGGCACAAGATCATACCTGACACCAACCGGATACACCCCGGTTGGCTATATCCCGGCTGGCTATACCCCAACCGGCTATAGCACCACAACCACTCCCGATGGCCAGATCATTACCACATCCGACGGCAAGACCACTATCACGCCCATCGGTCAGACCACGACAGTCTCCGATGGAACTTACACAACAACGATAAGCCCTGATGGCACTCAGACGACGAGAACTCCCGGTGGGACCACAGTCACATCCGGAGATGGCCAGGTCACAACGACGAGCTCCAATTGAAGCTGAACTGCTGACGCATTCATTGTTTCAATAAAGCCAAAGATTCCGGATTTGAGCGGGTCCGAAGAAGATCGATCCGCTCCCAGTATTTTAAGGAATTTATGAAATCAATCTGCGGCCGCTTTGCCGGTGCTGCAGTCTGCCGTCCAGCCCCGCATCCTGCGCCTACCATGAATTCATGATACTTTTCGGTGCCACATCAATGAATCTCAAATCGATCTGTAGCTCTTCGCTTCAAATCATTCGATCTCATCGAACTCGTACTCCTCCCACCGGCGCTCTCCGAGCAGCACCTCGAACTCGGGCGGCGTGAGTATAGGGATCCTGTATTTGGCTGCATCATCCAGAGCCACTCTGGGGCAGGCCGTGGATACTGCCGCCTCCGCTCCCAGGTTGAGCAGCCGGTCGGGCTCGATGTTGTCCAGATAAACAAGAAACATCTCCATTCCACGGGCTTCGCCCAGGCCCATGAGCCGCCGGGCCAGATCCATCCGCTTTTGGCCGGGCTTCTTGGAGACAAGGACAGCAAACCGTTTTGCCTCCCCTGCACGGGTGATGGCCCCAAAGCGTCGCCTCAGCATGGGATCAGTATCGATCTCGGATACCTCACCTGTAACCGGATCTGCCATTACTACTCGCTTTCCTGTGGCCAGGGCGATTCCCAACGGGTGAAACTGCCCTGTGCCTATGAAGAGATACTCGTCCACATCTGAGGCCCTGGCAGCGCTGTAGCTGCAGCCCAGGACCTGTCCTGGATACTTCACCCGCCCTCCTGCCGGACCCAGGAGGCCCTCAATGCCATGCTCCTTCAGGACATCCAGCGCCTGGCCGAGATTGTGCACATGCTGAATGGTGGTAGTGACGCCCACCCTTGGAGCCTTGAGGACAATGGCTGCCTTATTTACCGCTTCTCTCAGATCCTCTCTCATCCGGGCTTCCAGAAAAATGACATTCTCAGGCCCCTCTCCCAGCTCCGCATGGCCCAGGTGGAGCATCAGGTCCACCTCCTGGCAAAGCTGCATGTCCACATCACAGGCCCCAAAACAGGGATCTCCGGAGATGATGACCTCGGCACCGGTCTCTTTTGCGATCTGCCTGGCAATAGCGGGCATTGCCCTCTTCAGCCCCTCGGGAGCCTGCAAGCCCACCCGGCGGGCACCGCATTTTCTGATCGTCTCCACGGCCCTGTCCAGATCGAGGTCGTATCCAAAATCGCTGGAACTGGAATTATTAGAACCAGCGGTCGAGGGTGCTCTGGCCACTCCTGTAAACCTCCTCCAGCCTATGGGCGGTCTTCTCTACCCTCTCCTGATCAAAATCCCTCTCTTCTACCAGAAAAGAGACTATCTCATCCACACGGGGCTTTTTCATCACAATTTTATAATCATCTACGACATCAGGATGCAGGAAGAACTCTCTTATCTCGACGAAGTTCTCAATCTTCTCCTCCTGATCATTCAGGATGGATTCCAGATCTCCTTTCTCCCGTATCAGCTTCAAAGCCGTCTTGGGGCCGACGCGGGTCAAGCCAGCGTTGTAGTCGGTGCCGCACATGATGCCGATCTCCACAAGCTGCTTATGAGTGATGCCTAGATTTGCCAGCGCCTCCTCCAGGTTGATCAATTCCGGCTCCACCTCGACATAGATATTCTTCCTGGGCAGTTTTCTCTTGCCGGTGATAGCAAGGTTACGAACCACCTTCGGAGCACCAAATAGAAGTGAGTCATAGTCCTGGCTGCCTACCACATCCACGTCCCCACGGGCCGCCATATGAGCCGCCTGGGCTTCTCCCTCTGATGGAGCCTGAATCATGGGAAGCCCCATGGCCTGTATAAGCCTTCTCCCGTCCTCAAGTATCTCGGAGTTGATGCGGGAAGATGCCTGAGCATACTTGAACCCATCTTCTCCGGATGCGCGTGCCTCTTCCCAGGCAACGGCTGCCTTTTCCCTAACTTCTGACCTCTCGGCAAGCGTTTCCTTCTTAAAAGAGGGCGCCACTCCATCGAAGACAAAGGCTACTTTTACGCCTGCTTCAATCAGATTCGTAGTGCGGTACAACAGGCCTGAGAGATGCGAAGTCACCCTTCCCTGGCTGTCCATGAGCGGCGTGCCATCCTTCTGGCGGATGATGCTGAGGAACTGATAGAGGGTGTTGAAGGCATCTATCGCTACCCATCTGCCGGAGAGATCCTTTATCTCGATCGTCTTTCTCTGCAGAAGATCACCCAAATCAACGCCCATGGTAAGATCATATATTTCTTCTCGATGATAAATCCTCCAGTCACGGGCATCTCTCCGATAATGAATCGATCGATCCTCATGGAATATGTGCTGTTATTGACTCTTGGTGGCACTTCGAAGCGGACTTCGGGCAGAGATGGCGAATAGTACCTTTAAATACGAGTCTTGTGGAGATATAACCTGGAGTGCTATTCATGATTGAGATCACACAAGCAGCAGAAAATATGATCAAAAGCAGCCTGGTAGAAGGAAAAGTGATCAGGATGTTCCTGGCGGCTATAGATTCTACAGGCGCGAATTACGGCCTGGCACTGGGTGATCAGGAGAAGGACGATGTGGTCTTTGAGAGCCGGGGTGTGAAGATCTATATGAGCCCTAAGGATACGGAGCTTCTAGCCGAGACCATAATCGACTATGTGGATGACGATCGGGGGACCGGTTTCATAATCCGGGGCCCGGAGGATGAAGTATCCTCATGCGGTTCATGCGGCAATAGCGATAGCTGCGAGCATGATCACAGCAGTTGCGATCATGACCACAGCAATTGCGGGCATGACAGCGACTGCGGCTGCAGCTGATTTTGCTGCGTAATGTTTCCTATTTCCAATTATTTTATATATTTTCATTTTTCTTTGATCACATGCTCCGATCTTCCCCCTGTACAGCATTTCCTCTTTCTCATCGTCGCCATCATCATCATCGTCATCATCATCAAGGCTGGCAAACCCTTATCGCAATCCTTATATATGACACATGCTACCGTGATACATGTTAGCATTTGTGGGATGGTAAGATTTGAGCGAAATTGGCAAGAGAGTTCGAATTGAGAGGATAATGGACAGAGACAGCGGAAACACAGTCATAATTCCACTGGACCACGGCATATCAGTCGGTCCCATCAAGGGACTCGTAGACCTGCCGGAGATGGTGAACAAGGTTGCCAAAGGCGGAGCCAATGCCGTACTTCAGCAGAAGGGAATGGTCAGGCATGGACATCGAGGATACGGTCAGGATGTCGGTCTGATCGTGCACATGAGCGCTTCCACATCTTTGGCCCCCGATCCCAACAACAAAGTTCAGGTCTGCCAGGTCGAAGAGTGCCTGAAGATGGGAGCGGATGCAGTGTCCGTTCATATCAATATTGGTTCCGAGACCGAGTCCGACCAGCTCAGCATCCTCGGCTGTGTAAGCGAACGCTGCGACTTCTGGGGCATGCCGCTCGTGGCAATGATGTACCCGCGCGGCAAAAACATCGCCAATCCCAACGATGTCGAGGTTGTGGCACACGCAGCCCGCGCTGGAGCGGAGCTTGGCGCTGACATAATCAAGACCAACTACACGGGGGATGTCGACACCTTCCGGCGCGTGGTGAAAGGATGCCCGGTGCCTGTGGTCATCGCAGGAGGGCCCAAGACCGAGACGGATATGGAGTTCCTTAAGATGATCGAGGGTGCTCTGGAGGCCGGAGCGCGGGGAGTCGCTATCGGCAGGAACGTATTCCAGGCGGACGATCCAGTGAAGATGACGATGGCCATAGCCGCCATTGTTAACAAGGGAAAGACTGCGGAAGAGGCCATTAAGATTTTGTAATGGCGGTCTGGCGACGTTCGTCGGATATAGACCTCTTCCACTCTTCTTCCATTTTTTTTATCATGGTGATCGGAGGGGGGGCAGTATGGCCCTAGTCATAGTCCATGAAAACCAGAAACTGGATAATTTATTCATACCACCGAATTTTTTAAAACCCCAATCCCTGCAATCTCCACTTCCACTACATCGCCCTTTTGCAGCTGTCCCACTCCTGGAGGCGTGCCTGTGGCGATTACGTCTCCCGGCAACAGAGTCATGACACCGCTTATGAACTCCACCAATTCTGAAACGTCGAATATCATGTCGGATGTGTTTGACTTCTGGACGATCCTGTCGTTTACTCGTGTCTGTATATCTACATGAAAAGGATAAATCGGGGCAATCCAGGGGCCAAAGGAGGCAAAGGTGTCGAAACTCTTGGCTCGCGTCCACTGTCCGTCCTTACGCTGCAGATCGCGGGCTGTGACATCATTGAAACAGGTATATCCCAGGGTGTATTTCTCAGCCTCACTGGCAGGGGCATCTTTGCAGCGTTTTCCTATTACCACACCCAGTTCTCCTTCATAGTCCACCTGCTGGCTGGAAGGAGGATAGACGATCTGCCCAGCTGGACCCAAGATCGCCGAAGGCGGCTTGAGAAAGATGATGGGCTCCTCAGGAAGCGGCATCTTCAGCTCTCTGGCGTGTTCCACATAATTCAGGCCCACGCACACGATCTTTGTCGGCTGGCAGGGAGCCAATAGCTCGACATCCTCCAGGGCCAACACCTCACCTCCGGAGACGATGCCGTTCTCAATGCTGTACGATCCACCGCGGATAACGCCATCTTTTTTAAATCTGACTATCATTTAGCTCCATACGGTAACGATACTGCTGCGCTTTTAAGTCGTTTGAACTTGGAACCTGGGGGCTTTGTGCCATCCGTAGAAATATGGCGCCCTCTTCACCCTTTGCAAAGGCCTTTGCCGCCGGTGGGGCCTCTCCGGTATCTGCCAAACTCGCTTTCCAGCAGGCGATCGGCCATGATCACCGGGCCTTCAACACAGACGCGTACTCCACCGGGATCCAGGCAGCAGGAGCCGCAGATGCCTGCAGCGCACTTGAAATAGCGGTTGATGCAGGCCTGGGTCTTTCCCGCATGCTCCCGGGTTCTGGAGATTATGTCCCACATCATCATCTCCGGGCCGCAGATATAGATCTGATCGTACTCGAACAGATTTAGACCTTTCATCCCTTCAGACACGCGACCGTGAATGCCGGCAGAGCCGTCATCTGTCGTGATATAAGTGTCTCCCAGTGCCTCAAACCTGGACTTGTTGATGATGTCATCATTGGACCGGAAGCCGAGCAGGGATGAGACCTCAAGCCCCTGGCTTCGGGCCTGCTCGGCGAGGAACGCGAGCGGTGCAGTCCCCACGCCGCCGCCTATGATGAGTATTTTCTTGCCCCTCAGAATGAAGCCGTTGCCCAAGGGGCCGCGCAGGCCCAGGCTGTCGCCCGCACTGAGTTGAAAGAGCGCCTTAGTGGCTATGCCCACGGACTGCACTGTTATGGTATCGGGGCCTGAGAAGCTCATAGGAACCTCATCCACACCCCGGATCCAGACCATGACGTACTGCCCCGGCGCCGGATCAAGATCCCTATCCAGGCGAAAGGTCCGAATCTGTGGTGCAACACATATCACTTCTTGAATGATGGAGTTTATGGGTCTCATGAGCGCCTCCCTGCCATGCCGCACAGCTCCTCCAGTGTTAACGACTTTCTCTCCAGGTAGCAAGCCAGGCCGGATATGATCTCTTCGAAGACTCCGTACCCTTTCATCAATGCCGTGCCCACCTGGATAGAGGATGCTCCTGCCATGATCATCTCTACGGCATCCTCCCATGAGGATATGCCTCCTACACCAATAACAGGGATCTCCAGGCGGGAGCTGAGGTCATAGACAGAGCGAACGGCCACGGGCCTTATCGCCTGGCCTGAAAGACCGCCGAAGCGGTTGCCGAGGATGGGATAGCCGGTCTCTATATCGATGGCCATGGCTTTCAAGGTGTTTATGGCCACCACTGCATCTGCTCCACCCCGCTGAGCAGCCAGTCCCAGCTCCAGTATATCAGCCGTGTTAGGGGTCAGCTTCACCCATACTGGAACGCTTGAAGCGGCCTTCACAGCTCCCGTCACAGCCTCCACAAGATCGGGATAGCGGCCCAGCTCGCTCCCGTATTTTTCTGCATGGGGGCAGGAGAGGTTAAGTTCGAAGGCATCTGCCTTCAGGCCGCGGGCTATTTGGGCAAACTCCTCGGCACTGGAGCCGAAGATGCTGGCGATGACAGGAACTCCGCCTTTCCTGGCAGTCTCGATCTCTTCCTGGAAATCTCTGTAAGAGGGATTGGGCAGGCCCATGGCGTTCAAGAGGCCGCACTCCACGTGCACAATGGTCGGGCCGGGATGGCCCTCTCTCGGAGCTGAGCCCAAGGACTTGGTGACCACGCCGCCTGCACCTGCCTCTGCGGCGCGGCATAGGGACGCACCAGTGGTGCCCAGAATACCTGCCGCCAGCAGGACCGGGTTACGCAGGTCAAGGCCGCCGACATGGACGGAAAGGGATGGCATAAACTGAATGATCCGCTGGCCAGGATAAAAGACTTATCTGGAAACTGTGATTAAATGTGCAGTCCGAAACTTTCAGGACTAAATTACATATTAGTCGATCTTCAAAATATCTCTTATGACCCTCTGACTCTCCTCTGGCGTGCCTATAGTGTTGACCTCGTGAACTCTGGCGCTGGCAAAGAGGGCCTGGAAGAAACGGCTGCGCAGGTGGCGCTTGAAATCGCTGTGCACCAGCAGGTGGGGATTGAAGTAGTCATTCTCTTCCATGATTCTTAGAGCCTCCTTGCCGTCCAGCTCTCGCATGGTCTCCTCCTGTGAGGCATCGCGCTTTAACAGGATCACATTTTCTAGAGTTGTGAGCGGCAGGATGCGCCCCTTGCCGATCACCCAGCGCAGGTCTACCACAGCGCGCCCTTTCTCATCGAAAATCGCCTTCTCCACCAGCCCGGAGAACTCCTTCCAGATTTCAGCCAGATCAGCGCGAATGTAGAAATTCTTCTCCGAGCCGTAAGCCAGGATGTCGTCTCCATAGATTCTTGCATAGAACCAATCATCCGAAACCACGCGCACTCGCGGGCTGCGCAGGAGTCCGTAAGTGTGGGTGGTCTTGCCGGCACCAGATCCGCCCAGGAGGCAAAGGCCCAAACCCCGTGCATCGAGGCACGCCCCGTGCACGGAGTAGATACCGTGGTCGTCCTCCAGGATGTCGCCGGCTACGCTCAAAGCCAGGGATTTAATCCAGCCGTAGTAGTCCATATTGAACAAAAACCCTGTCTTCGATTGAGGATCGTAGTAGACACTGTTTTCTCCCAGGGACTTATCCTGCAGCACATAAAGCCGCCCGTGGGAACGGATGCTCTGGGATGCGGAATAGAAGCTCTCTTCCCAGGCAGCCTTGACTGCAGGGACGCCGGTCAGGAGCTTGATGCAGCATCCATAAATATCAGACTTGATCTCGTAGAGTATCCCGCTGCGGTATTGATCGACCAGCTCCTCTTTTCGTTCCATGGATATGATTTCAACAGTGTATGCCATTTTTTTCACCAGCCTCCCGTATTTTTGCATCAAAATTTTTTGCATCAAAATTCTGTCAGGTTCGTATCTTTACTTCTCTGCGTCTGCGGTCTCTGTTCGCCCGGGGCTGCCAAGATAGTGATGCGCAATCGGCCGAAGCCGGTCGTCCAGCTCATAGACCAGTGGAACCCCCGTGGGTATCTCCAATCGCTCAATATCCCGGTCCGAGATATTCTCTATATGCTTGACCAGGGAGCGAATGGTGTTGCCGTGCGAGACCACCAGTACATTTTTGCCCTTTTTCAACTCGGGGGCGATCTGGCCCATCCAGAATGGCATGAGGCGGTCTTGCGTATCCTGCAGAGACTCGGATCTTGGTATTTGACCACTTGCCAGGTCTCTGTACCTGGGATCATTTTCCGGAAAGCGCTCATCCCCCACCGGCATTGATGGAGGACGATCTCGAAAACCTCTGCGCCAGTGATGTACCTGCTCTATGCCGTACTTCTCTTCCATCTCCGATTTTTTCCGCCCCTGCAGATCGCCATAAAAGCGCTCATTGAGCCGCCAGCTGTTGTGGATTGGAATCCACATCTGATCCATCTCCTCAAGGACTATCCAGAGAGTCCTGATGGCGCGCTTCAAGACTGAGGTGCAGGCCATATCGAAGACAAGGCCGGAATTGCACATGAGGCGTCCCGCAACTCCTGCCTCCAATCTTCCCTTTTCCGAGAGGTCGATATCCATCCAGCCCGTGAACCTCCCTTCCCGGTTCCAGAGGCTCTCGCCATGTCTGAGCAGAACCAGCCTTCCCGATCTCTCCTCCAAGCTCAGTCTCCTTTGTATATCTCATACGCCTCATCCACACTGGCGTTATCCACGGTTAGAGCATGGATGGCATTGCACAGCCGCACCGCTTCTGCCAGCGGCTTCTGGTGGATATTCCTGCCAGTAGCGTTTCCTGCTGCACCGCTGATGTGAATCTGGTCGTGCAGCCTCTGCAGGAAGGAGCGAGGATCGGTGCTCTCGCCTCCGGCGCAGACTACCTTGGTGCGGCCTGCCGCCTGCACGGCCTCCCGAAGGACCACTGAAGAATCCTGTCCTGCCTTCACAGGATAGTTCACCTTGACAAAGTCGCTTCCTAGGGTCGCAGCCATGCCTGTAGCACCTGCGATCAGATGAGGATCTTTTTCATCTTTGACGGCCTTCCCCCGCGGATAGATCCAGAGCACTGTCACCAGACCTGCCTGATGAGCCTGAAAGACAATCTTCGCCGCCGAAGTCAGCATTTCACTTTCATATTCGCTCCCCAGGTAGATGGTATATCCAACTCCTAAAATGTTCAGATTGCTGTTATCCCTGAAGTTGGCGACCTGGCTTACGTCTATCCATTGAGGACTATGTGGCTCCGCCTGGGAGGTCTTCACCAGATTGGTCTTGGAGTTCAGCTTCACCAGATAGGGCACATCGTGATAGTCCATGCCATATCGGGCGATGAGACCCATCTGGGTAGCAAAGACGCCAATGTTCGCTCGTGCCGCGATCTGAAACAAATGCTCCGGATCATTATCCTCCGGGCTTATTCCCGGACCGAAGAAGTCGTCGTTCAAGTGCTCTGCTTTCTGGTCTCCTGCAAACAGCACCATTCGGCCGCTATCCTTTGTGATCTTCCCATAGTTTTCCAGGTACCTGTTGCGATTTTGGCTGGGTACATCCAGCGGTACTACGATACTTTCTGTCATTTTCTCACCTCATGCTTTTTCCAGGAGATCGGTAAGCATTACCTTGGGCGCTATTCGCTCAAAATCATCTTTCTGGCAGAGAGCTGTTCCCTGGCGCAGAGTGGTGGCGGTCCCGGCAGCCGCAGCGTAAATCAGAGACTGCTTCAAGTTCCTCCCCTGCACCAGGCCAAAGATGAACCCCGCGACAGATGAGTCTCCTGCTCCTATGGTGCTCACGACATTCACATCTGGCGGAACCGCCAGATACTGCTGGCCGTCGGAGACGAGAAGTATGCCCTTTGCGCCCATGGAGACGAGAACGATCTCCACGCCTTGCTGGTTGATCGATCTTGCAGCACTGACGACATCATTCAAATCCTTCAGCTCCCGACCTACCAGCTCGGAGAGCTCATGGATATTGGGCTTTATAACATTGGGCAGAGCCTTGATTCCCTGACGCAGCGCCTCTCCATCCACATCCAGCACAACTTTGGCCTGGCATCTTTTCGCCAGATTTATGATCTTGCGATAGACCTCGGGGCTGACGCCGAGAGGAATACTGCCTCCTATTGCAACCATTTCGCAGCAAGGCAGACTCTCCAGCAGCTCTATGAACTGCATCAGTTCCTCCGGTTTTATCTCCGGGCCGCGGGCGTTGAACGCCAGCTGCTTTCCTGTATCGACCTCATGGATGATGATGTTAGTGCGCGTTTCGCCTGAGACACGCACGAAGTTGGTCTCAATGCCCTCATTCAGCAATCTCCCTTCCAGCTCTCGACCTGCAAAGCCTCCGACGAATCCCAGAGCTATGTTGTCCACTTCCAGGTTCTTGAGCACCTTGGAGACGTCGACGCTCTTGCCTCCCGCAAAGGTTTTCTCCTCTAATATGCGGTTGGATACGTCGTCGCGCACTTTTTGAATCCATAAGGTGCGGTCTAGAGCAGGGTTGAGGGTAATTGTGTAGATCATGCTCTCTTATTTCTGCTGCAAAGTAATGATTCTTTTGCCCTCCTCTATGATACAGTACCTAACCGAAGAACTTATATTCGTTTAATGCCGTATGTCGCTTAAGCAAAGGTCGAAGATCACAATCCCTCCTAGGAAATCGACTTTTGCTCCCCTCCCGTTTATTGCAGGATCTCACTGCAAAGACTCAGAATAGCCGCTTCACAGTAACTTCTAAGGCCAGCTGCCACGTCAATCGACTTAGACGGAAGACTTATATTCGTTGGGCGTCGTATGTAACTCAGCAAAAGTCGAGCCTTTTAATCCCTCCTACATCACTGACTTTTGCTATTCTTCATTTCGTTACGCTAATTGCCAGGATCTCGTCTTTCTAACGGTGGACGTCACTGGTAGAGCCTATGCCGGGGAAAGTTTTATCTCCTCTCAGTAGACTCAAATCCTGGCGTGCCGGGATAGGGTAGTGGTTATCCTGAGGGACTGTGGATCCCTCGAGCTGGGTTCGAATCCCGGTCCCGGCCCCTAGATTTCTACTAAGCTTCTTTGATCTTTCTTGGAATCTCTTTAAGACCATTATCGATGTCTGCAAGACTAAGTGGGTGCCAAAATGCGATAAGAGTTATTGATATAAGGGCTATTTTGTCTCGTCTTCCGCGATCTTCCGAGATTTCGATTTGTGGTTGCGGTGTTTGGGCATCTTTATTATCGCACTTTTGTAATATGGGTCTAGTTCCGTTGCTTTATCAATATATTTCATCGCTTCTTCTTGTCTTCCAAATTCCAAGAGACATTGGCCTTTCAAGAACCATGCATATGCATTCAATGGATTTATCTTAATAGCATTATCTGCTATTGCAAGCAACTTTTTGGAACACTCAGCTGCTTCATCAAATCTCCCTAGATGGTCAAGTGCATATTTCTTATTTTCTAACGTTCTAGCATAATTTGGTTTCAGCTCAAGAGATTTATCAAAACATTCGATGGACTTTTCTATATCTGGCCCGGTTCCACTAGTAAACGATAACCCATAAAGGAAGAATTCTCCTTTTCTATTCCAAAACTCCACTTTAGAAGGTTTCTTGCCGTTTGTGGTAGCATTTGCGCTCATCTGAGCGAATTCCTCCCATCTATCGCCTTTAAATTTTTCATAGGCAGCGCATTCATTCGGTTTTGGTATCAATACGATTATGTCTTCTAATGCCGATTCTAAGGCAAAGATTCTTCCAAGGTCATCTTCACTTGCGGCATGAGGTTTTCCACCGCGATTATGACGATTAGAATGAAACTTAAATGGGTTTATGACTATTGCCTTTTCTTCCCCAATATTATATAATCGACCAAAGTCCTTTAAGTCTAACAGCTCTTTGACAATTTCCAATAATGTATAGATATAATTATCATCTAGTTCTTCTTTGAGCTTCTTTGTAGGGACCTGCTGCAAAGCTAATAATACTTCATCCGAGTTCTTAACCCACGATAATATTTTATTCCGCACAATCAAGTCGTTTCTTTTGCGAATAGTAGGATTCAGGTTCCTATCTGAAAGTCGTTCCTTCTCCGTCGCGGTTAGAAAGTCCTTACATTTCTGGGGGATGGGCATGAAATTCTATTAGTTATCCTAATTAATTAACTTTTCTACTTAATCTCAACCTTATAGGCTAACTAAATTAGTAATTTATATATAGTAAATTGCCATTGATGTCGATAATAAAAACAAAAGAAGAACAAGGAGGGCGAGGCCAATTCTTCGAAGTTTGGCGACAAACTGAGTTGATTAGGCCCTTCCCAGATTGGCTATTGCGAGCTACAGTATAAGCTTTTAAATTTGGAGTCGAAATGGCATTCACATTATTGCTCTCACGCACCACACAGAAAGCTTTGGATAGACTCCCTACCATCGCCGTGAAAAAGATCTTCAACCATTTAGAGGAGCTTAAGAGAGATCCTTATAGGGCTCGCCCCATGGCTGACATTGCGCCGGTAGCTGGATGCGAGACGTTGTATCGGCTTAGGGTTGGTAAGATTAGAGTAGAGTATGAAGTCCGCAAAGATGAAAATATTATAAAAATATTAAAAATATTCATAAAGAAAAGAAAATCGGATTACAGATAAAGTGATATACCAACAGAGGAGAAGGTAATCCGATGGCAGCACGAAGCAAAGTCAGAGCAATAAGAGGAGAGGCCCTCAACGACAGAGACTTTGCCGTCCTTGAGGAAGAAGATGAATCAACCGCGAAAGAGCTTCTCGCACTTATTGAGCGAGAAAAAGATGATTTTATCAGTATTGAAGAATATGCAAAGAGGCGTGGCATAAGTCTCTGAAAATGGGCTATTGTCCTTTTTTGTATCGTGATTTCTGTAACGGCAACTGGATCGCTCCTTTTGGTTCTTCTCTATTGGCTTAATCACTTGCTAACCGCCTTCTCGAAGGTGATATTCTCTCCGGGTCCAAGCCTCATTTTGATATCTTGCCACTTGTCGAGATATTGGGCCAGATCTCTCCAAAAGCCGGTCATCCAGGCTCGCCGTTCATGATCACTCAGGTCATCTATTTTCTTATCATGCGTTCGCATCTTATCAAGTGCCAGCGATTCCATATTGGCAACAGTTTCGATGATCTGCACGACGACGCCCTCGCCGTTTTCGTCCTCTGCCACGGTCAGCTCGAATTCTCCGATCTTGATTATCTCTCCCGGAGCAAGCCTCCCCGCCCGTGCCTTGAGTGCGCCGTAGGCAATGGCCCGGAAGATCTCCTCCTGGGAGAATATCTGCGCCGCTTTGATCCTCTGCTCAAACATTTTCATTTCTCCGGAATTGAATTTTCTGGATCGCTAAAGTATTAGGCAAGAAAGCTAGATAAAGAAATCTGGTTTATGATCTCTGGAGGGGAAAAAATACGGGCTGCTTCGAGAGTTATATGGAGTTTCGCGAGGAAGTGGATAAGGTCAAAAAGGAGGCGGAGCTTAGGAATAAAGCAGCTTCAGAACCACCAGAGGACGTCTCCAATTCTGTGGCCAAAGACGAATTAGAATATAGATAATGGATGCATCCGGACGATAACCCGGCGCGAGTAGTGTAGTTCTCTGATGCGCTCCGATGACTGCCCCGCTCAGGTCACCACGATGAAGTAGGATGCTTTTCGCTCGACAATCTTATACTCCGGTGGCTACGGAGCAGAACCACAAGGCGCAAAGTGCACAGCGGACGAACGAACGGAGATTAATCCGGATCTTCTAAGTGTCTTGCTGGGGCTTAACCACAAAGGCCCGAAG
The DNA here is from genome assembly GCA_963782455.1 of uncultured Methanosarcinales archaeon. Classification (GTDB taxonomy): domain Archaea; phylum Halobacteriota; class Methanosarcinia; order Methanotrichales; family Methanotrichaceae; genus Methanothrix. The sequence continues at coordinate 16,870 of CAWAJP010000009.1, forward strand.
GCACAAAGAACGTCCTTTGAACCCCCACTCGGGCTTATCGTGGAATTTGCCTGTCAGTTGTTCGTTCTTCGTGTCTTGGTGCCTTCGTGGTGGTGAAATTAGTTGCCTTAATTTGCCCGACTTGATTGCAAGGCTGGATAAATTAGAACTGGGGGGGTACGGAATAAACCAAAGAGGCACCGAAGCGCACTGAGGACTCACAGAGGACTCACGGAGGACTCGATCACTCGATACGGTGAGGAGCCAATAGAAATCGATCGTATCATATTATCATCTAATATTTCTTTCACTACCCTGACCTGCCGTCAGATTAGTGGAATTTCCGGCTGAATATGAGGCGGACTTGGTCACATTAACCCATAGATGAAGGTCTCTGTAAGGTTCTGTAAAATTTCCTTCTTTGTAGAGCAAGAACTCCAGCTTCTGCCGGTCACCGATATTATTGAGAATGTAAGTCACTGGCCGCTCCCATGTCTCGTTGTTTTGCAGAGTCAGATTCATGCTCAATATAGGATAAATGACCCGAGAATTATCTTCCAGTGACGCGTTTTCCATCGAAGAGCGGTTTATCGTAGTGTCTTGCATCGAGGTGTTGTTCAGTAAAATATTGTTGGAAGAATTATTATCTAATGAATTGCTATTCAATGAATTAGTATTTAATATGCCATTTGAAATATTATTTTTTGATATATGATTATTCAATATAATACCTTTCTCTGGAGTGCTGTTTATCGATGTGTTGTTCATCGAAGCATTGTCTATCGGAGTATCGTTCAATGAAATTTGCATCGTATAGTTAACCTGCTTATATTCATGGTTTACTACTCCCACAATCACCGTGCTCTTGTTGCCCGCCTGAACGCTTGTAGGGTAGTCGTAGGCCTTTCCTCCCGGGCCCAGGATATAGAATTCTGTGAACTTCTCGCCTTGCTTTGGCGTCACAATGACGTAGACAAGAGCAGCGATGGATATTATTATAGTTAGTATTAATATTATCGTTAGTGCTTTGTCCAGCCTTCCCTTCTCGTCGGCCAAAATCTCCTTTTTCAAAGAGCCCATCTTTTCGCTGAATTGGATGGAGAATCTCTCTTCAGCAGGAAGATTCATGCGCCGCCAATAGGCTGCCACAGACATGGCTATGGTGAAGACGACCACAGAGATGACAACCGGAACCAGCCTGATTCCCCAGGGGGTGTAATTGAGGGCGAGGCCCATGAGCGGCACTACCGCAATGCTCAAGCCGAAGCTCAGGGCGATCCTCTCAATCCCCTCCAGATCCCTGATCTTCGGAAAAAGGGCTGCAATGAGCGTATATCCCGGTACGAAGAGCACCATAACGAGTCCCAGAGGTATGCGCACAGGAAGATTATTCAGCGGCGTAAGAGTGAAGACTAATGTCGCCAGCGCCAGAATTACCGCTGCTAGCAGGTCTGGAGGTATCATCTCCGATTTCTTTTCCGTTCTTTCAGCCAGCAGCACCCTTTCGTCGGCCAAAACTTCCGTTTTCAAAGAATCTTTTTTTTCGCTGAATTGAATGGAGAATTTCTCATCCGCAGGAAGGTTCATGCGCCGCCAATAGGCTGCCGCCGCCGTGAAGAGGGTAAATAAGGCCAGGGAGGCGACAACCGGAACCAGCTTGATTCCCCAGGGGGTGTAGTTGAGTGCAAGGCTTATGAGCGGCACTACTGCAATTCCTAAGCCGAAGCTCAGAACGGTTCTTGCAACCCGACTCAGATCACCAATCTTCGGAAAAAGGGCGGATGTGAGCGTATATCCCGGCACAAAAAGGAGCACCATAAGAAAAACCAGGGGCACGCTCATAAGAAGATAATTCAGTGGCGTAAAAGTGAAGACCAATGCCGCCAGTGCCAGAATTACTGCCATAAGCAGGTCTGGAGGTGCCCCCTTCGATCTCTTTTCCATTCCTACCCACCGGGCCCAAGGCCGAGCAGCTGCCGGATCCAGTCCAGGAACATGTCCACAAAGTTCTTGTTCTTCTTCTGCACGGGTTCTGCTGCCTGAGACGTGTTATGTTTCGATGGGAGAACGGGACGCGGAGTTGCATTTGTGCGCGAATCATTCAAAGAGGTGCATCCTCTTAAGATCAGATCCCTATCTCTGCAAACCGTGCAAGCATCAACTCCTCTGACAAGGCAATATTCTTGTTGGCAGTTGCCCGCCTCCTCAGTGAGAGCATCCCCCCGGGCGATTATCTTCCAGTAGCCCCCTCGTAGCCTCTCTTTCAGGAGTCTTTCTACGGTGTCATACTGGCTGGAATTCTCGTATTTCAGGCCGATCTGCCTGGCATACCACTGAACTATCTCCCGATTGATCTCCACCGGTTTTGTCGTCTGATCGATAGAACGCTTTTCTTCTTTTGCCTTTCCACCATCCAGTTCTTTGCTGTCGCTTCCTTCGCTCCCTCCACTGACTTCACTCGGTGTCGATATGTAGGATGGGCTTCCGCTCCCCAGGCGAATTATCTTTGCGTCTCCTGCGCCCGCGATCCTGTAATCGCCCGCCGGTATACCTGATGTATCTATGGCCAGATTATACTTTCCTGCAGAGTCGGCCTTAACCTGCGTCTCTGCCTCGACCGTCACGGGAATCTCTGTCGATCCTGGCAGAGCTGTACCAAATACCTTCAGGCTGTACCTGCCTGGCGGCACATCTCCCTGAGAGATACGAACCTTGCCGCCGCTGGCCTTAAAGCTCTTGGTGATCCAGATGCCAAACTTGACTCCGGCATTGAAGTCCTGCACATTTCGGGCCGTAACCGTGAAGCGGTTGGGCTTCTGAGGGATCTCTACTGTCGCCTCATACTCGTATTTTCCTGCCGTCACGGGCAGATTCATGGTAAAGCTGGACTGAAAGGAGAGCTGACTGCCAGGTTTCGCGATGCCGGTGAGAACCATCTCTTGCCCTGGCTCTATGTTGGCGGGCGAGAGCTCAAAAGAAAGACCTGGCGATATAAAAATAGAAACAAAGATGGTAGCCAGGATAAAGGCGCTCTTCATCGCCTCCAACCAATTTGCTCTCCTTAGAACTTGCCTTTCACTCATAAATTGTACGACATTTAGTTTGTGGCAATTAAAGGGTTTGGTCGTTGAACTTGACCTCATCAAAATTGAAGGACCCATTCAGGGCTTTCGCGCTCACGGAGTAGCTGCCGGATGGGAATCCTGTGGTGTTGATGACAAGATTGAAGGGACCATTTATGACAAGCTTTTTCACAACAGACATCGTCAGATCAACCTTCGTAGCATTTTCCGAGGCTTGTCCGAAGATCTTGACGTGATAAGATCCCATGGGTGAGATGAGGTCGGTGTCCACCCTGCCCTTTCCGAAATTGTCTGCCGGAAACTCTGAACTGACCCAGGTGCGCTCCAGATTCTTCTGCAGTTTCATCAGGCCCACATCAATGTTTTTCACAGGCTTTGCTGTGACTGTAAAATTGTTGGGCTTCTTGGGCACAAAAATGCCCGGCATGCTGAGGTCGTATCCTGTCTTTGATCCTTTGACATCCACTGGAGTGGATAGTGGTGGCATGTTCAGTCCCACGACGTCGTACATGTATCTTCCAGAAAATACAGGCACCGTGGTCTTGATGGAAACCGTCAGGAGGAGCTCGCCCTTTCCTGATCCGCTGAGGTTCTTATCCGCATATACCGGGTCCACAAAATCCGTGGCGTTATAGGGGTGGGTCCGGTAGGCATCGTCAAGCCTGGATATCGGAATCAATCCCATTGTCGCAGAACCCCAGGTGAAGGAGAGATTGCCCAGGCGATAAGGGCCATTCAGCTTCATCTTCTCGATGGTCTTTCCGTCAAAGGCCAGCTCCATGGTATGGTCGCCATAGGTAAGGTTTCTGTGATCAACTGACCACACAACTTCTCTATTATCTCTGTCGTAGAGAAATCCGTGAATGCTGTATTCTCCAGGATATATGATGCTGACACCTACACCGATATTCAGATACTCGAAAAAACCATCGTGATTGATATCCAGGCCGGAATCGTTGTACTTTCCGGTCAAGCTGGCAAAATCCGCACCATCAGGTAATATCTGGCCGGATGCGATCGGTTGGTGGAGGGCCAGGAGGAACACCAGGGCTAGAATGGCTTTGCACAAGAAGGTAAACCGTTTGCATCTTGATCTGCAATTCGCCTGCAGTTCCTTAGTAATTGATTTCATACTCATCCTGAAGCTTTTGCCTCTTGATACTGTCCCGTGACTTGACAATAGACGGCTCCAGCTGGCAGACCTGGCGTGGTCGAGATTTCCTTAGATATTACATTTCCACCTGGGTCCACCTTAATAGTAAGCGTATTGTCGCTTGCCAATGAGGCATCCTGTACGATTATAGTCTTCGTGCCATCGGGATTGAAGATCTCTGTATACTTCTTCAGTCCAAATGGCTCGAAGGTCTCAATCTTGGCCATAGTTCCATCGGGGTTGTAAGTAATTGTCAGGACAGGCCCATTTCCTGGGGAGATGCATACGGTCTTGACAAGCTTGCCATCCGGGCCATGAAACTCTCTCAGTATGCTGCCGTTTTTATCCCTGTATACGGTAACCCTATAGGTGATGTTGTTCTCCGTCACTTGTACATCCGTCACATTCGAGCCTGCTTTATCGAAGTTCACACTTCTTCCCAGCAAATCCGCCTGCTCGACCTTCATTCTTGTTTGCAGCTCCTCCAGAGTGGCAACATTTTCCGTTTGGTTCGTAGTCTGATTTTGGGCCCAGGCGGCTTGGCTGAGGGCTAGCATAACTAGGATCGTTGTGCAAGCGATAATTACCTTAACTCTTACCATAAATTCAACAACCTCATTTTACATGTCGCCTGTCTTCATATATATCCTTATTTGAGCAAATACGAGCACTATAGACCTTGAAATAATCCAATAATTAATATTCGAATGAAGGCTTGGGATTAAAAAATTCGCTCTAAACTTAATATATTCTTTTAGTCAGAATATATCGATAAAAGGTGAAATTGGTTATACTGCATTCATCTCGTGGAAATGCCTACTCTATTTAGATATCCGCTATCTGTAGCATTATTGAACCACTTCAACTTTGGTTTGCTTCATTCCAATCAGCCCCTCTTTTGGCGAATAGATGCCACAGGTCAATACATAATATCCGGTCCTCCAGGGCTGATCCGTCATAAGAATGAGATCGACTCCCGGCTGAGTGGATTCCTGCAGTCCGACAGCACTGTTTGGAGGCAGGAGCGGGAGCAAGTTCATGAGAAGCTCTGAGGATATTCGGGGAGAGCCATACATCTGCATAGATTTAGAGCCCAGCGATAGGTTCAGATCGAGACCTTCCGTCGTTATATTGTTGGAAATATTCAGGCTTGCATTCTTATAATCGTCACTGGGTATCATGAATGCTGCGAAGAACTTGCTTTGATTTTCAAATGCTGTAGAGTTCATCTTAATTCGAATGAAAGGCTCTAAAGATGCCACTTTATAACTCATCTCCAGGACGACTTTGCCCTCTGTAACCAGGAAAGGCTGTTTGGAGATGATGGCTGATTTATTCTCGTCGACTAGATACAGCGTATACATGCCGGTGGGTTTTTTCGGGATGCTGAACGAGGCATTCCTGCTGTCATTCGATTCAACCAGAGTCTCTATGCAGTCTACCCCAACAAAAAGGCGGCTTTCAGGCACGTCGTTGGTATACTCGGATATATTGAAGGGAGAGACGCACACAGAGATATTGGACTTTTCATCGATGTTGTAGCTGCTGTTTTCTTGGGAATGCGAGAATGTCCCATTTATGGACTCATCCGCGGAATACACAGGAAGACGATCAAAGAGATACGTCCTGTCTGCCGCTTCTGAGAGGTTTATGTTGGGCACCATCAGAGCATTGCCCCCTTCAAGGTCTACATGGCCTCCGCTATCGGTGGCGCTAAAATCGGATCGCGATGAGTTGTCCTGTGCTGATGAACTAATGGGAAACATAATCATAAGCATCAAGAGCAAAACTAATTTTCCGCTCATAGTTTCTGAATGCATTTTGGAAAGTATTTATGCCTTGCCAGGTCGGATGACGCATGCAATCTTGAAACCTTGACTCTACCGTGATCGCCCTCCTCTACGGCTCAACATGAAATGAGCAAATCAAATAGGAGGGCGGTTGAACCCGAATAGAATGGCGATAAACAACTGCAACTTTAATATTTATAAAAATGGATGGTCTGCAATAGAAAAAATTGGTTAAATATTTAACCTTCTACATTCTCTAAAAAGTTCCTGATGTATTCAAAGTCGTCCAGGAACCGGGCTGGCCTATCTTAAAAGAGGACTTGCTCTGGGCGTACTTCAGATTATCTTCCGTGTGCCCGCCAAAGGTTGTCGAGACCGGGGGCATAGCGCCTGGACCCTTGCTTCCGATCTGGATGGTGTTGGTGTCGTTAGTAAGCCTAACTGGAATGGCATCCTTATAGAATCCCTGGCCCAGAAGCGGGAAATAGGGTGCACCCGCGAATTCCAGATTCGGCACGTTATTCGGCCTGAGGGAGGCACTCTGCATGGGTGTGCCCATCTGGAAAAAAGTGGGATCATTGTAGAGCCACATCGTTCCTGAGGCGGAGCCTGCCATAATGAAGAGCATAGCTAATGGAATTATGTATTTCATCATGACCTGTTCCCTGGCATCAGGTAGATTTAAAACTATCTGATCGGCAGCGCACGTCCTGCTTAGGGCTTTGGCAGTCTCTGTCTTGGACGCGTCTGCCAGAACCCACGATTTGGTAAACCCAATGAGGATCAAGAAGAGCAAATGCTGGGCAGTTCTTATAAAATCTAGATCTCTTAGACCTGCCCTTCTTCAATCCGCTGTTTGACCCTGGCTCCGGATAGGGCAGAGCAGAAATATCTGCAGCTAAGCTGAAATTTTCCGCCCTGATGAGATGCTTTCTGGAATAGCCTCGGCAAAGCCGGATGCCAGGTATATTTCTGCGGGCACGACCATTTATATAACCTGGCACGAATAAATGACACAAAAGGAAACGAGATTCGCCAGGTACTCTTTTGGGTCATGTGGCGCTCCCTTCAAGCCCTGAAAACTTATGAAGTGAATGCAGCCCAGACGTATGCAACCTTACAAAGCCACAATCCTTTGAGCCCTTTTGGGTCAGGGGAAATTCTTCTCCTTTTCTTCTTCCATTCTTTCAGGCGCCGGCCTGATACCCATGAGTTGAAGCAATTCAATTGTCAGCCTATCAACAATCAGGCGGCAATGATGGCTAACTATGCGCATTCGATATACAAAATATTTTGGAAAAATTAAAATAATAGATGAGATGGGCAGAACTCTTGCTCCATCTCAAAAGTTCCTATTCTAACCGACTATCTGTGGAACTGTTCGCATACAATGGTTATTCACCTAGCCTTTTCCCAATGTAACCACTCTTTTGCTCACCAGGCTGACCAGGGTATAGTCCTGTCCGACCGCGCTGTCATAACCAGTTAGCGGAGTATGCTTTCCGTCTCTGGCGTAGACAAATATCTTGTAGTTGCCGGCATCAGTTGGTGCATTCAGCCAGATCCACTGGCTGTTGGTCGACCAGTCCTGCACTATCTTCCAGGCATTGCCGGTAGAGGGGCCTTTCAGCCAGAACCGATAGAATATCGGATCTCCGTTCGCATCAGTGGCGGTAGCCTTCCATTTCACTACCGTTCCCGCCCCCTGAGGGGTGGGCCGGTCGGCAGTGAGGGCCGTCAGCCTGGGTGGCTGATTGGATATGAGGAGATATGGTGCTCCCAAAGCGCTGTCATAGCCGGTTACCGGGTTATGCACACCATCCCTGACGTAGACATAGACGGTGTAGGCACCCCCATCGTTGGGCAGACTGGACCAGATCCACTGGTTCTTGGTCGACCAGTCCTGCACAATCATCCAGGTGTTGCCTGTAGAGGGGCCTTTCAGCCAGAACCTGTAAAGCAATCGATCTCCATCCGGATCTGTTGCCGTTGCAGTCCACTTGATAGGCGCTCCTGCTGTTTGCGAGCTTGGCTTGTCTGACTTCAAGGAGATCAGAGTGGGCGGCAGATTCGGCCGCAGCACTGTGAACAGGGCTCCCGCATCATCATCCCATCCGGCTGGGCTGGCATGCAGGCCATCTCTCACCTGCAACTGAATTTCGCTTGTGCCGGCATCCGCAGGTGATGTGGGCCAGACCCATGTTGGATCTGTAGACCAGTCTCGCGCCAGCCTCCAGAATCCTCCTGTCGAGGGTCCCTTCAACCAGTACCTGTAGAACACCCGGTTGCCTTCAGGGTCGAAAGCGGTAGCCGACCAGACGACAGTGGCGCCCACAGGTTCCGGACTTCTCAGATTTGTGACCAGGCTTGTGACAACCGGCGGCTGGTTCAGGTTGATGATGAAGTAATTTGCGACATCATAGTCGTCCGAGCCTCCCGGCCCGGCGTGCTTGCCGTCCCGAACAGCCACCAACACCTGGCTGTAGCCTACATCAGTCGGATCGGTTCTCCAGATCCAGCGGTTGTTTTTGCTCCAGCCGGTCTGATCAATCCAAAATCCGCTCGTTGAAGGCCCGCGCAGGTAGAACTTGTACTGCAGAGGATCTCCCTCTGGATCATGAGCGATGGCTGTCCACTTGATCCAGCTTCCTGCAAACTCTGGTGCCGACCGATCTGGGAAGAGCACCTGAATTCTCGGAGGCCGGTTGGCGCTGGTCAGGGTAAAGGAAACGGTCTTCTTGACGTCGAAGCTGTTCACACCGGCGTGCTTACCATCCCTTATCCAGACCTCAACCTGGTATGTTCCCGCCGCCTTGCCGGAGGTGTCCCAGGTCCAGACGTTGTTTGAGGAGTAGCCGGTATCCTGGTTTGGCCCGGGTCCTCTCACAAAGAACCTGAACTGCAGTGAATCTGCATCTGTCGCGCCTGCAGTCCAGATGATGGGAGTCCCGGACTTCTGGGGGCTGCTCTTGTCGGGAACCAGTGTGGGGTTGGTCGGCAGAGGATTTGAGTTGCCGAAGTCCTTTCCTGTGGCACTGGTTGTGGTCGCGTCCAGGGTGACTGTGTACTTGCCTCCTGTGGGTGCTTTCTGGGTCCAGCCGGACTGCTGAACCTCGCTGATCACATAGGTTCCAGGCGCAAGACCCGTGAAGCTGTACGAGCCGTCTGCGGCAGTGGTCTTGGTCTGTATTACGGTCCCTGCTGGTTGCTCCAGATTTATGGTCCAGCCTTCAAGGCCTGGCTCACCAGGATTTCTGGCACCGTTTGCATTCAGATCGTTGTACTTCACTCCCGAGATGGTTTGAGCCAATGCCATGTTACCAAAGTCGTTGTTCTTCGATTCCTTTGGCGCTCCTCCGAATGGGAAGGTTATACTGTAGCTTCCGCTCGCTGGAGCTGTCTGGGTCCAGCCGATCCTCGAGGTCTCGCTGACCTTGTAAGTGCCAGGCAGGAGCTTCCCGAACTTATAGGTTCCATCTGAGGCCGTAGTTGTGGTTTGAGCTGGGAGCGGCTTTCCAAACCAGGTAGTTCCTGTCAGGACCATGTCCCAACCGGACACGCCCGGCTCGCCCGAGTCTCTAACTTTGTTGCCGTTCAGATCGTTATACTTCATACCCGAGACGGAATAAGGCCCGACCAGCCCAAAGTTGGCTTTGACCACCACAGTCGTCGTGAGTGTCACGGTGACGGTAGACGATGTGGTCAGGATCAATCCGCCGGGAACGGGATCGTTTATGGTGTAGGTTCCTGGCAGGACGTTCTTGAAGCTGTACAGTCCATTGTCGTCTGTGGTGGTATTGGCCACGACTTTGCCGTTCTCGACCAGGCTCACAGCACCGCCGGGAATACCTGGCTCGTCAGCATCCTGAACACCGTTGCCATTGATATCGTAGTACTTCTGGCCAGAGATGGACAGATCGCCACGGCTTCCGAAGTCCTTGCCGGTTACATCGGCATCCTTAAGCTCCACAGTGTAAGAGCCCTGGGGTGCCGTCTGGACCCAGCCATCTATTGCGACTTCGCTGATGGTGTAAGTGCCGGGCGCAAGGTTATGGAAGGCATAGGATCCATCCTGACCGGTCGAGGTGGCGTTGACTACATTGCCATTCTGAGAGAGCTGGATGCTCTGTCCGGCCCGGCCCGTCTCATCGCTGTCTTTTACGCCGTTGCCGTTAGTGTCCACGAAACTGGTCCCCGATATGGAAAAGGACCCATGGTTGCCGAAGTCTTTGCCGGCGACATCGCTATCCTTGAGATCCACGGAATAGGATCCCTCTTTGGGTGCGGTCCTGGTCCAGCCGGATTGCTCGACCTCAGCCACAGAGTAGCTGCCTGGATCCAGGTCCACGAATCTGTAAGCTCCGTCCTTGCCGGTCGTGGTGGTCTTGACTGTGCTTCCGTCTTTAGAGAGCTGGATGGTCCAGCCTTCCATTCCGGGCTCGCCGTCGAAGGCCCCGTTGCCGTTGAGGTCGTTGTACTTCATGCCGGATATGGCGTAGAGTGTCAGCTTATTGGCAAAGTCTAGGCCGGTGGCGTCGCTATCTTTCAGATCTACGGTATGCGATCCGCTCTCCGGATTGATAGCCTTCCAGCCGGACGGCAGGGCTTCGCTGACAGTGTAGCTCCCGGCTTTGAGTTGCTCAAAGCGGTAAGATCCATCGTCTTTGGTTAGGACGCTGACCTGGCTGTTGTCAGGTTTGGCAAGCTGAATGGTCCAGTCAGCCAGGGCCTCGCCGCTATCCATCTTGCTGTTACCGTTCTTATCTTCATAAGCCGATCCCGAGATGTTGAACGTAGACTCACTGAGCGTGAAGTAGCCGGATAGCTCGCTATCAAAGCTGTCTACACCAGCATGCATTCCATCTCTTACCTGCGCTTTGACCTGATTCTCTCCCGTGTCACCAGCGGTCGTCTTCCAGGTCCAGGTGTCTGTGGTGCTCCAATCCGTCTCTGGCTGCCAGACTCCGTTTGTTGCCGGTCCATTGAGGAAGAACCGGAAGAACAGCATGTCCTTGTCAGTATCAGTGGCGTTAGCAGTCCAGGTTATGGTTATCCCTGGCTTCTGGGGGCTGGCGATATCCGGCGTCAGTGAATTCAGGATAGGTGTCTGGTTTATCACAACAGGTGCCGCAGGTGCCGTCTCATTTGCGGGAGCTGGCGCGGTTACGTTCTCAGGCACGATCGGGGTAGTGATGTTCTCAGCCGCTGGAGGTGTTACGGTCTCCGGGGTGATTGTCACTGGTGCGGTTATGTTTTCTGCAGGTGCTGTGACATTCTCTACAGGTGCCACAACCGGTGCAGTTATGTTTTCTGCAGGTGCTGTGACATTCTCTACAGGTGCCACAACCGGTGCAGTTATGTTTTCTGCAGGTGCTGTGACATTCTCTACAGGTGCCACAACCGGTGCAGTTATGTTTTCTGCAGGAGCCGTGACATTCTCTACAGGTGCCACAACCGGTGCGGTTATGTTTTCTGCAGGAGCCGTGACGTTCTCTACAGGTGCCACAACCGGTGCGGTTATGTTTTCTGCAGGAGCCGTGACGTTCTCTACAGGTGCCACAACCGGTGCGGTTATGTTTTCTGCAGGAGCCGTGACGTTCTCTACAGGTGCCACAACCGGTGCGGTTATGTTTTCTGCAGGAGCCGTGACGTTCTCTACAGGTGCCACAACCGGTGCAGTTATGTTTTCTGCAGGTGTCGTAACATTTGCGGGTATCACTTCAACAGGCTTTATTTCAGGGGCCGGTGCAGTTATGATGAACTCGGCGCTCTTGTTGCCGTTCACACCCTCCGGCCCGTCGTGCTGGTTGTCCTTTACCTGCACTGTGATCAGGCTGGTGCCGGGCACCATTGCCGTCCAGGCAAATTGATTTTGGGACTGCCAATCCGAATTCGGTGTATCGTTGACCAGGAACCGGTAAGATATCGGATCGGATTCAGGATCCGTGGCCTCGGCTGTCCAGGTGACCGTGGTTCCCAGAATCTGTGGGCTCTCCTTGTCTGCGGTTAAGCTCGTTACGCTTGGCGATTCATTGAGCTTGACAGGAGCGGCAGCGACTGGAACAATCTCAGCCGCAACAGGAACTACTGCTGGCGCGGGAGCCGTTATGACGAACTCAGCGCTCTTGTTACCGTTCGCACCCTCCGGCCCGTCGTGATGGTTATCCTTTACCTGCACTGTGATCTGGCTAGTTCCGGGCATCGTTGCCATCCAGGCAAATTGATTTTGGGACTGCCAATCTGAATTCGGTGTATTGTTGACCAGGAACCGGTAAGATATCGGATCGGATTCAGGATCATTGGCTGCTGCGGTCCAGGTGACTGTGGTTCCCAGAATCTGCGGGCTGGCCAGGTCTGAAGCCAGATCAGTTACCGCTGGCGGATTGTTTGGCGGCGCGCTTATTACGAATTCGATAGCCTTTGAGCTATCTCCCTCCGGGTTATGCTTACTGTCCCTGGCTCGCACCTCGATGCTGTGCGATCCGATGTCCTCTGTGGTTGTGGTCCAGGTCCAGCTCGGATTTTCCGAGAAATCTGTCTTGGGCTGACCGTCCAGCAGGAACATGTACTGCAATGGATCGTTCTCGGGATCGGATGCAGTTGCGGTAAAGGTTACTGCGGTTCCGGCCACCTGCGGACTGGCCAGGTCTGAAGCCAGATCAGTTACCGTTGGCGGATTGTTTGGCGGTGCGCTTATGACGAAATCAATCGCCTTTGAGCTATCTCCCTCCGGGTTATGCTTACTGTCCCTGGCTCGCACCTCGATGCTGTGCGATCCGATGTCCTCTGTGGTTGTGGTCCAGGCCCAGCTCGGATTTTCCGAGAAATCTGTCTTGGGCTGACCGTCCAGCAGGAACATGTACTGCAATGGATCGTTCTCGGGATCGGATGCAGTTGCGGTAAAGGTTACTGCGGCTCCGGCCACCTGCGGGCTGGCCAGGTCTGAAGCCAGATCAGTTACCGTTGGCGGATTGTTTGGCGGTGCGCTTATGACGAAATCAATCGCCTTTGAGCTGTCTCCCTCCGGGTTATGCTTACTGTCCTTGGCTCGCACCTCGATGCTGTGCGATCCGATGTCCTCTGTGGTTGTGGTCCAGGTCCAGCTCGGATTTTCCGAGAAATCTGTCTTGGGCTGACCGTCCAGCAGGAACATGTACTGCAATGGATCGTTCTCGGGATCGGATGCAGTTGCGGTAAAGGTTACTGCGGCTCCGGCCACCTGGGGACTGGCCAGGTCTGAAGCCAGATCGGTTACCGTTGGCGGATTGTTTGGAGGTGCGCTTATGACGAATTCGATAGCCTTTGAGCTGTCTCCCTCCGGGTTATGCTTACTGTCCCTGGCTCGCACCTCGACGCTGTGCGATCCGATGTCCTCTGCGGCTGTGGTCCAGGTCCAGCTCGGATTTTCCGAGAAATCTGTCTTGGGCTGACCGTCCAGCAGGAACATGTACTGCAATGGATCGTTCTCGGGATCGGATGCAGTTGCGGTAAAGGTTACTGCGGCTCCGGCCACCTGCGGGCTGGCCAGGTCTGAAGCCAGATCAGTTACCGTTGGCGGATTGTTTGGCGGTGCGCTTATTACGAATTCGATAGCCTTTGAGCTATCTCCCTCCGGGTTATGCTTACTGTCCTTGGCTCGCACCTCGATGCTGTGCGATCCGATGTCCTCTGTGGTTGTGGTCCAGGCCCAGCTCGGATTTTCCGAGAAATCTGTCTTGGGCTGACCGTCCAGCAGGAACATGTACTGCAATGGATCGTTCTCGGGATCGGATGCAGTTGCGGTAAAGGTTACTGTAGCTCCGGCCACCTGCGGGCTGGCCAGGTCTGAAGCCAGATCGGTTACCGTTGGCGGATTGTTTGGCGGCGCGCTTATGACGAAATCAATCGCCTTTGAGCTGTCTCCCTCCGGGTTATGCTTATTGTCACTTGCTCGCACCTCGATGCTGTGCGATCCGATGTCCTCTGCGGTTGTGGTCCAGGTCCAGCTCGGATTGTTCATCCAGCTGGTTTTGGGCTGACCGTCCAGCAGGAACATGTACTGCAATGGATCGTTCTCGGGATCGGATGCAGTTGCGGTGAAGGTTACTGTAGCTCCGGCCACCTGCGGGCTGGCCAGGTCTGAAGCCAGATCGGTTACCGTTGGCGGATTGTTTGGCGGCGCGCTTATGACGAAATCAATCACCTTGGAGCCATCTCCATCCGGATTATGCTTATTGTCACGTGTTCGCACCTCGATGCTGTGCGATCCGATGTCCTCTGCGGTTGTGGTCCAGGTCCAGCTCGGGTTGTTCATCCAGCTGGTCTTGGGCTGACCGTCCAGCAGGAACATGTACTGCAATGGATCGTTCTCGGGATCGGATGCAGTTGCGGTAAAGGTTACTGCGGCTCCGGCCACCTGCGGACTGGCCAGGTCTGAAGCCAGATCGGTTACCGTTGGCGGATTGTTTGGAGGTGCGCTTATGACGAAATCAATCGCCTTTGAGCTGTCTCCCTCCGGGTTATGCTTACTGTCCTTGGCTCGCACCTCGATGCTGTGCGATCCGATGTCCTCTGCGGTTGTGGTCCAGGTCCAGCTCGGGTTATCCATCCAGCTTGTCTTGGGCTGACCGTCCAGCAGGAACATGTACTGCAATGGATCGTTCTCGGGATCGGATGCAGTTGCGGTGAAAGTTACTGTAGCCCCGGCCACCTGCGGGCTGGCCGGGTTTGCAGCCAGATCGGTTACCGTTGGCGGATTGTTTGGCGGCGCGCTTATGACGAAATCAATCACCTTGGAGCCATCTCCATCCGGATTGTGCTTATTGTCACGTGTTCGCGCCTCGATGCTATGCGATCCGATGTCCTCTGCGGTTGTGGTCCAGGTCCAGCTCGGGTTGTTCATCCAGCTGGTTTTGGGCTGACCGTCCAGCAGGAACATGTACTGCAATGGATCGTTCTCGGGATCGGATGCAGTTGCGGTGAAAGTTACTGTAGCCCCGGCCACCTGCGGGCTCGCTGGAGAAGAGGTCACTACATCCAAAGTTGGTGGCTGATTTACGGGTGCCGATATGACCGGTGGTGCAATCTGTTCAGGAACCTGTACGGGCTGCTGTACAGGCTCGTTTGGCTGCGGGAAGTTTTGCCCCTCATTCGTCACCGGTGCCGGCACCGGTTCCGGCGGCGCTACGATGGAGGGAGCTTGTGGCTGAGTTAACTGGTAGTCGACGATCTTCTCAACCGGTTTGAACTCCGGGTCTGAATGGCCAGGGTCTCGAACCCACACACTGATCTGGTATTTCCCAGCGTCCCCAGGTGCGGTATCCCATTTCCATGTATTATCCTTGGTCCATTTGGTCATAGACAGCCATACATCTCCTGTGGAAGGCCCTTTTAACCGGAACATGTAGGATATGGGGTCGTTCTCCGGATCTTCTGCTTTGACTGTCCATTTTATCGAGCTCCCGGCATCCTGTGGCCCAGGCTTGTCGGGCTCCAGACTGGTAATAACAGGCTCCTGATTGGAGCCTGTCTCTGCCGCGGAATTGTCCTGAGAGGGGAAACCGAGCTGTCCCGGAAATCCCTGCTGCTGGTCTTGCGCACTGATCGGTGCATTTAAAAGCACCCCAGCAATCAGAACTGCTGCAAAGACGAGAAATATATTCATGTAACTCGCTTTTAGAAATCGTTTGAATTTTGCTTTGATTTCGCTTTTGCCATCCTGTTTATTCATATCCTCACTCTCCACTTCTTCTAACCCACTCAATGCAGATATTTTTCACGAATAAAAGCTTCTCTGGACGATTATGAATCTATTTTTCACATTGATGCTTTATTAGTCAAATGACATCCAGCAATCTCATGTGATTCCTTTGTGAGTCTTGTATGGATTTGTATTGCTGGGCTTTATCTTCATCGGTCGTCTCTTAATCGAGGCCTCAATAAAGCCATTTACGTCTCCTCACGATCGTGATCTCCCCCCTGGAAACTCATGTATCACGAAGTCCAGAGGAGGCCTTAAATTCAGGCGAACGGATGCTTCGCGGAATCTCTTCTGGCAAGTATCTCAACAGGTTTCGGCTCTTTTGCAGCCGCGCGCTCTAGGGCAAGCTTTGTAGCCTGATAGTTATATTCGTAAACCTTCAACTTGTCTTTGGCATCCCACTCTATGAATACAGATACTATTATGAACAGATCTTCTGCTAGCTCTTCTGGCAGGGTTCCAGTGCTTACGCAGTCCATCACCGCTTTTGCCACTGCCGCCTGAGCTGGGCCAAATATAAGTATAGCCTGCCCTGCGCCTTTAATGGTAACCTTATTCACCATCAGAGTGTGCGGCTTCGCGGGCAAATTGGGCTCCAGAACTGCCAGCAAAGGCGTATGTCCTACCGTTGGCGATGCCAGAGCATTAACAAATGCCTGTTCCACTGTGCTGCCTCTCGGCCCTATTACTAAATCGATATGCGCGATCTCTGGCCCCTCTCCGACCAGAGCTTCTCCTACCAGTACTCTTTCGAAAGCATGCATTATAGTTGGTCTTAGTCTTTTTCCTATAAATCTGTACTCTAAGCTATCTATAAATATTCATGATATTATCATAGTAGCATCATATCATGCATCTCTATAGTATTAACATATCAGATCTCAGTAAATTACTCCATCCTTTCTTCCCAGAGAACGATTCCTCTCCGCCAAAAATTATATCATTATAATGCAATCCATTGGTATTGCAATGCGAATACTCGTAGTCAACAACTATGGACAGTTCAATCACCTCATCAGGCGTAGCTTGAGGGAAAAGGTGGAGACCGATCTCATCTCCAACCAGACACCCCCTGAAGAGATCAATGCGGACGGCTTGATCCTGGGCGGAGGGCCTTCGTTAGAGCGCGCAGGACGCTGCAGCGATTACCTGAGGGATCTGGATATCCCAATCCTAGGAATATGTCTGGGCATGCAGCTGATGGGTACGACCTTCGGAGGGAGAGTAGAGCCCGGCAACATCGGCGGCTATGCAGAAGTGGATGTGGAAGTCATCAAGGAGAACGATATCCTGAAGGGATTTCCGCCTGAGTTCAAAACCTGGGCGTCCCACATGGACCAGGTTGTGGAGCTTCCACCCGATTTTGAGGTTTTAGCCTCATCCAAAGTCTGCGAGATCGAGTCCATGAAGCACTTGAAGAAACCTCTGTATGGAGTGCAGTGGCATCCCGAGGTCGTACACACCGAACTTGGGACCGAGCTCCTGGACAACTTCATCAATATATGCAAGCGATGACCGCAACGAGGTTAGTTTGGCCGAGGTGCTTCAAAAGGATTTGCAGATAGCAGACCTGCATGCGGCTCTGGAGACTGTGAAGAGTCTTTCAGTGGAGGCGCTGGCTGTCCGAATTCGCGATATCGGTTTTAAATGCCTGGGATGTGGCGAGTGCTGCTCTGGCGAAGATAACCGCGTGGTCGTCTTTCCGGTCGAGGCAAGAATCATTCAGTCTGCCACGGGCCTTGAATGGCTGGAGATTGTGGGGCCGCCGGACCTGGGCGAGTGGGATAAGGATGGCTGTTTTCATACTCTGGAGTGGTGGCTGAAGAAAAGTGGTGAATCCTGCCGGTTTTTTGAAAATGAAAGATGCAGTATTTACTCATCCCGACCGGGGCTATGCAGCACATACCCATTCTATCTGGATGAAGGAGTCCTGCAATATTCCCTATGTCGCGGCATTGGCGGCGTTATCAAGCCGGCGGAGGCAGCGGAGCTGGCCGGGCGAATCATGCGCCGCACCATTCTCGAAATTATGGAAGCTATTGCTCTAACGGAAAAATTTGAGGATTTTGAGCGGGGCAAACCCAGCAAAAGCGGCGTGTATGTAGTTCATGATAGCGAAGGAGAGCACCGGATTTCTGGTGCGTTAAATAAAGAGGCAGTCAAGAAGTTGACACAATCGAAATAGAACGCAAACACAAGAGAATCGCTATAAAAGAAAATTGTGGAGGGCACTACTGAACCGCGCCCTTCACCTCATCTACAATCTTGTCGATGAAGCTCTTCTCCTTTTCACTGTGCGGGCGCTTCTTCTCGCCAAACTCGAGCGCCAAATCCTCAAGGAGCTGCTTTTGCCGTGGTGTGAGCGATGCCGGTGTTTTTATCTTAACCTTCACATGCAGATCGCCAGAACCCGTGCCATGCAGCCTGGGCATGCCCTTTCCTCTTAACCTGAAGACAGTCCCCGTCTGCGTTCCTGCCGGGACTTTTATCCTGGCCCTGCCGTTCAGAGTCGGAACCTCGACATCCGCTCCTAAGGAAGCCTGGGTGAAGCTGATGGGCGACTCCATGAGCAGGTCGCTGTCCATGCGCTGGAATCGTGGATGCGGCAGGATGTTGAGGACGACATAGAGGTCGCCGTTTTCTCCCTTTGGTCCAGCCGCGTCTCCCTGGCCGCGCAGCTTGAGATGCTGCCCGTCCTCAACGCCCGGTGGAATCTTGATATTTATCTTGCGGGTTTTACGCACTCTCCCCGTGCCGCTGCACTCGCCGCATGGGCTGGTGATGGTCTGTCCTCTTCCGCTGCACTTGGTGCATGATGTGGAGGTCACCATCTGGCCGAAGGGGGTGTTCTGGGCCCGTGTAACCTGGCCCGAGCCCCGGCAATTGCTGCAGGTGACAGGGTTGGTGCCGGGCTTTGCACCGCTTCCGTGGCAGGTCGGGCAGCTTTCCGTTCGCGGAACGTCTATGGTCATCTCCATACCCTTAGCCGCCTGCTCCAGAGTTAGATTGACATCATAGCGCAGATCCCGCCCTCTGGCCGGGCCTCGCCGTCCACCTCCGCCGAAGAACATATCGAAGATGCTATCCCCGCCGCCCCCGCCTCCAAAGCCCCGGAGCAGATCTTCGAAGTTCACCCCGCGGAAGAGATCCTCTTGCGAGTACTGGCTATTGATTCCTGCATGGCCGAACTGGTCGTACTTCTGGCGCTTGTCCGGATCGGATAGGACCGCATAAGCCTCTGAGAGCTCCTTGAACTTCTCTTCGGCTTCGGGCGCATCCGACCTGTCTGGGTGATGCTGCATGGCGAGCTTGCGGTAGGCGGTCTTGATATCTTTCTCGCTCGCCTCTTTGGGTACCCCAAGCACTTCGTAGTAGTCCTTCTTCTCCGGCATGGTTTATTCAATTCCTGCTGGCCCATATTCAGGCTCAGCCTTACTTCTTATCGTTTACTACCTCGTAGTCTGCATCTACAGTCTGATCCGACGATCCCTGCTCTTGGCCTGGCTCAGGCCCCGCGCCCTGGTCCGATTGGCCCTGTTGGGCCTGTTGGGCCTGTTGCTCTTGAGCAGCTTTCTGGTACATGGCGCTGGACAACTCGTAGATCGAGGTTTGCAGGCTTTCAGTCTTGGCCTTGATCTCTGAGATATCGCCTCCGGTTTGGGCGTTCTTCAGGTCGGCAATGGCCTTCTCTATCTTCTCCTTCTGCTCAGCTGTCGCCACATCCCCTGCCTCTTTGAGCATCTTCTCGGAGGCGTAGACCAGAGAGTCGGCAGCGTTTGTGACCTCTATCTCTTCCTTTCTCTTGAGGTCATCGGCCGCAAACCTCTCAGCATCTTTGATCTTGGAGTCTATATCCTCCCGGCTCAGCTTATGAGGTGCGGTGATGGTTATCCGCTGCTCCTTCTTGGTGGCCAGATCTTTGGCTGAGACATGAATGATGCCATTAGCGTCGATATCAAAAGTGACTTCCACCTGAGGAATGCCTCGCGGTGCCGGCGGAATGCCTACCAGGGTAAATCTTCCCAGGGAGACATTATCCCCGGCGAGGGGTCTCTCACCCTGAAGGACATTTACTTCAACGCTGGTCTGGTTGTCTGCGGCCGTGGTAAATACCTGACTCTTGCGAGTGGGGATGGTGGTATTCCTCTCGATCAGCTTGGTAGTAACGGATCCCAGGGTTTCAATGCCGAGTGAGAGGGGTGTGACATCTAAGAGCAGCAGGTCCTTAACCTCGCCGCCCAGGACGCCAGCCTGAATGGCCGCACCCATTGCAACGCATTCCATGGGGTCCACTCCGCGCTCAATATCCTTGCCCATGAAGCTTTTTACAAACTCCTGGACGATCGGCATTCTGGTAGGTCCACCCACCAGGATGATCTTGTCGACGCCGGCCTTTTCCAGCTTGGAGTCCTTCAGTGCCTGGATCATCGGGCCGCGGCAGCGTTCCATTACATCCTGTATGAGCTCCTCGAGCTTTGAGCGGGTGAGTGTCATGCTCAGATGTTTGGGGCCGCTGGCGTCAGCTGTGATATAAGGAAGATTGAGGTTGGTCTGCAGGACGCTGGAAAGCTCGATCTTGGCCACTTCTACTGCCTCCCGCAGGCGCTGCATGGCCATGGAGTCGCCGCGCAGGTCGACGCCCGACTCCTGCTTGAATCTATCCAGGACATAGTTCGTCAGCCGCTCGTCCATATCCCTGCCGCCCAATTTGGTGTCGCCGGATGTGGATCTGACCTCGAAGACTCCCTCGCCGATCTCCATGATGGTTACATCTAATGTGCCTCCGCCCAAATCGAAGACCATTATCTTATGCTCGCCCGCTTTATCCAGACCAAAGGCAAGAGCCGCAGCTGTAGGTTCATTGATGATGCGAACGACCTCCAGACCCGCGATTGTGCCTGCATCCTTCGTCGCTTGCCTCTGGTTGTCATTGAAGTAGGCAGGGACCGTGATTACGGCCTTGTCTACTGTATCGGCCAAATAAGTCTCTGCATCCGTTTTGATCTTACGGAGGATCTGGGCAGATACATCTTCCGGGCTATACTCCTTCCCGTAGACCTTGACCTTATAATCCGTGCCCATCTTGCGCTTGATTCCCTGGACAGTGCCTTCCGGGTTAGTGACTGACTGCCTCTTAGCAGGCTCGCCTACCAGAACCTGGCCCTCTTTGGTGAATGCGACATAGGATGGAAAAGCCTTGCCGCCGATGCTTGTCCCTTCTGCACTGGGAATTATGGTGGGCCGGCCACCTATTAGAACTGCAGCTGCCGAGTTGCTGGTTCCAAGATCAATACCGATAATTTTTGACAAGATCTCATCTCCTGAAATTAAATGCTGTCACGACTTTGTAAATATTTAAACCTATCATCATTTTGCTTCGATCACGACTTCGCCGAATTCAATGGTTTTGCCACAGCAACCTTTGAGAAGCGAATGACCCGGGAGTTGAAAAGATAGCCCTTTTGTACCTCTTCTGCTACGGTTCCTTCCTCCAGATCTTCCGTTTCTACCTGAAAGAGGGCCTCATGCTGGTAGGGATCGAACTTCTTGCCTACTGCATCAATGGCAGCGAGCCCCTCTGCCGATAGTATACCCAGGAGCTGCGCATAAAGCACCTTCGTGCCCTCATCGTGTTTTGCCGCCTGATCGAGGCTGTCGAGGACTGGAAGTAGCTTGGCGATAAGCTTCTCCGATGCGTATTTCACATTATCTTTCTTTTCGCGAGCCGACCTCTTCATAACATTATCCAGGTCTGCCTTGCAGTGCATTAGCAGATCAAGGCGCTCTTCTGACAGACTCTGGGCTTGGGAGAGCTGCAATTCAAGCTCCTCGATCTTTGCTTCTGAATTACACTGGTTCTCTTTCTCTTCAGGACTCATATCTTTATCGTCCGCCATTGAGCTTTCTACCCCGAAGTTGATCATTCTAAAAATCAAGGGAGGATTTGGACCGGCTCAGTCAGCCGACCTTGGCATCCTCTTAGTAGTGAGGCATCGGCATCTGAGGCATGGTGTAGTCATGCGGGCTTTGCCCTGGCTTTGGAGCCATCTCTTCTCTCTTAGCAGCTATGACGTCATCCACTCTTAGAACCATGGTGGCCGCCTCTGCTGCGGATTTAATGGCCTGGGTTTTAACTTTTAGCGGCTCCACGACGCCCTGTGCCAGCATATCTGCGGGCTTTCCTGTTAAGATATCCAGTCCGTAGTTCTTCATGCCCTGTCCATGCTTGGCGCGAAGAGCCGTCAGAGAGTCCACCGGATCGAAACCCGAGTTTTCGGCCAGTGTCAATGGAATAGATTCAACAGCGTCTGCAAAGGCCCGAATGGCCAGTTGCTCCCTACCTTCCAGAGTGGAGGCATACTGCCTGAGCTTCTCAGCTACCAGGATCTCAGGAGCGCCGCCTCCGGGGACGATCTTTCCTGATCGGATGACATCCAAGACCACATTGAGGGCATCATCGAGTGCTCGTTCCATCTCCTCCAGGAACTGATCCGAGACACCATGCAGAATGATGGAGACGGCCTTTGCTTTCTTGCAGCCCTCCACGAAGATCATATGTTTATCTTTGCCGACCTTGCGCTCTTCTACGAGGTCTGCCGATCCCATATCTTCTGGCGTGACCAGCATCACGTCGCCCACAAGTCTTGCGCCGGTAGCCAGGGCCAGCATCTTCATGTCCTCTCTCTTGACCCGGCGAGCAGCCAGGATTCCAAGATTCGCCAGATAGTTTTGAGCAGCAACGCCGATTCCCTTCTCACAGAAGACCACATTTGCCCCCGCGGCCTTAATGGCATCGACCTGAGCTTTGATTACCTTCTCTTCGCCCTCTTTGAATGAGCTGAGATCCTTGGCTTCGGTTATAGTGACCTTAGCATCCGTGTCCAGTTTCTTCAGCTCCAGGGTGCCTTCCAGCAGCAGAATCTTGGCTTCACCAACCCTTTTCGGCATCTCGGGTGATGTTCTCTCTTTTTCCACCACAATGCCGTAGTTTATGACAGAATCCTCAATTCTGCCTCCGGGGATTCGAACCGTTTTGACGTTCTCCTCGATATCTTTTCCCTGAAACTCGGCAACAGCCATCGCTGCCTCCACGGAGATCTGAGCCAGTTTGTCCATGGCAATCTCAATGCCCTTTCCCCGCATAGCGGTCTGGGCAATATTGAGAAGTATTTTCTGGTCTCCTGAGGCATCTATAGCCATCTCCTGTAGTACACTTTGCGCTTTGGACTGAGCCTGCTTATATCCCTGCACTATTACAGTGGGATGAACGTCCTGATCAAGGAGCGCTTCAGCCTTTTCCAGAAGCTTGCCGGCGATTATTACGGCTGTGGTGGTGCCGTCTCCAATCTCGTCGTCCTGAGCCTTGGCCACCTCAACGATCATCTTGGCCACAGGATTCTCAATGTCCATCTCTCTGAGGATGGTTGCGCCGTCATTGGTAATGGTGGCATCCCCGCTGCCATCGATGAGCATCTTATCCATCCCTTTTGGTCCAAGGGTGGTCCGGACAGCTTCAGCAACCGCCTTTGCCGCTAAGATATTCCTGCGCTGAGCATCCTTCCCTGTATCTCGTTTGCTTCCTTCTTTCAATATAATTATCGGTACGCCGCTCAAACCTGCCAAACCTTAGTCCTCCCCGACTTTTTCTTACTACCAGTTTGAAGTTCTATATAAGAGCTTCGCTTCATTACAGCTCGCATTTGTATGCAGCCTGCCACATATATAGTCTATATAGGAAGATCTATATAGCTCTCGATCAATGCCAGTAGTCTGCTGATTGAATTCTCTAATCGGCGTAAAGACAGCAGTAGAGCGATAATGAATCAGTAATAACTCTAAAAAGGGATACGCGGTGAAGTCGAAAATCATCTCGGATAAATTGAATCTTTGGTACGGAGAAAAGCAGGCCCTTAAGAACATCTCTCTGAAAATTCCAGAGAAAAGAATTACCGCGCTCATCGGTCCATCCGGCTGCGGCAAGTCCACATTCATCCGCTGCCTGAATCGGATGAACGATCTTGTAGCCAAGATTCGAATTGAGGGCCAGGTTCTTTATGATGACATCGATATTTACGGAAAAGATGTTGACGTTGTGGAGCTTCGCAAGAGAATAGGCATGGTATTTCAGAAGCCCAACCCTTTTCCTATGTCTATATACGACAACATCGCTTACGGTCCCAAAATTCACGGACAAAAAAATGTAGACAAAATCGTAGAGCGCAGTCTGAAGGAGTCTGCGCTCTGGGATGAGGTCAGCGAGAGACTGGACCAGCCGGCCCTTGGCCTCTCCGGCGGGCAGCAGCAAAGGCTATGCATTGCCAGAACCCTGGCCATGCGGCCTGATGTCATTTTATTTGATGAGCCATGTAGTGCGCTGGACCCCATCTCCACAGGCAAGATAGAGAGCCTCATGGAGACTCTAAAGGACGACTACACCCAGGTGATAGTGACTCATAATATGCAGCAGGCTGCCAGGATCTCAGATTGCACTGCCTTCTTCTTGCTCGGCGAGGTAATCGAAGTCGGGGAGACAAAACGCATCTTCGAGGTGCCGAAGATGAAGAGCACCGAGGACTACATCACCGGGAGGTTTGGATGAGGCCTAAGTGGGGGGAAGAAGATGAGCCCGTATAGAGAGCGGTACCATAGAGATCTCTCAGAGCTGAAGAGTCTGACGAAAGATCTTGCCGATCAGGTTGGAGCTGCCATAGAAAAGTCTGTTATTGCCTTGACCGATGCCAATATGGAACTTGCCAGAGAGATCATCAAAAAAGACCAGGACATGGATGATCTGAGCCTCAGAATCGAGAACCTATGTATGGAGCTTCTGGCGCTGCAACAGCCTATGGCCAGGGATCTGCGGAGGATTATAGGTATCCTGAAGATTGGCATAGATCTGGAGAGGATAGGGGACCTGGCCGTGGATGTGGCCAGGGTTACCACCCAATCACAAAATAAGATTCAGATAACAAAGCTCGAGTATATACCGCGCATGGCGGTAATCTGCAAAAAGATGCTGACGGAGTCCGTGGAGGCTCTCATGAATAATGACGCTGATATGGCCCGTCAGGTCACCAAGTGGGATTATGAGATAGATGGACTTTACGTTAAGGCGAGAGACAAGTTTCTGAAGATCATAATTGAGCGACCCGAAACAATAAAGGAAGGAACCTCTTTGCTTATGGTGAACCGCCATCTGGAAAGGACCGGAGATCATATCTGCAATATATGTGAGACCATCGTATACATGGTGGAAGCGAAGAGAGAGCATCTTAACTAGGAGCCTTATGGACACGAGAAAGGTGCAGAGGACCGGCAAGTCTACCTTTATCGTCTCCCTTCCCAAAGCCTGGGCGACGAAGAACGGCATTACTGCCGGCTCGATAATCTACATCAATCAGGGAGACAACGGAGCCCTGACCTTATCCACGGACCGCTCCGAGAGGGACTTGCGGGCGAAACTGGATATTGGAGATAAAATGGGCGATCATCTGGTAAGGGACATCATCGGATGCTATGTAGGGGGCTACAGAACCGTTGAGGTGACAAGCAAACACATGTCCTCTGCCCAGAAGAAGGATCTGCACCAGATTGTCAATAAGCTCATAGGACCTGAAATTTTGGAGGAGACCATAAACAAAGTGGTCATTCAGGACCTACTGAGCTCGGAGGAGCTTCAGTCCGAGAGAGCGCTTAAAAGGATCAGAACGGTAGTAAAATCGATGATTCAGGACTCCTTTTCCAGTCTCTTGAACAATAATGAGGATCTGGCCATGGATGTGATTCAGAGGGATAATGATGTGGACCGGCTCAATCTCCTCGTCTCCAGACAATTCACAGAAATACTGAGGTCCGGATCGGTAAAGCAAGAGACATTGAATCCCATCACTGCTTTTAACTATATGCAGGCGGCGTCAAACCTGGAACGCATCGCCGACCACGCCCACCGGATTGCACAGATTGCCAAACAGTGCAACTGCAGCCTGGCCGAGGATCTGAAGGAGGAGATGTCCCGCATGGAGACGTTGCTGTGCAGCCTCATTGACGACTCCATATCCTATCTGCTGCAGACCAACTCCGATAAGGCCAATGAGCTGATCGATCGAATTCGTGAGGTCCAGAAGCGTGTCGAAGGGATAACAGAATCAACTGTCACCCTGGAGAAATCCGAGATGCTGGTCCGGCTGGTTCTGGCAAGCAGCCTGGAGCGAATGTTTGACTACATAATGAACATCGGCGAGCTGACCATTAACCTCAGCCATGCCATCCGCCCGGCTGAGAAGAGTTGATAGCTTTACCAGAGATGCCCTAAGCCATTGATGCATTGGTGTCTATATCTTAAAACTGTCTGTATAATCAATAGCGACTGAACGGAGTTGACCGCTTGTGATCGAGGGCGAAGAATAGACGACTGCAGTCGGTATAGAACAAACAGATAACGGATTATTCGGGCACAAGATTAATTCAGTCAAACGGTGGCTGCTATTTTTCATCCGAATGTACAAAGCCTATAATTTAAATACCTTAAATCCTAAACACTATGTCCATAGCTTATTCTATGCGATAGTGGGGATAATTGAATGAAAATATATAAACCTTCATGGTTTCGGAGCTTCTCGTTCTTTTGTCGCGTCAGGCCAGGAGAGTGAGTTTCTTGCAGGCTATACATACTGTTTAGAGCCGGCATTCCGGTCAATATATCTATTTACATAATTTGGCAGCTAAAAGCATATCGAAAAGATAGAACGGATTACATGTTTCGCATAATGTTCGTAAATGTATACTCCGGCACCTTAAGGGTGGGCTGGTTGACGGATTTTAGGGCGCAACCTTTACTTCCTCGCCAGCAAAGACCTCATTGAGACGGGCAATCGGTGAGAAGAAAATGATCTATTTTGACCTGCAAAGGGTTGAAGTTTTAGCGTTAAGGATTATCCGCCAGCTCAAAAGAGACCGCAGGACAATCGGCCTTATAACTTTAGCACCCATATTTCTTATGTTCCTCTTCGGTTACGCCCTCTCCGGAGAGATGAGTGGCATTCGACTGGGCCTGGTAGATGAGGGAGGTCATGAGGTCTTAAGGTCCCATTTAGCAGCCACAAAGGATTTTGAGATCCTATACCTTGCTTCAGAGTCAGAAGCGGATATGCTAATAACTGAGGGACGGCTGGATGGTGCAGTGGTTCTTCAACCAGGTGAAATCAGAGTGCTGAAGGATGCCTCAAGCCTTCAGATATCAGATGCTATATTGGCTCAGGTGAATGCAGGCATCCAGGAGGAAATGGCATCGGTTATAGGCAATCCCGGATTTGTTCTGACACAGCGCTATATTTATGGATATGATCTGGAAATGATACAAACAGTCGGGCCTGCCGTCCTCGGACTGGTAGTCTTCTTTTTCACTTTCATCATAGGGGCTATATCTTTCTTGAGAGAAAAGATGCAAGGGACGCTTGAGAAGGTGATGGTATCTCCACTTAGCGGGATCGAGCTGATCTCCGGCTATATTCTCGGATTCAGCCTCTTCGCAATGATCCAGTCAGCCACCACTCTTCTGGTAGTAGTCTTTGCATTTCATGTGCCAATGAGAGGAAATCCTTTACTCGCCTTTGTCATTGTGCTTTTGCTGGCAGCAGGGGCGCTGGTTATGGGATCTTTTCTATCCAACTTCGCTCGAAGTGAGTTCCAGGTTGTTCAGTTCATTCCAATCGTTATAATTCCGCAGATAGTGCTTTGTGGAGTCTTCTGGCCTCTGCAGTCGGTTCCGGAGTTCCTCAGACCATTATCGTATATTTTGCCTCTCACCTACTCCAGCGAGGCTCTGCGAGCTGTTATGCTGAAGGGTGCTTCGCTTTTGCAGATACTACCTGATCTCATATTTCTGACCGGATTCATTATTCTAATGTTTATCGCGGCCACGCTCATGCTTCCGAAGAAGCTAGGTTAATCTGACACAGCTCACAAATCTTATTGGTGCAGGCAGCCTGAAGCGAAAAGAATCTCGCAGGTTAACGCATACTGCTGTAGCCCAGGATTTGTCGTTATATGCCCGTTCAGGACCCTTCTATGCCCAACGGCCCCCTTCTCCAAGCTATTGCTATCTTCTTCTCTTCAGTCTCCAGGCCCCAGGCGAAGCCACCCAGGCCCTTCCTGGCGACCACGGAGTGACATGGCACCGGTATCCATGGCCCGATTTACGGCTCGCACGCCCTTTGAGCAGCCTTGTTTTGCTCAACTAACCGTCTCTGGGGACCATAATTCATCCATCGACCATCGCCCTGATCCACTCCTCTGTCTTCATCACCCTGGCAAAGCGCATCGCCTGCGTTACCATCACTGCCCGATGCAGATCTGTCGCTGAGATGGCCCCCGCGCTATTCTGCACAGCCAGAGTTCCCGACGCATCGGAGAGAAAGTCCACTTGGAATCCCAAATGAAAAGCCTGGCGCGCTGTCGTGTCGCAGCACATCTGCGCCATGTAGCCACAGATAGCTATCCGGCTGACGCCTTCCGTCCGCAGCCACTTCTCCAGAATCGTTCCCGTAAAGCTGCCGGGCAAGCTTTTTTCAATCAGAATGTCGCGTTTCCGGAGTCCAATTTCCGGGTGAAGTTTCCACTCATCACTGCCTTTTCTGAAGGTCGGCGAGTCCTTAGTGGCGGCATAATGCTGAATGACGGCCACGGGCATTCCCACGCTGGCGGCAAAGTCCATTGCCTTCAGGATATTATCCAGGCTACCTTCGGGAAAGGTTACGGGCAGATGCCCCATGAAGTATTCATTCTGCACATCGATGACCAGCAATGCCTCTTTAGCGTTGTTCGTTGCCATGCCTTCATCCATCCTTTCAATTCCCTTTCTCCAACTGCGACCCCTTCTTCTCCAAGCTTTGCATCTTCTCTTTTGTCTCCAGGCCCCAGGCAAAGCCGCCGAGGCCGTTCCTGGCGACCACGCGGTGACAGGGCACGAGGACCGCGAAGGGATTCGTAGCCATAACTCGACCCACAGCTCGCGCGCCCTTTGGGCAGCCTGCACGGGCCGCAACCTCTCCATAGGTCATGGTCTCGCCGCGCCTGATCTCCTGCACCGCTGCGTAGACCCTTCTCTGAAAATCAGTTTTATCTGAGAGATCCAGCTCAACATCCGGGCAGGGCGCACCGTTATTCAGGTGAGCCGCGATCTTTTCCGCCAACTCGGAGGGCTCTTCCGGGCACACTCGGGAAAAATAGATCCTTCTCACTCTTCTATGGGTCCAATCCACCAGGAGATAGAGGCCTAAAGAGGGGACGAATACGCCTTCAGTCATCCTTTGATGATCTCCCGGAAGGTCTTGAACCGGCCCAGTTCGATCTTCTCCACCACCATGCTGGCGGTGTCCAGAATGGCGACACTGGAGAGACCTGTAAAGTGGCCCCAGATCTCACCCGGATTGACCAGGAGCGTTTTGCCATGCTGCGTCGCCTCGAAGCGATGGTTGTGGCCCCGGACCACCACATCGTAGATCTGAGAGGCCACAACGGCATTGACCAGCGGCTCCTCAGTGCCGTGCATGAGTGCTATCTGCAGGCCGTCGGCCTCGATCTGTCCGAAGTCGCCCAGATACTCGCCACCTAGCTTCGCAAACTCCCTGAAGAGACCCACACGGTCTCCATCATTATTGCCGTAGACCAGTTTGATGGGAATGCCAAAACCCTCAAAGGTGTAGCAATTGCCTGAGCCTATCATGTCTCCGGCAAAGAGAACCAGACTTACGCCCCTTTGAGAGAATATCGACAGAGCATCCTTGACTCCCTGAATACTGTCGTGTGCATCGGACATAATACCTATGAGCATAATATCACCTTAGTTTTAATTAGTCCGGCATTGGGGTCATGTGCGGTCTTTATCGAGACCTTGATTTGCTATCAACTCGCTCCAAATCTGAAAGCCGGATCTTCCTGCAGCAGCCTTCAAGCTGGTAGTCCCAAACCCTTCTTATTGGTTGCGCCACCTGCAATTGTCGCCTTCAGTATAGCCCAAATAATGCAGTAGACATCTTCCCTTTGCGGTTGTGATCATACCAAGATGGTCATACCAAGATGGTCATACCAAGATGGTCTGCCTTCATGGCGGATTCGTCATCCGAAAGTGAAAAGATCAAATGCTATAAAATTCAAAACCTCAGGAGTCTATTCTCATATAACACAACTCGAAATTGAATCGTCCAGCCACCAATTTAGAAAAGACTGAATGGAGCACACTTAAAGAAATTCTTATGCTATGTTTCTGGGCTGGATCTGTAAAGAAGCAGTAAAGTATGATAAATGCAGGAAGCATTGTCCGAAAGGTCTAAGTACAAGGAGTTACCTGGTAGCGAGAGGCCCGCCTTAACTCAGCCTGGTAGAGTGCGCGGCTGTAGTATGTCTCGCACCGTAGAGGTGCTACGCGCAGTCACCGCGATGTCCCCGGTTCGAATCTGGGAGGCGGGATCTGTTGTGTCCGGATGGTGTAGTGGCCCATCATGAAAGCCTGTCGAGCTTTCGACCCGGGTTCGAATCCCGGTCCGGGCGTTGTTACAGATGGATAGGGGAAAACCTGGCAAGTAATCCTCTATTTTTTCTTGCTCATATTTTCTTGATATTCTCGATTGCATTATCTGCGGCCTCACTTGGGCTCGCATAAATTGGTCTATAAAATCTGATAAGAACTTAGAAGGACTTTCACAAAAATCAATCCAAAGGTAGCACTCCAAAAAATCCATATTTCAATTTTTTTCTATATGATAGTATATCGACAGCTTCCGCCTTCATTAGATGCAAAGCACTAATACAAACTAGCAAATCAGTTTCGTGCGTTCTATTTTATTCTTGTATTAACATTTAATCTTAAATCAAAAATAAAAATAAATTAAATTTAGCGAAAAAAATAAGGATTCACCTGTTCTCGTCAAACCGCCTGAACCTGCAGGCTCTCATGACTTTAATGGCCTTCAACTCATCGAGTTTGCGCTTACGCTTCATCTTTCGATCTCTGGCTTCGCTCATTATTGCACTCCTTCTCCTCCTAGAATATATATTTTCTCGCGGGTAGTTTTCTGTTCCAGGCCATTTTTGTTCTCTATCATGATCGAATGCGACAGATTCTTGAAAGCAATTTCTGTAATTTCCTGGCGCAAAAGAAGAGTTCGCCGCCAATCTCGATCTCTTTTCGGTGAAGGCTAATGAAAATCATCAATGGAATCAATGGAATCAATGGAATCAGCGGAATAATTGTATCGACTGTTTGGGTTCCGCCGCGCTCGTGGCCGCCGCCCGTATAAGGGCAACCGGGCTTGCCGCGCTATTGTTGCGCTATCGTCCGGGCAGGCTGGATTGAACAAAATTCAGCCGCTCAACGAAGTGCCTTCATCTTTGTGCAGCTCCAAATTCAATCGTCTAAACCCTCTGCAGCATAAGATAGGGGTTTGGCGCCATCCATCTCGCGCCCTTTTTTGGGCAGGTCATGGATTTTGCTTCCCCTATCTCCCGTCGCGGGCACATGGCACCGGGCGGAAAAGATTTCAGAATAGAGTGCTCAAGGGCTCCCTGACGACACTCACAGGCCTGCCGGTAAGCTGGGCCGTAAGCCAGGGGTCCATTCCCAGATAATTCGGCTGCAAATTGTTTGATCCGGTATTGTTTATTACTATCGGGGTGTCGTTGTTTGTAAATGTATCAGGATAGTACCATTGAGGAGCATATCCTGGTGGGTAGAGCGTTCCATTTTGAAGGGTGAAGCCTTTTGGTGCATTCCCCCATCTCCAGAGATTGTTCTGGGTCTCTATTGTACTCGTTGGTTGCGTCCCGTACTTCGCCAGCCATGATGTTCCAAAGCTCTCACCAACGCTTTGAAACCCATAAGATGATGGTATGCATACCGCGCTGAAGAGTATGCAGAATATGCAGATAATTACTACCAGTGAAATTTTCATCTAATCTCCCTTGAGGCATTTAGCATTGCTTTTATTAATATTAATGGTCCGAGCAGATAAGGATGGGATCTTGCCTGGAATCCTGTTCTTTGTTCGATCGCTCCCTATTGAGCGAATCTCCTGGTTATCAATACCCAATATGGTTCATTCTAATTATCGCGTTCATTTGAGCACTCTTATAATCATATTTGCCGGGCAACGGAGCAGGCCTGGGCCTGGAACCCCAATCAGAGAGGTTGCCTGAGTTGTTTCTCCCATCCGTAGAGTTGGATGAATCATTTGTTAAGTCCTTCAGCAAGATTGAACCATCGTCGCCGCCAACCTTGATTGAGGTGGCTTCGTTCGAGAGATTGACTGTGGTATTGTTGGATACGGCGAAATCGGATGGATTGATTGTAGAGCTATTTGTCAATCCTCCCAGCAACATATTTCCGTCCCTGCCACCGACATTGATGAGAGATCTGCTTTGGGCGAAAAAGATTAGCGCTAACAGTACGGCTAGAATCAATATTGCACGTTTCATATGTTCCCCGTTGTTATCATCTGTGCTGAAGTTTAAATACGCTGTGCTGTTATCCTGCTATAGAGATCCGGAAACCCAATATCCTATGGCTTAAGAATCATTTTCGTCCGTCAAGGATACGGCGCTCTTGATGTAGAGATACAGAGATGACGGAACCGCTGTTTCACAAAGGATGCTTTTATCTTCTCGTAACTCTTCTCAATCCAGTGATAAGATTATGCCCGAAAGCGAAAGCGTCCTGGTCGAAGCAAAGAACGAAGAATCCACGGATTCGTTCCTCACTGACAGACAGCGGGAGGTGCTGCGGCTCCGCCAGCAGGGCTGCTCTCAGCAGGATGTTGCGGAAAAGCTCGGCACCACGCGTTCCAACATCAGCATCCTGGAGAAGCGAGCCCACCAGAACATCGCCCGGGCAGAGCGCACGCTTCAGCAGTGGATGATGATCCGCGCTCCGATCACATGCCGGGCGAAAGCGGGAACGGACGTCTTCGATCTGCCCAAGATGATCTTTGCCGCTGCGGATGAGAAAGGGATGCGTCTGCCCGTCACCTCCCTGGACATCGTGGTGCAATTGCGGCGGAGAGCGCCCCGGCTCTTCAAGAAGCGGGCCCTGGAGCAGGATGCTGAGATCTATGTGACTGAGGAAGGGGATGTGCTGGTGGAGGGAGTGGGGTGAAGGATGGGGTTCTGATCTCATCTGCCCTAAACTCCGGGAAAATTAACCACTATGTCTGACCCCGACGGTTTCAGATATCGATACAAAAATCGGATTTATATAGCTTCAGGGTTATTACTCTTAACTAGGGATTGTCTCCAATCGGGCGTTTAATGGGGCAGCATTTTAGAAACCAACAGCTTTTACGCGCTTTTTGTTATTAAGGGTGCCGGAGTTTAGGATCTGCACGTTTCCACAATCCTTCCAGCAGAACTCATCTAAGGCGCTACTCATGCCAATTAACGGAAATCATCCGTTTCTTAACTTAGGCGTGCCACAGAACAATTGGATACACCATTTCTCAGAAAAATATCTGATCTTGTCGCAAGAAGTATCATAGTCTTCTCCTATTAATTCAGTTGGAGTATATTACGGAGGGACTCTAACTTCTGTGCCTGTCTCATCCACTGATTCAGCTTTCTTCAATTTCAATCTGTCCATTCCGTCATTCAGCATCTTCCAACCCTAAAAATCAAGGCCCTCCTGTCAGGGAAAACCTATTTCTCTCTCCCAATCCATCCCTCCGATCGTGATCCGAATTTCAGTCCCCAGAATCCTAATTCTCGTCCTTCTTCTCCTGCTCACCACCTCAGGCCCCGCCGCCTCCGCCTACGGCCGCAGCGTGGAAGACCTGGTGGGTGCCTTCTCCATCGAGAAGACAGTGAAGATCGGCAGCAGCAGCCAGGACTTCACCACCGCCGGCGAGAGCCTCGATCCCCTGAGCCCGCCCCAGAGCCAGGCCGTCGGCCCTCTGGCGGACGACCAGGCCCCCAGCCTGGCTGGCTTCGCCTTTGAGCCGCAAAGGGTTCCGGCCAACTCGACCCCGTCCATCAACCTCACTCTGCACGCCATAGACGACCAGGCCGTCTGGGCTGCTGAGGCCAGATTCTCCGGCCCGGCGGGGGAGGAAGCAGTGGCGCTCTTCCCAGCCCAGAACCTCACATCGGGGTCTGCCAAGGATGGAGTCTACAGCGGCAAGATGAGCTTGCCTGCCAATGAGACTGGCGACTGGTACCTGCAGAGCCTGACCCTGGTGGACCGGGAAGGCAACCGCAGAACTCTGGGGCAAAGCGACCTGATGCAGTTGGGGATGCCTACACAGATATCGGTTGTCTAGCGCTGCGTCTCTGCGGTTAATTATCACAGATTGATAATTAAAGCAAAGGGATTTTAACGGAATAAAACTGCAGAGTCGCAGAGCGCACAGAGGACGAATGAACGGAGACGGCTACTTGCTTAGAAGCAATTATGCTGTTTATTTTCCCATGGAAAACCACATAAAACCAAAATCAGGAGGCGGTTATCCACCTCCATCAGATGATCTTTTCCGGTCGACCTTGGTCACAGAAATATCCCCAAGCGCGTGCATGAGAGCCTTCTTCCGGTTACTATTGCTCAATCCATAGAAGGCATCCACAATTGCAGCTACCTTATCAGTCAAATGCTCCTCCTGAAACGTCCCCATGGGCCTCAGGACGAGGCTCATGAGCGTTTCAGTCTTTGTCTTGCATTAGATGACTCTACGGACCATGATTGAGATCTTTGCCAAAGCTAGTTACGAGGTGCGGAAGATGAACGGAATTTGTAGTAAGCCCACATTCTTGATTCAGGAGTTTTCTCATTGCGATATAGAATTTCCCACCTGCCAATTCCATAGGTCTGGAACTCGGGAGTAATTTAGCCCTCGCGATAGTTCGGATCCACCCCGTCAACCAGCAATCCCAATTTCTAACTAATACTTTTAATATATATTTTGTATATTATTGGTTCTACTGCTTACTCAATCCCAAATATAGATCGCTTTTCCGTACATAGATCTTGATGAACTCTCTTTATACGAATATAGACAGTCCAACGAAATACCGCAGATAAATCCCCTAAATAGGATCAGCTTTATAAGTAAGTACGTGTAATACTTATTATGAGTAAGTAGCTTAGATATGATATGTACTCTAGATACTTACTTAATATAAGGAGATGACTTTAATGAAGAAATTTATCTTGTCTTTAGCGTTAGCTTTAGGCCTACTCGCCATAATAACCCCCGCTTTCGGTCTATCCGTCAGCGTGAGCGGAGAAAGTGGCGATCAGGTGGCATCGAATTCGATAGACTACAGTCTCGATTCAGCTTCCTTTATGTCGAGCAATACCGTAATGTCAGGCGGACAATCTTTAACCACCATGCGGGCCTCTGGGTCAGGCGCGATATCTGCAACATCTGATGGAGTAAGAGCCGTTGTGGCGGGTGGCGATATGAGGACGAACCTTGAGATGAGCGGCAATAGAATTACAGGTGATGCGACCATCTCAGGCGTGCCTTTCGGAATTGATGCTCAACCTGGAATAGGATTCGAGGGAGACGCTCTCACCATATTACCAGATGGGATGATCAAGTCTCTTGGAACTGTTCAGACTGGACCCGTGATTACCTCAACCGGAGGAAACGCTGCAGCCTATGTATTTACAGGCCGAAAATGGATCCAAAAGGACCCAGAGATCAAGATGCAGCTAACCAATGATGCCAACTTCGCGAAAACCGGACTGACCACCGCAGGCGCACTCGGAGCCATAACCGCAGCTACCAATACCTGGGATGATGCCACGAACCAGAATCTGTTTTCAGATTCCGGAGCAAGCCTTACGACAGCTAAGAACTGGAAGTATGACGGTGTAAATGATATGGCTTTCAGGCCTTATGCTGCTGGATGTTCAGCACTGGCTTCAGCCGGTACATGGTATCAGATCAAGGGAATTGCAGCCGGTCAGCCCTACCCGATATTAGAGACTGATATATCCTTCAATTCCAACTACAAGTGGACAACCACAGGCGGCACGGGCTATGATTTCCAGAGTGTGGCACTGCATGAGCTAGGTCATAGCATCGGTCTTGGCGACCTGTACAATAAGGCCCGATTCGCCAAGGATACCAGACAGGTGATGCACTACTACACCGGCGTCAAGCGCACACTCGGAAATGGTGATGCCACGGGAGTTTGGAATCTTTACGGCTAAATTCGTATCCCCTCCTGAAACCGTCCGAAAATTTTTCGCAATTTTACAATATTTCTGCAACCGTCTGCAATCGGTCGTTCTCTCTGATTAACTGAACGCCGGATCTGTTTTTTGGCGGCCAGTAACACCATCTAGCTGTTTAACCTCGGATCTATGATTTTCAATTAGGTTCGGATATAAATACGATCAGATTGTATTGATCAATGGTAACTCTCTTAAAAGATACCGCACAACCTGGTGCTATCTGCTTTCGTAAAACCTTCTGTTATCCAAAAAGAAAGATGAAGGAGTCCTATCTTTTCCCATGGGAAACTGATTTTTAGTGTCGAAAGATGTTGTTTCCATCTGTCCCGTGTGAGCCCCCGGCCTGGGCTCATGGCCGTTTCAATTGCCGGTAATAAGGCAAATTTCATGTCTCTGCGAACTCTGCGTCTCTGCGGTTAGTAATCGTCGCTGAATAATCAAACCATGGTGATTTTACGGAATAAGCTGCAGAGTCGAAGAGCGCGCTGAGGACGAACGAACGGAGATTTATCTAATCTTTAGCGCATCCTACTGGGGCTCAACCACAAAACCACGAAGGCACAAAGATGGCCCTTTAGCTCCTCGTATGTCGTGGAAATTAGCTTAATAGTTGTTTGTTCGCTTGTTCTTCGCGTCTTGGTGCCTTTGTGGTTTGATTCTGTGATCACAGGTTTAATTTGTCGTTGAGAAGAGCCAAGGTATGCTTACTTTCCTACTCTCCTACTCTCCTACTCTCCCATAATCTGCAGGACAACTTTCCGTTGCCGGGGCCGGTTGTCCAGTTCCAGGAAAACGATCTGCTGCCATGTTCCCAGCATCAGCCTTCTCTCAATGAAGGGCACAACGAGGCTTGGCCCCAGGAGTGAGGCGCGAATGTGGGAGTGGCCGTTGCCATCATGCCACCGCTCATTGTGGGCGTAATCGATCTCCTCTGGGGCGATCCTCTGCAGGGCGTCGCCCAGATCCGCCACGAGCCCGTCCTCGTACTCGATGGTCGTGACGGCGCCAGTGGCACCGGGCACGAAGACCGTGACTGTACCTGCTTTCAAGGATGCTTTCTCCAGCGCCTCTTGCACTTCATTCGTAATATCCAATACTTCTCCGCTGTGCGTCTCAAACTCCAGATATCTTGTTACTATCAAGAGATCAACTCCGCTCTAAAATTGCTTCCTCGCGGTAAGATAAAAATTCAATGGCTCAAATATGAGTGTGCAGGAAGTTAAAGAGATCTCCTAAGCTTAAGCTAAAAACGGATCAAGCCTCAACACGGGTTTTTAGCTTCATTACTTTTAGAGCACAGAAAGGATCGGAAGGTTTGAAATAGTTTTGAGACGCTAATATCCTGATTCATATATCTGAATGTCGACGGACATTTGGTATTGCGATTGCGCCATTGCGGGCTGGGAGGCATACGCGCCCACATAGCAGGTCCGCATGATTTCATAAAAAAAAAGGAGAGCTGTTTATGAGTAGAGAAGTGGATGTTAGAGATTCCAGTGTCAATAGAGCAACGAGCGCGAGAAAGAATAAGCTGACGTCATTGGCCTCAGACGCCACGACTAAAGATCTCAATGTCAGTATCAGCAGGTTCAGCCCGGTCACCGGCAACCCGGAGTTGATGGCATCTGTTCCGGCAACTTCTGAGAAGGTCAACTTCGTTCAGCGAGCTCTCGATCATGTCCAGAGATTATCAAGGCCAATGGGCCTGGCTGCGACTCAGTCTGCCGAGTATATGCCAGATCCGAATTATCAAACAACCAGCAGCGGAGCAGTAGCAGTCCACCTGCGCCAGAAGTACAAGGGCATCAAGATCTTTCAGGCAGCTCAGACGGTGCGTTTTGATCCGGACGGAGGTATCAAAGAGACCGTTGGCAACACCTTCACCGTCTCAATGGATCTTCCGGTATCGCCAAGGCTATCCGTCGAGGAGGCGGTGCTCACTGCGGCAAAATTTGTGGCTTCGCCTCATGCCGATGAGCAGGGAGCCAAAGATCAGTTCGGAGAACCGGTGTACTTGAGCAGCATAGACCTGACCGGCTTCATTCCCAAGATCACGGCGGCCTTCAACAATGGCCCCGATCGTTCCACCGTGCTGGAAAATGGTCCTTTTGGCGATAGCATTAAGGCCAACCTGGAATGGTTCCCTCTGGGCGATGACCTCAAACTGGCCTGGCAGATGATCTTTACCATGCCCAAATCCGAAGGTCAGTACCGGGTCATAGTGGATGCAGAGACCGGCGAGATACTCTACTCTCACCAGCTCATGAAATCCCTGGTCTTCAGAGGAAACGTCTTCAAAGTGGACGGAGGACAGCCGCGCCAGATGTCAGATATTCCACTTCCAATGAATGTCTATGGCCTGCCGCCCAAGATGCCCATGCCCCCATCTCCGCCTGCCTTCCCCTGGGATTGGGTGGAAAGTGACAGCACTGCAGGCAACAACGTTTATGCTCACCTGGGTGACAACGGTCCAACTGTGAAGGGATCGGTTAAAGACGGAGTCCTGATATTCGACAATCCGGATGACAAAAGCGATTTCCAGAAGGTCGTCAATATTTTCTATTATTGCAACTATATGCACGACTTCCTTTACGTTCTGGGCTTCAGGGAAGCCGATGGGAACTTCCAAAAAGATAGCTTCAACCGGGGAGGGCAGCCAGGCGACCGCGTGGATGCCCGCTCCTATCCGGGAGCTGTCGAGGGAACCGCCAACATGTCTACCCCAGCAGACGGCAGGACTCCCATCATGAGAATGGGACTGGTGACCTCAACGAACCGTCATACCGCCATGGACTCCACCGTCGTCTTCCACGAGTACACACACGGCCTGACCAACCGCCTGGTTGGAGGGCCCATGAATGACAGCGCTCTGGAGGCAGATCAGAGCGGAGGGATGGGGGAGGGCTGGAGCGATTACATGGCCTGCACCATCAATAACATGGACGTTGTCGGGGCATGGGTAGTTAACAACCCCGACGGCATCAGGCAGTTCCGCTATGACAGCAATTTCCCGGACAATTTCGGAGATATTGGGAGAGGTCGCTACGATGAGGTGCACAATATCGGAGAGATCTGGTGTGCAGCGCTATTGGAGATGAACCGGAGGATAGGAAAGGAGCTGACCCTTAATCTGGTACTGGACTCCCTGAGGCTGGCACCTGCAAATCCAAGCTTTATCGACATGCGCGACTCCATGCTTGCGGCTCTTGAACACATGCTTACAGCCCCCAATCCCATGGGCCCCGCAGACTACGACAAGGCCAAAAAGGGAATGTGGGCTGTCTTTGCCAAGTTCGGCATGGGTGTAGGGGCAAAATCGAATGGACCAACCCTGGATGGGATCGTGGGCAGCTTCGAGATACCTTCCACTGGTGAGCCAGGGGCGACCATACATGTGGAGGCGAACCCCAATCTGGCCATTCCGGATAACAATCTGAGTGGAGTTACCAGCGTGCTAAATGTCGCTGAGACGGCTGCAGTCGCACGATTGGGAGTCACTCTCAAAATCCAGCACAGCTATATCGGGGACCTCAACGTGAGCCTAACCACCCCGACCGGCAAAATCGCCATTCTGAGCGACAGGGAGGGCGCAAGCACGCGTAACGTGGACAGGACCTATACGAGCCAGGATACACCGGCTCTGGCTGCACTTATAGGCGAACAGGCCAGGGGAGACTGGACTCTGAAGGTTGCGGACTTGGCAGAGATTGATACCGGCACATTAGATCACTGGAGCCTGGATTTAAATCCCTCTCAGGTGAAGGAGCCAGTACGCGGCGAGGCGATACCAGGATTAGCGATCCCGGATAAAGATATCAAGGGCGTTTCCAGCATCATTGTAATCCCCCAATTCGGCAAAGTCCAGGGATTGAAGGTTGGAGTCGATATCACCCACACCTATATTGGCGACCTGAAGGTAGAGCTGATCTCTCCTGCCGGCAACAGTGTTGTGCTCTGGAATCGGGCCGGATCCGGCCAAGACAACCTGATAGTCACCTTCGATCCCGTATCTAAACCGGCTCTGGCAACTCTAGTCGGCCAGGAGATGAAGGGCAACTGGACTCTGAAAGTAAGCGACCTGGTGGGTCAGGATGTAGGAAAGCTCAACAAATGGAACCTGGAGATTACCTGATCTGATCGAGAGATCCAATTTAAATTAATTTATATTCTTTTTTATTACAAAAAATTATGCTTATTATGTATGATTTTCTCATGATTTCTGTACATTCGTCTAGCAGTCATGATTATATCGATAAGAAATCGGGTTTCGATCAGGGTATTAACTCCGTTCAACTCAGCACTAAGAAATTATTTATCGCTTCCCGATGTATCTAAACCTGATGGCCTACTATGATACTGTTCGGCGCATTCTGATCATTATATTTGTCCTGAACATAACCGTAGCCCTGCTCAAAGGGATTTACGGCCTGGCCACCAACTCCCTGAGTATGAGCGCAGACGGCCTGCACTCTCTTTTCGACGGCACCTCCAACATCATAGGCCTGGTTGGCATCGCCATAGCCTCCCGCCCGCCAGACAAGGAGCATCCTTACGGCCACGCCAAGTTCGAGACTTTTGCCTCCATCGGGATCGCCGTCCTCCTCTTCGCCAGCTGCTTTCAGCTGATACTCGCTGCAGTCGGTCGATTTCTGAATCCTTCGGTTCCCGAGGTAACCGGCCTCTCCTTCGGCATCATGGGCCTGACTCTTGTAGTCAATATCGGCGTCTCGGCTTATGAGTTCACCATGGGTAGGAGGCTGAAGAGCAGCATCCTGGTGGCCGACTCCATGCACACCAGAAGCGACATCTATGCCTCGGTGGGGGTCATCCTGGGACTCGTTGCTATCAGGATGGGCTACCCGCTTGCCGATCCGGTTATAGCCCTGCTCATCTGCGGCCTGATCATCCTGACGGGTCTCAAGATCATTAAAGACAGCTCCGGCGTCTTGCTGGATAAGGCTCCGATCGAAGAGAGCAGGATCGTCGATCTGGCAAAGTCTGTAAATGGGGTCTGCACCTGCCACAGTGTCAGAACGCGCGGCATGGCGGGAGTGATTTATGTGGATTTGCATATCGAAGTGGACTCAACGCTCTCCATCGAGGCGGCTCATAAAGTGGCCGATGATGTGGAGCAGAGGATAAAAAGCAAGATTGCTGGCGTCAAGGATGTAGTTGTGCATCTGGAGCCCAAAGGCTACTGCGAGTTAAGAGCTCAAAAAAAGCCCAACCAGCTTTGAGTGAGCTTAGTTACTTGGATAACGAAATTTGATAATTACATAGGAATGAGCATGGCGGAGGAGTATTGATGCAAAATATCACAATCGCTGTTTCTGAGGCAGGAAGCGCACAGACCAGAACCTTTGACTATAAAGTTACCCTTGACAAAGAAGTCGTATCTGAGAGGAAGCTCTCGCCCGTTCAAACTTCACAGGTCCGGGAGATGGCAATGCAGTATCACTCTCTTCTGCAGGGCAGCGGCAGTTCGGGCGCGAAAAGTTATCTGCCCATCCTGGGAGCAGGACTATTTCATCTTTTCCTGGAGTTTGGATGGCAGGAATTCGGCTCGAAGATCCTGCCGGAAGAGAAAGGAAGGCTGGTCATCAATTCGTCAATCCCGGAGGTTCTGCAGCTTCCCTGGGAGCTGCTTCAGCTTCCGGGCCAGGAGAATATTCTGGGCAATAATCCCAACTTCAGCATCATTCGCCATCCTGACAGCGCGAAAAGTCCTTCTCCACCATCACAGGAGTTAGCCCCCGGCCCCTTGCGTGTGCTCTACCTGGCAGCCGAGCAAAAGGACTACGAGCGAGAAGAGAGCGAGATGCTCAAAGCGGCCGAGGGACTGGACATGCAGTTGGAGATCTCTGACGCCGGCACACTGGAAGATCTGTTGAGCCTGGCAGAGGCCTTCCGGCCTCACCTGGTGCACCTGGTGGTCCAGGGAAGAATTTCAGGCGAAAATGCCCTGTTTTCCATTCAGGACGCGGGTGGCCACCCTGATCTGCGTTCGGCTGAAGATCTGGCCGGGGCGCTGAAGGACAGTGGAGCCCAATGCATAATACTGGGAGGCCGGCAGGGCGAGCC
Source organism: uncultured Methanosarcinales archaeon (assembly GCA_963782455.1). Taxonomy (GTDB): domain Archaea; phylum Halobacteriota; class Methanosarcinia; order Methanotrichales; family Methanotrichaceae; genus Methanothrix. Next base: position 58,916 of record CAWAJP010000009.1, read on the forward strand.
TGCATTTGCTCAGGGGCTCCTCTGTCAGAGACTGGTGGAGCATTTTCCTATGAGTGTGGCCTGGAATGACTCAACCGCTTCTGCCGTATCCTTCTACCGTTCCCTGGTGAAAGGCGAATCTATGGATACGGCTATAAAAGCTGCGGCAGTTGAGGCCCAGAAGACGGTCCAAGAGGCCGGAGCGATCTATGCCTTTCCCTGTCCTTTATGCGACCCGCGATCAATCCTCTGATCAATCAATGCTGGATCGGTTGAGGCTCTTCGACCCCCAAAAAAATGTCAGCAATGCTGCCATTGTTTGCAGAGAGCAGCCTGCACTGCCTGGCGTGAAAGAAGGATATGCAGAATGCTTCGTGGACAGGAGATGGGATTTGCAGCGCTCCCTTCCTCTGCTGCTTGACGGAAAAATGCAAACTCTGATAATCACGGGCCCGAGTGGCGTAGGCAAGAGCACCCTTGCTATCCATCTCGCCCGCTCGCTTGCGCTATCCGGCTATTCCATTCTTCCCATTTATGCCTCCTCCAAAAATCCCATAAGCCCGGCCCGCATTCTGGAAAGGCTCGTCGGTCAAATAACCGCCGGGGCAAAGAGAGATTTGATGAGGCTCAAAGATCCCAGTCTTTCCGTCCAGGAACGGCTGAAGATCTCAGTTGACTTCCTGAAAGCCAATCGCATCCTGATGTTATGGGACGGCCTGGACCTGGACGGCAAGACGGGCAAGATCGTGGATCCTGCTCTTTCCGATTTCTATCTATTGTTGCTCAAAGGGTTGGGCTCAGGTCGCGCTGTTATCAACTGCAGCTCCCTTCCTGCCGAGGCATTAACACTGCCCTCTCCATCACGTGAGTTGAAGATTGCAGGCCTATCCGAGACGGCTTTCATAAGATTCCTTCTCCAGGATGAGCTGGTGGCAGATCGCTATCGCAAAGGTGATCTCTCCTATGCCGATCTTCAAGCGCTGCATCCTGGTTTCTTGGGAAATCCTTCTCACCTGGCCCAGATGCGCCGAGCTTTGAGGACAGAGTTATCTCCGGTCGATGATGCCCGGGCAAAACTATGCGCAACTCTCAGCCCGGAGTCTCACCAGGCCCTTTCTCGGGCGGCAGTCTACGACATAGCCATGAGCCCGGCCGGCTTTGCCGCAGCGGCAGGAGTCACGGTTGAAACGGCCCTTGACTATATCTCAATTTGGCAAGGCCTCTCTCTGGTTTATAAGGTAGGAACGATGTGGGCTGTGCCTTCAACTGACCGGGCTGCATATCTGGGTGGCTTATGTGCAGAAGAGCTCAGCCATGCGCAAAAATCTGCAGGAGATTTTCTCAGAGACCAGGCCGAATCAGGCCATTGTGCAGAGTTTGGGCTCTCCCGGCTGGACTGTCTACTGGAAGCACGGGGGCACTATATTGCGGCTTTTGATCTGGAAGATGCCCGTGCCATCACCGCACGCATCAGCGGCTATCTGGAGAAACGCGGTTACTATTCCGAGATAATAAGACTGAACCAGGAGTTATTGAGCTTGCAGCCGGATGCTGAGCCCTTGGTCTGGATCGCCCGGTCTTATGCGGATCAGGGCGATTACAGAAGAGCTCAAGAGTGGTATGATCGGGCCATCAAGGTTAAGCCTGTTGCTTCTGCTTATCTTGGTCTGGGAACGGCATACATGTCTCTGGGAAAACATGACCTGGCTCGAGATAACCTGCAAAAGGCGGTGGATATCTATGTTTCAGAAGGAGACAGGGCAGGTGAAGCTGCCGGTCTGCAGGTATTGGCGTCCATCGATATGGTGAATAACGAAAACGAGGCCGCATGTTTGAAACTGCAAAAGGTTGCAGAGATCTCGGAGAGCCTGGGAGACCTGAACGCCAAGGCGGCAGCTTTACAGGAAATGGCCCGGCTGGATATGGTCCGGCGCGACTATGGGGCAGCACGAACAAAGCTCCTCGAATCTCTGCTGCTGATGCAAAAGCTAGGAGACAAAAACGGGGAAGCCGTCGTTCTTTTCAATCTGGCCGGCCTCTCCCAGGAGACGGGCGATTTTGCGGCTGCAGACCAGGAATTCCAAAAAGCCCTGATTTTAGCGCGTGAGAATGGTGATCGTATAGGCGAAGCCACTATCCTGCACAGCCTGGGTCTGATAAATTCAAATGGCGAGAATACAGAGAAGGCGAGGAAGTTTTTCGAGGAAGCCTTACGCATCTTCCAGGAGATCGCGGACAGATCTGGCGAAGCGGGAGCATTCTTCCAGCTCGGGGCCGTGGCCGTGCAGCGGGACAGGATCCAGGAAGGACTTCGTCTTATGGCTCTTGCTGCCATAATCCTGAGAAGTAGCAAAAGCGATGAGGTCAAGAACGTCGAGCCGCTGGTGGAGAACCTGGCCTCTAAGCTCGGCTTCACACAGGAGCAGTTCATGGTCATGGTGCAGGATGTTCTGCAAAGCTACGCAAAGGACCGGGGTTGGGGGCTAGTGGAGAAGGCCTCCGCGTAATCGATCCGGAAATTCGAGAAAATGCTCCTTTCCGGCCAAATTTTTTTCACGTTCTTGCTCAGTCCAGGAGATTCCAGAATTGCAGAGGTATCGTTTTATTTACCGGGAGATGTAGGTGAGATAATGTCTGGCCGGTCCAATAATTCATCCGAGAAACGCAAAAAAGAGGCAATTCGAGGCAATTACCTCCGGCAGACTGTCCAGTTCTACATGATCGACTTCCAGACACCTCTGGGCAAAGCCATAGATGTATTCATTATTATTCTCAATTTGCTGGTAGTGGCACTCTTCATTATAAACACCTATGATATCTCCAGCAGCCTGAGAGATGCACTCTGGAAGCTTGAGGTAACTGTAGTAACTATTTTCATTATTGAATATATGCTCAGGCTTTATGGCGCTCCAGACAGATGGTCGTATATCAAAGAATTGTATAGCATCATCGATATAGTTGCAATAATGCCCACCTTGATTCTGATAGCTCTTCCCACATATTTCTTTATTTATGACATCAGGTTCATACAGATCATAAGAGTAATGGCTGTCTTCAGGATCTTCAGGTTCCTGCGTTTCATCACAAAGGACCATCTCTTCTTTGGCTTCGTTAGCATTGAAATGGTGAATGTAGCCAGGCTGGTAGTAAGCGTAATGATGATATTCTTTGTTTACTCGGGGCTTTTTTTCTTTGTGGAAAGCCCTGTGAATCCTGAGGTGCAAAATTTCGGAGATGCCTTCTACTTTACAGTAGTTGCCATATCGACGGTCGGCTTTGGAGACATCGTGCCGGTTTCGTCCTGGGGCAGACTTGTAACTCTCGCCATGATCATTTCCGGAATAATCATCATCCCATTGCAGGTGGCCAGAATCTTCCGTGCTTGGCTGAACCCGGGCGAAAGAAAGACTCTGATCTGTCCGGGCTGCGGGCAAAGCAGCCATGATGCAGATGCAAAATATTGCAAGACCTGTGGTGCTAATTTATTTGATGAGCGAAAATAACTTAACTCTATCTATTCGAATGCCCGCAACTTGCAGCGGAGTGCGTCGCAATCGTTTGTCTCCGATATTTGTGTTGTCAGGAACAGAAGAGCGCAGATTGAACCTATTCGCACGCCAGTGCTATCAATTCCTCCAGATTTTCCAAACGCTGACTGGGGTCCTGGTTTTGTTCAGCCACCCATGCCTTCAGCTTCTTTATGGGCTTGCCACTGTCGATGATATCCGCAGCCTTATCCATGCCCTCTCTCAAATCTCCGGCATTATCGGTGATACAGAGCAATGGAGAGGCATTCAGGCACACGATATCTCTCCTCTGTCCCTTATCAACGCCTGAGAGAACCCGGAGCATCTTTATCGCTTCCTCCAATCTATCGCCCTGGTGCAGGATAGAAGATTCATCCGCTTTTTTTACTCCCAGATCCTCTGAAGAGATGGTGTACTCCCGGATGATTCCATCATCGTACAGTTCTGCAACATACGTCTGGCCGAGCGTCGAGAGTTCATCCATGCCCCTGGTATCGTCAAGGCTTCTGCCGTGGACGATAAAAGCTCTTTTGTAGCCTATTTCTCTCATAGCCTCGGCAATCGGCAGCACCATCTCACGGGCATAGACACCTCGAACTCCATAGACCGGCAGGGCAGGGTTGGCGAGGGATCCGGCGATGTTGAGGATGGTTCCGAATCTGATCTGAGATAGAATCCTGTAGAGGGCAGAAGGATGCACTTTCCCGCTCATGCCGTTGAAGATGCCGATGCCGGCTTTTTCGATGCTTTTTTTAACCAGGTCGACATCGCACTCTACATCCACCCCAAGCGTCTCCAAAATGTCCACTGCCCCGCATTTGGAGGTGATGGCACGGGCTCCATGCTTGGCCATGGTTATACCGCCCGCTGCAGCCACAATCGAGGCGGCGGTGCTGATATTGAAAGTTTTGATGGTGTCCATGCCCGTGCCGCAATTTTCCACCAGAGGCCCCTGAACATCGGGATGGACCTTTGCCGTGTCTACCTCGTAAATCGCTTCCCAGATTCCGGCAATCTCCTGAGCGGTAGCACCTTTGGCGGTTATAGCCGCCAGGAATGCGCCCTGCTGCAAGTCAGGCTGCTCGTTCTTCAAGATCTGCTTGAATAGATCGTTGGCTTCTTCTCGGGTTATGCTTTTGCCTCTTATCAGTGCATCAACCTTACTTGCGAAATATCTCAAACTCTCTTCCATTCTCAAACCTCTCTAAATCCCGCAAACAACTGATTTCAGCCCGGATCTCTGGGAAGAATGGCTGAATGCATCCTCAATGCTGGAAAGGGTCGTCCTTTTGGTGATGATCCAATCAGCTTTTATTTTGCCTGATGTCAAAAGCTCTACAGCCTGTCTATTCTGGCGGCTGCTGCAACCGTAGGCACCTATTATCATCGATTCATGGTAGTGCATTGATCGAAGATCGATCTGTCCTTCATAATTTTCCGGGCGCGGCCCTGAGAAAACGCAAATTCTTCCGCCGGGTGCGAGCAGGCGCAGTTGCTCATTGTCCACCCTGACCTCAGGAGTGGCGGTCAGGATGACGTCAACGCCTTCTCCACGGGTTTCGCTTTGAATTATGCTTTCCATATCATCCGGCAGATTCTTCCTTTCGTGCCCCGGCGATTTAATCGATCGATTCCTCATCCGGCCGATCGATTGGCCCACAGACCGGTCATTCGACAGGTCAATCGCCCTGGCACAGGTGTGCTTTTCGATCTCCCGGATGCGCTCCGGCAATTTTTCCGCCATTATGACTTTTCCCGCCCCCTTCAGCTCAGCCAGAAGGGCGTGAAGAGCGCCGATGGGACCGGCACCATAGATCAGAACCACATCTCCTTCCGATACTCTCGTCAGCTCCTGGCCGTTTATGCAGCAGGCCAGGGGCTCGGCTAGCGTTGCCAGAGCCGGGTCGAAATTATCAGGAAGCAAATTCGCGCCCCTGGAAAGGCTTTGCTCCGGAAGGGCCATGTATTCGGTGAAGCCTCCGTCAAAGTTGAATCCCATGATCAACATGTTCCTGCAGCGGTTATCCGCGTCTCGCAGGCAGGGGACGCAGCTTGCGCAGGCTATGCCCGGCCAGACCTGGCATAGGTCGCCCTCCTTCAGGCCACAGACCTTATCGACCTCGACAATTCTGCCCGTTATCTCGTGGCCGAGGATGCGGGGGTAGGCGAGATCTTTATGGCCCTGCTGCAGCATCTTGACATCGGTTCCGCAGACGGCGCAGGCAGCGATCTTCAGCAGGGCTCCGCCAGGTGGGCACTTTGGAGTGGGCAGGTCCTCCAGCTCCATGACTCCCGGGCTCTTCAGAAGGGCGGCCTTCATGACTACTCGCTACTCTACTGCTTCCTATTTCTTGGGCAGTTCTACCGTCATCAGTACGCGATCCGTCTCCTCGACGAGCTGCTTTTGCGTGACACCGTAGAGGCCCGCCAGAAGGCTTGCTCCACCCATGCCCACGCCCTCTTTGACATAGCCCTTTGCATAGATCTGCACTCCAGGAATCCTGGAGTTCTCAAGACCCGGATCGGCATAGTAGTAGGGCCTGCCGGTTGCTTCCACGATCTCCCGGAAGTTGGCAGTCCTGTCCTCCATGATGTATTTCGTAGTGGCGATGGAGATGTCTCCCTCCACCCCCAGGGCCTTGCCCAGAGCCAGCACTGCTGCCATCTGCGTTCCGCCGGCCAGGACGACCTTGCATCCCTTCAAGCCGCTCATCAGGCCAACGGCCGCAGGCATCATGGGGTCGCCCAGTTCCTTCACTGCCGTTACCGGGTCATCCCTGAGACTGCCCTGCGTAATTCCCGCACGCGCCATCGCTTCTTTCACTACCTGTCCCTTCAGCTCACTGGGGTTGGAGGCAAAGCTGCTGCTCACGTTTCCGTTGTAGCCCAGAGCCCGCAGAACCGCTAATGCGGTCGTCGTGCCTCCTGCTATGGATTCGCCTATGAATACGCAGTCAGAGAGCTTGGCCAGTTTTCGTCCCAGGCTTTCGGCCTTCTCATAAAGCCCCTGTGGGTCATCGACTGCACTCTCTTTTCGGATGTCGTTTCCGGCCTGACCGCCCAATTCGATGTACGGAATGGCAGGCTTCATGCGCAGGCCCGAGGCGACGAAGAGAGAGGGGATGCCGGTCAGGTTCAGGGCTGCCTTGGTGACGATGGCGGGCGTTGGTGACCCTCCTGGAGCCTCAGGCAGTTCCGGCATAGTGATGATCTTGTTGCTCTCCACCAGCTCCGCATCCGCGCCAGGCGTGTAGTCGGTCAGTGCAGGCGAGGTTCCCGCGGCGGAGAGGCCCGGTATCTTGCCGGTGTCCGAGTTGGAGATGATGCAGAGAAATAAAGGCCGCTGAGGGCGCGGCCCGAAATCGGGGTAGATCCAGTTTGGCATGAGCTGTACTGCGGGAGGTTCCTGTATATTAAATCAACGTGACATTATTTAATTCAAGTAGGTTTGTGTGACGAGAAAGTGGTGTTGAGCGGACAAGGGCTAGAGCATCTGCAAAATTAGGAATTTTTTACTTCAAGAACATGCCCTTTCAGACGCTGTTTCAGGCAGGTCTTGAGACACATTTTCGTGCCGACCAGATGAAATGCCCGAACGACGCCTGGTTGTGGCCCCTGGAAGGCCACCATTAAGGGCTCGATATGGTGAAACGAGCCGGAGCCCAAGCGTGGCGGATACGGTGAAGTTCTTTCCCTCGCAACTATCAGATAAATCCCAAAATCAGAAAATTTATTATACTTATCAATTTTGGCACCAAAAGCTTTTTATTTAAAAATATCGTATTAGGTGAATCATAGAATAAGTAAAATGGAGAAATTAAAATGCAGAATAAAAAAGATAAGAGAGTAAAGGGTGCTGTAGGGAAGACCGTATTGTCCGGAAGCGCAGATGCAAAGAAAGAAGTAGCGGATGTTGGGAAGAAGGGAGCACAGGGGAAGACTGAGGCCAAGAAAGGGTGGAAGAAGTAGGGAATAACAACGCTCACGCAATAAATTGAGCAGTCTCAAGATAGTTCAGGCAAGGATTCAAAAGGCGGTCTTATCGATGAGCGACTGCTTACCGTTGACAATTGGCTCTATGGGGCTTCTTGCGATAGTTGCCTGTTAGCTATCGATTCTTGAGATTTCTTTCAGTGGTCAAGCTTATGACCGTCTTCTTTTCACACTTCATTAACATCATTATTACTTTGGGAAGTCCCAAACGCAGCCATGCTTTTAGCTCTCTGGTGCAGAACTTCCATCACTCTCGCGCCCCACATCCGAGCGGCCACGCGCCCGCACGGTCGTGCATGCGGGAGCTACTATACATCGGACGTCTTTGTCATGCCTGCAGCCGAAATCATTCCAGGCTAAATCTGGGGATTATGCTGTTTGTCAGGCCGGGGCGAAATAATAAGGGCGGAGATCCATTTTGTATTGAGGGACATAACTCACTCGAAAAGCACAACCTCCACCCTCTCCCCTGCCTCGAATCCCTCCAGCTCCTCGGGCACAATTACAAAGCCGTCCGCCCTTGTCACAGAGCTGAGGATGCCCGCTCCCGAGATCATGATGGGCTCGGCCTCGCCGTCCTTGAGCGCCACCCGGACCAGGCTGAGATAGCCGGGTTTCGATGGCATCTTCCGGGCGAGCGTTGCCGAGATTCTTGGCAGATCTTCCTTCAGGTGAGCCATCTTCTTCAACGCGGGCCTGACAAACAGATAAAGATCAGATAGAGCAGCTACCGGATACCCGGGCAGGCAGACCACCGGCCTGCCGGCCACGGCTCCGATGGCGGTGGGCTTGCCTGGCTGAAGGCGCACTCCATGTACGTACAGCTCTCCCATCTCTAACAAAACGCGGGGCGCGTAGTCTTTCTCTCCTACAGACGTCCCGCCGATGATTATTATCATGTCTGCATCCAGATTGCCCTGAATAGCTTCGCGAATCTGCCTCTCATCATCCGGCACGATCTCTGTCTTCCGGGCATCTGCGCCCCACTTCTCTGCATAGATCCGGGCCATGAGGCCGTTGATCTCGTAGGCTTCACCCGCGCGCAAAGCGCGTGCCCCAACGTCCACCAGCTCGCCTCCTGTAGGGATTACAACGACCCTGGGCCTGGCATATACAGCCACCTGTTGGATTCCCAGGGCCAGGAGCAGAGCGAGATCCGGGGGCCTGAGCCTGTGTCCCTGCCTGAAGACCACGTCACCCTGAAGGACGTCTTCGCCGATGCGGGATACATTTTTGTAGGGATGAGCCTCGGCCGTTATCTCCAGTACCTTGCCGCGCAGTTGTGCATCCTCCAGCATCACCACTGCGTCATAGGCTTTCGGAACCTCCATGCCCGTGCGGAGAGCCAGAAAGTTGTCCAGAAAATTGGGCGCAGAAGGCCTCGCGCCAGTTGTATCGCTGGATCGAACTGCGAAGCCGTCCATTGCGGCCCTATCGAAACCCGGCAGGCTCACAGGGGAAGTGATGTCAAACGATGTCACCCGCTTTGCCGCCTGTGTGGTATCCATTTTCTCTGTGCGAGACAACGGCGGACATAGGTCGAGCAGAATAGTCAATGCGTATCTTGCGCCTGAAAATCGTTTGAACATGGCAAGAATGTATAATGCCGCTAAGGGATAAATGCTTTTGTATATATTCTATATATCCTGTGAAAGCTTCATATAATGTTATGAGGTAGGGATGGGCAGACACAGAAGAATAAGAATCACGACTCCGGATGGTTGATTTAATGGACGCTGTTGTTTGGCTGGAAGATGTAGGAAAGAACGATCTTTCCACAGTGGGCGGCAAAGGCGCAAGCCTGGGTGAGATGATAAAGATTGGCGTTCCTGTGCCTGGTGGGTTTGCAGTGACGGCTCAGGCCTTCAGAGATTTCATCAACAGAGCGGGCATCGCCAAAGAGCTCTTCGAAGTCCTCAATGTCGATGTTAATCAAGAGACTGAGCTTCATAAGGCTGAGAAGGCAGCGAAAAAGCTCATTATGGAAGCCAAAGTTCCGAAAGATATCGAGCAGGCCATAAAGTCTCGCTATGAAGAGCTCTGCAAGCGTGAGGGCAAGCAGGTCTTCGTGGCGGTAAGGTCGAGCGCCACGGCGGAGGATCTGCCCGATGCCAGCTTCGCAGGCCAGCAAGAGACCTTCCTCAATACACGGGGCGCTGAGGATGTCTTCAATAATGTACGAAAATGCTGGGCGTCTCTCTATGGAGCGAGAGCCATCTTTTACCGGGTAGAGCAGGGATTCGAGCACGATAAGGTCAATCTCTCTGCCATCGTGCAGAAGATGGTGGACTCCGAGAAATCGGGTGTTATGTTCAGCTCCCAACCAAGCACTGGTGAAGCCCAGGTTGTCATTGAGGGTGCGTGGGGCTTGGGCGAGTCTGTTGTCAGCGGCAGTGTGTCTCCTGATAACTACGTTGTAGACAGGAAGACCAAGAATATCGTAAACAGGTACATCGCCTCCAAAGAGATCATGATCATCAGGGATCCCAAGACCCAGAAGACAGTCACAGTCGAGGTCCCGGCCGAGAAGAAGGAGGCAACAGTTCTTACTGATAATGAGATTGTGGAACTGGCAAAGTATGCAGAGATCCTGGAGAAACATTACGGCATCCCTCAAGATATAGAATGGGGCGTGGAGAATAACAAGATCTACATCCTTCAGTCCCGGCCGATTACTACCATTAACAATGGCAAAAAGTCAGCTGCTGCAGCGGCAACAGACAGCGGCAAAGTTCTCTTGAATGGCCTCGGCGCTGCGCCGGGCGTAGCAACGGGCATTGTGAAGATAATTGCCAGCGGCAGAGAGCTGGATAAGATCAAGAAGGGCGATATCATGGTCACCAAGATGACCATGCCGGATATGGTTCCCGGGATGAAACGCGCCGGGGCTATTGTCACTGATGAAGGCGGCATGGCATGTCACGCAGCCATAGTAAGTCGTGAGCTGGGCTGCCCGGCTGTGGTTGGAACTAAAAAAGCCACCAGCACCCTGAAGGACGGAATGGAGATTACAGTAGACGGCGGTAAAGGTATCGTCTACGAGGGTCGAGTGGCATTGGCCTCGCCTGCCAAGACCGCGTCTGCCGCCAGTGCAGGTGGCATAGTCTTCTCTAAACCCATAACCGCCACCGAGATCAAAGTCAATGTCAGCGAGCCGGACCGTGCTGCCGCCGCGGCTGCAACGCTGGCGGACGGTGTGGGACTGCTGCGCATTGAGCATATGATCCTGGGCCTGGGCAAGACCCCCAACTGGTACATCAAGAACGGCAAGACCGAGGAGTACATCGGCGAGCTGGTGAAGGGCGTCAAGACTGTTGCAGATGCTTTCTATCCCAGACCCGTCTGGGTGCGCACTCTGGATGCCCCAACGGATGAGTTCAGGGCCATGGAGGGCGGAGAGGGCGAGCCGCACGAGCATAACCCAATGCTTGGCTGGAGAGGCATAAGGCGTGACCTGACAGAGGTCGATCACTTCCGCCTGGAGATCAGGGCCTTCAAGAGGCTGCACGAGATGGGCCTGACCAATGTCGGCATCATGCTGCCCATGGTTCAGCACGTTCGCGAATTCCAGAAGGCTAAAGCGATTATGGTCGACGAGGGCCTCGATCTGGAGAGAATCGATGTGGGTATCATGGTCGAGACGCCCGGAGCGGCTCTCACCATCGAAGACTTCATCGAGGACGGAATCGACTTCATATCCTTCGGCACCAACGACCTGACTCAGTACACCCTGGCCGTGGATCGCAATAATGAGAATGTAGCAGGACTCTATTCAGAGCTGCATCCCGCCATCCTGAGGCTGATCGAGTACGTTGTGGAGCGCTGCAATGAAGCCGGGGTCAAGACCTCCATCTGCGGCCAGGCCGGGTCCTATCCTGAGATGGCCAAGAGGCTTGTCGAGATCGGCATCACCAGCATTTCCGCCAATATCGATGCCGTGGCGACGGTCAGGGAGACTGTGGCCAGGAGCGAGAAGATTCTCATGCTGAAGGCTCTCCGGAGCCATGAATAAGTGAAGTAAACCGGATTGCATCCGCGAAAAAAAATCGGCCAAGAGAAATGGGATCAAAAATGAAAGACAAAGCCCTTCCCGCAGATGATGTAATGCGCATTCTGGAGAAGACGAGAGAGCGCGACTACAGCTATGACCGATTCCTCTCCACGATGTGCACCTTGCCTCATCCCATCGCAGTAAGGGCCCACGAAATGTTTTTGGAGACAAACCTGGGCGACCCGGGCTTGTTTCCAGGAGTGGCGGAACTGGAAGAGCGCGTGGTGCAGATGCTGGGTGAGCTCCTGGGCTGTGCTGACGCTTCGGGCTACGTCTCCACGGGCGGGACGGAGTCGAACATCCAGGCCATCCATGCCGCCAGGAATGAATCCGGCAAAAAAGACGGCAATATCGTTGTCCCTGCCTCGGCCCACTTTTCTTTCGACAAGATCGGGGACCTTCTCTGTCTGGAGGTACGCAAAGCCGAGCTGGACTCTGATCTCAAGGTCGACCTGTCTTCCGTCGAGTCCCTGCTGGACGATCGAACCGTGGCTCTGGTGGGCATAGCCGGAACAACTGAGTTCGGGCAGGTGGATCCGATTGTTGGTCTTGCCAAGCTGGCAGTGGAGAGGGACCTTCATCTTCATGTAGATGCAGCTTTTGGCGGCTTTGTTCTGCCGTTTCTGGATAGAGATTGGCGCTGGGACTTTCGGGTGCCGGGAGTTTCATCCATAACCATAGATCCTCATAAGATGGGGATGAGCACCATCCCTGCAGGAGGACTGCTTTTTCGCGGCCAGGAGTGCTTGAGCGCTCTGGAGACCGAGACGCATTATCTCACCAAGGCGAGACAGGCATCCTTAACCGGTACGAGAAGCGGAGCCGCTGCTGCAGCAACCTACGCCGTGATGATGCATTTGGGGCGGGAGGGTTTCAAAGAGATGGTCGACTACTGCATGGATCTGACGCGCCATCTGGTCAGCGGAGCGAGACAGATCGGAATTGAGCCTGTAATCGAGCCCATCATGAATGTGGTTGCCCTGAAAGTTCCAAGGCCAGTCGATGTGCGAGAAGAGCTGATGAAGCGTGACTGGCACGTCTCTATGACCCGGGAGCCGAACAGAGCTTTGCGTCTAATCCTGATGGGGCATATGACCCATGCAAATATCGACCTGTTTCTGGAAGACCTTAATGATGTAACCGGAAATTTGATCTAATTCTGATTTGTCAAGTGTTCCCGGGTCTTTGAAGATTGAATATACCTACCTGGACACCGGCAGAAAAATGTGAGTGAATCGAACATTCGTACGGTTTCATACGTGTTCGTTCACATATCAATGAACAAAAAGAATTCCAATCCAGCTAAACCTTGTGACCGATTGCGAAGCGCCTCATTACCTTGTCGATCTGAATTTTGACGGTGTCGCCTACCTTTGTATCAGCCACAAATATCACAAATCCTTCAACTCTGGCAATGCCGTCGCCTTCGCGGGCAATATCTTCAATATTGACATCGTACTCTTTTCCGACCTCTACAGGAGCAGGAGTGCCCATGGAGGATCGGCCTATCGTCGTAACTTACCAAATATATCACCGACCTTTAGAAAAGCAATCAGATTTTATGAGCGATAGCGAAACGCCTCATTACCTTGTCGACCTGGATCTTGACATCATCTCCGACTTTGGCGTCAGCAATGAATATCACAAATCCTTCAATTCTGGCAATGCCATCACCTTCGCGGGCAATGTCTTCAATTTTAACGTCATACTCTTTTCCAACGTCTATTGGTGCAGTTGGAGCGGATCCGCCATTGGAAGATCCTTCTATGCTTCTGAACAAATCTTCACCGTCCTTCGCGAAAACTACAAAACAGTTTACGCGTTCCAAACCTCGCGATCAGACTATTAAATCCTTTTGCTCACCAGGTCGGGAATTGAGTCTACAATATGCGAATGGAGTGCTCTTATGAAAAGGAGGGACTCCGGGCAGCAAATCGCTGAAAGCCCCATATGCCAATGAACGACAACCCTTTTCAATGCAAAGATTCTAGCTGTTATCTCATGGATCACCTGCAAAGGTATCGAGAGATAGTTCCCGATTTCGATCAATTCCTCAGGGTCCAATCACGGCCTCTTCATCCGACTGCCCGCGTCAACACGCTGAAGATCGGTCGGTCTCGTCTCTTAGAACGCCTGGATCAGGAGGGGGTAAGCTATCAGACCTTTTGCTGGTATCCTCTGGGGCTGAAGCTGGATTTGGAGAGCCCTGGAAAGCTGCTGGAGAACCTTTTGGGTTACATCCACATCCAGGAGGAGCTATCAATGGTTCCGCCTCTGGTGCTGGATCCCTCCCCGGGCGAGCAGATTCTGGATCTATGTGCTTCTCCTGGCAGCAAGACATGTCAGATCTCGCAGATGATGGAAAATAGCGGTCTGATTATCGCCAACGAGCCGTCTCTGGCGAGGGTAGCACCCCTGCGCTCGAACTGCGAGCGGCTGGGCGTTATGAATGTGGCGATCACCCGTTACGATGGCCGCAATTTTCCAAAAACCCCGTTCGACCGGATTTTGGTGGATGCGCCCTGCTCCAGCGAAGGCCGGGAGAGAAAGGGACCTGGGGTTCTGGCCAGAAGCAGTTGTAAGAGATCGCTGGATTTGCAGGCACTGCAGATCGATCTCTTGAAGAATGCGTTGCGGCTGGCAAAGCCTGGCGGAGTGGTTGTCTACTCCACCTGCACCTATGCTCCAGAGGAGAACGAATTGGTCGTGGAGAGCGTGCTTGACAGGGCCCGACTGGAGAAGATATCGATTCCTGGCCTCAAGGCCTGTCCCGGAATAACGGACTGGAACGGAATACAGTTGAACAATGATTTGCAGCTATCTTGCCGCTACTATCCCCACCTCAATGATACAGGAGGATTCTTTGTCGCCAAGCTCATCAAGAATTAGGAACATCTTTGAGCCCCTGGACTTATCCTACGTAGCAGATCTCTGGAATTCCAGGTTCGGCATTCCCAAGGCTGCATTCTCGGGTTACCTATTTTTCCGGAAAGCACATAGTGTATGGGCCGTCAACGGGGCAAGCCTTCCCAGACTCAGCTATGAAGCCATTGGGATGCGCATCATGAACCTCAAGGACCTGCCCTGGAAACCGACTACCAGCGCACTCCAGGTCTTCGGGAGACATGCTACTAAGAACCTGATCCACCTGGATCCGTTAGACGCCAGGATCTTCCTGGAGGGTAAAACTCTGGTCATCGAATCAGACTGTGAGCCCGGCTATGTGGTAGTATTTTATAGAGGGGAAGTGCTTGGATGCGGTCTGTACTCACACGGAAAGCTGGTCAGTCAGATTCCCAAAGAACGCAGAATGGAAAGCACCGTCGAGAAAGGGGCTTATGGCGATCAATAAGCTTTGAAAGAGACGAAGCCCCCTGCGCCCGAGCCTTTGGATGATTATGGATTAAGGAGAACGGAATCTTCTATGATCTCAGATGTAATAGAGCTTGAGGAGGCAAGTATGTCTCTTGCCAGTCAAAATTCTGATCAAGATTGCCTGAAGAGGCTCTGGAATCAGCCGCTGCGCCTCTTTCGATTGGCTAATGAATTAAGGCAAAGGAGCTGCAAAGATGAAGTCTCTTTTGTTGTAAACAGAAACATCAACTTCACCAATAGATGCATAGGTAGCTGTAGATTCTGCTCTTTTAAGCACGGGGACAGTTACTTCCTTACAGAGGAAGATATCTTGAAGCGTACGAGCGAGGCAGAGCAGCGAGGGGCCACAGAGATCTGTTTGCAAGGGGGCCTTGTCCCGGGGATGGTTCTGGAGGACTACTGCGAGCTCCTGGAAGTGATTCACCGCGACTTTCCCGGGATTCATCTGCACGCCTACTCTCCTATGGAGGTTTTGCATATGTCTCGTAACTCAGGGATTTCGGTGAAGGAGTCTCTCGTAGAGCTGAAACATAGCGGCCTCGGCTCGATGCCCGGCACTGCTGCAGAGATCCTGGTGGATGCCGTGCGCCAGAGAATCTGTCCTGACAAACTGAAGACAGTTGAGTGGAGGGAGATCATCACAACCGCCCACGGCCTGGGAATCCCCTCCACCTCGACCATGCTCTACGGCCATGTGGAGAACCTAACTGATCGCCTAAGACATCTCGATATTCTGAAAGAAATTCAAGCGGAGACGGGAGGATTCACCGAATTTGTTATGCTTCCCTTTATTCCGGAAAATAATTTGCTTGGCAAGATCGCTCCTGGTTTGGATCTCCTGGATCGACTGAAGATGCATGCTCTGGCCAGGGTTGCGCTCTATCCCAACATCACAAACGTTCAGGCGAGCTGGACCAAATTGGGCCGCAATGCGGCAGCCGCTGCCCTGGATTGGGGTGCAAACGACCTGGGCGGAACGCTTATGGATGAGGGAATCGCTCGCAATGCCGGAGAGGAGCCGTGCATCTCTCCCGAGGAGCTTGTGGAGCTCATCGAAGGGCGCGGACGCAAAGCAGTGCAAAGGACGACTCTATACGACAGGATCTGAGCACCTTCGGCTGTTTTTGTCACCTTTCGTTTAGGGAAGTTCCCATATTCATTCAGATACTAATTATATTTTCTCTGGATTGACTTGCGACGATAAGCTTTACATATTTTGACGATTGATTCTCAAGAGGTGGGGGTCATTAGAAAAATTATTATCATCTCGCTAATCGTCCTGTCAGTTGGGTTTATCCTTCTTTGGCCGACATCGGCCAAGGATGTAACCATCTCCGGATCGTCAACCGTAATGCCACTGGCTGAGGCTGCCGCGGAGGTCTTCAATCTTGAGCAGAATCAATATGTGGTGAGTGTTACGGCAGGAGGAACAGGTGCTGGAATACTCGGCATTGCGGAGCGCAAGTATGACATAGCTATGGCATCACGCCCCTTAACCGGGGATGAAAAACAGAGATTTGGCAGCAACTTCCGGCAGTTCAGGGTAGGCCTGGACGGTATTAGCCTTGCGGTAAGCGAAAAGATATATCAAGCAGGGGTGAAAAGCTTAAACCGGGAACAGATCAAGAAGATCTATTCCGGAGTCATTACCAGCTGGAAGCAAGTAGGCGGTCCGGATGAGGATATATATGTGATATCCAGGGAAGAAGGTTCTGGGACCAGGGATGACTTTAACGAGGTGGTTCTGGGAAACCGAGAGGCCGAGACGCTAGGTGTTGATACGGTTGCTAATAGCGGCGCTGAGGTCAAGACTGCAATATCCGGAAGCGACAAGGCGATAGGCTATTTGGGATTTAACTATCTGGGTGGTGGGGTGCGGGCTATAGCCTTTGATGGGATCCCGCCAAACTATGAAAACATAAAATTGGGTATTTACGAGCTGCAAAGACAACTCTACTTCTACACTTTTGGCGATCCAACACCGGGTGCCAGGGCTTTCATAGATTTCGTGCAAGGGCCAGAGGGACAGAAGATCGCGTCCGAAGAGGGTTTTATCCCAATCTGACCCTTCTCATCCTTGAGATGGCCGCCATGGTCGTAGATCCGGCTTCCAGGTCCATGGCCGCTCGCTGGCAGGCAACCTGTCGAAGAACAGCACATTGGCCTTCACTTTCTTAGTGGGCGAACCCGGGTTGTATCATGTGGAAAAGTCCCACATAATCTCGAATCCTTGATACGGAAGTATCTCAGTATTGAATTCTAAGATGTAGAGATAGACATAACGGGATTTATCAAAAAAATGGGGGATTTATCCCGTGCTATTTTTATGGATTAAACCAATACTTCCGGGGAACCAGATGACCCATAACATTTCCATCCTCATCAAACAAAGAGGGCACATATTCAAAATATTCCTTATATAAATCCGTCTCTTTCACACGATTTGATGGATCATTAAAATTATAGGAGTCTACCGCTAATGATGATTCAAATTCCGAATCAGTTGAGAATTTAATAATCCAATGTTTATCCTTCTCATGTTGCTCCCAAATCCATCTATAAAATGCATATCCGTGATCTCCGGTCATGATCCACGTGGATTTATATGGATTGGAAGACCCTTCCTCAAAAATATCAATGTTTATCTTTGTCCAGGGGACTAATTCATCATTTGCATTCCATGAGCTAAATAGAGTCAATATTCCTGGATGAAATAGGTCATGTTCTGTTTCGTTGTTGAGATTTTGCAGTATGTATTCAGTCCTTGAGGTGAGATAGAGATCAATGCATTTAATCCCATATTTTTTGCACACCTGTGGATCACATTTATAGCATTTCCCTGATGCAGCCCATTGACAATATTTTTTGTTAAGTTGCTCTAAAAACTGGGCCTTGTCACTCTCCTGTAATTGCATGTAATCAATATAATCCTGTGTTCTTTCATCGACCATATATTGAGGACATGGTTCCTTTGACTGTAAACCAGCACCAGAAACTGCCGGAAGAATTCCAATGATAATAAGGACTATAATTAACATTTTTACCCAATCAGATAACACTCGCCCACTAACAGTATTTATCTGCATTGTACCACCAGGAGATGCATAACTCGGAGTTCTGATTTCTGAGAATATAGTCTTTTTGACTTCTGCAATTGTAGAGCTCACCTTCAGCTCCGGCAAACTGGTGATCACGGGCGGCAAATCGCCGGAGGAGTGCGAAGATAGGAGCAAAGATCGTCAGGATGAAGCTTGAGAGCATGGGGCTGCTTTAAGCAGGTCTGCCATTCACGGCCTTCAAGCAATCTGTGGCCATGTCCGGGAAAATAAATCCCCATTGGCCAGGGATATCGTTGATCCTATGGCATTACAGAAAATAATTTTCTCGGATTTATGAAAATAGTCCCTGGTTCAGCGTTGACTAGCACGCCTGCATCGTAATTCTTCTAATGTGATCTCCTCAGTCTCGTGCTTCTGCAAATCCTCGTGTTGAGAATCAACGTATGCCGCCTCGCTATTATCTGTCCTCTCGACGGCTGCATCTATTGCCGCTATTTCATCGGACGCGGCTGCAATAAGCTCCAAAAGCTCTTTGCGCCGTGATGTGACCTTATCCAAGTTGGTTTTCATGTTTGCCTTCAAAATGCCGCTTAAAAATCGACACGGAAATATTAACCGTATCAAGTAGATAGGAAGGATATGAACTCATTGCCCATCTAGGCCATCTTCCCTGGCCAGCTCCTCATGGATTGGATCCAGGTCTGCATATTTTATCCCCTACGTCGCCCCGGATCGCTCCGCTTCATCTTCCTGACGCTATTGGCCAGTATCCAGAGGATACGATCACGTGGTAGTAAGAATGCGTTGCATACTCAGTCTAGATTATCGCTATCGTCTATATCTATTATAAGTCGGACGAAGTACTTTTTCTTGATCTCTTCCTCTTGCTCCAAAACGGTTCATGTCTGCTAATTCTTCCGGGACTTCTATGGCTCTGGCTCGCACTCAAGCATCTCGGTTTCTAAATGGCACTTTGTTTCCGTTTCTGGTTTATTCGTTGTCGTTGGCCTCGAGGTTCGATGGGTTTAAGTGTCTTTGTCCTTGTGGCCATATTCTGATCCAATCCTAATGCATCCTGCACTCTAGGAGGCATATGTTCTAAGATCAATTCGCTTATCTTTGGTCTCAGGGGTCTTTATCCTCTATCGTACTCCAAATCGTTATAGCTTTGAGGGCTTGAGAGTCTAACACAATTCCCGGTTTACGTACTATGGGATAGAGAGTAAATGGACCTGAAGATTTATGGCCTTTATGGTCTTCATGCCAAGAGGGGCTTCTTGTTCAATAATTAAATTGCCGATCTATTCCTATACAGGCCTTAGGACTAGGACACGACCAAACAGCTAAATCCTATTAATGATGAGATTATTGCATGATCGAGAGGTAAAATGAGAATTGTAGTTGCAGATCCGATTTTCCTTCCAGAAAAGTACAGTGAAAGGTTAAGTGCCATGGGTGATCTTGATGTCTACGATTCCGTGCCTTCATCCTCCGATGAGTTCGTGGAGAGGGTAAAGGAGGCAGAAGTGGTAATTGTAGGAAGACATGGCTTTAATGCCGATGCATTCCAATCAGCACCCAAGCTGAAGATGATCTCTCTCTGGCAGACCGGCTACGACAACGTCGATCTGGCGGCTGCAGATGAGCATGGGGTGATCGTATCCAATGTGCCCGATTACGCCTTTGACTCTGTTGCTGAATTCGTTTTCGCCCTGGCCCTCAACCTTATGAGAAAGGTCCATTTGGCAGATATGAATTTGCGAAAAGGCAACTTCGATTGGAGAAAACTCATCGGCAATGAACTTATGGGCAAGACCCTGGGGGTTCTTGGAACCGGCGACATAGGCAAGAGAGTCATACAGATCGCTCACGGGTTCAACATGAGTGTGCTCTCAACTACAGCTCACCCCAGCCCCGAGAGAGCAAAGAAGCTGGGAGTAAAGTTCGTTGACCTTGACACACTTCTCCATGAAAGCGATATTGTGACGCTGCATCTTCCGCTCACGCCTGTGACCCGGCACATGATAGGTGCCTCTGAGCTGGCCAAGATGAAGCCAACTTCCATTCTGATCAACACTGCAAGGGGCAAAATAATAGATGAGACGGCTCTTGTGGAGGCGCTCCGGTCGAAGAAAATTGCAGGAGCGGGACTTGATGTTTTCGAGAAAGAGCCGCTGCCTTTAAACAGCCCTCTTCTGGAGCTAAAAAACGTTGTTCTTACGCCACATATAGGCTTCCTATCGGAAAAATCTATAGACGAATGCACCCACGTTACAGTCGAGAACGTGGAGATGTTCGCAAAGGGCAAGCCTCAAAATGTCGTTAACCCCCGTATGCCAGCTGCATAATTATGGCAGGCAATAGTGCCTAGGCGAGTTCTATTTGCAGTCAATGCAGCCACTTAATTTTATAGGAGGTGCAAGCGATTACGGGAATAAGACTTTAGCTTATCGATATCACCGTATGGAAGTGTACAAGACGTGGATGAATGCGCATCTTATCACTGGGGTTGGTCTACTTGTTTTTGCTTGTTCGGATATGATATACACCCTCACATGAACCTGGGATGGATAAAGAAACAATTCTCCAGTCCAAAGGGATAAAAATTTTGGCTAGATAACACGGAATTCCGGGGACGGTCCACCTTTTTCTGAGGCCTCACGCTTGACTGCATCCTGCCAGCCTTTCACGAACGTCTCCCAATCCTCATAGTGATCCCTGAGAACGGTGCAAATATCCTTCATCATCCTGAAAGGTATTTCCAAGGCCAAGCTAGAATTAAGATTTATCGGGCATCGTAGAAAATATAAAAAATTTTATACTAACTGGAATTTTATTGTCATTGTCCTTTCTTCATCTTATGTTTTTAGGGGATTGCTAGGCTGATTATTTCGGTTTATCAGCCCATATCTTCTTATCGTCGCCTTTCGGCTTCTCTGCTTCATCCTTCATGAAATCGCCTTTTTCCTTATTCATCTCGCCGATTACCTTAGACTTTGCTTTCTCTTCATTTTTCATTTATCATTTTTTGAGTCTCCATCTTAGCTTCTACTCCACTACGACGCCTTTAAAAAGTAAATATTTTGGTATCAACGCTCATAAGTAATATTTATACAAAAACATAAAGTTTAGTATATTAAAGTATGACGCCTCAGCAAATCCGGATGAGATCGCGATCTTATCCGAGATATTTCGCATCAGTGTTTCTGAAGTTGATGAGATGATCCAGAGCCGCTTTGAGGCCGCCTCCTATGAGGATATTGGCTTAAAAAGAGGATGGGTTGTAGCCACAGGAGTTCTGGCTGGAAGGTTGAAGGACTCACTTCCAGAACCGCCACCAGCTCTTAGTCCTGACCTCTTCCTGGCTTAATTCTGCTATCTGCCTGTTAGGGTTATCATCTCTTTGCTATTTAGTAAGGGTAGCCGGTTGATCCTGCCTTCTTTCTCCAGCTCTTCAAGGATAGGTTCCAGGTCTGCATATCTCATCCCCATGCGTCGCCTCAGATCGTTCCGATTCATCTTTCCGCAGTGATTGGCCAGTATCCAGAGAATACGGTCATGGGGGGACTGTGAAGATTTAGATACACTTCTCACCTTTCAATTTCTTCCACTCATTGTATAGTGCTTGGATCTGCCTGTCCCTGATCATGATAAGAGTCTTTATATCGGGAATCAAAAAGGTTATGCCATCAAATGTGAGCGAATCGCAATTGGCCGCTTCCAGAAGTTGGTATTCATCGCCCATCCATATTCCTTTAATGAAGATCTGTAATGCGAATGATTTAAAAATTATTCTAAGGAAATGAACATCATTGATTCCGGTGACAGACTCCATATTACCGAACATCCTGAGTGCAGATACAATCCGATCTGCTTCTTCATATGAGCAACAGATATCGATATCTTTGGTGGCATCTTTCAAGCCATGCCACATAAAAGCTGCACCTGCGAATACGTACACGTTGGTTTTGGCTTGAACTTTCGAGCC
Source organism: uncultured Methanosarcinales archaeon (assembly GCA_963782455.1). GTDB lineage: Archaea > Halobacteriota > Methanosarcinia > Methanotrichales > Methanotrichaceae > Methanothrix. The sequence goes on from CAWAJP010000009.1 coordinate 80,888, forward strand.
AACGTAGGCCAAATCGGCCAAAAGCTGTGCCTTATTTTCGATCATATTTTACCTATCCCCTGTGGATGCCTACATCGCTGATGGCTGGCCAATCGTAGCGGGGCTAACTAACCACTAGCTACAAGCCACCTCCTTCAGTGGGTGGTAGTTGAATTTTTCCACTTAATTTTATAGTTATCGCACGCATATGGTTTGTATCTTACCGGGCTCGCTCCGATTTCATTAATTAAAGGATCTAACCCAAAAAGGTTTGGGTGATCTGTCACTATTACATAGAGATTGCTAAAATTCCATAAGGTGCTGTTGTATTGCTACTTTCTTTTAGAACATCCCCATTCCAAACCTCTACTTTGAGTAGACTGTCCTCATCATCTTTCTTAATGGTGACGACTAAGGGCGACCCTTGGATATTGAATGTCTTGTCGTCAGGTCCTGATGCAATCTTAACGTTGTTTCCAGCTGAGATAGAACCTATCCATTCTCCTGTAGATTTTACTTTTATCGTATACAAATCGCTGCCTGATACTGCATTATTACTTTTTCCATCCAGTATCTTATCTGCCTTTTTTGCTTGGAATGAATCTAAGATCGTCCTAAATTCGGTTGCACTTAAACCATATGACGTAAAGGAGACTTCGGTCTTATTGTCCAAGTAATACTGTGCCACCCACGCATTTGGTATTTTTATACCCATTAATTCTTGAGATAGCATGAATAGAATTACTGTAATAATTATCTAAAATGCCTGGATGACCCTCACAAAATTAAACTTAAAACAAAGGAATGTGTCGATATTAGTAGTTTTATGTTAGATTGTTGCGCTACATAAAGTTCTTTGACACAAGTAAGCCGGATGACGACAAAGATAACTTCTATATGGAGCGTGAATGGAGATGCCCATATTATATACATTTTAAAATCGCAGATATCAGCAGAATCATCCTGCCCAGCTCTTATAGCGAAAGATTTCGGAATGATGTGCCCGGATACTTTGGACAGATCACATTTAGCGATGAGCACCTCGTCTAATTATTGGTTTTGTGGCCCAAGAGCATGGGCCATGGCCACTATTCGGCCCAAGCCAATCAATATCATTAAGGCACCCCGTTTGGGCGGCTCATCAGATGGGCCCGCATTCCTATCTACCTAAAAAAAATCCTAGATGCAATTGCCAACGCTGCCCGGCCTGATTTGGTTGACCTCATTATTTTCACCCTTGCCGTTACATACTTAGCTGCTAAATTTAATGCTATTATCGATGACTTGAACAGCTGCCTGTTTGCCGCCTGACTTCGACCTTTGGCAATAGGATTTTCGAGAGGGATCGCTTTCATCAAAGTCTCATCGTAATCATCAAGTCCTTTAATGTTGAACTGGCGGATATAGAGTGGATTACCAATCAGCTCACCTGAGAAATAAAATGGACCCCATGCTACTCATGACTCATAAATAATAAGGTGCCGGGGGCGGGATTCGAGCCCGCGACTTCGAGATGACTCAGGCGCGTTCTACGCTTTTACCCTATGAGTCTCGCGCCCTAACCAACTAGGCCACCCCGGCACGGCATAGTCCCTCGATTGAATTGTTAAATAAGGTTTGTGCTTCCCTGGGCTCTGGGCGCACCCGCCCGGGCCCGCGTGCGGGGGGAAAGAGCCATCTTTTAGTAACTGCACAGATCTGCATGACAATTATGCCTTCCGACATCTCAGGCTCTGTAAGCGATACGCTATCCGGAAAGAGGATCGTGGTGGGAGTAACAGGCAGCATCGCCGCAGTGCGGGTCGTGGACCTCATTCGCGACCTCATCCGGCGCGGCGCAGAGGTTCATTGCACAATGAGCAAGGCTGCTCAGCAGATCCTGCATCCTTATGCGCTGGAGTATGCCAGCGCTCATCCGGTCATAACGGAGATAACAGGAAGGGTGGAGCATGTGGAGTTTTGCGGCGTGGGCGGCAAAGGCAGATCTATTTCTGGTAGCGCCCGCCACTGCCAACACTATCGGCAAGATGGCCTGCGGCATCGACGACACGCCTGTAACGACATTTGCCACCACCGCTCTGGGCAGCGGCAAGCCGGTCGCGGTTGTCCCAGCCATGCATGAGGCCATGTACCGCCATCCTGCGGTGCTCAGGAACCTGGAATCTTTGCGGGCCATGGGTGTTACACTGATCGATCCCCGCATCGAGGAGGGCAAGGCCAAGATCGCAGACAACCTGCTGATTTGTCGAGATGTGGAAAGGCTTCTGGGGCCCGGCGATTTGCTGGGCAAAAGGATCCTTATCACCAGCGGCTCCAACGCGGAGGCCGTCGATCCCATCCGCATCCTGACCAACCGTGCCTCAGGCAAGACGGGCGTTGCTCTGGCACTGGAGGCACGCAGGCGCGGGGCGGATGTGACACTTGTGCACCGTTTTATTCAGGATGTGCCTGTGCGCCAGGTCTATGCCGAAAGTGCTGCTGCAATGCTCGATGCCGTCCTGGACGAGCTCAAGCTGGGCTGCGACGCTCTGATCAGCGTTGCGGCCGTTGCGGACTATACCATCGACGCAAATGCAGATAAGATCAAGTCCGGCCAGAATCTGATACTTGAGCTCAAGCCTACCAAAAAGATAATCAAAGCCGTTCGAGAGGCTTATCCGGATCTGAATATTGTGGGCTTCAAGGCCGAGACCAATGTAGATGACGCAAAGCTCCTGGCAATAGCCGAAAGAACCCTGCGCGATTCGAAGCTGGATCTCGTTGTGGCCAATGATGTCGCCAGGGGGGGTATGGGTACGGACGATAACCGTGCTCTCATAGTCGACAGGTCCGGTTGCCACAGGGTGGTAGCAGGGAAGAAGAGTTTGATTGCAAAGAGCATCATCGACGCCCTGGCGGAGGTCTTGTGAACATTATGAGCCCTCTGAGGACCCGGGCCTGGGTTCCTTCTCACATCACAGGTTTCTTTGCGGCCCACCGCAGAGAAGATCTGTCCCATTCCGGCTCCATTGGCTGTGGCCTGTGTCTCTCCCTGGGAGCAACTACTATCATAGAATCCGCCCCGGAGATCCAGGATACAGAAATCGTTCTTAACGGTGCGGTATCCGAGGCTCCCGTTTCCAGATTCGTGGTGGAGAAGCTGGCAAAAAGACCCGTACGGGTAAAGACGGAGCTGGAGATGCCCTTTGGTGCGGGCTTTGGAGCCAGCGGCGCAGGAGCCCTGGGTTGCGCTTACGCCTTGAATGCTCATTTCGATCTCGGCATGACGTCAGATCAGGTGGCATGCTTCGCCCACGAAGCCGAGGTCAGCAATGGAACCGGTCTGGGAGATGTCATCGCTCAGAACGCGGGCGGCCTCGTGGTTCGTCTGGAGCCCGGAGCCCCGGGAATTGGCCGCGTCGATCGAATTCCGGTTTCGCCTCTGGCAGTTGATTATGTGGTCCGGGGCCCCATCTCCACCAAAGATATTCTCTCTGATCAGGGTGCCATGCTGTCGGTCAACAAGGCCGGCGAATCTGCTCTAAAAGAGCTTTTGAAGAAGCCGACGTTGCAGAATTTTATGCAGCTTTCGCGCCGCTTCACAGATAAGTCGGATCTCGCCAGCGACTGGGCACTCAATGCCATCGAGGCGGTGGAGGCCGCGGGCGGAATGGCGAGCATGATCATGCTGGGGGATGCGGTCTTTGCCTTTGGCGGCGCCGAGGCCCTGAAAAGCTATGGCGAAGTGCATACTACTATTATCTCCCAGAGAGGTGCTAATCTTGACTGATATTCCCAAATCACATCCCAGATATGCTTCACTGGTGGCGCGCGAGCGCGTGGCAGAAGGCGTGAAGAAAGGATTTACCAGCAATCAGGGACTGATCGCTCAGGGCAGGGGCGAATGCTTCGACTATCTTCTGGGCGAGAGGACAACGGCCGCAGCCGCAGCCGCGACGCGGGCGGCCGCCGCCCTGCTGCTGTTGGCAGAGCGTCCGGTGCTTTCGGTCAACGGGAATGTGGCGGCTCTGGTCCCGGAAGAGATGGTGGCCCTGGCTGAGGCCCTTGGCGCTCCTCTGGAGGTGAATCTGTTTCACCGCAGCGAGGAGCGGGTAAAGCTGATCGCCGATTTGCTCCGCAAGCAGGGAGCGGAAAAGGTGCTTGGTGAGTGCCCCGATGCCTCGGTTCCAGGACTGGACCACGCTCGGGCGCTCGCCACCAGGGGCGGGATCTATGATGCAGACGCAGTCCTCATCCCCCTGGAGGACGGCGACCGCTGCGAGGCGCTGGTGGCTATGGGAAAGAAGGTCATTGCCATCGATCTCAATCCACTCTCCAGGACGGCACGAAAAGCCACCGTGAGCATCGTGGACAACATCCTCCGGGCGGTCCCAAATCTGACGGAGCAGACAAGGCAGCTTTCGGCGAAATCGCGGGCTGATCTGGAGAAGATAGTGGGGGATTACAGCAATCAAAGGGTGCTGGCCGGAGCGGTGCAGGAGATCCGGGATCACCTGGACCGGCAGTTTCGTGAAGGTTAGATGGACATATCGCTACCTAAATTGGAAAATCATATTTTAGTGAGCCAAGCAGGATGTTTGGGCCGCTAAACGCTAGCTCTCTTCAAAGCAATCATGCCGCCCCATAAGAATGCCACAAAATAGACCAGGAGTGCCAGGAAGGATGCCCAGGGCAAAGGCTGTTCCAGTGAAGCTGCCCTTAGAAACAGGCTGGCATGAGTTAGAGGCAGAATGTAGAGCGCATACTTCAGCTCCATCGGCACCTGAGATAATGAGAAGAAGGTTCCACCTAAGAAGGTCATAGGCATCAGAATCAGGCTCCCAAAGGTGGCCATGTCCTCATGGGATCTGGCAAGCAGTGCCGCCAGCACTCCCAGAAATGAGAAGGTCAGGCAGGTGAGGATCAATCCTACCAGGAACAGCGGCCCGATATGAATGGCGGGCGCAATCAGCATGGCAACGATCAGAAAGGCCACTGAGCTTATCAGGCCTCTGACCACTCCGATCAGTGCTTTTCCCATTAAAAGCGAAGCGAGGCCGATGGGAGCCATCAGGCACTCATCGAAGCTCTTGAAATACAGACGGTCAACATTAAGACGGGTTCCAGCACCATTGAAGCTTGTGGTCATGGCAGTGAGGGCGATGATGCCCGGAATCACGAATTCGAGATAGCTCGTTCCGTTGAGACTCATCCCTCTGCCCAGCCCCCATCCGAACGCCACCAGATACAGCAATGGACTGACAAGAGTGGTGATGAGAAATCTTGGCCCCCGGCGCTTGAGAGCCATGAGATCCGCCCAGAGTATACTGTAAGCATCCCTGGTTGATTCTATTGTCGATTCCATTGCTTAGTCCCCAGAAACTTTCTGGCCGGTGAGTTCGATGAATACATCTTCTAAATTCGACTCCCGCATGACCACTTTTCCAGAGCCATGCAGCGTCTGAATATACTCTCCGGCCGTTGCTCTATCCGGGAAATACCTGTATTGGGTGCAGTTTCCCAACGTTTGCGTCTCCACGGCCGTTATACCTAAATTCTGGCGCAGGTTGTGAGGCGAACCGATGGCAATCATATGACCGTGATGCAGCACGCCCACTCTCTTGCATAACGCCTCTGCTTCCTCTATATAGTGAGTGGTCAGAAAGACTGTTGTGCCCTCTGAGTTCATCCTGCGGATGAGATCCCAGACCCTGCGGCGCGTATGAGCATCGAGGCCAACTGTCGGCTCATCCAGAAAGAGAAGATTTGGTCTATGAATGAGAGCCCGCGCAATCATAGCCCGTCTCTTCATGCCTCCCGAGACATTATCAATGAGATAGTCGGCATGATCGGATAGTTCCACATAATCCAGGAGTTCAGATATGCGCTCCTTTCTCTCCTGCCTCGAAAGATGGTGCAGCCGCGCATGCAGCTCCAGGTTCTCGGCGATGGTCAGATCCCGGTTCAGGCTGAGATGCTGCTGAACTATGCCGAACTCCGACTTCACCCTTGCAGGATCACTGGCCACATCTATACCATTGATCAGAACTCGCCCGGATGTGGGTTTGGTGAGGGTGGTTAATATGCGAATGGAAGTGGTCTTGCCGGCTCCATTGGGCCCCAGAAAACCAAAAAGCTCTCCCGTCTCAACCTCCAGGTCCAGGCCTTCAACCACCTTCTTTCCGGAATAGTCCTTGCACAGTCCCGAAATCTCAATCATCTTACTCATATCGCTGGCAACTTGCGATCACTCTTTATCTCTTCCATTCCCCCTCCATCCGGAAATCGGCTCTACGTATTGCTCTCAAAGATCAGCTTCTGTTCGCCATCCACAATGTTGTAAAGGCCTTCAGGACTCAGGTCTGAAAGGGAATAGTATTTTCCGCCTGTGATCTTGGCGATCTCCTGACAGTAGCCCAGCCTCATATCCATAAATGAGCTCTCCACAATCTCGGTATCTATGACAATGGTGTGCACTCCTAGCCGTTTGCTATGTTCCGAGATCTCCATCAGCTCGTCTTTGATCTTACCTCCCATTCCAATATTGGCCCTTCCATCGGATACAAGCACCATCATGGTCTTGGTCTCCTCATCCTTGCGTAGCTCGCCCTGCAAAATCTGCAATCCTCGAGAGAAACCCGCACATAGCGGCGTCTTGCCTCCTGTGGGGAGCTCTCGCAGTCGGCTCAAGGCCAGATCTACGCTGGAGCAGGGCGGCAGTATGAGCTCTGCGTCCTTGCCCTTGAAAGCTACCATGCCGATCTTGTCTCTCTTCTGGTAGGAGTCCATGAGCATAGAGAGAACCGCTCCCTTGGCGCTCTCCATCCTTTGCATTGCGCCCATGGAGCCGCTGGCATCCACCACGAAGAGAACCACCGCCGAGGTCTTGCCAACCCTCTCTTTCTCTCGAATATCTTCGCTCAACACTCGAATGGCATTCGGACCGAATCTGACCTTCTGATAAGGGGCTGCCGCTCGAATCGTGGCATCAATGGCGATGTCCTTACCGACATCTGGCATCCTTTGGCGTAGATATCGCCCCCGGTTCTTCAGGGCGAGGGTATTCATTCTTCTGCCGCTGGCTTTTCGGCGTGCAATTCTATCTCGCTTGTGGGGCATATTTATATGGCGCACATCGATGGGCGAGCCGACTTCGAAGACCTGCTCCTCTGGCTTTGCCGGTTGAGTCTGCTTCGAGTCCTGCTGATCATCAGGCTCTTGAGGCTTAGGCTCATTTTTCTTCTCAGGCTTCGGGTTCTTGTGCTGATGTTGCGGTTCCTGATGATGCTTTTCCACGGATTTATTCAGCTTGTCTTTGTTCAGGGTGGGCGGCTCAAAGGGCCTGCTCCTCATCCTGTGGGCCAGGGCCAGCTGCATGGCCATCTTTGCGTCCTCAGAATTGACCTCTTCTCTCCCCTCGAAGGCAGCAATGGTCTTGGCAGTCCTGGTAATGACAATCTCGGCTCGATGCGTCTTGACGCCCAGGTCAATGCATGTAGAAGCGATGGATCTGAGAAGATCATCGCTCATAGTCACGCAGACGAAGTATATTCCTGGCCTGGGCGATCCTCTCTTTCAGCTCCTCCTGTTTGGCATAACAATGCATGGCAAAGACCTCGGGATCTCTTTCAAAGCTCTCCGCCGTCTTGGCAATCTGCATTCTCTGGTCAATATCTTCTATGCCGACAACGCTGACCTGCAGCCCGAACCGGTCCAGGAGTTGAGGCCGGATCTCTCCCTCCTCGGGGTTCATGGTCCCCACTAAAACGAATTTCGAAGGGTGGGCCACGGACACACCCTCTCTTTCTACAATATTTACACCCATGGCTGCACAGTCCAGGAGGACATCTGCCACGTGATCATCCAGAAGGTTTACCTCATCTATGTAGAGTATGCCTCGATTTGCAGCTGCCAGAATGCCTGGTTCCAGGGCTTTGATTCCTTCTTTGATGGCTTTCTCAACATTCAAAGAGCCTACAACACGGTCTTCAGTCGCGCCTAAAGGCAGATCAACTACCGGAGTTTTGCGTTCGATCTCATTTATCAGGTTTCTCTCGCTCTTCTCAAAACAAAGGTCGCACATCTCCTCCGGATTTCTGGGATCACAGTTGAAGGGGCAATCTTCTACAATCAGAATGCTCTCCAGCAGATCGGCCAAAGCCCGCACAGCAGTCGACTTGGCTGTACCTTTATCTCCCCGGATCAGAACGCCGCCAATTCGAGGATTGATGGCATTTAGAATCAGGGCGAACTTCATATCATCCTGGCCTACGATGGATGTGAATGGGATAGTCCTTCTCTTCAAATGATGCATCATCATCGCCTTTTTGTGTAGCTTATTGCTTACATATATAAGGTTTTATGTTGTGTTAAAATGTATTAATTATTTAGATTATGAGACATGACAGATAATACTAATTCATGAAATAATGATATAATTTTATAAATCTCGCGTCGATGTAATCAATTAAAATCTCTCTAATCAAGAGCAATAAAGGCAGGTGGCTTCAGAATATGGCTAATATGCCCATTTTCTCATAGAATGTGCAATATTTGTATTATTCAGGGACGTGTAGATGCAATAAATTTAATTTACCAAGAATATAGTAATACTAATACCGAAGCTCTTATTAATAAAGGCGCAAATATCTGTGCAGAGGCGCGAAATCTATGTCTATTCTCGCAAAAAAAGATAAATTCAACTCCAATTTGAGGATGGAGTACAGGAGGTTCATAGGTCGCAAGATGCTCTTTCTCATCTCTCTGATCCTGGGAATTATTCTACTGGCCGGATTTGCGGCTACCAAAGGCTCGGCAAATATCAGCGTCACAGATGTCTACACCACTATCTTAGCCAGGTTCTTGCCAGGCTACTTCGAAATCAACTGGTTCTCGGATACAATCGTCTGGGGGTTGCGGCTGCACCGCATCATGTTGGCCATTGTTGGCGGTATTGGCCTGGCTATAGCCGGAGCGGTGATGCAGGGTATTCTCAAGAATCCACTGGCCAGTCCTTTTACTTTAGGAATCGCATCCGCAGCAGGCTTTGGTGCAGCTCTGGCCATCGTCCTTGGGGCAGGATTTGTAGGTGGAGAGTATATTATCATCGCCAATGCATTCGTCTTCACCCTTCTTGCCTCAATGAGCGTTTACGGTATGGCGAAGTACAAAGGCATCACTCCTGAAACCATGATTCTGGCAGGCATCGCCATCATGTACCTTTTTTCGGCCATGACCTCCTTCTTGCAGTACGTGGGCAACGCGGATCAGGTGCAGGAGGTGGTCTTCTGGATGATGGGATCTTTGGGCAGATCGTCATGGGATAAAGTGTGGATAGTCACTGCAATAGTTGCCATCTGCTTTCCTTACTTGCTCTTGAAATCCTGGGACATCAATGCCATGGGGGCGGGAGATGAGACCGCGAAAAGCCTGGGTGTGAATGTGGAGAGGACGAGAGTTGTCTGCATGATACTGGTCTCGCTCATAACAGCAGGTGTGATCTGCTTCACGGGGACAATCGGATTCATTGGCCTCGTCTCACCGCACATAACCAGGATGATAATCGGAGGAGACAACAGGTTTTTGCTTCCCGCTTCTGCTCTGGTAGGTGGGCTGCTGTTATTGAGTGCAGACACAGTTGCCAGAACCATTCTGGCGCCTGTGATTTTGCCTGTGGGTATAATGACGGCATTTCTTGGTGTGCCCTTCTTCGTGTACCTATTCCTGCGCAGAAAGAAGGAGTTCTGGTAATGAATTTGGAGCTTTCTTCTTTACCCGGTCATCGTCTTTTGACAGGCTTGTTACAGCGTCGTCAAGCCACACAGATTTTAGTACTTACATAGGATATCTGACAATTTTTATTATTAAATCAGATAATTTTCATTATAATAGCTATTCTTTATATTATTATAAAAAGCTTTCATACCTTTAGCACATACAATTCTCTATTATGTGCTATTTTCTGGCGGGCATTAGCGGAGTGATCTGGCGAGATGAATGGAAATGGAAAGAAAAGAGCGATGAAATTACGCTGTGCGCTTTAGCAGATCTTATGATATCAACTTGTATAAATTAGGCAGCAAGTGTGCCCTGGCATCGACACACCTGTTGTCTTCGCTTTGAATGGAGTGTATCAATTCCAATCCAAATTCTGACATATAAGCCTATCGAATGAGTATAACAAATAGCTACTAATTGATAATACTTAACATTAAAACATAAATTAATACAATTGATAGCAAGTTTATTCATACTAGAAAAGGATTAAATATTACTATAGGCAATCTCGTGCCGATGCATCTGCGAATTGCAGAGGAGGGATTGATATGGGACACAAAACGGCAAGGATGGGATCAGCTCTAGTTTTGCTTATGATAATCACAGGCCAATCGTTTGCGGGAAACTTTGATTTCAATCCGGATGGGGAATGTGTGAAGTACAAGAATGATGTGACAAGCGATGTGACGGGGCAGGGGTATTTTGTGGAGTATGCAAAGGCCAATACCAACAACCTTTCCCTGTTGGAATACGCTCATGGAAGCGGCACTCTGGATTTTGCCGATATACTCTATAATGAACAAAAGACAACCCATGCCAGCAAATCCATCTACTGGATAGATTATAATACAGGGCAATGGACGAAAAAATATCCTGGAGCGAGCAGCGCTATCACTTATACCAGGCAGTACGATAATGTACAGTCTCCCACGAGCTTCGCCTATGGAACAGGCTGGTATGCCGCTCATCCGGTAGGCTACAACTCCCTCCTCAAGGACAAGAACGAGGCCAAGAGCTACCAGGAATCGGCCTCCATGAGTCGACAGGTCGAGTATGCGCGGGCCTTAAAGGGCGATATCGCTGTTGATATGAACTGCACTGCGCCTACAGCCACTGCTAGCGGCAAAGGATCACTCAGCATGAATATCGATGATGATATGACCCAGGGAACGCTCCATGTTGGCGAACTTCTGTCCGTGCCCATGACAAATACCAAGACTCCGAAGTTCAAGACCAAGCAAGGCTGGAAGGATCCAATAGTCGAGGAGGACAGCAACTACATAGGAGATTTTCAGGTTCAGAAGACCATGAAGCTAGAAATGTCGAAATCTGCACCATCCTGGATGGAGGACTGGCTGCCCTGCTGCAGCGGCGGTTTCTTCGACATTCCTTCGTGGAACTTCGACAAAGAGCGTGCAAGCCAGAAAGGCATATTTGACTGCACCTGCCGGAATACTTCCATCTCCACTATGAAGCCAGCTTGGAACACAACCATGGCGCAGTTCCCTACAGAGGTGTATCAGTACAAGCCCTGAATGGATCCGGAAATAGTAACAATCCTAACGTGCCTCTATTGCTGCAATAGGTTTCGATCCGCTCGTTGTTCTGCCTGAGCGACTCAAGAGGGACTCCCCAGGGACTCGCGCCCTGGGGCATCGCTTACCCACTTTTTCGGCAACTTTAAGGCTATTGCAGCTCTCGCCAATTTTGAACAACTCAAATCAGATCCGGGATCATTCCCGGTATCCAAGCTTTTTGGCCTTCTCGAATGCCGTATTCGACTCCATATCGCGGTTGACCAGTTTGAGAGCATTGCCCTTGTTGACCCATGCCTCCATGCTGTTGGGATCAATCTTGATGGCCCTATCGAAACATTCGAGTGCCTCGACATAGTCTTCAGATCCCATCACCAGGGCAATGCCCTTATTATTCCAGGGGTCCGGATATCCAGGTTCCAGGTCGATGGCTCTATCGTAGGCATCTATTGCCTGGCTAAACGTTTCCAGTTTGGCCAAAGACAGTCCCAAATTATTCCAACATCTTGCGCACCCCTGATCGAGCTCGACTGCTCTTTGAAGAGCAGCTACTGATTCGCTGAAATTTTCAGTTTCCTTGAGGGCCAAACCCTTATTATTCCAATATCCGGCTTCATTGGGATTGATTTCGATGGCCCTGTCCAGCTGTTTCAGGGAGGCGTTATGATTTTTCAACCCTTCGAGCGCAAGAGCTTCGCCATTCCAGGCAGCGGCGTTCCCGGGTTCCATCTCAATGGTTTTGTTATAGGCCGTGATCGACTCGTTGTATCTGCCTGCCATTCGAAGAGCAAGTGCAGAGCCGTACCAGGCGTTGGCGTCTTCTGGCTCTATTTTGAGAGCCCTCTCGAACGAATCACAGGATTCGCTGTATCTGCCAAGTGCAAGAAGAACATTTCCTTTGCCGACCAATGCTCTGGCATTTATCGGATTCAAATCTACGACCCGGTTAAACGATTCAAGTGCGTTATTGTACCTTCCTGTATTGGAGAAAATAAGGCCCAAATTATACCAGGCATCCTCATATTCCGGGTCCAGAACAACAGTCTTGTTGAATGAATCAATGGATTCGTTATTCATGCCCAATTCAGCCAGGATGAGCCCTTTGCTGTACCAGGCCCCAGCAAGATCTTGATCCAGCTTTATGGCTTTATCTAAGGCCAGGATGGAATCGTTGTACCTTCCGAGGTTCGCTAGAGCAAGCCCTTTACCGTACCAGGATACTGCCGCACTGGGATGCAGCTTTATTGCCCCCTCAAAGGCCTTGATGGATTCATTGTATCTGCCCATTCGAGCGAGATTAACGGCTTTGCTATACCAGGCCTCCGCCAGGGTTGGGTTCTGCTCGATAGACTCATTGAAGGCTGCAAGCGCATCTGTATATCTTCCCATGCCGCTCAAGGCCAGGCCTCTATTCATCCAGGCAGAGGCATTCTTCGAGTCCAGTTCGATAGATTTGTTGAAGCAATCTAAGGCAACTTCGAAGGAGCCATTTTTGATGAATTCGCTGCCCTTTTGCTGCCAGTAACTCGCGGGGTACTCCTTTCCGGAAGCATATGTAAGGGCCGATATCAATACCAGAATAATGAAGATAAATTTAGCTTTTATATGTATCCCTCTATGTTTTTATGGTCATAATGAGCCGAAACAGGAATAGCTCTTCCATCAATAAGAAATGGTCTTGTAGGGCGTGGCCATTTACCCAACAAGCTTGAAGGTCGAATAGGAGATTCGATCCGGCAATTCGAGGTGACGTATCATGCAAAAAGGATTGACTAGAGCTCTTTACCCAGAGATGTGGTGGTCAATTTGACATGCTTTACGCCCTTCAGGGCCATCATCCTCTCTGCCGTTTTTTTCACCTCCTGCCCTTCACCTCTGAGCACAATAACCTCCAGACAATTGTCATGATCCAGATGAACATGCATGCTGGACTGGATTATGCTGCCGCAGTCATGCTGGATCTCAGTAAGGTTATCCTCCAGGCCTCTTTGCGAATGGTCGTAGACAATAGTGATCACGCCCACGCGTTCCCCTTGCACGTCGCTCATCCATTCGAAGTTGACGATGTAACTTCTTATAGCATCCCTGACGCCCTCAGAGCGAGAGGAGTAACCACGATGAAGTATTATTTCATCAAACTTATTGAGCAGATTTTCTGGCAGAGAAATGCCCACTCTCATTAATTCTTGTTCCATATGTCGTCGCATTATGTATTTTGATGTTACTTAGTAATAAATCTTTGGGAACATGACCCTCATGGAGGTGCATTGGTATGCCTCGAGTGAGAGTTTGATATTCTAGATGTTATATCACATCAAAGCGATGGCTCTTTATTATTCCCCTTCCAACTCACAAAGCTGGCAACTGTGGTGCCATTTGTGATCGTGAAAGAAAATGCTCTGCCAGCATGATTCATCAGATTCACCTTCCTTTGAAAATGAAAAAAAGGCGTCAGGCTCTGGCAACCTTCTTGCCCACGAAATAAAGCAGGCCACCGCATACTACGACGCCAATCACAGCCGACAGGATATAAGCTGCCGCAGATAAGGGCAACGACTCGCTGTTCTCGCCGCCAGGAAATGCATAATCCGGCAATGGGGCACTCCAAAACGATGAGAGCCTTTCCAGGCCCTGGGGCGCATAGCCTAGTTTCTCCTTGAGCTCCTCGGATCCCCATTCGCCGAAGGTCTCGCCAACGGCCAGAAGGCCTAATGGCGCCAGGATTATAAGCAACACTAGACCGATTGAAAGATTTCTCAGCATCTTATCCATTTATCTCACCTCAAACACTCGCTGCCGCGTTAGGCTTTTTCTTCAGCGACCGGGATTCCTCGCCATACAGAATACTTGTATCATTCTTCTGAATGTAAGCGAATATGAGGGCTGTAATCAGTGCCTCAAGGATGCTGAATCCAAAAGCGTGCTCAATAAGCATGGCAGGAACAGTCACGCTCAACGAGTAGGGCATGTACAGCGGGACTCCTTCCGGTGTGTGATTCAATATGGGCTGTAGCCCGAATTCAACTCCCGTGCAGAGTGCTGCCAGCGTAAGAGCTACGTAGCCAGCTATGCCCGAAGCAATGACCCTCCTCGAAGATGCAATCTCCGTGCCTCCGCTAACGAGCCTGTAGATATAATAGCCCGCAAAGGGCATCACCACAGCCATATTGAAACAGTTGGCAGCTATGGCCGTGATTCCTCCATCTCCGAACATCAGAGCTTGTAGAACCAGTGCAACGGATATGGCGATAACGCCAGCCCAGGGTCCCAGGACGATGCCAATTATGGCCCCGCCCACTGCATGGCCGGTGCTGCCTCCTGGAATCGGCACATTGAACATCATAATGACAAAGGAGAAGGCGGCCGCAAGTGCCAGCAGCGGAACCTGCTTGGATCTCAGCTCCGTACTCAGTTTCTTTCCGGCATAATACCAGATAGGGATCATAATGATCCAGAATGCGATATATGTTTGTGGGCCTAAATAGCCATCAGGAATGTGCATGGTTTCACCATTAACCAAAATATCACTCAATTATAAAAGCTTATTCCAAATCGTACCAAGTAACAATTCCTCCAAAATTGTATGCTTAGATCATGTATAAGTCTAACAATATTGTTACTATGTGTAAAATTTCTAGCATAATATCATTTCTTATCAAAGTATGATCGTGGAATTGGACTAGAGAGACTCGAAGCAAGCATCACAATGCACATCAAACACGAGAAAAGAAAAACTCCTGAGGTGGAGCGAAATCTCGCTGGGGCAAACATGTATAGCACCACGGAAATCTTAGACACATAAAAGCTATAGGTGCAATTTTATCCTCAATCAGAACTGCATGTGATGTTCCGATTGTTTAAATTATCCTTGTATTCGTTATTCATACTAAAATCTAATAGTTATTGCTATCATAATACATATCTGTAATTGCTAACAGATATCTTAAAATAAAATGAAAAAAACGTGCTAACCAGGGTGTCGTCTGAGGAGGGACTGATTTGAGGGTGATTATTTTATTGCTGGCTCTATTTGCGCTCATTGGTATGGCCATAGCGGATAATGAGGTGCACACGGAGCAATTGGAGGAAAATAATGTAGCATACGACAATCCTACGACATTGGAAGAGGAAAATCTGAAATTTAGCATGGAACAGAATGTAAGCGGGACCGGCTTCTATAAAAACTACAAATATGCTTTGATGCCAGATGCCACCGGTACAGAAGGCTGTCTCTTCAATGGCGTCGAGGCGAAGAACAATGCTCACGGAAGCGGAAAAATAGATACCGATTCAATGATGTATGCCGAGAGTTCATACACAAATAGAACCTGGATCAACGGCGCTTACGACGAAGACGGTGAGGTGATTCAAGATGAAGAAGAATCAACCAGCATCGTTCAGATGAACGAAGATAGCATCAGGGTCTATAGTCCATTGGTAATAGGCGTAGGATCGCGATATTATAATCTCCATCCAGTTGCTTTCAATAGCTTGCTGCAAGAAGAAGACTGGATAAAGAACCGTGATGGTTTTAATTCCTTGCATCATCGTGTAGATCAAGCTCATGGATTGAATAAAGTTCTTGTTGCTCAATCAGATATAACAAACAACACAATGAACATAGAAGAAGATCTGGTTCACGGCCGGGCACACTTTGGAGCGCTTCAGCTTGAGGGAATCCCGGTGGATGAAGACCTGGGCTTGGCAATGAAAGCCTGGAAGAACCCTTTGATAGAGCTGGATCAGGATTACGTGGGGAATTTCCACATTAAGAAGAATATGACTCTATCTGCATCTTCTGAGGATGAAGAGAAGGAAGATTCATGGCTGCCCTGTTGTTCGGGCGGATTCAACGACATGAATTATGAAGACGCGAAGGCCTTCAAGTCCGCCCGCGGCGTCTTCGATTGCACTTGCTTTAAAGGCTCCCATCAAGGCGTATTTGCCAAAATAGGTGAGCTGCGCTTCATTAATCCTTTTTTTGATGATAGTGCTTAGTCTAGTCCGGATAGAATGCTAACTTCAGTGTTTTTGATTCTGGAGTCAAAGGCTGTGTTGATGCTGAAATAGGAGTATCTTCTCATGTTGAGAGAATCAACTGTGAAGCGAAAAATACATGACACTCGACATAAACTTGAGATATTTGAATAACGAAAGCTCATGATTTGGGTCGATTCGTCGTCCTCTTTCTACCTCCCCAAAAACGTGGCCAACTATTGAGTATTATGCTTTAGTTGTGTTCGACTCAAGTAATAGGATAAAGTAATACGAACTATCAAATAGCACAAATTTCTTATATAAAACTCAATAATTCGTAGCAAAAGGAGATCGGAGCATTATGAGACATGGTTTGTATCAGTTCGTATCCACGCTGCTCCTTTGCATCCTGATTCTCGACATAACGGGTCAGGGCGCAGGGAGTTCCAGCGGGACGGTTCTAAAGATCGGCACGCCCAATGTGGTGAAGTCGGCCAGCTTTCTGGGAGATAGCAGCATGGGTGTCTTCACCCACCTCTCCAATCCGACTTTGATGAAGATGTCGGCAGATGGAAATGTGGTGGGCCTTACGGCTAAAGACTACAAGGTCTCTGAAGACGGCAAGATCTGGAAGTTCACCATCAATGATGACCTCTACTGGAGCGACAGCTGGAAGCTCACGCCTGAGGATGTATTGTTCACCTTCGGCTATCTGGCAGAAAATTATCCTGCTGCAGGCTGGATGAAGAAGACTGTGGAAAATATTACTATAGAAGACGGGGCTGTTGTATTCAAGCTTAATAAGCCCTATTCACGCCTGAACCTGGAATTTGCCACCTACCCCATCCTTGACAAGCATGTCTGGGAGAATGTGTCAAAACCAATGGAATATACAAATGAAGAGGTAAATGTGGGCTTTGGTCCATTTTACATCGCCAAGACGGACCTCGGCGCCGGCGTGATCTATTTCAAGAGGAATCCCTACTGGAAGGGCACTATGCCCAAGTTCGATTCTATAGAGATTCATACCTTCAGCAACACGGACGTCCTTTCTCTCGCGCTCGAGAAAGGAGACGTTGATGCCTACTACAAGTATGCAGGGACCTATCCTTATGCCAGCATCCAGAAGCTCAAAGATGCGGGTAACTTCGATTTTGTGGAGACGGACAATATCGGACTTATATTCCTGGGTCTGAACCTCAAGAAACAGCCATTGTCTGATCCAAACTTCAGAAAGGCCCTCTCCTATGCCATAAACTATAGCGAGATTCTAAAGCTTGATGCTCTGGGATACGGCCTGGTTCCCAATGCCGGATTTGTGCCGCCCAGCATGATGGACTTCAAGGAGACAGCCAAGCTGGAGTATAATCTCTCCAGGGCAAAAGAGATCTTAGCGGGTGCTGGATACAAGGATTCCAACAGAAACGGCATCCTGGAGGGCAAGGACGGCAAGGACATCAAACTCACATTCCTCACCAGATTCGAATATCAGAGGATGACAGAACTGACGATGGAATACCTAAAGCTTCTAGGAATCGATAGCGAACTGAATAATGTGGATTCGAGCACCTGGATCAAGCGGAAGGATGCAGGAGAGTATGATTTGACCGTCACCAGGTCCACTCCCTGGGGAATGCTTATGCATGCCAATTGGGGTACAGGCTACTTCGACTCCCGCAGGACTGGCGAAGGAGTCTTGCATGCGCTTGACGATCCCGTCTTCCTCAAGCTGTGCGATGATATACTCGCCTCCACGAGCCAGGATCAGTTGCAGGAATATGCCTACGAGCTGC
Source organism: uncultured Methanosarcinales archaeon (assembly GCA_963782455.1). Classification (GTDB taxonomy): domain Archaea; phylum Halobacteriota; class Methanosarcinia; order Methanotrichales; family Methanotrichaceae; genus Methanothrix. The sequence continues at coordinate 98,928 of CAWAJP010000009.1, forward strand.
AGGACTACTATGCTCAGAATCTACCGGCAATTGCCCTTTATTGGAATAAAGTAGAGACTCCCTACAATAAGGCCTGGCACGGCTGGTACTCAGATCCACTCTATGGAATATTTAACGTGGACAATTTCCTCTCCGTGGAGAAGGCGCAATGAGCCGGTGGACGGATCAATGGAAGGATTTCGTCAGAGAGACAAGTTATTTGCATAATCTGAAGGAGGAGAAGATCTCCAACGACCAGTTCTGGAGGAGCTACGGGATCTATGACCAGGTTCTCATGCATTCGGGATACCCGGGAGAGATTCTTACCAAAATCTCCTCCTTTATTCCTGAGAAAGCGACATTACTGGACATTGGAGCTGGAACTGGGGCCTTTGCCATTCCTCTTTCCATGATTGCCTCTCGGACCATTGCCGTTGATCCATCCGCGTATCAACTGCAGATCCTATTGGAGAAAGCCCGCCGAGAGGGCTTGACAAACATTTCCACTATTGAGATGGAGTGGAAAGATGTCGATATTCCACCAGTCGACTATTCCCTGGCGGCCTACAGTCTCTTCGATGAGGATATCGAAAAATTCCTTACAAAGATGATCCATGTCACCAAAAAGGGCGTATTTATAGTCTTTCGAGCGAACGGCATAGACTCGTTGAATGAATTTGCTTACGGCCCAAGACCTCATGCAGATTATCATTGCCTGTATCATATCCTGAAAGATCTGGGCTATCAGTTTGATGTAATTTTATTTTCGAGAGATTATCATCTTCCTATTGACCTGGTATTCAAACAGTACCGGTTCTCCAGAAGGGGCTATGAGGAGCTGGTCCATCACTTAAGCCGGGAAGGCAGGCTTCAAGAGAGAGAGGACGGAAAATGGGCGGCATTCTCGGCAAAAGATGCTCTGCTCTACCGGATTCGTTAAAGGATGTTTGAGAATGTCTTTTACCGCAAAGAAGGCGAGCCGATACATCATAGCCATTGTCATCATCTTCTCTTTGAACTTCATCATTCCAAGAAGCATGCCCGGTGATCCTCTAACCAACCTTCTGGGAGAGGATGTTGTTTTGACGGACAGTTCCGTGGCGGAGCTTCGCAGCGAGATGGGACTGGACAGGTCCTGGTCCCAGCAATACCTGAATTACTGGTGGGGCATCCTTCACCTGGACCTGGGATATTCCTTTCACCTGCATTCGCCCGTCTCCAAGATCATATTCTCCCGCATGAAATGGACGCTGCTCCTGGCTTTGCCTTCTCTGGTCTTGGGTGCTGTGCTGGGAACAGTTCTCGGAGCGCTGGCCGGCTGGAGGTGCAAGAGCCGTGGTGTAAAGATGCAGACGGCCCTTTTTTTATCGATATACTGCACTCCCCCCTACTTTCTCTCTCTGCTGGCCCTCTATCTGCTCTCCTTTAAGTTCGGCCTTTTTCCCTTGAAAGGATTCTATTCCACAGGATCGGCTGCGGATATCGCTCACCATCTCTTTCTACCTATTGTGGTGATGACGCTCTTTTCATTGTCGAGAAACTACATGATCATGAGAGGAAGCGTGCTTCAAGAAAAGAGCAGCCTCTACGTGGCCTATGCCAGAGCCAAGGGGCTCTATGACTATGAAATTCTTTTTCGACATATCTTCAAGAATGCACTTCTTCCCATCATCACTCTCCTGGCCATGGATTTCGGCTTTATCCTGAGCGGGGCGTTGTTCATTGAGATCGTCTTCTCCTTGAATGGCATGGGAAACCTCATCTACGATGCTCTGCTCTCCAGGGACTTTCCGGTGCTGCAGGGATCTTTTCTCGTTATTACCATCATGGTGGTTTTAGCTAACCTTCTGGCCGATCTTCTCTACAGCCGACTGGACCCGCGGGTGAGGTGGCGGTAATGGCTGATGTGACGTCCGCAGCGAAACTTGATCTGATGCGGGGAGAGGAGGGACGCGAGGGTGGCAACAGGATCGAATGCAAGAGGACGGCTGGCCGCCCGGGTCTGGAGTGGGTTCTCGATGTTTAGGTGGAAGTTCAGCCGTTGGGGCTTATCGATGTTTTTATCTTTCTTGCTTATGGCCATCTTCTCTCCGGCATTTGCGCCCTATGACCCCTGGTTGAGGTTTGAGCCCTACCTCCCACCGGGCTACGAGCATCTTCTGGGGACAAACGATCTGGGAAATGACATACTCTCTGAATTAATCTACGGCTCAAGGGTCTCGCTTATGGTTGGCTTTGGGGCGGCCCTCATGGCCACCCTCATCGGCACGACCATAGGGCTCTTGGCCGGTTACTTCAAGGGTACGACTGATGAGATCCTCATGGGAATTACCGATATCTTTCTCATGATTCCCCAGATCCCTTTGATAATAGTATTAGCCGCTTTCTTGAGGCCCAGCTTCTGGCTTGTTGCCCTCCTCATGGGCAGTCTATGGTGGACCTCCACGGCCAGAGTGGTTCGCAGCAAAGCTCTGCAGGTCGGAGAAATGGGATTTGTGCAGGCGTCGAGGGCATTGGGATTCTCGGATCAGCATATCATCTCGACAGATGTGCTGCCCAATATTATCCAGGTGATAATGCCAAAATTTCTGCTATCCATTGCCTCGGCCATGATCGCTGAAGCATCCATCTCTTTCTTGGGATTGGGTGATCCTACAATGAAGAGCTGGGGAATGATGATCAACTTTGCCTTCTCTCGCGGAGGCTTCATAAACGGTTACTGGTGGTGGTACCTGTCTCCGGGAATATGCATCACCCTTTTCGTACTCTCTATAGTTCTCATGGGCTTTGCCCTGGAAGAGGACGAAGAAGTGACATTGAGGTTAGAATGAGGGCTACGATTGTCATTAGCAAGCCTCTTCTGCAGATTGAGGAGCTGTCTGTCAGCTTCACGACAACCGTGGGCCGGGTTAATGCAGCGGAGAACGTATGCTTTGACCTGCAAAAGGGGGAGACCCTGGCGCTTGTGGGTGAAACGGGCTGCGGCAAGTCGGTGGTAGCCAGCGCCATAATGCGGCTTCTGCCTAATAACGCATCTGTGCAGGGCCGGGCCCTCTTTGCGGGCAGGGATCTTCTAGCCCTAGGCGAAAGGGAGATGGCGCACATAAGGGGCAACGAGATTGCCCTTGTATTTCAAAATCCATCTTTGGCCTTGAACCCCATTAACAGGGTGAGGGAGCAGATAGCAGAACCACTGCAGGTTCATAAGGCCACCTCTCGCAATCTGTCTTTGCGGATGGCTGAAGAAATGGCGAGTCGCCTGGGTCTGGGTGAGAGGCAGGTAACGAGTATGTTTCCCTTTCAGTTATCAGGAGGCATGAATCAGAGGGTGATGATCGCCGCTTCCATGATCCTCTCGCCCAGTATCATAATAGCAGACGAGCCCAGCAAAGGACTGGATATCGGGCTGGCTGAGGAGGTAATGGCTGAGATGATAAGGGTCAAAGATCAGATAGGAGCCTCTCTTTTGCTCATCACTCATGACCTCTCACTGGCCAGAGATATCTCAGATAGAATCGCGGTGATGTACTGCGGAGAGATTGTGGAGATGGGCAAAAGCCAAGAGGTCTTCTCTAAGCCGCTGCATCCCTATACTATTGCCCTTTTAAGCTGCCTTCCCGAAAGAGGCTTTCAGCCCATACCGGGAAGTTCGCCCTCCATGATCGCCCCGCCTGCCGGGTGCAAGTTTCATCCTCGCTGTCCGCAAAAGCAGGATAGGTGCAGGAAGAAGCCGGAGATGGCCTGGGTCGGGAGCGGAGGAGAGGTCTCAGGCACGAATGAGATCACAAGTAGGGGGGTGAGGTGCTGGCAGTACTGAGGGCGGAAAATGTAGGCAAGAACTATGAATCAGGCCTGTTCTTCAAAAAGCGGCACCAGGTTCTGCAGGATATATCACTGGAAGTGGACGAAGGCAGAACTCTGGGATTGATGGGAGACTCCGGTTCGGGCAAGACCACCCTCGGAAAGATCCTGGCGGGGCTGGAGAGGCCTTCTTCGGGGCGCGTTCTATTTTGGGGAAAGGATATCCGGACTTTGCAGGGAAAGGAGTTCTCTAGATTCCGAAGAGAGGTGCAGATGGTCTTTCAGGACCCGGAAGGCTCTCTCAATCCCAGAAAGAGTATCGAGAGATCAATCCATGATGTCCTGGGACTGCTGGACATTCCAAGGAGAGAATGGAGAAGGAGATCTCAAGAGACTCTGGAGGCCGTGGGCCTCTCCGAGGAGCTTCTCTGCCGCTTTCCTGGACAGGTCTCCGGAGGCCAGAATCAGAGAGTGGCCCTGGGAAGAGTCTTGCTCTTGAATCCCAAAGTCTTGATCCTGGACGAGCCGACTTCCGCCCTTGACATATCTGTGCAGGCCCGGATTCTAACTCTCCTCAAGGATCTGCAAAAGGAACTGGGATTGACGTATCTGCTAATCTCTCATCAGCCTGAGGTGATCAGGTTCATGGCACATGAAAAGATCGTTCTAGATAAGGAATTATACCAGACTGGATTCTGATGGCCTGCACTGCGCCGGGCCTAGGGGAGGTTTTCATACCCATAGTCAAGAATTGCGACTTACGGGAGAATAATTGCATTTATGATGTCGCGGGATCACACCCTGATTGTCTCTTACCCTGGAAGAATAGATTTTATGCAGACAAGGCATTTATGCTGAGGAAAGCTAAGCCTTCGGGGAAGTCATGCGCGAATGGATGTCCGCCTCAAAATTGCAGTGCATCGGATTCAGCAAGTAAGGGAGCTATCTTTCCGGTGAGGAGTTTTTCTCGGGTGGCCCTTCTATAAAGCCTTTAAGTCATTTAACGATTTTTCCTATTTCTATTGACTATTGTAGTACAATTTATACTGAGAACTTTAATTAGGAATAAAGCATATGCGCGATTGTCGAATTCTAATGCAAATGGTCATCATTTCTTTCCAGCAAAAAACTGTCCTTATGGATGAAAAATGCCTCAGAAAGACTTAATAGCCAATAATTTCATGATATAGTATCAAGCATAAAGAAATGGAGGTGATTTCAGATGTGTTGCCATACAGACGATAAGCATGAACACAGTCATGAGCATAATGGCGAGAAGCATGTGCATGAGCACTGTCACGATGAAGAACATAAGCACGGACATAAGTGCTGCCATTGATGCCAGAATAATTTTTTCAATAATTAATCAGAAGAGGATTCCTGGCACAAACTCTGAGCATTTGGTTTTCAGAGCATGCCAGGATTTCCCTTAATGGCGAATTTGAAGTACCAGGATTGTTAATGAGCCTCCTGCCAGCTTGTTCTGATCACCTCTCACACCTCAATGAAAGATCCGGACCATCCTGAGCGGGTTATTCCTTTTATCCACTACAAGGACTTCCTCACCATCATCAATTCCAGGATCCGAGCTAATCACCTGCCCGGAGAATAAGCGACCTCCACGAGCAATAAAGGGCACTGCTGCATCCGATACCACTACCTTGCTGATTGACGATTCACAGACTGTTTCAGACATAACATACTCTCCTTTGAGAAACTCTCTTTGAGATGAGTATTCTCTATGTCTATATTTGATATTACTAAGTAATAAACATTTTGACTATAGTGTTATCGGGTCGGTTTGAGGAATAAGCAAAAGAGATCGAAGAGGCCGCAGCAGACGGTTCATGCCTGCAGAGATGATCCCCTTTCCATCCTGGAGATTGCTTCCTCTAGTCTTGAGTATCCTGACGATGCACTTGATCAAATGGTCTTGCCGGACCCATTGGGACCGACCAGCCCCAAAACCAGAGAATCTTCGACATCTAGGGCAAGGCCACCGAGGATTTTGTTGCCACTGCAGTCAAAGGAAAGGCATCTAATGCAGATTTCACCAAAACGTCCTCCTCCTTTGCAAGAAGAGGTATACGAAGAAATGAACACCAAGGAAAGAGGTCATGATACCCACAGGCAGTATCACAGGCGCAAGAATGGTCCTGCCCAGAGTATCTGCGCCCAGGAGGAGCAAAGCTCCCGTTAGGGCGCTGCCTGGAAGAAGAAACCGGTGGTCGCCGCCGATGGCCATCCGGGTAATGTGAGGTGAGACCAGATCTATGAAGCCGATGGTTCCCGTGAAGCAGATGATGCTGGCGGTTATGAGCGAAGCCAGCATCATGTAGATCACCCTCGACCGCTCTACATTCACACCCAGGCTCTGGGCAATATCATCGCCAACCCCGAGAGCATTGAGATCCCAGGATTTGATGACGAGATAAGGCAGACAAAGGACAAGAATGGTTATGACCATTCCCACGGTCTCCCAGGAGGAGCGGCCCAAAGAGCCCATCATCCAGAAGACAACTTCATGAACTTGCTCTGACTTTCCTGTATACTGCAGCAAGGAGGTCATGGCCGAAAAAAGGTACATGATGGCGATGCCCGCCAGGATCATGGTCTCGGAGGATATTCCTTTATACTTGGCCAGGCCGTAGACGGCTGAGGCAGAGAGAAGGGCGAAGATAAAGGCATTGCCGATGACAAGCCAGGCCCCTGTCACGATGCCTGCACCAAGAATGATGGCCAGAGCTGCTCCGAAGCTGGCAGCGGAGGAGATTCCCAAAGTGAAAGGGCTGGCCAGTGGATTCTTGAGAATACCCTGCATCACAGCCCCGGCCGCTCCAAGGCCCATGCCGGCGACAATGGCCATCAAAACTCTATGCAGTCTTAGGTCCCAGACGATCATATCCGTAAATGCCGTGGAATGAAAGTGCCCGGGAAAGAATCTGGCCAGGATAGTGGAGTAGACATCCATGATGTTGATCTCTGCTGAACCAAGGGTGACTGCCACCCCTGCAAGCAAAGATATCATCAACATCAGGGCCAGGAAGAAGAGCACCTTTCGTCCCGCGTACTGTCTGTACTGCACCCTCAAATCGATCCTCTCGCAGCCATCCAGCGTCGGGATGCCTGAGAGGGCATTATGGCCAGATATGGGACCCACGACCAATGCCTCAGAATGCCTCAGGATGGATGAACTTTGCAAACATCTCCAGGCCGTCCACGATCCTGGGACCGGCGCGGGTTATGAGATCACCTTCTGCCTGGTAGATCCGACCATTCTTGCGAGCATCTGTCAGATTCAGGGCCCGCTCTGTTTTGGCCCAGAGAAGGGGCTTGTTTTCCCCTTCTCCCATGCCTGTGCAGGCTATGATCACTTCGGGATTTCGTACGGCTATGGCTTCAGGATCTACCTGTGCATATCCCGATAGATCATGGAAGATGTTCACGCCCCCCGCCTTCTCGATGGTCTCGTCCTCGAAGGTTCCCGCACCTGCCGTTCGAACTGGATCATGCCAGACGACGTAAAGGACCCGCGTTTTAGGAAGTGATGAGACTTTGTCTGATACGGCTTTTATTCGGGACTCCATCTGGTTGCATAGCTCGGATGCTTCCGCCACCTTTCCTGTGATCTTACCGATCTTTTCCAGGGATAAGATGATGCTGGAGAGATTATTCGGATGGACGACAAAGGTGGGAATGCCTTCCCTGTTCAGCAGGGAGACAGCCCCACTGATGTGCTTCTGGCTGGCCAGGACCAGATCGGGGCGCAAAGTGAGAATCATTTCGATATCCGGATCAACGTACCCGCCCACAACCTCGATCTTACCGCTGTCCTTTAGTTCCTTCACCAGTGGAGGATAATCGCAGTATTTCGTCACCCCCACAACTCGATCTCCCAGACCGAGAGCAAAGAGTATCTCCGTGTTGGAAGGTGAGAGCGAGACTATTCTTGCCGGTGTTCCGGCCAGGCTGACCGTTCGCCCTTGGTCGTCTGCAATAGTCACCGTATATGTCGTGTTTTCTTCTGCCGGGGTTGCAGTGCAGAAAATCAGCAACACGACCAGAGATAGTATCATCAACTTCGAGATCAAGTTCCTCATCCCAGTTAATTAAACTTAATTTGATTAAAGACATAATTACTTGATTTAAAGTCTTTGGCCAACCTTGGGATGGTCTCAAGGGAATATGTAGAATTGATTGAATCCACGAGCAATATCTTAAAACACTCTGCTGAGGAGAAAGAGCGGTTGCAGGAAAGGTGCAAGACATTTGGGGCAGCGCAGCAATTGTTTCTTCATACTTCGGAAAGGGAAGGGTTATCCTCTTTGGACCACATCCGGAGCGGCCCGGCCCTTGCCGTAGAATGTATGCCCAGGCGCTCTACTACGTCGCCTGCAAGCCCAAACCATGCGACCTGGAAACGATCTGCAGCCCTTCTGTCACCAGCCGAGAAATCCCGGGTTCGATCAGCACAGAGCGCGTGCAAGCCATAGTGCAAACGGCATCTGAGGCAGGACTGATCCTGGAAAACTGCATGAAAATGTGCAATTCCATGATCAAACTTGGGGCAGGTGACAGAAGTAACCCGCTATCGAACAGTTCTTCGCTTATGCCGAGAACCTGCCGCCCGTATTTCATCAGATTGCTAATTTAAGCAGATTGGAGAATCAATCCATGCGGCAATTTCGATGCCACGCGAGCCGCGGAAGTTCTCGGATCTCCTGTCGGCCATAATGTGTGTCGAGGAAGTGATTCAAGAAGTGGATATGCCCTGCATAGTGAAATACGCCAGGCTATCTCACCATTACGAAATATTGAGGGTCGGTTGTATTGCCAGCAAGACAGAGCAAAACAAGCGAGCCATGGAAGAGACGTATCTCAGAATCACCTCGTTTCACCCTCCCGGTCCCCTGTACAAGTCGATGAGCACTCTGCGCCACACCCTGGACGTTATGCAGTTATTGAATTCGTAAGGAGACCTGATTAAGCTTAAATTGTCTTTAATCAAGTAAACTTTATATGCTACAACTGGGATTACTTCAGCGGTGATGTAGTGCATATAATGGAAGGATTCTTGCCACTCAGCTGGTGCGTGTTCTGGTTTGCTCTCTCGCTGCCAGTGGTGGCTTATGGAGCTTATAAAATGAACAAAATGATGAAAAGTAACCGCGAGGTCCTGCCCTTGCTGGCCGTCTCCGGCGCTTTCATCTTCGTTCTCTCCTCTCTGAAAATGCCATCCGTTACGGGAAGCTGCTCTCATCCTACGGGTACGGGAATGGGTGCGATACTATTCGGGCCGTGGATAACCTCAGTATTATCAATCGTAGTACTGATCTACCAGGCCATATTTTTGGCTCACGGCGGCCTGACTACCTTGGGCGCAAACACATTCTCCATGGGCATAGCCGGCCCAATCGTAGGTTACCTGGTCTACAAAGGGTCAATGAAATCTGGGATTAACATGTACCTTGCCGTATTTCTGGCGGCGTTGCTCGCAGATTGGGCTACATATATTGTTACTTCCATCCAGCTTGCTCTGGCCTTCCCAGCCGCTTCTGGAGGTGTGTTGTCGTCTTTTGAGGCATTCCTAGCAGTTTTTGCCATAACCCAAGTTCCTTTGGCCATCGTGGAGGGGGCTGTAACTGCGCTCATGTTCAAGTACATCGTCCAACTCAGAAGCGATATCTTGCTGAAGCTAAATGTGGCGTCTCCCAGCATTATTAGCAAGCTGAAGGAGATGTCGGTATGAAGATGGAGCTCATTGTTGTTGCCATCCTTGTGGTATTCATCGGTGCCTTCGCCTATATCAGCTCAACAGGAAATCACGAATGGAGCGGAGCAGATGTTCAGGCCGGAGACACAATAGATAAATTAACAGGAGGGACCTACCAGCCATGGATTCAGCCCATTTATACGCCGCCTAGCGGTGAAATAGAGAGCCTGCTTTTCGCGTTGCAGGCTGCCTTCGGGGCTATCATCATCGGCTATTTCCTGGGTTACTATCGCGGCTTGGCAAAGGCAAGAGTTGCTACAACTTACAAAGAGCAAGAAGGAAGAACATGACATAATACTTCCGATTTATGGAGATCTCAGATCCGGGCAGAAGCCGCACCCGACGGACTATGGTCTGCTGAAGTGGAGTCCGCCGGGGCACAATCATTCTGTTGAAATTAGTATCAAGATGCCAGATATTGCCGGCAAATGGTCCTGAAACGAGCGTGTTCGAGTTTGCATGCCTGGCATCTCGCAATGGAGTGGTTCAGATCGACCCGTGATATGATGACTTAATTTTTTCATAATTGTATCTCTTCCCCCACCTTCAGCTCGTGATCGGGATTTGCCCGCATGCGAAGGAAGTGATCTCCTCGTCGCACTCCAATCGCCGGAAGCTCTTCCTCTGCGGTGGCACTTTCCAGGAACAATAGGCTAAAGCCGCTTCTTTCGATAAATGAAGTTATTCGGCTCGCATCATAACCATCTCTATTGAGAAATATCGCTGTGATGAGATCAAATCCGCTGTTGCAGCTGCTTTTTCTGATATCCGTGATCATGAGCGAGGTCATGCAATGCAGATCCTATCGGTATGATTGCTATCGTCTTTTTCAGAAGAGGAGTCCGGCCATGGCAGTTAGGCCGGAGACCAACGACAGGCAGACGACGGTAAAGGAGGTCAATCACTTTCTGCCGCTATTCCCTGGGTTAAGATATTACAAGTTAATAAACTCTTTGCTTTTAGTAGCAACAAAAGTTCTAGAGCTGATTTTTGTTGCGAGAGCGACCTTAGACCGGGAGCAATTAGCGATGGGAAAAAACGGGGATGACTTTCCTCTGATTATTGAAAAACCAGGTATAATCTCGGTACATAGTGTAATTAAATCACTAATGATATTAATAATTATGCCATATATGATACTTATGCCACATATGATACTTATGCCACATATGATACTTATGCCACATATGATACTTATGCCACATATGATACTTATGCTTAATCTTGTATTAACTCCTACGCTCAACAATTTTATATGTAACATCTCGCATGCAGAATTACGTTCAAACTAATGGGAGCTACTTGATCATGAACCACGCAGCCTCCGCATGTAAATGCAAATATACATGCATAGACAAGGATTATTCCATTGAGGATTTAGCAGCATTTCACGGCCACCTTGGCCCTTACATCGTCTTGGGATACAGGATAGGCAGATACGTAAGGCAGCATTTTTGCAGCGATCCCTTCCAGATGAATGCGGAAGTTTTCTGCGAGGGTGTTCCCCCTCAATCGTGCCTGGCCGACGGCATACAGATCGGCAGCGGCTGCACGCTCGGCAAGAGGAACATCGAGATTGTTGCCAGCGAAGAGATTCGATGTGAGTTTGCCTGCTGTGAGAGAAAAATAGTCATCAAGCCCAGGCAAATCAGCTTCCCGCCTCAGGGCGGAGACAACTACGGCCAGCTTATCGAGAAGCTGGCCGAGGATATGTACAGCATGCGGGATTTTGAGCTATTCACTCTCGACACAAGCTCAGGGTGAAGGCCTTGGGCATAATCGAATTAAAAGGCATCTACACTGCATATGAGGGTGGTGATAAGCCTGTTATCAAGGACCTGTCGCTCAGCGTGGATAAGGGCGAATACGTAATCATTGGTGGCCCCAATAGCGCTGGCAAGACGACACTATTAGAGTCTATAAACGGCCTGGTCAAGATCACACATGGCAGCGCAACAGTTTGCGGCCTGGACGTCTCTCGCTTTGCAGACGAAGTGCGAAAGAGGGTGGGTTATGTCATACAGAATTTCTATTTTGATCCCTTCACGCCCTTTACTGTAGAGGAGGTGGTAATGATGGGACGCTTTGGCCGCTTGGGATTGATAAACAGTCCTCGGAGAGCCGACTACGATGCCGCTCAAAGAGCTATTGCTCTGGTAGGCATCGAGGATCTAGCCCATAAGAGAATCGGCACGCTCAGCGGTGGCCAGCAGCAAAAAGCCATGATTGCCCATAACATCACTAAGGAACCAGAGGTTATGATGCTGGACGAGCCGTTCAGCAATCTCGATTTCCATGCCAGAGAGTACCTGCAGGGCGTATTAAAAGAGATGGTGAGAAGAGGAACTCCTATCCTCATGGTGGCGCATGCCTTCGACGGGCTTCCTGAAATATCTATCCACCTGGTAGTTATGAATGAGGGAAAGATTACCTACGACATGGATTGCAAGGCAGGAGAGGTAGAAGGCATCATCAGGAAAGAATGCAAGGTGAACGGAAAATGCTAGAGCCGTTAATACAAAATAATGTAGTCTGCCATGCCCTCGAAGCTATGATCTTTGCCTCCATCGCCTGTAGCATACTTGGGGTCGTCATCTCCCGCATGAACCTCTCCTCCATCGGTTTTACCATGTCACATGCCGCCTTCGCTGGGGCTGCAATCGGCATGTTCATGGAAGGAAATGCCCAAATAGCAGCTATTGCTTTCAGCATGGCAGTGGCTGCTCTGATCGGGCCGGTGAGTGACAAAGCCAAGATGGCTGCCGATGCGACTTTAGCGGTGCTCTTCGCCATGTCCATGGCCGTCGCCATTTTCTTGATCTCGTACATGGAGTATATGGGAAAAGGTCTCTCGGCGAGTGCCCTGCTCTTTGGAGACGTCATCTCGCTTTATAGGGAGGAAATTTACGCCCTGGCAGCGGTCTGCTGCCTTACCGTCATCTTTGTCTTGGTATTTTACAAGGAGATCTCGGCCATCATGTTTAACATGAAGATAGCAGAGGCCGCAGGCGTTCGCGTAAAGCTCGTGTATTATATGCTTTTATTCATTATTGCCCTCTCGGTGGCGCTCAGCCTCAATATCGTAGGCGGCCTACTGATATTTGTATTGCTTGTGACGCCCGCATCCATTGCCAGCCAGTTTTGTTTTAATGCAAAGAGCATGTTCATTGTAGCACCGCTGGTAGCCCTGTCTGTGAGCGCTTTGGGCATTTGGGCAGGCTTTAGGTTTACGCTGCCTGTAGTGCCTCTGGTGGCTTTGCTGCTCACAGGCGTATTCGCAATATCCGTGATGTTCTCCTTTAAAAGAAGGATTAATACTAAGATACATTGAATCTCTCGGGAGTGGTTGAGATCAAAGAAGGACTGTCCATAAAGCAGATTGGAGCCCATCTGGCTGATGATATATTAAATATGAATCTATATAGATAATTACATCAATAGTAGCAAAACTTAAATATTTAGTATTACTAAATGCAATTCATGAAAGGAAATCAGCTTTCCAGCTTAGTCGTATTGATGCTGGCGATCTTTCTGACAATTCCGGCCTGTGCAGGAGCTGCACCGGCAACGATCAAGATCGTTTGCACCACCAGTGTATTGATGGACCCGGCAACCTACATCGGCGGTGACAATGTGAAGGCCATCTCCATCGCTGACCCTACCCTCTGCCCGCACCTTCAGACCGACATCATTCCCAGCCGCATTCAGCTCAACATGGACTTCATTAAGAGTGCAGATATGTTCATGGCATACAACGACAGCAACGACCAAAAGTATAACATGCCTGCAGTTAATGATTTTATGAAGGCTAACAACTACAAAGCTTTTGAATGGAATACCGTTTCCAACCCGTCTCGGGGATGGAACACGCCTACCAACGCCAAGCTTTTGGCAGAGGAGGTAAAGAGCTGGCTGGTGAAGTTTGACCCAGCCAACCAGAGCTACTACGAGGGGCGCTACAATGACTATGCAAAGAGCTTCGATGGCGTCGAGCCCACTGAGGCAGAGAGAAAGCAGCTCAACCAGACACAAGTCGTAGTGATGCTCTGGCAAAAAGAGGCCGTGCAAGACTGGCTGGGCATGAATGTGGTCAATTTTTTTGCACCCGAGTTTGCCTTGAATGGAACCAAGACGGCTGCCAAGATCGTGGACGACATCAACGTCAACCCGGACAAATACCGGAACCTAACCTACGTCATTGAGAATATGCAGTCAGGAGAACTGGCAAAGGGCATTGAAGAGTCACTAAAGGACAAGGGCATCAACGCCAAGCGTATCATCTTCACCAACTTTCCTGGCTCGGCACCAGGAGTGAATTCCATGGCAGAGGTGCTTAACCATAACAAACATCTAGTTTTATAGCCTTGGTCTTAGATTTGCCTCTCTTTTTTCTTCTCGTAGATAGCCATCCTTTTGATCATAGCTACTGCTAAGCTAAATAACTCTGGCATTTTTCAGCTATCTCAATCCTTCTCGCGAAGCGGAGCTTGTCAATGGCTACTGATGGTTGTATCTTGCCTTGCAGGTCTGCATCTCGTTGGCGGCTTTAAGCTATCTCTGAATGGCTTTGGGCCAGATGTGCATGTCGTCAAGAAATCAAAAATCAGATCAGAGATTTGCTACTTTGACAAAGATCTCAATCTGGTTCCCAGAGACGGAGTCACGTGGTCTGTGTTCCGGGAGATGGATGAGAATGGAAATCTTCTCTTTGAAGCCCAGGGGTTTATCGATTAGCTTTACTCCAGTCGTACGGCTGAGAGTATGTCGTATCCTTATATTTTAAAATTTTTTTAATATCTTAGCGAGAAAGCTGCCTTGAAATTATGCCTATGAAAGGGCAGATCAGATACGAATATTGAAATAGAACATGTGATGTGTTTTCATCATATATAATGCTACTATATACGATAAAGTTATTAACAAAACAGATTTATAGGTATAGATTTCATAAAGACAACAACCTATGTGAGGAACTAATATGAAGATACAGCTATTTTCGGCCCTGGTGATTCTTCAGCTAGCAGCACTGCTTATCTGCGGATCCGTCTGGGCAGCAGACTACCCCCTGACCATAACCGACTCGGCAGGGAGAGACATTACCTTCTCCGAGCCGGTAGAACGGGTAATAGTGCTGAGCTCGGACGCGGCAGAGGCCGTAGTAATGCTCGGTGCTGCGGACAAGGTAGTCGGGGTCTCTGATTCTGTGCAGAAGAAAGGCTACTATTTCCCAATGCTTGCGAAAAAGCAGAATGTGGGCAAATGGAACCAACCGGACTATGAGATGATAGGGGAACTGGCCCGAGGAGGCAAAGATAATATTACACCCGATATCGCAGTAATAGGGTACAGCTATCCTGACAAATCCTACGGAATATCTGGTGTGGAAAAGGGCCTTGCTCCCTTCGAGGATATCAAAGCAGTGGCCCTGGATTTTTTCAAACCCGAGAATATGACCCGAGAGATGGAGACATTAGGCAAGATCCTTGACAAAGAGAGCGAAGCTGGGGATTACATCAACTGGTATGATGCAGAGAGATCCAAGGTCGAGAAGGCAGTAAATGGCGAGAATATGCCAAGGGTATACGCAGAGTGGAGTTCCACCTCTGACATTTCCACTCTTGGAGGAGGCTCGGGCTTTGACCAGGTTTTGAGCGTCGCCAATGGATACAATATCGCCAGGAAGCTGGGCGATGCTTATCCCAAGGTGGGCTGGGAATGGGTGGTAACCCAAAATCCTGAGGTTATAATCAAGAGGCAGACCCAACCCTCAGGCCAGAAGGAGATCGGGTGGCAATCCGAACCTTCCCTTGATACTGTCAAGCTGCAGGCGGTTAGAAGTGAGCTGCTGGCCAGATCGGGCTCAAGTGGCATCAGTGCCGTCAAGTCCGGCAAGGTTTACATAATGGACTGGGATGTCCTTAACGGCCTGGACCAGGTTGTAGGAATAACCTATCTGGCGAAGTTGCTCCACCCTGATGCAGATCTCGATCCAGTGAGCGTTCACAGGGATTATCTGAAGCGCCTGGGGTTGGAATATCCGGAAGGAAGGATCTTTGTTTATCCGGAGCTAGCCCGCGCCAAGTAATTGAAGCTCACCATATATTTTTTTATCATGATATATATTTTAAAAATATCTTTATCTTTTTAGACATGCTAGAGATAAATCAATTTTATAATCACATTATTTTATTATTTTATGTCCCCTATTTCTCGAATTAATGTGAAGGTGGAAACAGAATTGGGGTCTGGCCGATTTTCTCTACAAGATTGATAATGCAGCCTTTATCGCTAAAACTGTTACAGACTTGAAGGAAATTCACACAAAATATTGATAGAAATTATCTTGCGGATTGAAATGTTAAGGATGCAAATCTTGGTAATCGCGATGATTGCACACATATTTTATGTATAACAAATCCAGATCTACGATAGTAATAGAAGCATTTATTAAACATGCATTTCTTATGAAAAGCATAAGTTTGATATTAAATAGCAATAAAAGCGAAATACTTATTACTTAGAGTATAACGGGTAAGTTCGATCTCTGAAAGACGAATCAGAGTCTTATCTATGATCTCTAATGACTGTGCTATTTCGCACCAGGAGGAAGCTAATTGGTGAATATCACTATCAAAGACCTTACATTCAGTTACAACAGCCACAAGATCCTCGACGACCTCAACATTGTGGTGGGAGGTGCAGAGGTCTTGAGCCTGGTGGGGCCCAACGGTTCTGGAAAAACCACGCTGATCAAGTGCATCGACAACATCCTCAAGCCCAAAGGATGTATTCTCCTGGACGGAAAGGAGATCGAGAGCATGAGCCGTCAGGAGGTGGCCAGGCAGATCGGCTATGTGCCCCAGTCCAGCTCTACTCCACTGGCCACCACGGTCTTCGACACGGTTCTCATGGGACGGAGGCCGCACATTAGTTGGCGGGTCGCAGATTCCGACCTGGACAAGGTGGCGGAGGTCCTGGAGCTTCTGCATCTGGAAGACCTGGGCTTGCGCGATTTTTCCCAACTCTCCGGCGGTCAGAAGCAGAAGGTGCTCATCGCTCGTGCTCTGGCCCAGGAGCCCGCTGTGCTCCTCCTGGACGAGCCAACTTCCAATCTGGATATGAAGCACCAGCTGGAGGTGATGGAGACCATAAGCTCCCTCGTTAAGGAGAAAAAGATATCCGCGGTAATGGCCATCCACGACCTAAATTTAGCTTCCAGGTTCTCGGATAAGCTGGTAATGCTCAAGAACGGCCGTGTCTATGCTGCGGGCGAGCCGAAGTCCCTCCTCAATGAGACCAACATCGGTAATGTCTACGGCATTGAGGCCATGATTATGAACGCCGTGGGAAGGCCGTACATCGTTCCATTGAGATCTCTAAATGGAGGCCTGGCATGAGGCTGGCATCCCTGACCTGGGCGAGCGACGTCGCTCTTCTGCTAAAGGCGGCAAAAGAGACGAAGATCGATCTGGAGGCCTGGGCAGTCTCAGAACTCAAAGATGAGAACGTCGAGGATTGCATCAGTTCTCTGAACGGCTCCGAAGCAATCCTCCTGCATCCTTGCCAGCAGGACCGGCTCTTTGACCATGTCGTTCGGAATATCGACAAAAAGATACCCATCATATCCTTCGGCCTCGATCATGCACTCTGGTCTTTTTCGAGCGTCTCTGCGAAGATCATATCGACCGTAAACGCATACGTGGTCTATGGTGGAGAAGAGAACACGGCTAATATGATTCGCTACATTGGCCGTGAGGTTCTGGGCCTTGATTATAGCTATGAGCCTCCCTTGGAACGCCTCTGGCAAGGCCTCTATCATCCCGATGCCGGTGAGGCCTTTACGAACGTGGCTGACTATCTGCAGTGGTACGGAAAAAATCACGAGCACCGCGTCGGCATCCTCTTCTTTCGCACCTACTGGGCAAATGGAGATCTGGCCATAGTCGACAGCCTCATACGGGAGCTGGAGAGGGATGTTGATGTTCTGCCCGCCTTCTGCTTCGGACTGGGAGACAAAGATCTGGGAGCCAAATCCAGCGGCGAAGTGCTGGAAGAGTACTTCACAGGAAGAGTGGATGCCGTCATCAATTTGCAGTCCATCTTTCATGCCGGAAGCAAAGATCTTTCCATCCAGGTTCTTAAGAGACTGGACGTTCCTGTTTTCCATCCCCTCACGGTCTATCACAAGAGCGAGTTGGAGTGGCAGGAAGATGTGCACGGCCTCTCCAGCAGCGAGGTGGGCTGGTCCGTCGCCCTGCCCGAGTTTGAGGGCTTGATTGAACCAATACTCCTCGCAGTCTCCTCCCGAGCGGAGATAAGCGGAGCAGAGTTCGAAAAGCATCAGGGCATAGAGGATAGGATCAAGAAGGTGGCTCGCCGGGTCAATAGATGGATCAATTTGCAAAGCTTGCCTCCATCTCAGAGGAAGGTGGCCTTCATCCTGCATAACAACCCCTGCGCTTCGGCCGAGGCCACCGTCGGCTCAGGCGCTCATCTGGATACTCTGGAGAGCGTGGCCCGCATTCTTGGGAGCATGAACGAAGCTGGCTACCTGGTAGAGAATATGCCGGCCGATGGCAAAGAGATCATTACTAACTATCATGGATCGAAAGGCCCTCTCCGAGTTTCGCTGGACGTCTGTGGAAGAGATCGTGAACAAGGGTGGAGCCCTGGCCATGATGGACAAGGAGGACTACGAATCATGGTTCAATACTCTGCCAGAACAGGCCAGGAAAAAGGTTTGCGATGCCTGGGGACGGCCTCCAGGGGAAGAAAGAGACGGAGCCCCTCCCTCCATGGTCTTGGGAGGCAAGATGGTGATAACAGGCGTACGATACGGCAACGCCATCGTCTGCGTCCAACCCAAGAGAGGCTGCGCCGGAGCCAGATGCGATGGCCAGGTCTGCCGCATTCTTCATGATCCCGAGGTCCCTCCGCCTCATCAGTACCTCGCCACCTATCACTGGATCGAGGAAGTCTTTGGGGCAGATGTCATGGTGCACGTGGGAACGCATGGAAACATGGAATTTCTACCGGGCAAGTCGGTAGGGCTCTCTGGAAGCTGCTTCCCTGACATCGCCGCGGGTGACATTCCATACCTTTACATCTACAACTCTGACAATCCGCCAGAGGGGGCTGTGGCCAAGAGACGCAGCTATGCCGTAATTGTGGACCATATGCAGACCACAATGACAGAGTCTGGTGTCTATGGAGACCTTTTGGAGCTGGAGGAGAACATTGCCGCCTATCGCCAGAGCAAAGTGTCGGAGAAAGCTAGGGCCCATGCCCTGGAGCACGTCATCCTCGACCTCTTGAAGAAGACCAACCTGGCAGAGGAGTTGAAGCTGGAGGCGCTCCTCGGGTCCGGCGCCCCCTTTGAGAGTATCCTGGAATTGGCTCATGAAAAGATATCAGAGATGTACACCACGCAAATTCCCGATGGCATGCATATCTTTGGAGAAGTACCTGTTGGAGAGAAACAGGTAGACCTGATCAACGCCATATTGCGCTTTGACTCGGGAACGAAAAAATTTCTCTGTGAACTCATGGCCAGAAACGTCACAGATCAGGAGCTTGATCCTCTGGCCAAGGAATTCATCCGCTCATTCCTGGCCGGTGAGACGGACCCCGCAGCTCGCATCCTGGGAGCGCGGCTGAAGAACCATGACCAAAAGGCTATCTCCATCCTTCTAGAAAATGTTCGGGATCTCTCTTGTCGAATCGAGGCCTCCCTGGAGATAAAGAGCCTGCTGCATGGGCTGGAAGGCGGATTCATCGAGCCGGGGCCCTCCGGTTTGATCACGCGAGGAAAGCCCGATGTTCTTCCTACTGGCAGGAACTTTTACTCCCTCGATCCTGCGACTGTGCCCACCAAGGCTGCCTGGCGCGTGGGCCGCAAGCTCGCCCACCTTTTGGTCGCAAAATACGAAGAAGAGCAAGGCAGGATTCCTGAGAACGTGGCCATGTATTGGATGGCAAGTGACATCATGTGGGCCGATGGGGAGCAGCTCGCCCAGATGCTCTTCCTTTTAGGGGTGGAGCCGGTCTGGAAGGGCGGGCGCGTAACTGGCTACAGAGTGATGAGTCTCGAAGAGCTGAATAGGCCCAGGATCGATGTCACTGTGCGGGCCAGCGGGATCACCAGAGACTGCTTCTACAACTGCATCGAGCTGCTCGACCAGGCCATTCGTGAGGTGGCCGCACTCGATGAGCCCGAGGAGATGAACTTCCTGCGCAAGCACTCTGCCGGGGGTGATGCCGCCCGCATCTTTGCCAGCCGTCCTGGAACCTATGGCAATGGAGTGAACCTGGCTGTCTATGCCTCAGCCTGGAAGGAGGAGAAAGATCTCACTGACGTCTTCATTCAATGGAACAGCTATGCCTACGGCAAGGATGTCTTCGGCCAGGAATCAGTGCCTGCTCTGGTAGAGCAGCTCAAGAGTGTGGACTTGACCTTCAACAAGACCGTAACCGACGAGTACGACCTCTTGGGATGCTGCTGCTACTTCGGCACGCACGGTGGTCTGACCAATGCCGCCCGCGAATTATCGGGCCATGAGGTCTCATCCTATTATGGAGATACGAGGGACAGGGAGAAGGCCGTTATCAGAACTCTGGCCGATGAGATGCGTCGCGTGGTTAGGACCCGGCTGCTCAATCCCAAATGGATCAAAGGAATGAAGCAGCATGGATACAAGGGCGCAAGCGATATCTCCACGCGCGTGGGCCGGGTCTACGGATGGGAGGCGACCACGCAAGAAGTGGACGACTGGATATTCGATGACATCGTCAAGACCTTCGTGCTGGATGAGGAGAATCGCAAGTTCTTCGAGGAGAACAACCCCTGGGCCATGGAAGAGATAGGCCGCAGGCTTCTGGAAGCGAATCAGCGGGGTTTATGGAAGGCCGACAAGGATGTTTTGGATGCTCTGAGATCCAGTTACCTGGAGATTGAGGGTTGGATGGAAGAGAAAATGGGCGAAACGGAAGGAAGCTTCCAGGGAGGGGCCATCGATGTTGTGCCATCGGAGCACGCCCGGGCTTGGAGGGAGAAGATGTCCAAGACTTCGCAATAAATTTTTTATTTATTCGAGTACCAGCAGCTCGCAGCGTTTTGATCAGTTTGACAGTTTGACCGGTGCTTAACCCGTTCGGCTCCTGGCCGCCTTCTGCACGCTCTGATCGGGATCTTCGGCCAGCCGTTTCAGTGTCTCTGCAGGCGTACTGGGATTCTTCGCCACTGCTTCCCGCACCATCCAGGACCAGTGGCCTGCGAGTTCCTCCAGGATCGATCCATTCAGGTTGGGATTGTGGGCCACGGCTTCCCTGACCTCCCAGCTTTTGTCGGCCGAGAGCGCAGCCAGCGCCGCAGCGGGCGTGCGCGGATTTTGGGCTGCCGTGACCCTCACATCCATAATCCTGTCTGCGGAAAGATAGACGAGCAGATCGTCGGGGGTAGACGGATTTGCAGCGATATTGTTTCGGACCAGCCAGCTTATGTCCTTCGTCATCTTGCTCATAAGATCGCGTGTCAGCAGAGGATTGGATGCGGCTGAAGCGCGGACATGCTCATCAGAATCGCGGGAGAGAAATGCCAGGGTCTCAGCGTTAATATGAAGGTTTCTTGCCGCCGCCTCCTTTACGAGATAACGGTTCTTTTGCAGGGTGCTGTCGTAATCCGTCATCTCGTCTGCGGCCAGCATCTCGAGCATCTCGCTCGTAGCGCAGCTGTTCAGTGCCACGGCTGCTCTCACAAAGCCAGAGCTATCATCGGTCAGGCGGGCTAAGGTCGAAGGCAACGTACGAACATTTCCTGCCACAGCTTCTCTCACCCACTGCACCTTATCGCGAGAAAGAAGGATCAGGATCTCCTCTGGAGTTTCAGGGTCCCAGGCCAGTTTTCTGCGTACGTGCCAGTCCCAGGATTGGGAGAGCTCTAACGGATCTTCTCTTTCCTTTTCCATATTGTTCTCACCGATCATATCTCAATCCGGTAGCATGTGAAGCCATAAATCTCTTCCAGGAGCGAATCGAGATGCTTTTCATCATGCGGCTCCAGCCTTCGCTCCACTACTGGGCAGGCCGATGGATGGTTTGATCTGTTTGATGAGGCTCTCATCTCCGCTGAGGATGGCGTATTTCACGATTGTTCCATACTTGGCCAAAAGCCCAGAGAGCTTTTGCAGGACGGCATCGACATGATTCTTTATGTCCTCCTCGCGCAGCCTCTCAAACCTCTTCTGGCTCCATCCGCCCTTGGAGTGCTTCTCTTTAACCTGGCTTTCCACGAACTCCAACACCTCGAAGCCCTCCCGGCTCATGGCGACTCCCAGAAAGGTGTCTCCGGCATGGGCTGAGACGACCAAAACCGGGGTTTCCGACGCCTCCAAAATCGGGTCAAGAGTGAAGTTGCTGCCTTCCCAGGACGCGCTTTCCTGGACAGGAAAGGGTGGAATAAGAAGCAACATAAAAAGCTGCGGGTAATAGAGTATTATCCTGCCCCGCTGGGATTTGATGGCTATAGCCGCTTTTTCGGCCTGCGGCGGGAGGCCGGCGTCCTCAGGAACGGGTCCCGGATAACAGGCAACCAGTAGATCCTCTTTCGGAGAGCGGCAGGCCATAAGTCTCTGCAGTAACATATCCAGCTCTCGGCGAGCCGGCTTCCACAATTTAGGCAGCTTTTCTTCGCCGCAATCAAATGCTGCCACCGGCGAAAGCGAAACTGCCGCTGCCTTTTGCTCCGCAGCTTTTAGCGCTAAATTGGCTTCCTGGTTGGCGCTGGTGAGCTTACGAATCTTCTCTTCTCGCTTCTCCAGAGTGCGCACAAATTCCTCCTTCTCGTGCTCCAGCGCGGCTCTTGCTGCCTCCAGCTCCAAAACCCGGTCTTCCAGCTTCTTCTTGCCGAAGAGGTCCACCAAACTTGCTGCCTCCCAATTACCTTCTGCTCATAATAATCTGCACATCAACGATCGCGTTCATATCTGCTAATCGCTTATCATAATCTGCTAATCATGATACGCCCTTAGAATGGGGCAATTGATGATCTGGAAGATTTGAGCTGACCCATATCGATGCTGACTCGATATCAATTGCTCTCTATTCTTCACTATTCTCACCTCTCTTCCTGGCTCTGATTATCAAGGCTCCCTCCTGTTCTTCAACTTCTGCTATAAAGCCCGCTTTTGTAAAGATCCTCTCCCAATCAGATCCATTGTAGTTTGGGCCGTGGTGGTGGCCGATCGGTTCTGCTGCTGTAAATCTCCCTCCCTTTTCCAGCACGCGCCGAATTTCCGCCAGGCCTTTCGGAATCTCATCGAGATGGTGGAGCATGAAGAAAGAGAACACGGTTTCAAATGCGCCATCTGCAAAGGGTAGGGCGTAGGCGCTTGCGGTTTTGAACTCGACGTTCGGGATGCCGAGTACCATGGCATTCATCCTGGCCTGCTCAGTAAGGGAATCGAGAAGATCGATCCCGAAGACCTTCGAGTTCGGACTACGTTTTGCCACATCGAGAGTCAGCCTCCCAAAACCACAGCCTACGTCCAGTATGCGAGTACCCTGGATCTCCATAAGCATGGCAGGCCAGACTCTGTCTCTCGCTGCCAGCGGCCGGGATTCCGGCAAGCTTACTCCTTTCAGAGCGACGGAATCGATGTGGGTGAAGGGAAGAATTGCGTAGACTTTTGACCCGTTCCGGGCCATGAGCCCTTTGACGTAGATCTTATCGCTTCCATCCCGTATCAATTCAACAATTGAGACGCCTGCCAGACCGCTAAATCGTCTGGTCCATTCCAGGCCATGTTCTGGATACACTATACCAAGCGGGGTGTGGACAACGAAGTAATGAGAATAATCCGGGCTGAAATATGTTGAAGAATCATCCTTCCGCTTAAGCTGGATTTCGCTTATGCTGTCTTTGAATAGAGCGAGAAGCTGCAGGGCGTCAGCGTCGGCGTGGTTTCGGACGCTCCCTATCTCTTCAAATTCAAACATACCAGTGAAATACGGTTTGCTGGAATAAATAGCCGCCTATCGAATGCTGAACATCCTTTCAGGCAGGCATGATCATCCCAGATCTGTTCCATCAGGGAACCTGCCAGTGCAATCCGTAACTGCCTATTTTATGAAAAGCTCATCACCGCTCTTGTACCCGAGCCCAGGATGGCGATCAAACCGGACCACTCCCACAAAGGCCCTGTCTCCAACTGCCTCTGCAACCCTTGCCACTCCTATCTGGCCGAAACCACCGCACAGCTCTATGGCAGTCACTCCCTGATCGACCAGTTCGCTGGCCACTTTGGCTGCTTGATCGTAGTCTTTGACGCCCACGACCACCAGATCGAGGACCTCCGGCGTGGATAGACCCGTCCGGTGTGTCTCTGGATCTGAATCCGGCGTTACAAACATGAAGGCTGCTTTGAATTTTCCCATTTCCTATCATCCCTCGCGTTTCATCTGAACTGGGTGAAATCCTCCACCAGTTGCATTTCATTTCTATGGCAATTATGGCAATGCCAATCGAAAAAATTACGGACTCGCTGGGACTCGAACCCAGGTCAGCGGGTATCTTCGACACGAGTCACCGAAGCCCGCTAGGATGTCCACTACCCTACGAGTCCACCGGAAAAAGCAACATCGCTCCCAGGCTATTAACCTTTCCGGCGACAGAGGCGGGAGCGGCAGGCAAAAGCTATTGCAGGTGTCAGGCGATGCCGCATCGGAAAGGATAATATTGTCGAAAGTCGAATATAGAATTATAGAATTGTATCTCAGAGGTATCTCCAAAGGGTGATCAATAGATGTCAGCCTCAGTTAAAGCCTGCCCATATGTCGCTAGAGAATGCCTGCAGGAGGGCTGCGTGGCCTGGAGGCAAGGAGACTGCCAGCTGATTTTTGGGAAAGGATGTTTGAGCCCTTTCGAGCGGCAGCTCATGAATGCAGCCCCGCTGATGTACAGATCCTTACTCGATCTGGTCAGGATCATGGAAGGATCATCCCGAGAATGCGACAAATGTGGGCCGGACCTATGGAACTACGCGCAGCAGATCCGTGCCGGACTCCTGAACGAGCTGATACAGTCCGAACTGGCTGAAGCTGGAATCAAAGCTGACAGTTCAGCAGGCGAATAAGAGTCAGAGATAATCCCGCGAAGCATGGAGATGTTAATGGCAGGAACTCATTTTCTCACCAACTGTCCCAGATGTGGATATGTGGCAGAGGCCTGGAGCTTGGATGGAGTGACTGTAAAAGTGTGCTGCAGGATGTGCGGCCATGAGGGATGGCTGCCCAATCCCGACCTGAAGCAAGGACCCTGGCGGGTGGGATAGCATAGCAAGCAGAAAATGCTGATAAAACTACAGACTATGAGAACCAGCCACGCCCTTCTCCTGCGCCTTTTCCACGATCCGAAGTTTGAGTTTAGCAGGGTCTCCGTAGAATACGTCGATCGGGGGGCTCCTGGCGACAGATCAAGGGTACAGGGCGACAAGATCATCCGGCTGGAGCAGGGCTTCATGGAGATCGAGTCGGAGATGAAGACGAAATTCATCCCCATACACCGCATCCGGCGCATCTCCTACAATGGTGAGACCATGTGGGAGAAGGGCATTGAGCCCT
Source organism: uncultured Methanosarcinales archaeon (assembly GCA_963782455.1). Classification (GTDB taxonomy): domain Archaea; phylum Halobacteriota; class Methanosarcinia; order Methanotrichales; family Methanotrichaceae; genus Methanothrix. Next base: position 124,096 of record CAWAJP010000009.1, read on the forward strand.
GCGCTAAGAAAATATCAAACGAAGATTCAGATCAGCACGTTTAGCCGTTGGACCTCTGGACTTTGCGCTCGTTGCGGTCCAGGTAATCCTTTATGGCCTCAACAATGACTTCCGAGCGCTGAACATAGAGGGACCCTCTGCTCTTCACAACAAAACATGCCAGCCTGTCATTCAAATCTGCACTCAGCTCCACCTCGATTTTGGGCATGATTTCTGAAGGGCAAAAGTAGTATTTAATAATTAGTTCGACTCCAACAAACAGGTTTGTTTCAGGGCTTCAGCCTTCGTATCTCCAGATACCTGACATCATTATCAGGATAGGCGAAGACCATTTGCTTACGCACCGAATGGGCCAGGCGCACGGCGCGAGAGAGCACGGGCGGCAAGAAGATGTGATCCAGAGGGACGGTGTGAACCAGATACTCGGAGTGGGGCACCTTTCGTGTTCCTTCCACTTGCTTGTAGACCCGAAAGTGCGTGCCGAATTTGAAGCCCGTCTTAACCACCAGTTTTTTGTCTCGCAGATCCTTATAGACGCAGAACTTTTGGTTGAAGTCGCTCTCGATCTGGCGTGCTCTGGCCACAAGGCTCTCCTGGCATAGGGATTCACCGGAGCGATCATTCAGTTGGATCAGTCCCTTCTCCAGGAGGTATGCCGACTCGACCAGCGAAAGCTGAAGCCTCTCGCCTACCGGCTTACCATAAAATCCGTGCTGGTGCAGCCTCTCTGAAGCCTCTTGATCCCACAAGACCACTCTATCCTCCAACAGGGTCGCCATGCCTCCTTCTTCCTCTTCTGCCATCAAGCCGGACATGGTCTTCTCCTTGGCCTCATAAAAGGTGATATCGCTTTCTTCATCGACGATGGCCAGCATCAGCTTTTTTCTCATCTGCCCTGCTACACGCACGGGCTCTATGATCTCCTTCAAGGGCAGAGGCATGCGTTCCGATATGACGAGAACATAGAACTCCGCGGGACTCTTTCCAGGGTGCCCTCCCCTGGGATAGACCCGAAAATCAGGGCGGCCGGGCTGGACATAGTAGCCGCGCTCCCGCAGGTCTTTGTAGACCACGTAGCGGAACTCGAAGCCTTTTTCCAGAGAAGAAGCTTCCTGGAAGAAAGCCCTGAAATCGAGTTCCTTTCCATCCCGGATTATCTTGATTCTCGATCGGTCCAGGAGATAGGCGGCTTCCACTAGAGAAAGCTCCAGGCCCTTGCCTTTAGGCCGGCCGAAGTAGCCCTGCTCATAAAGGTCGGGCAGGGCCTCAGGGCCGAGACGGATCTTGTTGTTCAGCAGCCTGCCCTGTATCTCCTCAGACATTAGCTGTGCCTTGCTGAAATCATCAACAGCTCAGCCTGTCCGGCCAGATGCCGTGCATGATGCCCAGGGACTTGTCCACCAGGGCATGCACGCCCGCGGCGGGATAGCCTGCGGAAAGCAGATAGGATTCGACGTGATTTGGCACGGCGATGGACATCTGCTCTACCATGGAGACCGTCTGCAGAACGGTGTAGTCTCCCAGTTTGAAGGGTATGATGGCATCGGAGACGATGAGCTCGAAGATCTCAGGGCTGATGGGCCGCTCGACGCCGGAGAGGAAGGCCTCCAGAATCTCGCTCGTCCAATCATGCTTCTTGCCCTCATCCTGATAGGGCATGACCACTACCTCACGGGTCTTGGCGTACTGCTCGACCAGCTGCTCCGGCTTGACATCTCCCTTAAAGATCATGTTCAAGAAATTGGTATGCGGCACAGTAGTCGGTACCTTGCTGGCCCGGATGGTGAACTTGACCTCTTCGAAGATGGTTCCTGCATCCGTGCCCTGGTGTCCGGCTCCTTTGCCGAACTGGATAGCGCTTGGAGAGGCTTTGACTACTGTGTGTGGGTCACCATGCCGGCGATCGATGTTGCCCAGGATGGCAGTCAAACCCAGAGGGCGTGCGGCCAGCGCCAGACGGGAGAGACCAGTGGTGTTGCAGCTTGTGCACTGCACAATTTTTGGTTTGGCTTTGAGAAACATCTCATAGTTCTCCAGGCCAAAGAAGAACTCACGGGAAAAGTCGGCCTTGAGATCGTCTGTGATCTTGACCTTCTTGCTCTCTGTCAGACCCTTCAGAATCTCAGGCCGGTCCGCCCCGCCCATGAGGGAGATGAAGCAGTCGTTAGCAAGGCCCGCCTCGACATAAGGCAGCTCCTCGTCGCCTGGAGTCCCTACCATCACAAAATCAGATGCCGCGAAGAAGTCGTCATAGCCTCCCTCGATCTTGACTCCTGCCGCCTCCCACTTCTCTTTATTGGCCTTATCGCTAACGAAAGCCTTCACGCCATACATGCGGCTGAACTTGGCAACGATTGACCTGGCCCGGCCATGGGGTTTTCTGAGCAGCACATTCAGATCGCCATCGATGCCTGCTGCCTTCTTGACCTCTGCCAGAGCCAAGAGAGTTCGTTTATTCTCTGTACCATCAAAACCTACAAAGCCAGCATTAGACTTCAAGCATCTTCACTCCTGATGGGAAGTCTAAGTGACTGTATTTTAACCTTTCCGGGATTGTTGGAGCAGATCCTTCTTTTCAGTTCAGTCGAAGATGTCTGAGATCCTGTCAGCAATATGCCTGGCACTCTCCTCCGGGCTCATTATTGAGGCATCAACCTCGATCTCAGGTGATAGCGGTTCCTCATAAGCCACATTGACCCCCGGGACGGCCGCCTTCTCAGCTGTCGCTTTCTTATAGATGTCCTTGGGCGAAAACATTGCCTTCCTCTTTTTCTCTCTCTCCATGCAGACCTCCAGTGGAGCCCGGATGAACACTTCTGCGAATTTCGGAATCAAGCTGCGGGCAAGGTCACGATAACGGCGTCTGTTGGCAGTAGCATCTATTATGACGTTTATTCCCTCTTCTGCCAGGAGCTTTGCCATGTAGGCAAGACTCGCATAAACGATATCTCTCTCTTCTTCGGTATACTTTGGTTGTGGTGTGATTGCCCTTCTGATCTCATCAAGCTGCAGGATTTTTGCTCGCATTCCCTTTTCAGAAAGCTTTGCCTTCACTTGATAAGCGATCGTAGTCTTTCCGCAACCCGGAAGGCCCGTGAACCACATGACCCATGCCATAATTTGATGTAGAGTTCAGGCTGAATAAAAAGTCATTCCTCTTTTTCGGCTCTCGGCAAAGACCGAATGATTCTGTCACTATCGAAACTTCCAACAAATTTTGAAATCAAAACAAAAGATTAATATAAGTGCAAGTGTTATATAGACATGCTGCAAGGCTTTATTGCCCACTGCATGTCGTTATGTGTGAGGTATAAAAATATGATAGAAAAAAGGAATTTCGCATTGCGGGACAAGGATGGAAACGAGATCGGAGTATTTTCCGGAAAGCAGCCCAGACAAGCTGCCCTAAAGGCGGCAAACCGCGGCTTTACCGACATAAGGCTCCGGGAGAGGGGAACCAAGAAGGTGCACATCTTCCAGGGTGAACGCAAACAGGTGCCTAAGCCCTCCAATGCTCCCAACTGGATGCCAACTAACATCTGGAAGCCGAATGTCAAGAAAGTAGCAATCGAAAAGTTAGATGAGCTCTAACACACTTCAATAAAATATTTTAGTTTTTCTTATTACAATATCTTATAACATTTTTGAAAGTTTATGATTACAAAGGTCCGGGTCAACCGGAATGAAAAAAATTGTGAAAGGCTGCTGAGGTTTTCAGCCGAACAGGGCGCCCAGGCCCTCGACTCCGCTCTCCTCTGCAGCTTCCTTATTCTCTTCCTTCTCTTCCTTGGCGGCAGGCGCGGCGGCCCCAGCGGCGGCGGCCGGTGCGGCGGCGGCTACGGGCATGACGGCAGCCTGGGAGAGGACCTTGGCGATATCCACGCCATCCAGAGCGGCCACCAGGGCCTTGACTCTAACATCGTCAACGGCAACACCAGAGGCCTCAATGATCTTCTTTATTCCTTCTTCTGTAACATCTTTGCCTGCGCTGTGAAGCAGTAATGCAGCGTATACGTATTCCATTTGAATCAACCTCTAATATATCTTAAACCAAATTAGCCGAATAGAGCACCAAGTCCTGCAGCGGTGTCTCCTTCGTCCTTCTTCTCTTCTTTCTCTTCCTTAGCGGCGGGTGCGGCAGCGGCTGCTGGAGCCGTCTCACCACTTGCAGCGTGAGCTACAGCCTTGGCATGGGAGGCCGCCTTAGCCAGAATGAATTCCATCATGCTTGGCACAGGTATTGCCGCTTCCAGTACCAGGGCTCTGGCCCCTGTCTGGGCTTTCTGCATCATGGGTCCGATCGTAACCGGTGTAGTATAGCCAATCTCGACAGCAAAGCTCAATGCCTTGGCTGAGGCGTTGCATAATTCCGCAATCTGGCCCTCTACATTGATGGAAAGATCCTTGGATTTGAAGATCAGGCCACCCTCACAGGCTGCTCTCAATTCCAGACCTACGTTTCTGGGGAAGATCTCCATGGTCTTGAGAATGTCTGCAGTCTTGGCGGGAACGACTTCTCCTTCTTTGGCGAGTGTGATCTTCTGGTTGATGACCACTTTTCCGCCTTTGATAGCAGCGGGAATGCCGGCTGCCTGGAGTTTGCCGACCATTGGTCCTGGCGAGAACGAGGTCTCTCCTGCCTCTACAACAATGTCTTTGGGGGCACGCGAGCCGGCTTTGATGGCCATGGGCTGTTTGCCTTTCTCCAGCAGACTGTTGAGCTTGAAGGGGTTGTCATCGCTGAAGATCAAAGCAGTCTGGTCCTCGATGAAATCGGCCAGCGGTCTGATCTCCGGGGCGGATGCTTCCAGGGCACGGCGGGCGATGGTGTTTCTTACCATTCTTATCTCGACATTGCCTCTGAGACTTCCCCGCATCTGCTGCAGATTGCTGGCGGGAATCTCACGCACGCCTACTATGCCGACCACTCTGCTCTTGCTTATCATCTCGATAAGCTCTTCAACATCCTTAACCTTCCATTCTGGTATATGGGCAGTATGACGAATCTCTCCTGCCATTTAGATCACCTTTATAGAAGGCCCCATGGTGGTCTTGACGTAAACTGACTTCAGGTTATGCCGACCATCCTTTAAGGTCTGCTCGAGCTTGAGGACGACCGCTTCTATGTTTTCGGTCAGCTCTTTGGTGTTCATATTTCTATTCCCAACAGTCAGGTGAAAGGTCGGTTTGTCCCTGGACCTGATCCTGATCATGTTCTCGAGCCTCTGAATTTGTGGGGTTATATCCTGTGTTGGCGGCAGAGGTGTTGGCATCTTGCCCCTCTTGCCCAAGACGGAACCCAGGCTCTTACCTATAACGGGCATGAACTGAGTCTCTGCTATGAAGAACTTGTACTCATCGGCCAGTTTGCGCGCAGCTCTCTTATCTCCGGCGAACTCCTTGATCTCGTCCGCAGAGATGACCCGGTCAGCTCCGGCGCTCTTGGCTCTCAGGGCAGTCTCTCCGGCAGCGAATACAGCGATCTTGGTCGGTTTACCAAGTCCGTGGGGTAGGATAACCTCGACATCGACTCTATTTGCCGGCTGGGCAAGGTCGATGTTGTGGAGGTTAATGGCCAGATCCACGCTCTCGCTGAACTTCCTGGCAGGTGCCTCAGTGATAGCCTGTTTGACGGCTTCTTCGATATCCATTTCAATCCTCCGTAGTCTGCGACTTTTACGGTCTCCTACGGCTTCTCAAAAAAGAGAATCAGAATTCAGATTATAACTTAATATTTCAAGCCTTCGCTTCTAATATCTCATCGTATTTGCCGCTGGTCACAGCCAGTTGAGCCTCTTTGCTGGGCATACCATCAACGGTCGCTCCTAAAGATCCTGCGGTGCCTATGACCTCGCTTGCAGCGTTCTTCAGGGTCTTGGAAAGAAGGCCTTTTCTCTTGATGTTCGCGATCTTCAGAACCTGCTCCATTGTCAGGTCTCCTATGATGGTCTTGTCGCCACTGCCCTTCTCCACACCGATCTCCCTGATGATGAGGGCCGATGTAGGAGGCGTTCCGACTTCGATTTCGAATTCGGTCCTGGACTTCACTATGACCTTAACCGGAACTTGCATCCCGTTGAGGTCTTTCGTCTGTTCATTGATCTTGGCAACCACCTGAGCTACATTTACGCCCAGAGGTCCAAGGGCCGGGCCCAAAGGTGGCCCCGCGCTAGCCTTTCCGCCAGGGACCAATGCTTCTACGACATTAGCCAAATCAATCACCTCTAAGTTTCATCTTTACTGAGCACGCGTACGTGATCTCCCCTTACCGTGATGGGGATGGGCACCATAGCTTCAAAGAGTTCTACAGTTATCTCTTCCTTGGCTACGTCCACGCGTTTGACTCTAGCTTTCTCTCCCTTGAAGGGCCCGGATATGAGCTCGACAATTGCGCCTTCGTTTATTCCGATTACTGCAGGCTTGGGCGTGAGAAAGTGTTCAACCTCTTCGATATTCGAGGCCCCTTTTATCACAGAGCGTGCGTGGGGTATTCCTTGAATCGCCTGATCCACGATCTCGGGGGCTGGTGATTCCACAAGAACGTAACCTTTCAGCACATCTGGTACCAGCAGTGCCCTTATATCATACTTTTCCTTGCGTGCTATCTGGGCGATCATGTTGGCCACCGATCGTTCTTGATTCGCAGTGGTCTTGACAACATATATGCTGGTCTCGGACATTCCGCCTTTCTAGACGAAGGCCGCATATAAAAAGCTTTGTAATACAATCGAAATCTCTTTATAGTATAAACATGCGTGTCTCCTTGGGGTGAGTATCTCATATGAGTGGTAGGACTGATCAGCTGCGTGACCTCGTTATGAAGATTGGCGCCACCACCAAGGTCGTGGAGAAGCAGGCCACTCGTCATGGTAGTCTTCGGGGAAGCGGCGAGATTGAACGCGCTCTATTGGGGGTAGTCCGGGAGATGATAAAACAATACAATATCCAAACCAAGTTGACTCCCGAGCAGTTATCCTCTGTGGTGAGGTTATTTTATAAGGGATTGAGTGATACTGAGATTGCAGAGCAACTGGGTGACAGAGCCCTTAATAAAACCGTCAGCCGAGCTCGAATCAAGCTCCATCTGTTTCGTGAGACGGATCTGAAGCCTCCTTTTGATAAGGAAGAGTTTCTCCGCCTGACGGATGCCAGCAAATCCGTTAAAGATATGGCTGAAAGCCTGCGTGTAGCTCCTTCCACTATTTCTGAGTACAGAAACATCTTTGAGAGCCAGAAGGCGTCGGAAAGAGACGGATACACAAAGCGTTTTATGGAGATTCTCTCCGATCAGGATGTATCTGAGCGCATGGTTACGGTTCATACTGAGGATGGTCTCCAGGATACTATCGATACCGATTATGAAGCAGCAGAGGCATGAAGCCTCTCTGCTTTCAAACTCCTGGGTTTCAGGTTACTGGTTCATGCCTGATTTTGAAAGACCAGCTCTATGGGAAATAAGGGGTTTTTGAGATTAGTCTTTAAATCACATCACACTTGCCATTCTCATCAGAATCAGGGATATGCAAGCGAGCATCCATTCTCCATCAACAAAGAGATCCAGTAAGAGAGGGCTCTGCATCTTGCTAAAGTAAATGATGTAGATATATCCATAGATAATCATTCCTCCCATTAGCAGCTGTGATTTGCCCTCCGTCAGTGCCAGGAGAGGCAGAAGCGTGCTGTTCATTGCCAGAAGGATTAGTAAAGTTTTTTTGAGACCAAACAGGCACGGCAATGTCCTTATGCCATTCTCTCTATCCCCGGCTATATCCCTGACATCGTAGAGAACAGTATTAATGAAGACCTTTTGGAAAATGAAATAGATGATCAAAATTACCTTCCCATCCAGATATTCCGAGTATGCCGCAGGGACCAGTACGCAGACCAGAGCCCAGGAGAAAGCTACCACCAGATTTTTCATGAGAGGTATGTCTTTGAGCCTCGGGAGACCGGGAATGAGCCTGGAACTGTATAGGGCGTTGGCAAGCAATGGTATGAATATTACTGGAATGGCTATGGGTTTTTCCAGGGCGATCAAGAGAACAGAAAGTGCATAAGACAATAGGGAATAGACAAGGATCAATCTGGTCCTTCCTGCAAGAAAGCTCAGTCTCTCTGGAGAGTTGATCGCGTCCTCCTTTTTATCGGTCAGTTTGTTAAGGCTGTATACGCTGAAGACTGTCAGGGAGACGGCGAGACAGGCATGGAGGTCAGGGTTGGCACCAAGCAGGATGAAACCTGCGAAGGCAATACAGAACCCCGTGCAGCCGGTGTAGAGGGAGCTGACTGCCAAAAATAGAAAAATATTCTTAAATATCTTGACCAGGTGATGGAATTCATCAGCCAAGAATACCTTCAAGTTATCTTTGCTATCCAATAGTGTATGTTCAAACATTATCGATTACCTCTTTTCCTAGAAAGGAGCATCATCTATCTTTTTGTAAAGAATTGCCACAATTAGATATATGACTTGCCAGAAGAAAACCAATATGACTAAAGAGTATGCCTTAAAGATTGATGAGAATGCTAATGAAATTACGAAAAGATCATTTTTTTGAAAAATTTATTAAATGCGTTTAGGTCCAACAGAATCCATCTATAGATACTTGTTTTAATCAATTATATTCTGGTGAGAATAATTTTACGTGGATTGAGAATCGATATCGATAGATGAATTTGCTCAAATCAACTCTCGCGGACAGGCTGCAAGAGTTGATCTGGAAATAAGTTCATTGATGCCGATTACGGTGAGCTAGGCCCATACCATTTGTTAAATGCTTTTTATCAATTTGGATTGATTGCGATAATAATTAAATAGCTCCATGCCCCACGCACGCGATGTCTCTCCCTCACAAAAAAGATCATTGACGAGGTCGTACCCATCGTCCAGTCTATACAGTCCCAGGGAGAGGATGGAGTCTGTCACAGTGAATGCTATCTTGATATCTTTTTCTAGTATGTATAGAGAGTAGTTATCGAACTGAAGCATCCTCTTCAAGACATCAGAATACTTTTTAAGCACGATACTATAAACGGCAGGAGTCAAAATCAGCTCGACACAGGCCCCATTTTCCACTGCCTTGGAAATAGCCTCCGTCTGCCCGGGAGCGATTATAGGCGATAATCCATGAATTTCCTTGGACCTCATGAGCTCTGTCAGAAAATACTCAAGGCTTTTGAGGAGTGATGTGGAGTCGGATTTGATCAACTGGGATTGAACAAGCATCCCTAAATTCATTTGCAGCTTGACTGGTATGTCGCTCAGGTCATGACTCATCCAGAAATCCCAATGTTGATCCAGGACTACAATGGTACCAATTAACTCTTCCAGGATCAGAGCCTGGATTCTGCCTATATTTGTAAGCCGATATCCTCTATCCTTCTTGGTAACCAGTTTTTCTTCGCTCAATTCCTTGAGGGAATGAAGTATCGTGGTAGCCCGAAGTCCCATCTCTTTTTCGAGCTCTCCTGCATTCAGCTCTCGTTCCAGCAAGCAGAGCATCACTTTTGTACGCACTGCTGATCTAGTGAAGGCCTTAAGTTTAGTCTCGGCCAGATCGTATTTATCACAGGCAGACGACATTGGCTAGCCTCATGTTCGCTCTTTTGACACGCATGGTCCGAATGTGTTCATATGGCTTTCCTGGACAGAAAGTCAATAATCATATTATTTGGTTTTTCCAATACGGCCGGTAATACGGGGGGGTCACAACTATTTGCTGGCCTTGAATCTTCGGCGTCTCACAGGTAAGACAGGCTGCCTTATATTCTCCCAATCTATCGTTCCGGCATTATTCAACAATCTCAACTCGGAGAACATCTATTCGAAGTTCCCGGGACTTCCGATGGCTCCCTTCCGGCTGTTTGATGGTTCGCGGTCATACTGGTCCTTCTGCAAGTCAGATACACTCGCAAAGTCCTTGTTTTCATGTAGAATCTATCCTGTTTTTGGAGTTAAATGGTGAATCAAAGGCAGATGACCCTGGCCTTTTCGAGATGTGAAATGACTCATATAAAGGCTTATGCCCGAACAAACTATTTAAGCATAGGTATTTTTTGGAGAGGGATGATTAGCGCATGTTATTATATTAATAGTTTGTTTTTGTGCGAATGCTTATCCTGAGTTATTTTATTCTCTCCTCATATTGCTTTTTCTTAGTCTTGAATCGCTCCAAAATGTGCAGCATAGATCGATGCATAAAATTTCCGCATGGCCCATATCTAGGGCAATCTTGGAATATTGAGTTGGGCTTCTCTCAAGTCCGATAATCTGTTTCTAACTATTTGATAGAAAATCCGATATTTCGACAAATTTTGGGCATAAGATCATGGTCACTTATTTGAAGTCAAACAGTGCCGCCCTGCGGCAAGCTGCAGGTATTCATTCAAAAAATAAATGCGCGACCAAAATATTGGAAAGTCTCAGGAGAGATCTTCCATGATCCATTGAATCGAATCCATATCAATAAAGGGTTTCAGTTTGCAGTGCCATTGCCATAGGCAAGCTCACTGGCAAATGAATTTGAATCTATAAAAAGCCTCGAGCTTATGGCGAGATCTGCATCTATGGCGAGACGTCAGTTATCTCTCCATTTTTTCATCATAAACCGATAGTGGATACCTTCCTGACGAAATCCCAAAACCTCTTTTCGATTTTGGGATTTATAATCTTCTGTATCTTTGGTCCACCAGATTTATATCCTAATTTTGACCTTATCATAATTGCTGATTAAAAGCAAAATGAATCGAACAAAGCAAACTTGCCGTGAGATCCTAAAAAATATGGCTTGGATATAAGGGTGGACTTATGAAACGCAGTCGCGATCTAATCATATCTCAGATATTATTTATTTGCGCTCATGGTGCAAATAAGACTCGCATAGTATATCAGGCAAATCTCAACTTCAGAACTGTAGACCCATACTTAAAATTATTGACCGAAAAGGGCTTCATTAATACTAAACAAGATCCCTCTTTGATATACGAGACTACTGAAAAGGGTGCCGAGCTATTGGGGAATCTTAAAGCAATTCAAAGAGAGATATACCAGTAAATATGCGGCAAATGACCCTGAGTGTGCACTGATCAGGAAATCTTCTGAGGTTGATCGCTGCTGCGCTGTACGCCTTCACGTTCAATTTTAGGAGTTTCAAACGAGTCATTATGATATGTGATACTGGAAAAAATATATTTTCGCGAACCTGTATCGCGAACAAAGGTGCTCACCATAATTGTATTATGTGATATATTTAGTAATGTATAATATTTAGTAATGTATATTACTATTTTGTTTTGCAGTGGCGGCGCTTATATCTTCGTTCCGGCCCTTTTGGCGACAAATATGTGCCGGGTAAGGCTTCCATGCACCCGGTCCGTATGCTTTTGGATGACATTGAACCCGGCATCGGCCAGCAGGGCATCAAGAGGCCTGTCTGCCACAATTACCATGCGTCTTTCTGGCTTGATAACCCGGAATAGCTCTCTCAGGCTCTCCTCTAAGAGAAATTCCTTGGAGACGGCCAGGATCTTGGCCGACCTTCCGTAAGGCGTATCCAGGACGGCTCCGTCCATGGAAGCATCTCGCAGGGGCAGACGCTTCGCATCTCCCAATATAAGGCTGCAATCCTGGTTGTGGAGGTTACATAGAGCTCCTTTCACCAGCCGGGTCTGAACTTCAATGCCCACGCCCTCGATGCCTACCAGGCAGGCCTCAATCAGGATGCCGCAGGTTCCTGCAAATGGGTCGAGCAGCCGCTCGTTCGCACGTGCCTGAGTCAGGTTGACCAGTGAACGGGCCATGCGGGGCATGAGGACACCAGGGTGAAAAAAGGGCTTGAGATGCGGCCGGCGGCTCTCAAAGGAACTGCGATCCGTTACGGCCGCTTCCAGCCCCAGAACGATCTTTCCTGTTGTGATAATGGCTCGCAGCACCATTTCCGGGTCTTTGAGGTCAGCTTTGTATCCTTTTTGAAAGAGAACTCGCCCCACCTCATGCTCCACGGCATCAGCTCCTGGAGTAGCATCCTTGATTCGCCGAGCCCTGACCAGATATCTTTTCTGGGGAAGATCCAGAAAGCCTACAGACTCGCAAAGTGCCTCCAGTCTTGCGTCAGAAGTTGCTAGTACTTCGATGATGCGATGAGTCATGGCCAGACGTTTTCCCAGCATCTGTACATCGAGTTCTTCCGCATCCACGATGAGGCACTGGTCCAGGAATGCGATCTCTCGAAAGCTGGCGGAAAAAAGCTCCACCAGCGCCAGAGCTTCACATCTTGGCAGAGTCTCATGCTCTCCGGAGAGTTCGAAGGCGTAAGTTTTCATTTTGTTCAATCAATCCAGGTAGCTGTTCACATCCCTGAAATTGAACCTCTTTGAGGCGAGGACGTTCTCCAGGAAATTAAAGAGCGTCCTTCGCACATCATCGGATAGCAATGGATACCAGGTTGGGCTGGCCACGACCACTGCCCGGAAGGCGAAGAATGGTGCGATGACTTCCAGGAGTTCGTCGTCTCCGGTCTTTTCCAGGTAGTTCTCAAAGAAAAGCTCGAATAGGTCTTTCAAGTCACCGGTAAGGCGCAGGCTCTTTTGCACTGAATAGAAGATGTAGTTCATGGCCAGAGCTGTGATATCATCAGCGGCCTCGCCCCACTCCCCCCGGCTTCTGTCCAGGACTGAGAAGTCAGTGCCCTCCCTGAACATGATGTTCCAGGGATGGAAGTCGCCGTGAACCTGGGCGAGGCGGCGGGCTTTATCATGAAGCCTCCAGCGCCATTCCACGCAGACTTTCTCTATCTCTTGCAGCTCATCCGGATCCAGGAAGCCGGGATTTTCCGGGTAGTCGTCCAGAATGCCGAAGATGCACTCGCCATCTCCTACCGTCTCTCTGATCTTGCGCAGATATAATGGCGGGCAATCATTCTTGACGGAATGAATCTCGGCCAAGTAGTTGGATAGGGCGATGACCCTGTCGTGGTCCAGGTCTGTCGCTCCCTGCTCTTTGACTCTCTCCAGATCGAAGAAGTACTCCTTTCCCTCGATCTTCTCCATGAGCATAAAATATTCGCATGCATCTCCAGCGGAAACCAGCTCTCCCTTTTCAGTGAAGTAGCCCACATCGAGAGATGGGACATGCTTGGGAAGGCCAGCAAAGGTCGAGTTCTGCCAGATCAGTATCCTCGCCCTGTCAGAGAAATGGTCATGGCCGAAGCCATTCTGCACGCGCATGGAAGATAGTACCGCTGAGCCTTTCTTTCCCGAGACCTGATACTCCACCAGCAGAGGGGATCCGTATCCGAATCCTTTTACATCCTCTGTGGTCGGGATGGTCTCTCCCAGCTTTTGCACGCTTATGAGCGAAAGATCGTCTCCATAGAGGCTCCTCAGGTATGCCTCCAGATTCTCCCTCTTGAGATCCAAGACAGAACACCTCTTTCAGGTTCCCATCTGCCAGCTATGCAGGTATTTGTCCTGCTCTGCCGTCAGCTTCTCGGTCTCAAGGCCCATGGAGGCCAGCTTCAGCTCCGCTACCCTGCGGTCGATCTCCACGGGCACGGCGTAGACCTTTTTATCGAGGCTCCGGCCATGCTCCACAATATAGCGCACTGCCAGTGCCTGGTTGGCGAAGGACATGTCCATGACCTCAGGAGGATGGCCGTAAGCGGCAGCCAAGTTGATCAATCTGCCTTCCGCCAGCAGGTAGAGCCTTCTGCCGTCTTTGAGCTTGTACTCTGTGACGTTGTTCTGGATCTCATTCTTCTCTGATGCGATCTTCTCCAGCGCAGGTATATCGATCTCCACATTGAAGTGGCCGCTGTTGGCAAGGATTGCCTGATCCTTCATCAGCTCGAAGTGCTCTTTTCGGATGACGTTTATGTCTCCTGTGAGAGTGACAAATAGATCTCCCAGAGGTGCCGCCTGTTGCATGGGCATGACCCGGTAGCCGTCCATGGCAGCCTCCAGGGCTTTGCGCGGCTCGATCTCTACCACGATTACATTAGCGCCGAGGCCCTTCGCTCGCAATGCGAACCCCCGGCCGCACCAGCCGTAGCCGCCCACGACCACATTCTTGCCTGCGAAAAGAAAATTGGTAGCCTGCATAATGCCGTGCAGTGTGCTCTGGCCCGTGCCGTAGCGGTTGTCGAACATCATCTTTGTCTCGGCGTCGTTGACAGCGATCACAGGATAGAGCAGCGCTTTGTCCTCGGCCATGGCCCTCAGGCGTACGACTCCTGTGGTGGTCTCCTCGCAGCCGCCAAACATCTGGGCAGCGAGCTCAGGATGCTCCTTGTGGATGATGGCGATGGTGTCTGCACCGTCGTCCAAACTGACATTGGGTTTGAGCTCCAGGGCCTTTTTGATGCATTCGTAGTATTCTTTTTCGTTCTCGCCCCGGAAGGCATAGACATAGAGGCCCCGGGCTGCCAGGGCTGCCGCCACTTCGTCCTGGGTGGAGAGGGGATTGGAGCCAGTGACCGCAACCTCGGCTCCGCCCGCCACGAGGGTGGTGATGAGGTTGGCAGTCTCCACAGTCACGTGCAGGCAGGCCACGATGCGCGCGCCCTTGAGGGGCAAATCTCTCTCGAACTCCTGCTTGATCTTCTCCAGAACGGGCATATGCCTGCGAGCCCATTCGATGCGCTTTTCTCCTGCTTCTGCAAGACCTGGATCTTTGACGACGCTCTTTTGCAAAAATATCACCTTGAAATTTCTTAGTTGACTTGACGGAAGAAACCATTTGCAGATACTTAAACCCCACCCCGAATTTCAGAGGCCGGATCGTTCGGTCAAACCATACTGCCTACTTTCTGCCCTGCTTCGTCCGCTCTCTCATTGCCGTTGGTGACTTTCGGTCGCGCTGCCACTCCATCGGGCAGTCCCAATGCTTCCTGGATGGTTGAAGCAATCTTGGGCCCGATTCCTTTGCAGTCACAAAGATAGACATCTGGCCGTTTGGGATGCAGTATTAGATTGAACTTCTCTAAAACCGCCTTCGACCCTGTCGGTCCCATGCCGTTTCCAATGAGCATAGACAGCGCTGCGGACTTTCGCTCGCCTCCGGCTGAACGGGGACGAAAGGCGGAAAAATCCCCACCCTGCAGGATCTTCTTGACCCTCTGGAGCATTCGACCGAATGGATTGTCCAACATCTGCCATACCCGGATATTGCAGCCCGCGCAGTTGGCCTCGAAGACCTCCACCATATGAGTATACTCGATGATCTTGTCTTCAGCATCCAGACCCCGAAAACCTCTCGAGAAGACGTTCCGGGCAATCGCCGAAGCCACCTCGGTATCTTCGCCCAGGACCACGATTACAAAAGGGTCTTTCGTTTCTCGTGCCGTTAGGACTTGATTATAAAGCCGGCCCTCAGAATTGATGATGGAATTAACATAATCGCTCTGCCCTTCGCTGGAAAAGTCTTTTAGCTCGACATTCAGAGTACGACCCCTCCATCGGAAACGTATGTCGTGCGAAAGACTCTCCACCTTTCCCATGAGGAAATGTCCATCAGATGTGATAGCTTTTGCCAGGCGCCTGGCCCCTGGGGCGGTGAGCTTCCTTGGCATCGATAGAGACGGGTATTGGAGAGGTCTTAGCCATCTTAGCTTCCCTGTCCTCCATAAGTAGCTACAAAGACATTCTCTAACCCTGGCGCTTCTTTCTCGTTCTTATGTTAAAAGTTTGCGATGTATCAAACGAGATAGTAATTTGTATATATCTTTAACATAAACATGATATCATGTCTGCAAGTTGTGTGTACACAATTCGGATCCCTGCAGAAGTCCGGCAAATGATGGATGAGATGACGGATATTAACTGGCAGTCGGATATCCGGCAGGCGGTCGAGGAGCTGGTCAGGGAGAAGAGAAGACATATTCTCCTCAATGAGGCAAAAGAGCTGAGAAAGGCAACCAAGAATATAGGCGTTAGTGGATCTGAACTGATAAGAGAGGACAGGGATGCGAGATAGAGCCGTCCTTGATTCAGGCGTTATTTTTTCCCTCTACTTTGAAGAAGATGCATCCGAACGGGCAGTAAAAGCTGTAGATTTACTGAGTCCGATTACACTTGATCTTGCCGTAGCTGAAGTTGGCAATGCTGCCTGGAAGAGGGTTGCCCTGTTCAAAGAAAGCAAAGAATCAACCAGTGCGTCACTCTCCAAATGCCTGGAATTCATCAGGTCATGCTCAGTGATTTGCTCATCAGATCTGGCTGAATTGGCTTACGAGATTGCTCTGGAGAATGAGACGACATTTTATGATTCGCTCTTCCTGGCTGCAGCAGAGAGGGAAGAGGTAAAGCTGCTGACGCTGGACCGGAAGATGTACGAGAAAGTAAAAGCGAAAGGAAATGTTCAGATGGTTTAGAGTCAGGAGCAAAATAGATGACAGAAAAAGAGAACGATAACAGCACACCGAAGGTCCAGAAGCTAACGGATCTGGTGGGCTATCAGGACGGCTCTGTAGTGAGCCGGGAGATAATCCGCAAGAGCACAGGAACTGTAACCCTATTTGCTTTCGACAAAGGCCAGGGGCTGAGCGAGCACATCGCTCCCTTCGATGCACTGGTGAATGTGGTTGATGGAGAAGTTGAGATTACCATTTCCGGCAAATCGTACCACCTGAATCAAGGCGATTTCGTGATCCTGCCTGCCGGGGAGCCTCATGCCCTCAAGGCGCTGAGCAAATTCAAGATGCTGTTGGTGATGATAAGGTCTTGAGCGACACTCAATAGCTTACTCATCTCTATTGTCTCCCGTCTGAAGAAGACGATCTATGAATACCATTATTTACCATCGAGCCTGAATTACTACTGAAATGAGCCTGAAGGTCACAATGCTAGGCACCGGCGTCGGCATCCCTCAGCCCGGCCGCTCCCAGGCGGCTGTCTTGATGGAGAACAGCGAGCCTTTGCTCTTCGACTGTGGAGCAGGTACTCTTCTGCGCCTGGATCAGGCCGGCGTTCCATTGGCGCCGCTGGACACAGTGGTGCTTACGCATCTGCATCTGGATCACGTCTCCGATCTCCTGGCTCTGGCCAATGCGCGCTATCTGTCCGGGCAGACGGGTCTTGTGATTTTCGGCCCCCAAGGAACGGACTTATGGTTCAGGCTCCTGCAAAGCGCTTACCCCAACCTGGAGAAGATGCAGTTTGTGGTTCACGAACTCTCGCCCATGGATTCCTTTTCTATCAAGGGTTTCGACATCTTCGCAGAGGAGGCGCGCCACAGCGTGACGGCTCTTGCCTATCGCCTGGAGGCGGAGGAAAAAGTGGTCGTCTATTCTGGCGACACCGAGCCCTCGGCCCGAGTGGCCGCTCTGGCGGAAGGCGCTGACCTGCTCATCCACGAATGCTCCTTCCCGGAGCCCTTTGACGTCACCAACCACAGCACTCCTCTGAAGCTTGGCAATGTGCTTCGTTGCCAGGGCGTGAAGAGGGTGGTTTTGACGCACCTCTACCCGCAGGCTGAAGGGCATGAGGACGAGATGGCGGAACAGGTAATCGAGCAATCCGGTGCGCCGACGATCGTGGGCTGGGACCTGTTGAACCTGATAATTTGAATCTCCTGGCCTTTGCAGCTCCAAAGGGCAAAAAAGGCTTTAACGGCTGTCCAGCCATTCTTTTAGGGAGCGCATCGAACTCGCGCGGTGAGAGATGCTGTTCTTCTCTTTTACCTCCATTTCACCGAGACTCCTCTCACCTATGTAAAAGATTGGATCGTAGCCAAAACCGAGCGCACCTCGCGCCTCGTGTCCAATCCGGCCGTGAACAATCCCCTGAAACATTTGTGGTTCCAGCCCCGGCTCGGAATAGACGACCACCGATTTGAAGAAGGCTCTGCGGTCCTTAACCCCTTCCATAAGCCGCAGTATACCGTCATTGCCAATGGTCTTTTGGGCGTAGGCCGAGTAGACACCAGGAAAACCCGACAGAGCTTCGATGAAGAGGCCCGCATCCTCGAGCATTACCGGGCCCTGCAGTCTGGATGAAACCTCCTTCATGCCAAAGATTGCCACCTCTTCCAGTGTGTCTGCCTGGATCTCGGTATAGCCGATATTCTTTTGCTCCAGATCGCCGAATATACCTTTGGCCTCCACAAACTTTCCCTTATTGCTGGTAACAAAACTGATCATAATTTCACGCTGCTGACCGCCCATTTGGTCTTCATCCACCAATCGCCTTCCAGTAGCGTGGCATTATAACCCATGAGCTTGAGACTGTAGAAGAGCCTGTAAGCCTGGGGTGTGCCGTAAACAATCTGGGTTCCTTTTATGTCCAGACTGCGTCGGCTGAATAGGTCATCCAGGGTGGCGGGGTCTTTTATCATGGTGTCATCGTAGAGCATTTCTGCTGTTAACGATATGGCGTTGGTGATCATGTTCCTGCCATAGTCAGAATAGTCCCGCGCATCCAGAATCTGGACATCAGACTGGGCCAGGAAGCTTTCCAGGTTGTCAGACGACACCAGTAGCCAGGGAACTGTACGAATGGTATAATTTGACTGCGGAATCTGGGCAGGGAACTTATATTTTTGGATACCTGCGCTCCAGGCAGCATCAGCTCCTCCGTCGAGAAGGCTCACATTTTTTTGCCCGAGGTAGCTCAGAGCCCAGAAAGCGAAAGCATCTCCCTCGTCCGTTCCGCCATAGACAAGAAGATTGTCGCTGCTGTTCACTCCTGCCCGGTCCAGCGCCCCTTTTGCCGAGCCCCGGTCCAGATTGCCGCCTTTTTGCAGATCTTTCCAGTAGAGATTACGGGCCCCAGGAATGTGACCTGCTTGATAGTCTTGTGGACTACGAACATCCAGGATGACCTGATCTTTTTTGATCAAGCTTGCTTTGGTGAGAAGATCTTTCAATGGATAGCCGTTCGCCGAAGGATCGACTTTGAGACTTGCGGCCTGATTATTGCTGCCTGTCTGTACGCTCTCTGAGCCTGCCGGCTGGCCGATCCCCTGGTCTCTCTCATATACCTCTTTCTTGGCCAGCCAGCCATCCAAATTGGTCCAATCGGGACAGGTTGGGCAGAACTCACCGGTCTCCGTGCCTGCCAGTGCTATGCCAATAATTAAGTTCAGGTAAAGGGCCGCCAGCAGAGAAACGACCAGCGTCACTCCCACCATCTTTTGCAGTCGCTCAAGATAAGATACACTGACAACCATTCCAATTCACTCCGAGGGGTACGGCGTCATACCACTATTTCAGGCTTACTGATAACTGCTAATGACGCTGGGAACTGCGAACAGAAACTATAAATACACATTATTGCACATTATAGCAATAACATATACTAAGATGTACTATAACATACATTTGAATATAGATTACATCTTCGTGGGGATGCCGAAATTGAGAGGAACATCGATTCGTCTGGAGAGGATATTCAACCGCCATACAGGAAATGCAGTCATAATTCCCATGGACCACGGGGTTACTGTCGGTCCCATCAAGGGCATCAAGAGCGTCAAAACCATCGCTGATGCCGTAGCCCGTGGAGGGGCGGACGCAGCCGTCGTGCACAAGGGGGCGGCAATCTTTGGCCATAGGGGCTACGGTCGTGACCTGGGATTGATCATCCATCTCTCCGCCTCCACTGCACTTGGCCCGGACCCCAATAACAAAGTCCTGGTGGCGACAGTAGAAGAGGCTTTGAAGATCGGGGCGGATGGCGTGAGCATTCATGTCAATGTAGGAGCAGAGGACGAAAGCCATATGCTCTCAACTTTGGGTGAGATCTCTCGCGACTGCCAGGAGTGGGGCATGCCGCTGCTGGCTATGATGTATCCCCGGGGAAAGAAGATCAAGGACGAATACTCTGCCGAGAACATCGCCCATGCAGCTCGAGTGGGAGCGGAGCTTGGTGCGGATATCATAAAGACCAACTATACAGGAGACCAAGACAGCTTCGCGGCGGTGGTGGAGAGCTGCCCCGTTCCAGTAATCATTGCAGGAGGGCCGAGAGTGGAGTCGGAGCTGGACCTGCTTCGCATGATAGAAGGAGCCGTATCTGCGGGAGCGCGTGGTGTGGCTATCGGCAGGAATGTCTTTCAGCATGAGAATCCGGAGCTCATCACCCGCCGCATCTGCGGTGTAGTGCACAAGGGCTTGAATGCAAATGAGGCCCTGGAAACAACTTTTGCAGAATAGATCCGTGATCTTGTTCTCAGCGGATGAATATTTTCCGCTCTGAATTCCAAGTTCTTTCTCACATTTTTCGAGATTGTCTCTTGAGATTCCCACCAAAAGTTGCCCTGCCACATTTTCAGCCAGTAAAGATAAAAGGGTACAGTTGCTCTAAATGGATCTGATGAAAGCACCGCGGGTCCTGGGAATAGCTCTATCTCTCTATCTGTTGGCGATAATTTCTGTTCATGCAGACGACAAAGTGGCAGGGGAGCCGCATCTGGAGACTTCATCGATCTACGGCTTACTGGAAATTGACAGGACGACCACGATCTTTGTCGTTCTGCACAACAATGCAAATGCAACGCCACAAGATGAGCCTGACCTCAGTAGAGCAGATGCCCGCAGCATCATGGCTGAACTTGAGAGCTCGGATAATAGGATCCAGGTTCTCTCCGGGGTCCAGATGGCCGGAACCCTTTCGCCAGGAGAGAATGAAACGATTCAGTTCATGGTCCAGACTGAATTGGCGGACGTGGGCATCTATCCTCTGAAGCTTCGCCTCAATTATTCCAGACTGTCCAGGGTGACGATCTCAGGAGAAGACCGTGATCCAGATATCGTCTTCAGCTACGAAGAAGTATCTCAAAATATACCCCTGCAAGTGAAGGTTGTGCGTGGACCCAAAATAGAGCTGAAAGAGCTGAAGGGGGAGGTAACAGTAGGAAGAGAGGCGAGCCTGGAGATCGCGATAGAAAACAATGGCGACGAGCCTGCAGATGATCTGCAGGTAAAAGCCAGTCCTATGCCGCCTTTTCTTAGGGCCGAGAATGAAAAAGGAGATGTGTTTCTGGCACCGGGAGACTCCTATACCATGAGGCTATCGGTACTCACAGACGAAAACGCCACTCTTGGCCTCAATCCTCTGCGGATCAGGATCACTTATCTGGACCCTGAGCAGAGCGGTCGGATGAGCCAGGACTTAGCCCTTTTCATCATGGTGCGTAAGGATTCGTATTCCGTCACCTGGCTTCTCTTGCCGGCCGGGCTGCTGCTCCTGGCGGGAGGCTACTATGGGCAGAAAAGATACCGGAGCAAAAAGAGAAAATCGCGCCGAATATCGAGGGTCCGAGCTCAGGAAAGAATTTAGAGAGTATGCGGATCAGATCACCAGTCTGTCAGGCGCATGAATTGCTCCTGAGCTTTTTCCAGAATTTCCTCTTCTCCAGGTATGACTCCCTCGCGCATGAGGACTTTTCCGTTGACAATGGTTGTGTCCACACCGCCTGCCATGCTGTAGACAAGGTGCGACAGAATATTAGTCTCCGGGCAGAACCAGGGTTTTCTCAAATCGATCAAGGCCAGGTCTGCCTGAGCGCCTTCGACAATTCCCATGTTCATGCCAAATGCTCTGTAGGCATTCGTTGTGGCGAGCTGCCAGATCTGGTCTGCTGAGAATGCGGCAGGGGTGTGGTAGGCGTTCTTCTGCACAATAGCTGTCACCTTCATCTCCTCAAAGAGGCTGAGGTTGTTGTTGCTCGAAGCTCCGTCTGTGCCAAGACATACATTCACGCCCGCCTTCATCAGTGTGTTCAGAGGAGCTATGCCGGAGGCCAGCTTCAGGTTGCTCACTGTGCAGTTCACCACATTGGCCTTCTTTTTCTCCAGCAAATAGCAGTCCTCTTCCGAGAGCCAGACGCAGTGGACGGCTGCCAGGCGCTCATTCAGCATTCCAAGAGAGTCCAGATATTCCACCGGGCTTTTCCCTTTGGTGAGCATAAAGCCGTCTACCTCCTCGCGCGTCTCTGAGAGGTGGATATGAATCATGGCATGTATGCCGGTCTGCAATCTCCTTCACTTTGAGCAGGGTCTCTTCCGAGCAGGTATAGGCGGCGTGAGGGCCGACGGCCGGCGTGATGAGCTCATCGCCTTTCCAGCGCCGGATGAAGGGCTCAACATCCGAGAGCAGTTCGGGCCGCATATCGAAGACCACTCCGGATATGAAAGCCCGGAGACCCATCTCCCGTGTAGCCTGAGCCGTCTCATCCGGAAAGTAGTACATATCATTATAGCAGGTGATGCCGAAGCGAATCTGTTCCAGGCAGCCAAGCTTTACGCCCCAGCGGATATCCTCTGCAGTCAGACGGGCTTCCAGCGGCCAGATCTTCTCCTTCAGCCAGGGCATCAGCTCCATATCGTCCGCGTAGCCGCGCAGCAGAGTCATGGCCAGGTGCGTATGGCAGTTGATGAGCCCGGGAATGGCCAGTTTTCCCCGGCCGTCAATGACCTCATCTCCCTCTTCGTCCCGCAGATCTTTGCCAATCTTCGCGATCCTGCGGTCCATAATGAGAATATCACGGTCGTGCAGCAGCTGTCCTGATTGGAGAAGGGAGACGTTTCTTATCAGCATCGGAGAAAATTTGTCCGGAGGGATATTAAAATTGTCGAGAGAAGATTATCGATTGAATGCTATCGTCAGGCTTAAGACCTACTGATCCAAAGATGTGAAGCGAGCTGAGGTAGCCAAGCGGCCTACGGCGCTGGTCTTGAGGTCCGGGCTCAACACCGGGACAGGACAACCAGTGGTGCATCGCACCTCGTGAGTTCAAATCTCACCCTCAGCGCTTCTTTACGGGTAATTTTTAAATAGGATCAAGTACATTTATTCTTTTGGTGATCCTGTGGTCAAGCCCGACAAATCCAGATATGTATGGCTATACCTTCCTTCGCAAAATGATAAAACCAGATGGACTGAGCTGGCGGAAAAAGCAAAGGTGCCGCTCTCTAAGTTCATTATTGAGATAGTTGAGAATGCTTTGGCGGAAGAATCTGATCTGAAGCCGCGCGGAGAGATAGTCAAAGAGGTATCCCGACTAAAAGAAGAGAACAAAAAAATGGCGGATGATCTCAGGCTCAAAAATATAGTTTTGGAGAATTATGAAAAAGAGCTCAAACGTTATCGCAGCGAGCCCTTCTTGATCGATGAATTCCAGGGTTCCCGGAAATATAGCAAGGAGCTTATCACACTTTTGAAGCAGCATGAGACCATCGACAGCTACAGGATACTGGAATCACTGGGAATTGATCCCAAAGAGGCCGATCTTGTAAGAGGCATATCTTCCGAGCTGGAAGCACTTGAAAACTATAATCTTGTTATCTCTACACCTCGCGGCTGGAAGTGGAAAGGATGAGCCCAAGCAGGAGTAAGACGTCAAAGAGGACCAAAGACCACTCAAGAGAGCTAATAGAGAGCTTTCAAAAGGATTGCCTCATCCGAGGTCTGACGCCAGAATCTACTGTGAGATATATTTCAACCCTGAGGATATTTGACGGCTTTCTTCGAGAGAGGGGTGTTGATCTCCTGGAGGTGGAAGGAGCTATACTCAGGGATTGGCTGGAATATCTGCGCATCGAGAGGAAGGTTTCGCAGAAAACTTTGGAGAACTACTTCACAGAAATAAGCAGCTTTTATGAATTCGTATTATATGAAGGCTTGATTTCTGCTAATCCTGTTGCCGCTGTTAGGAAGAGATACATTCGTCGCTATAAGAACAATGAGGAAGGTCATACTCATAAGCTAATTTCTGAAGAGGAAATGGGGCGGCTAATCAATGCAACTATGGACATAAGAGATCGAGCCATCATAACCCTGTTTGCCAAAACAGGCATAAGAAGGAGAGAGCTTATCGCCCTTGATGTTGATGATGTGAACTTCGTTGAGCAAAGCATCACGCTCAAGCCCACTGCTAAAAGAACGAATAGAATTGTCTTCTTCGATGGAGAGACATCCATAATCCTTCGACGCTGGCTTAGAGCACGAGAAGGGAGGAACTTTACTGGCTCTAAAGCCCTTTTTCTGAGCAGCAAAGGGGACAGACTGGAACGCACCGGGATATCTCATATGGTAGTCAATGCCGCTGAACGCATGGGTTTTCACGATTCAAGTTCGGATCGCATGGAAGATCACTTTCTCACCACATTGCTGCCGTCATTGGTTCACGACGCATTTGAGGCGTGCGGGAATGCCCCGCGAGTTCATCCAGGAGCTTAGGGGCGATGTGAGAAGAGAGGCCATTGATATCTATGACCACATTGACAAGAAGGAGCTAAAGGAGAGCTATCTGGCGTACATACCGCAGCTTGGAATATAAATAAACCTCAAGAAAGATGAAGGGACATGGCCTAATCTCATGATGGAGAATTCGCGATGGTTAAGCCATGTTATTTTCAGGATTAGGAGATATACGCTTTAAGTAACTCATCGTACCAAATCTCGATGTTGGCTCGCCCAAATAGACACGACATTCCTGTTCTGTCATCCAGTAACATCGATGTACTGCCTGAGTAAATTGTGTTTATTTCTTTAAAATCCGATAGATCTTTTGGGTAGATTCATCTACAATCTTTCTGTAAAATTCTATTATTGGTAAATGGAAAATCTTTATTTATTTCCTCAGTTGCACATTTATTGACATTTACTCCAAATTCCGTTATCAGCGCTTCAAGATATTTACTTCTTTAAATAATGTTTAAAATGAAGCCATGCATCGATATGCGGGTATTTCTTTTCCTTTCAATTCCCCTATCATGATTCTAAGAGCTTCAAGGCTCTTATTCAGGTAATATGGGTGTTCTTTGTATTCTCCACATCTGGTTTTCGATCGCTTGTATTCAGAATCTTTACCTTTGGTTCTTATCTGGCTTATAGGTTTAGTTGAATCTCTGAATTTCATCATTTGATATGATGTCCCATTTTTTCTAGTTTTTTTAATACAGGATTTAGATTGCTCTCATTCATATTCTATGTGTTCTTGCTAAGATCCCAACCAGCATGTCCATTCATCATCCAACAGAATTAAAATTACCTTGACCTGAGACTCACTGAACATTCTAATCGTAACTTTGTCTCTATATTCAAATAAATTCCGCTGTGGAAACCGTTTATGATTTTTGTTGTATTAGAATAAAAGATTATTCTTTTAATACTAAATTAATAAATGAAATATTTAATCTTGCCGTGTCGAGTTATACATGGTGAAGCAAAATGAGAAACACAAAAATTATACCGACTTGGCTTCTTTGAAGAGGCTGTAGGGACACTCAGTGAATTAGCGGAAGATGAAGGAGTCTTAATTGCTCGCATAAGTGAGGTCATCCTTGCACTTCCACATGAGATAGAAGATCGCTTGAGGCCGCGTCTGGGGCAGAGAATAGGGATTCTACATACGGATATTCCTGGAAAAGAATACCTGGTCAGAACTATATCAGAAGAAAAAGTACCGGCATTCGGCGAAGTCACTCCAAAGGGGATCTGCGCATGATTCCTCTAAAACTCTTTCCGAAGAGGAACTGAAGGAGTACATGAGATCGAAGACCAGGAAAATTTAGAAAAAGGATAACGAAAAAGATAGCAATCCTCCAGGATGGAAGATAGTTGGTTATGAGATCAATGCAAAACCGATTAGCAGAAAGTTTATTGGCAGAGGATCAACGCCAGTATCTGGTCAGATCGGCGTTATGAAAGGAATCTGCAAGAACAAGCTAGACATGGAAAAGCGGCCAAATTAGGAAGAACGGAATGTAACGGGGCCGTGAGGGTCCAACCTAAAACTCACGACTGGGCTTGCACGACATGTGGTCTAGTCGCAGAATATCCTGCATCAAATATTTCATGGATGATCAAAAGGAAATACGATCAAGATGCAGAGAAGATCGAGATAGACGAAGAGAATTATATCATCGATTACCCGGAAGGGGAACCTGACCCGGACCCCATACATGAAGAGAGAGATAAATTCGAATGCCCTGAAAGGCTTCCCAGAATGGCGTAAGAATAGGATAACGGTAGAATATCCCACTAAAGACAGAAGGCTTCCCCGAAATAAAAAGAGGCTACAGACAGATCACATAGATAGAAGAGTATTGGTGATCGCCAAGGATAAATTGGGAAAGGATTTAAAGGCCACCATCTGTGGACGGGAAAGAGTTCCAGTAAATTTGAAGACCGGACTGGTCAAGGATCTGCGGCCTTATTTGCCGGACCTAGATTATCATACCATCAATAACTCAGTGAATAGAATAATTAAGCGTTACAAGAAGCAGGATACTATCGAAGAATCACAAGAGCTTATCGAGCCACAGAAACTTAATCACAGGAAACCGCGATATGAAGGCTGGAAAGAGGATTACTTCGAGAAGCAGACTTCCCTTGAAATGATAAAAAATTCGGTCCAGATAGAGCGGCTGAGTTCCCGAAAGCCGCCGATGGAGGCAATATTCGAGGGAACAACAAGATATTCCTGGCAACCCTCAATTTATGCGGACGAATCGATAGCAAGTAACTCCGAACTAAAATCGTAGATGGTTGTCGATCAGCCTCAAGTATCTCTCAGATCAATAGCTTAAATTTTTGGATAATTCTATCAATCGTGTCATGGAATAGCGTTTTGTAAAACATTGCATTATATGTATGGAAGACAATGAAATTCTGATATAATGTTTTTCATATAAAATAAAAAAGGTAAATTAAAATTACAGTTATGGATTTTTAAAACATATATTAAAAAATAAGAGATGATTTGAAAATGAAAACGATTGACACGATAGAAGACACAATTAAAAACGCTGGCATGGGCAAGAAGCCCGACATAATCAGCGAACCGTATAAAGGCTTTGGGTTTGTCACAAAAGGTTTAACTGATAACGGTAGAACCTTTTTGGCACGACTACAAGGCAGGGAAGGCAATCAATTAATATTCCAGATTAAGGACGGGCGGATACTTAAAACTAATATTGCTAAAGTTATCCGGCTGGAGGTGATAGCATGAGCACTTCAAAAAAGATTTGCCTGCGATGACATTTGAGAACATAGAGACAAAGGAGTATCTGGAGAAATATAAAAATTTATCAACAGTGAAACAAGAGCAACAGTTAGCGACATTCTGCAAGAAAAACAGTGTCGATAAAAGGGTTATCAGGAAGGCCATTACTGATATGATATTCGGGTATTGGCCGCCAGAGCCGCTACCAGAATGCGACTGTGAAAGCGGCGGATGTGGCGGGCTTAACATGGCCTTATCTGATGAAATAGCACTGAAGATATTAAAAGACCACAAAATTAGAACAGTTTTGGAGTCTAAAACCATGCTGCAATTTAAGAACGGTGGATGGGTTTAGCGGGATGAAACAGAACTTGCAGTTATGGGCCAAAAAATTGGGGGTGAAACGGGAGTATCTAACAAGGATATTGAAGAGGCAATAGGGCGCATTAAGAGAGATAATCTAATATCAATTGAGGACTTTGAGCGACGGCCTGATCTGTTCATGGATGCCAACGGTAGCGTATTCAATACACTTACTAGGCAATTTGAGGAAGTTATTGCAAAAGATGTTACGGTAATCCATAAGATTGGTGCGGTGTTCAAGCCGGAGATAGCAGTTCCACAGGATTTTCTCAATATACTGGAATTAATAGTTCCTGATCCTGTCGAAAGGTTTACCCTGGACAAGAACACGTTGGAAGTTGCATGTATCGCAAGATGATATATGATAAAGCCGTTATCATCTTTGGCAGAACCCGGAACGGGAAGACAACTATAATGGATATACTAATGAAGGTGATAGGTGAGGCAAATACGGCAACTACTTCATTGCAAGACCTATCAAAAAACTTTAGGTTATTCATGTTATGGAGAAAGATGTTCAACTCAATGGATGACTTGTCTACGGATGCAGTGCGGGATACATCGGCATTCAAAATATTGCATGGCGGCGCTAAGATAACGATTGAGCAAAAATATGAGAAACCGTTTCAAGCTTATATCTATGCTAAGTCGATATTTGGATGTAATCTATTGCCTCCAGCAGCTAACAAGGATGATGATGGATACTATACAAAGATAATTATCATTCATGAACCTAAATACGTTCTTGTTAAAGAATGAGATAGGATCGGATGGATTACAAGTACTAGAATACCATGCAGACCCGGATTTAGTCGCTAGGTTAACGAGTGACCCGGACAACCTATCAGGTATCTTGAACTGGATGCTGGAGGGGTTGCACAGGCTTAACGAGCAGAAGAGTTACAGTAAGATATTGACTCAGGAGGAAGGGAAAGCTGAATATAATGCACTGGCAGCGCCGGAAGGCGAACTAGGAGCATTCATACGGTCGATCTGTAATATAGATGGGTCGAGCATGG